>CALMRI010000045.1 GCA_937776645.1 uncultured Alphaproteobacteria bacterium | reverse complement strand
CCGGTCGGCAGCGGCATGAAAGCTACCGGCATCGGCGATAGCGACCAGTGTTTCCAGTTGGCGAAGGGACATGGGCGCACAGTACCGTAAAGAAAATTGAAGATAAATATCAATGTTATTGGATTGCCTTACGTAAATGGGGCGCTCAAGATATCCACGGTTCCGTGATGTTTCCACAAATCAGGATTTCGCCGATGTCCTTCGACCTTACCACCGATCAGCTTGGCCTGCGCGCTCGCGCCCGCGAGTTGGCCTCAACACTGGTAGCTGACAACGCCGCTGAGGTTGACCGGACCGAGGAATATCCCTGGGATAATGTGAAGGCGCTTACCGATGCAGGCTTCATGGGTATGACGGTTCCCAAGGAACTGGGCGGGGCGGGGCGAAGCTTTCTGGAGGCCAATCTGGTGGTCGAGGAGATGGCTTCCTATTGCGGACCCACGGGCCGAATCGTGGTCGAGGGAAACATGGGCGCGATCTCGGCCATCATCCACTATGGCACCAAATCACAGCAGCGGTTGGCGGCGGATCTGGTGCTGGCCGGCGACAAGCCGGCGATCTGCATCACCGAGCCGGATGCCGGCAGCGCCGCCAGCCTGATGACCACCCGCGCCGACAAACGCGGCGATGGATATATTGTTAATGGCAAGAAGCACTGGATCACCGGCGGCGGGGTCTCGCGCCTGCATCTGATTTTTGCCCGGGTGTTCGACGAGGATGGTAGCGAGCTTGGGATCGGTGGCTTCCTGGCGATCCGCGGCGAGGCCAAGGGGCTGCACATAGGCGCCCGCGAGCCGACCATGGGGCTGCGCGGTATTCCCGAGACCGAGGTAATCTTTGAGGATCTGGAGATCCCGGCGGATATGGTGCTGATGCCGCCATCCGGTTTTAAACGCGGGTTCGCCGACCTGATGAATGCCTATAACTCGCAACGGGTCGGGGCCGGAACGGTGGCGCTTGGCCTGGCCGCCGGCGCCTATCGCAATGCCCTGGCTTTTGCCAAGGAGCGCGAACAGTTTGGCCGCCCGATCGCCGAGTTCCAGGGCCTGCAATGGATGTTGGCCGATATGTCGGTACAGCTTGAGGCGGCGCGGGCGCTGTTGCACAAGGCGGCGTTGAGCGCCGGTCACAATGGCAGCCCGTTCCCCGATGCGACCCTGGCCGCTCAGGGTAAGATATTTACCTCGGAAATGGCGCTTAAGGTCACCACCGACGCGTTGCAGGTTTTTGGCGCACGCGGCTATTCGCGCAACTATCCGATGGAGCGGCTGGCCCGCGACGCCCGGATGTTCACCATCGGCGGCGGCACGGCGCAAATCCTGCGCACCGTCGTCGCCTCGCGGATCCTCGAGCAAAAATTGCCGCAAACCCGTGATGGCTTCGCCCAGCTGGCGGAGCAGGCCGAGCGGGACGCTCGGCTCGAGGCGGCGGAATAGGCGCCGGATCATGGCCCCAAGGTGGCGACGGGCTTCCGAACCGCGGATATCATCGGCCGCCGTTTGTTCCAGGCCGGCATCCGCTTTTGCTCGCCAAGCATGAGAACGCCGCCGGTTTCATGGCCGAGGGCAGCCACCACATGACCGGCGCCCCCGGCGTACTGGTCAACTTTCCAGACTGAAACATCTTGTTTTGCGTCGGTATATTTGGTGTTTTGGCCAGTGAAACAGGCGATTTGTAGCAGCACTACCGGCCAGTTTTCGGGGTGGTGTTCTGCCTGATTGCGTCCGGTGTTGGCAAAGGTCAGCGCGTGGGCGAAGTTGAGCCAGTTCACGTTGTCTTGTACTGGCCGGTCAGCGGCGGTCATCACCGGAAGGTCGAAATGCAGAAGCTCCCAGGCTGCCGCCCGGACCAAGGTATTGAAAAGGTTAACCGGATCGCCGGATACCAGATCTAATCTTCAATTATATTAGTTGCTAGTCAGCACGCAGTCCTTGGCCTAGTTCGAGATCAACCCTTCGATCAGCGGATAGCCCTCATGCGGGCAACGGTTATTGCTGGCATCGAGCCTGGTCTCGGTTCCAATCAGCAGGATTCTCTTGCTGTTGGCCCGGCCGATACGTTGGCCGTCGGGTTCAAGCTCGGCAACGGGAGTGGCTTCTATCTAAAGCGGCGGCGAGGCCCCTTCCGATTAGTTTTCCCGCTTGCCCATTTCCAACACCGTCATGACAAGACGTCCTCGAGTTTCAAAGGAGTTTGTCACTCGCATTTATTAAAAAAACATATTTATTAATTAATTTTACTGACCTTTAGCGCGCCACCGCTCAACACCATCCGCGCGGCGTCGGTATACTGGCCATCTGTTTGGTGCAGCACCGTGCCTGGCTCCAGTCGGGTCGGCGAGGCTGTGCCTTTGCGGGCTCGGATGATGACCCGCTTGGCCGGCACGCCTTGTTTGGGCCAGAGCGGGTGAATGGTGATGCCGCCGAAGCGGCCCCGCAGCAGTGCCAGAATATGATCGAGCCGATCGGCCCGGTGAATCAGCGCCAGGGCGCCCTTGGGTTTGAGCGCGCGCGATGCCACCCCGATCCAGGTCTCCAGATCGGCGGTGCTCTCGACATCGGCGGTTCGCTTGCCCAGGTCCGGCGAAAGACTGACTCGACCGGCTTCCAGATAGGGTGGATTGCTGACCACGATGTCAAAGTCACCGGCCTCGATCCCGTCGCTTGCCCGCGAGCCGCCACCAAGTGAGCCCTGGGCCAGTGGGGCTACTGATCCTTGATAGGTCTGGAAATTTTCAGAGACGCGGTTCTCCACCGCATTGCGCTCAGCCAACGCGACCAGAGCAGCTTCTATCTCCAGTCCGGTAACCGAGATCTTTGGGCACCGCGCCAACAGGCACAGCCCGATGGTTCCGACGCCGCACCCAAGGTCCAGCACTTTGGCGCCGGCCCAGGCTTCGACGGCGGCGGCCAGCAATACCGGGTCGATCGCCGCGCGATAACCCTGGGCTGGCTGCCAAAGCACGACCTGCCCGTCGAGCAGGGTATCGCGGGTTAGCCCCGGTTCAGGGGGCGGTGAGGTGTTCGCCGGCATCCTCTAAAATCCTTTGGGCCGCGTCATAATCTTCAACGCTGACCACCAGGCGACGGGGAATGGCGTTCCCGCTGCCTTCCAAAACGCTCATGTGATTATCCAGAGTGATCGCCTCGATGCCGCCGTCGCGTAGCAGCGCTATCAGGAACGACAGGTGCACCAAGTCCGTGGAGCGCAACAATTCCTTCATGATCTCATCCGACATTTCGACGTGATTCGGGTATAGCAAGGCGGACGCATTTTCTGTCGGGGTTGACCGACGGTAAACCAGTCCTATTCTCCCAGTTGGGGAACCGTCAAGCTGATCGGAGCAGAGACTTGACCACGATAGTTGATTTCAAGAAGAACGGCGCCGAGCCAAAAGCGTCTCTGGAGCCGCTGCTGCGGTTGGTACGTGCCGATCTTGATCGGGTGAACGCGACGATCCTTGAGCATATGCAGAGCCCGGTTGACCTAATCCCTCAGCTTGCCGGTCACCTGATCGCCGCGGGCGGCAAACGGTTGCGTCCGATGTTGACCTTGGGCACCGCCGCGCTCTGTGGCTATGGCGGTGACCGACATGTCCGGCTTGCGGCCTGCGTGGAGTTCATCCATACCGCGACCTTGCTCCATGACGATGTGGTTGATGAGAGCGATCTACGCCGAGGCCAGGAATCGGCGAATGCGGTCTGGGGCAATCAAGCAAGCGTGTTGGTCGGTGATTTTCTGTTCAGCCGGTCTTTTGAATTAATGGTCGGTGACGGCTCGCTGCAGGTTCTGAAGATTCTCTCTCGCGCATCGGCGGTTATCGCCGAGGGCGAGGTGCTGCAATTGATCACCACGAATGACACCGCAACCGGCGAGACCGCGTATCTGGAGGTCATCCAGGCGAAAACAGCGGCGTTGTTCGCGGCGGCGACGCGGATCGGTGCGATTGTCGCCAGCCGACCCAAGGCCGAGGAAGACGCGCTCGATGCCTATGGCACCAATCTCGGCATCGCCTTTCAATTAATCGATGACGCGCTGGATTATTCGGCGCGCCAAGCCGAGCTTGGCAAGACCGTTGGCGATGATTTTCGTGAGGGCAAAATCACCCTGCCGGTAATCCTGGCGTTTCGCCGCGGCACCGAGGAGGAGCGCACCTTCTGGCGCCGAACCCTGGAGGACCTCGATCAGCACGATAGCGACATGGAACGGGCGCAAGGCTTGATCCGCCAGCACGGCGCGCTCGACGACACCATCGCTAGGGCCCGGCATTACGCGGCCATTGCCCGCGACGCCCTTGGGCTTTTCCCCGATGGCGAGCCGAAGCACGCGCTGACCGAGGTCGTCGATTTCTGCGTCGAGCGGGCGTACTGATCACGCCAACCTAAAATGTCAGATGTACTTTCATCGATTGGCTGCGATCGCTGGCTATGCGAAAGGCCTCGTTCGCCTCGTCCATTGGAAACCTGTGCGAGAGCAGCGGTGCCACATTGATGCGCTGCTCGGAGAGATAGCGCACCGCCCAGGCGAATTCCTTGTCGAAGCGGAACGAACTTTTGAGCACCAGTTCTTTAACCATGATCTGGTCGGTGGGAATCGAGACCATTGGATTGGCGAAGGTACCGATCTGCACAAAGACGCCACCGGGGCAAAGATACTTGATCGCGCTGAGCACGGCGCCGGGATGCCCGGAGGCATCGAAGGCGACATCGAAGGAGCCGCGGGTGCGCGCCGGGTCGGCCAACCCCGCGTCACCATCCCGTACATTCACCACCCGATCGGCGCCAATGTCCTCGACCACCTTCAACGGCGCGTCCAGCACGTCGGTCATGGTCACCGAAGCCGCCCCGGCGAGCTTGGTCGCCAGGAGTACCAGCGAGCCAATCGGACCGGAGCCGGAGATCAGCACCTTGGCGCCCAGCAGTGGGCCGGCTTTTCCGGTGGCGTGTAAGGCGACCGAGAGCGGTTCGGCGAAGGTGGCGGCATTAATCGAAAGATCGTCGGGAACTACGAAACACTGGTGCTCGTCGGTCCGGTAGGTCTCGGAGAACATACCCTGGATATGCGGAAACCTCCGCGAGCTGCCGAGGAACATCATGGTGTCGCACAGCAACGCCCGACCGGCCAGACAGAACTCACAGGTGCCGCAGGGGTGGCTCGGGTTGACCGTCACCTTGTCGCCAAGTTTGACCCGAGTGACGTCGGCGCCGATCTCTGTCACCTCTCCGGCGGCCTCGTGACCCAGCACGAAGGGCTCTCGCACCGGAAAGTCACCCATCCGATAGTGATGAAAGTAATGCAGGTCCGAGCCGCAGATGCCGCCGGCGCGGATCCGCACGCGCACGCCGGTTGGGCCGAGTGCCGGCTCGTCGCGGCTCATGGTCTCGATCGACTGCTTGGCGGTCAGAACAGCGGCGCGCATGGGGTCTCTCCGATCAACCGGTTGCCAGCAACACCTGGGCGCGCTCGCGCAGATCATCGGCGATCCGCGACGGTCGCCGAGCGTCAAGATCGAGCTGTACGCCAAACTGGCTAAGACCGGCGATATCGGCGCCGGTCTCAGCGTTGCGCATCCGGTGGTAAAGTCGCATCGACGAGCCGCCGAGTTGGGCAATACAGCTTTCCACATCGATCATGTCCCCGGGCTTGGCCTGGCCATGGAAGACCAACTGGAACTCGAAAGTCGAAAGCCCGATCCGATTTTTTATCATGTATTCGGATGTCATCCCAAAGGCCGACATGATGAAGCTGTTGGCGGTTGAAAATCGATGGATATAGCCGGCCAGCGACAAGTTGCCGGCCCAGTCGACCTCGCTCGGTCGGGCGATATCACTTAGCGCTGGAACCCAACCGGCATCGTCGCTGGGCACCGGTCGCTCTTCACGCGCATCACCGTCCCATTGCACCGCCGGTCCGGCCAGGGAAATGCCGCTTAGGGTCTGTTGCATCGTCGTGCACAGGCCTCCAGTTTCGGCATTGAACAATCTGTGGGCGATGGTTGGAGTCTCGCCGGCCTCGATCACCGCAGTCTCAACGCGATAGATATCACGGCCGCGCAACTCGGCCTTGTAATGGGTCAGCGCTTCGGTGGTCCGGGCCGCCGCCGGGTCGACGCCGGCCTGGCGCAGGAACCGCCAGGTTGCCGCCTCGAACTTCTCATAGTAGTAGGCAACGGTGAAATGTTCGGTCGAATCAACCTCCCAAGTGGAGACGTCGCCGCGGAATGTTTCGCTATATCCGGTCACGGATGATCCTTCGGTTGAGATCTTTCGAGGGGATGTCTTGGCTATTACTCAGCCGCGCCCCGCTGATGGGCACTGTCGAAGTCCCAGACTTCTTGAAAGCCCATCTCGCGGGAAAAGGTCATGAAATCGCGCAGCGGCACCTTAAGATCGAGAGTGGCGCCGGTTTCTTTCAAGGAGCCGTAAACCGAATGCAGGGCCTGCGCTGCGGCCATGAACCCGGTGCCGGGATAGATCGCGATCTGGTAGCCGAGATCGATATAGGCTTGCTTGGAGAGTACCGGCGTACTGCCGCCGTCGACGACGTTGACCAATAGCGGGGTGTCGAAGCTGGCGCAGATCTTTTCCATTTCCTCGACCGATTCCGGCGACTCGATGAACAACACATCGGCGCCAGCCTTGGCGAAGGCCTCACCGCGCCGGAGCGCCTCGTCAAGGCCATAACTGGTGCGAGCGTCGGTGCGGGTGACGATCAGAAAGTCCGTACTGTCCCGGGTTTCCACCGCGACCTGGATTTTCTGCACCATGTCTTCCAGCGGGATCACCTTGCGGCCAGGTGTGTGGCCACATTTCTTTGGAAACTCCTGATCTTCGATCTGGATGCCGGCGGCGCCGGCGGCTTCATAACCCCGCACCGTGTGCTGGACGTTGAGTAGCCCGCCATAGCCGGTATCGGCGTCGGCGATAAAGGGCGTCTTCACCACATCGCCGATCACCTTTACCCGGCTCACCATGTCGGTATAGCTGGCGATGCCGGCATCCGGCATTCCAAGATGCGAGGCGACGGTGCCATAGCCGGTCATGTACAGCATGTCGAAACCGAACGGGTCGGCCATCCGGGCCGAGATGCCATCGAAAACACCAGGAGCGACGATCAGCTCTCCGGGACGAAATAGATCTTTTACGCGGACCATCAGTTGGTCTCCCTTATGCTTAAACGCGGTCGCGGGTCTAGAAGACCATCAGCGACAATTCCTCGGCCGTGCGTCCGGCCCAATCCACATCGTGTATACTGGACATCGAGCGCGCTTGCGCCTCCTGCAGCGCCTCCAGCGCATTTTCCATATCCGTGGTCATCACCTTGCCATCGGTCACGACCTGCGCGCGCCTTCGACGAAGACGTCGCGGATCGCCCGGTCGCCGGCAACGAAAATCAGCGAGCGGAGAGGCTCGTGCACCGGCCTCATTGAAGGAGCCTTCAGATCGACCAGCACCAGATCTGCATTGGCGCCGACTGATAGACGAGCGATGTCGTCGCGTTTCAAGGTCCTGGCGCCGCCAATAGTAGCGGCGCCAAAAATGTCGGAGGTGTCGATCTGTGACGGACAGATCATTCCCATCAGTCGGCCCGAGGGATGCTGGTTCGCCAGATCGACGACCCGTTGGGCGCGCTCGAACCCAACCCGGCCGTTGGCCTCGTCCCATTCGTATGACAGCTGATGGCTGTTGGCGCTGGACCAGTGGGCATCGCGAAAGCCCGGTGCGGCGCAGGCCCGAATGCCGGATCCCGCCAGGATGCCGAGCCAGGCGTCGAACGGCGGCGAGATATCAACAACCGTCGTCACTCTCGAAAGCAACAGCTTGCCCATCGCCACGCGGACGTTGGCGGCAAAGCCTTCGGGAGCATTGTTGAAGATCGTCAGAAACTCATACAGCGAGGAATGGAAAAAGCCGAGGCTGCGAATTTCGTCGGTGATGCCTTTGCGTGAACGTTCGCTGGAGGGATGGCTGTGGATATTGATCAATCCTGGCATGGCTATGTGATCATGACCATCGATCTTGGTATCCGCTTCGCCTTGGTGGGGTCGGTTGACATGGCTAATCCGATCGTCGGTGAACGCGATATCGGTGTCGCGCAGATACACGTGTCGTTGGTCACTCGGATGCTAGGTGATGGTCCAGGCAATGTTGTGGATGACGGTGGTCGCCATGGTCCAATTCCTATGTAGCAGCTTGCGAATCCGCGATTGCAATCTTACCACTGGGACCGCCCCGGAAAAGTTCCGGTATGAGAAACCTTCAAACACGCGCGGTTTTGCCTTATGTCAGGTCGGATGATCGCCTCAAACACATCACACCGGTTTCTGGTGGCGCCGATGATGGACTGGACGGATCGGCATGACCGGTATTTCCTGCGCCAGATTTCGCGCCACGCCCGGTTTTATACCGAGATGAAAACAGCCCAGGCGATCCTGCGCGGGGACCGAGCCAGACTCTTGGATTTCGACGTGGCGGAGCACCCGCTTGCCTTGCAGATCGGCGGCGCGGCGCCGGATGACATGGCTGCCTGCGCGCGGATCGCCGAGGATTGGGGCTATGACGAGGTCAATATCAATGTCGGCTGCCCGAGTGACCGGGTGCAGTCCGGTCGCTTTGGCGCCTGCCTGATGCGCGAGCCGGATCTGGTGGCGGAATGCGTGGCGGCAATGCGTGCCGCGACTTCAATCCCGGTGACGGTGAAATGTCGGATCGGTGTAGATGAGCAAAATCCCGCCGAGGCGCTGCCGGATTTCATCGACCGGGTCGCCGCCGCCGGTTGCAAGGTTTTTCTTGTGCATGCCCGTAAGGCCTGGCTTTCTGGATTGAGCCCGGCGGAGAACCGCGACGTGCCGCCCCTGGATTACGCTCTGGTGCATGCGGTAAAAGCCGCCCGCCCGGACCTTACCGTCGTGGTTAATGGCGGGATCGTCAATCTCGATGAGGCGGCATCGCATCTGGCCAGTTTGGACGGGGTCGCGCTTGATGGCGTGATGTTGGGTCGGGCAGCTTATCAGACTCCCTGGGTGCTCGCCGAGGTAGACCGTCGGTTGTTTGGCGATGATACCGGTGCGCCGGACCGTTGGGTCGTGGTCGAGGCGATGGCTGACTATGCCGGGCAGCAGGCGGATCGGAATGTGCCGCTAAAATCGATCACCCGACACATGATGGGATTGTTTCACGGACTACCAGGCGCCCGCACCTGGCGCCGTACGTTGGGTGAGGAAGCTCGCCAATCGGATGCCGGGCCAGAACTGATTCGTCGCGCGGCGGCGTTGGTCGGCCTGCGTGACCAAGTCGCGGCTTAAGGAGAATCAAGTGAATAGAGAGCTTACCTCGGGCCAGCGAACGGCTGTGGACCTTGGCCCGTTGGCCGTGTTCTTCGCGGCGAATTATTTGTACGGCATCATGGCTGGAACGGCGGCGCTGATGGCGGCGACGATCGTGGCGATCGGCATCACCTACACAATGGAGCGCAGGGTTCCGCTGATGCCGGCGATAACCTGTGTCTTTGTGATGATCTTCGGTGGCCTCACCCTGGTCTTCGATAATGAGATTTTCATCAAGCTCAAGCCGACCATCGTCAATCTGCTGTTCGCATCGGCGCTGACCACCGGGATCGTGCTGCGGCGCAATCTGATGAAGGTGATGCTCGGCCGAGTCATGCAACTGACCGACGAGGGCTGGCTGATCATGACCAAGCGCTGGATCGGTATGTTTATCGTTCTGGCAGTGGTGAACGAGGTGGTCTGGCGGTCAGTCGACACCGATACCTGGGTATCGTTCAAGGCTTTCGGCATCCCGGTCCTGGTGATCGTATTCAGCCTGTTTTTGGTGCCGGTGATGCAAAAGCATCAAATTAAAACACCGGATGGTGATTAATCGGCGATTTAACGGACTGCGGCTAAACCAAATCATACGACTGACGCGGCGGAGTCTATTGGTTGGCGACCAGCGGCCTCGTTTTTAACGGTCCCAATTGGGTCAACAGCCAGTTAATTAAAAAACCAAAGGGAAGCGCGATTATGAGGTTAAGGAAAGGGACCACGACCAACCTGATTGCCGCTGTCGAAGAGGTGGAGGCAATCAACACGTCGACATAGGTGAAGGCATCGTTACAAATCACAAACACCACAACTGGCAAGACCAAGGCTGAATTTACTACTTTTCGCGAGGCAAGAAGACAGATCAAATAGGGAATCATGGGTCCGGCAAGAATAAGGATTCCAGCCAGAATATCATCGGTATCTTGGGATGGGCCTGAGAAATTTCCTCGCGATATGTTTAAAAAAATATGAATGCTTATTGCCATTTATATCAGCTTATAGACGATCTTTTTTCAGTTTTTTTCCTATGCTCCACTGCGTCCGCCCCATGCCACACTCGGGACAGACAGAACACGCCAAGCAGCGCAGCGGCGCTGAAGCTTCCCATGACCAGGAAGGCATCGCCGCTGAGATCGCTATAGAGCCAGCCGGCCATCGGAAACATGCAACCGGCGAATACCCCGCCAATCAGTGCGTAGTAGAGGCTTTGGCCGGTCGCCGATAATTCCGCTGGGATGCTGCCGGACAGGAAGGACATGGCGCCGAGATGGCCGGCGCCGAAGGTCAGGCCGTGCAGGATCTGCAGGGCCAGCAAGCCAGCGGCATCCTCGGTTACCGCCAGCAAAGGCCACCTTATGACGCCGCCAAGCGCCGCCAGCGCTAGCAGGGTCACCGCGCCGAGCTTATCCCGATAGCGCCCGGCGATGGCGAACAGACCGATCTCGGCGATCACTCCGATGGCCCAAAACATCCCGATCAACGTCTCGCCATGGCCGAGATTATGCCAATGCAGGGTGGCAAAACCATACAGAACCGCGTGGCTAGAATTGATCAGCGCGGTGGTCAGCAGAAACAAAAGAAACGCGGGCTTGAGGAACAGCGCGGTCAGTCCAATGTCGCTGCGGTTCGATGTCTGTGCCGGCCGGTCGGGGGCCAGCGCGCAGGCTACCGCCACTAGGGCCATGGCTGCGGCCATGAACCAGACCACCGAGGTCGCTGATCGGCCATCGATCCACCAGCCGATACCGACCGTTCCCATGACGAAGGTCACCGAGCCCCAAAGCCTGATCCGGCCATAGTCGAGGCGGTGGGCGTCGACATGCCTGAGCACCACGCTTTCCATCACTGGCAATACCGGCTGGTAGCAGGCGGCGGTCACCCCGGCGATGATCAAAAGCGGCCAAAAGCCATCGGCGGTGGTGATCGCGGCAAAGCCAATGGCGGCCAAAGCCATCAAACCGGTGGTAAGTCCTCTGGTTCGGCCCCGCCAATCGGCGATCCGTGCGACCGTCGGCTGGGCCGCGACCTTGATCCAGAAGGCGCCGGCCAATACCCAGCCGATCTCGACCGGCGTCAGTCCTTTGCCGTCGAGCCAGAGCGGCCAATACGGCATATAAATACCGATTGCTAAGAAATAGGTGGCATAGAAACCGGCCAGTCTCCAAAACACATAGCGGGGCGTGGCCGGCGATGGGTTGGTGGACATCCGGCGCTCTAGAAATCCAGATTGGTGTAATGCGCCGGTGGCCGCATGCCTGGGACGTAATCCTCCAGCAGCGGTTGGAAGCTGGGCCGCGATTTGATCCGGGCGTACCACAGCTTGGCTTCTTGGTAGTCTTCCCAAGGCACATCGCCGAGATAGTCGACGCAGGAGATCTGGGCTGCTGCGGCGATATCCGCGAGTGAGAAATGATCGCCGGCAAGCCAGGTCCGTCGGTCCGCCAAATAACCAATATAACTGAGATGGGTGTCCATGTTGGCATGGCCGGCGCGGATCGCCGCAGTGTTAGGTTCGCCGAGGCCGAGGAAACGTTTCATCAGTTTTTCACCGAACAGATGCTCGGTTACTTCGCGGTGGAACTTCAGGTCGAACCAGGCGCAGAGGCGGCGTACCTCGGCGCGTTGGGCCGCGTTGCCCCGGATCAACGCGGGCTCGGGTACTGTTTCATCGAGATACTCCGCGATCGCCTGGGACGGGGCGATGACCGTTCCGTCGGGCTCCTGCAGCACCGGCACGGTGCCGGCGGGATTGAGGGCGAGGAAGCCGTCGCGGCGTTCCCAGAACTGCTCGATGGTCAGTTCTACCTCAATTTTCTTTTCGCTCAACACGATCCGAATCTTGCGGGAGAACGGGTCAAGGGGTAGGTGGAAAAGTGTCCGCATTCGGGTCCGGGCAAGCCAGTGGTTGCAAAGCAGGGCTAGGGTATCAGAACCTTGCCAACCCCGACAATCGCCAGCACCGCTAGCAGCCAAAGCGCCGAGGTTTTGACTTGGGCCGGTTTAGCGAATTTGAACAACCCTGCGCCAATGCTGATCCCGAGGAACGTCACGGGGATTAAGGCTGCGGCGCGCAGTAGGGTTTGCGACGTCACCAGGTCCTGGCTGCTCATGCCAATCAGGGCGACCGAATCGACCAGCAGCAAAAACGCCACCGTGGTCGCCCGGGTGGTGATGATCGGCAGCGGCGAGGACAGATAGAGTAAGATAACCGGCGGGCCAGGGATGCCGCCGGAGCCGCTCAAAAATCCTGAAAGGCCGCCAGTCAGAAACAACAGAGGACTGCTCGGAAGCTTGGCGAAGGCCAAGCCTCGGGCGATCAGGATAACCGAGACTAGGATGGCCAGTGATATGCCGAGTCGCATGGCGTCTGCGTTCAGGCTGACCAATAGCCAGATCCCCGCCGGGATGCCGATCAGCGCGCCAAGCCCCAGCCATCGCGCACCGCTCCAATGCACGTCCCGCCAGACTCGGGGAATCATATTGATACCACCAAGCAGGTCGAGGATTGTCGCCAGCGGCACCACCTCGGCCGGTAGGGCAACGAGGTTGAGGGCGCTGATCACGATCAGGGCATAACCGAAGCCGACGATCCCGCGCACGATCCCGGCGAGTAGGCAGGCGCCGACCGCGACCGCCCAAACGATGAAACTCCAACCGAGTAAAGCTTCGGTCATTCAGCGGCTCCCCGTTCAGGCTGCGCGCGGCAGGTTGGCGAAACCAGGCTCTGCCGCGCCGCCGAGAGCCCACCTCCGTGGCTGGGTGATCGCCAAGGGTTTCGCGGGTGATGGTGAACACCGCGGGGCATTGATGAACATCGGGGCCTCGTCGGTCGGGAGGGTATCGTCACCCCGACCGAATGGCTGAGAATCAACGGAACTGCGTCGATGGACGCGTCTTGCGCGCGCGTCGTCGTCGGTCTCCGACTTGATCGATAGTCCACCCGGTAAGCATGGTTAGCACGCGTCACTTGCGATGATTGAATGCCGGTGCTCTTTATCGCACTCGGTGAATGGCGACCAGATGTTTCGCCGGAGATTTTCCCAGTTAACGCTAAGGAGGCCGCAATTATGCCGCAACCGACAACGGGCACGAAATCCGGTGCCAAGCGGTTCATTAGCCTCGGCGCCTGTGTGGTCGATTCGATCCTACGGGTTGACCAAGTCCCGGCCGGCGACGCCAAGGTGATGGCCGAGGACGGGGTGGTGATCGGCGCTGGAATGGCGGTCGCGGCGGCTTGTGCCGTGGCGGCGATGGGCGGCGAGGTCGTGGTCTGGGGACGCATCGGCACGGACCGGATCGGCGATTTTTTCATGATTGATCTCGAGGATGCCGGGGTCGATACACGGTTTATTCATCGGACCGAGGGCGCGCGGACCGGTCTTTCCTCGGTGATCGTCGATGGCCAGGGGCAGCGGTTGGTGGTGCCGTATTTTGATCCCCGGCTCGGCTCGGATCCGTCCTGGCTACCGATTGAGCAATTGGACGGGGTGGATTGCATTTTGGCCGATGTGCGCTGGCCCGAGGGATCCATGCGCATCCTCACCGAGGCCAAGCGGCGGGGGATGATTCGGGTTTTTGATGGCGATGTGACCACCCCTGAAATTCTACGGCAATTGGCGCCTCTGGGGACCCACGCGATCTTTTCCGAACCTGGGTTCCGGTTGTTCAGCGGCCGTGAAGATATTCTGCAGGCATTGCCGGAATGTGCTGCCGCATTTGACGGCTGCATGGGGGTCACTCTGGGCGAGCACGGTTTTGCCTGGGTCGAGGCCGGCACCGTCCGGACGGTGCCGGCGCCCAGGGTCGAGGTGATTGATACCTTGGCGGCCGGTGACGTCTTTCACGGCTCTTTCGCGGTCGCCATCACCGAGGGAATGAGTGTCGCCGATGCGGGTAGATTTGCCTGCGCCGCGGCGGCGATCAAATGCAGCCGCTTCGGCGGCCGGACGGGTATCCCAACCCGCTGCGAGGTCGAGGCGCTGGTGGCCGCGACCTATTCGTCCACCACTTAAAGCGACGCGGCGCGTTTTGCGAGTTCACTGATCGCGGACCAGTCCCCTGCCGCGACCAAACCCGCTGGTGAGGCCAGGCCGCCGCCAAAGCATATGACATTGGGTTCGGCGAGATAGGCCGGCGCGTCGGCGAAACCAATCCCCCCGGTTGGGCAAAACCGGAGTCCCGGATAAAGCGGCGCCAGCTGCTGCAAGGCATGGGCGCCGCCGGAAGCCTTGGCTGGAAAGAATTTCAGCGAGCGCAATCCCGCGCGATAGCCGGTCATGGCCTCCGAGCTAGTCTGAATACCTGGCAGATAGTTGATGCCAGCGGCTTTCGCATCGTCGACTAGATCCATATTCAACCCTGGCGAGACCGCGAAAAGCGCACCGGCGTCCCGGGCGCGGGCAAAATCCGCGCTATCAAGCAGGGTGCCAACGCCGATCGTCGCCTCCGGCAGCGCCTTGGCCGCCGCCGCCACCGCCGCTAGGGCCGGCGCGGTGCGCAGGGTAATTTCCAGAACCAGCAATCCAGCCTCGACCAAAGTGGTGCACAGGGGAACCGCGTCCTCTACCCGGTTGATGGTAAGGACTGGGATCATACGGGTGCTGCTGAGGACCGTCTCGATGGTCATGGTATTCTCTTTCTCTGGGAGATAAATAAGGAGCTAGAAGTTAAAACAATTCGCAAGAATACCACCACCCGTAACTGTATTGAATTCGTTATGCCGTTTGATCCAATTGATCTGATTAAAAATATTCCCCTCGGCCACTGCGAAGCGCGACACGCCTGGTATCTGGAACTGATTGCAAAGGCCGATGAATTGCGGACAAGCTATCGTTGGCGGATGCCCGAACTTTATGATTGATCTTTCAATCCCCGCTCAATTTGGCGCTGGGATCAATATATTGCCTTCCATCAGAGTTCGGGCGGTCCGATAAGCGGTGACCTGCAGGGCTTTTGCGCCTCTTTCGTCGACGTGAACCTGGGCGTCCAGGGGTAACACGCCTGAGGGATTGGCCAAGCGGACATCACCCTGGTTACCGCCGGTCAACAGATCATGGCAGAGGGTTCCGGGGATCCTGCAGGCTACGGCAAGGCATAACGCGCCAGTCAAGGGCAGCACCCGGTGCACCTGGCCCATCGACCAGATGCGAACCGCCAGATCGGCAGCGTCCGGTGGGATGCTCTGGCCGGCCAAGGTGCTGTAGCATGTCGGCCGGGCTACCAAGCCAAGCTTAGGAGCCGACCCAGGCGCGGTTTCCGGAGTTTTGGCCAAGCCCATATGTACGGCGGCGACACGACGCACTTGCTCGACCAAGGTCATCAGATCGGGCTGGGCCTCCAGCTCGGCAACGGTTTCGGCCCCGGAAAGACCGAACCGCGCGGCGTCTAGGAACACGCAGGGTACGCTGGAATCGACCATTGACATTTCAAAGTCGCCGGCTCCGTCGACGGTGATGGTATCGACTGTATTCCCGGTTGGCAGCAGGGCGCCGGTCGTTGTGCCGCCGGGGTCGAGGAAATCAAGGCGGATGCGCGCACCGCTACCGCCAACGCCGGGGATCTCGAAGGTTCCTTCGACACGGGCCTGGCCATCCTCCAGAGGCACGGTGGAGCGGATGATCTTCCCCGAGTTGGTGTTGTGGATTAGCACCTCGCGCTGCTGATCTGCGGCGGTGGTCGGTTTGTCCGCAAGCAAGCCCGTATCTATGGCAAATGGGCCGACGGCCGAGGAAAGATTGCCGCAATTCGAGGCATAGTCGACCACCGGCGTTCCAACCGAGACTTGGGCGAAAGTATAGTCAACATCGGCGTCGGGCCGGCTTGGCTTGCCAATCACGACGGCTTTGGAAACCGAGGATACCCCGCCGCCCAAGCCATTTAACTGCCGGCCATAAGGATCTGGACTGCCGATAGCCCGAAGGAAGATCTGGTCGCGGGTGGTCGGATCGGTGGGCAGGTCGACGTCATGAAAGAACACGCCCTTAGATGAGCCGCCGCGCATGAAGGTAGCGGGGATACGGATTTGCGCCATGGCCTTCAAACTCCGGGATTGTCAGGACGAGGGTCCACTTGCCAGAATAGCGCCAAAGCGCGTCATTGCCACATTAGTGGTGACTCAACTTAAATTGATCGTGCTCCGGGCATGGACACGGGGACACCGCACCGCGTATCCATCGCGCATTCGTTAACCTGCGAGCCCACCGGCTTGTCGTAAGGTGACCTGGTCGTCGTTGAAGGATGAGGAGCCATCATGTCCGTAGCCTCTGTACTAACTTTCCGCGCCCCCTGGGGCGCCGTTGCTCTCGGCGCCACCTTGGTGATCACGCAATTCGTGCTGCCTGGTGTCCCATCGGGTGCGGCACTAGCTGCCGCCGGGACGTCAACTGCCTGCGCCGCGGAAGTGGAGAAAATCAGGCTTTGGGTTCGCGCCACCGATCCGCAGGCACCGGCTGAGGAACGAGCCAAGGTTACTGCGGCGGTTGATCATGCGCACGCGGTTTGCGCTGCCGCGCGAGAGGCTGCCCCGAAGGAGGGTGACATTTTGATCAGCGGGGCCTACACGCTTTTCGCCAAGGGAGATAAGAAGGCCGGCGTAAAGTTGATAGAGCAGGCCGCCGAGCTTGGTCATCCTCCGGCGATGGTGATGATGGCGCAATTCCTGGGTACAGGCGATACCGTCGAAAAGGATGCTGAGGCTGCCTGGCTGTTGCTGTTGAATACCCTGAAGTCCGATCATTCGTCCGCGCGGGTTAAGGCGGCCTTGGAATTTTTGCCCGGCGGCACCGGGCCGGAAAACCCAAAGCGAGCTGCAAAAGCGCTACGGAAGATGATCAATGCCGGCAACGGCGAGGCGATGATTGCCTATGCGATGTCTGTCCTGAGCTTACCGAAAGCGAAACCCGGCAGCGAGCAAGCTAAGGAGGGGCTGGCTCTCTTGAAACGGGCGGCGGTGGAGGCCAAGGATGCCAGCGCGATGATCACTCTTAGCCTGCTTTACAATCAGGGCAACATGATTGAGAGAAACGAGGCCAAGGCGGTTGAATTCGCTCAAATGGCGCTCGATATGGGCATTATACAGGCCTATGGGACGATGGGGCAGATCTATCAGAATCAAAATGATCTGACGCGCGCGGCGGAATGGTTCCAACGCGGCGCCGAGGCGGGCGATGGTTTCTCGCAAGGCATGCTCGGGTTCCTCCTTTCTGGCGGGTTCGGGATCGAGCAGGATATAGACAAAGCCGTCGAATGGTGGACCAAGGGGCGGTGGAACGGCGACCGGATATCGTCAAGCTATCTCCAGGTCCATCGCGACAAACAGGCGGCGGAAAAAGCCTGGGAGGAAGAAGAGAAAGCCAAGGCTGCCGCGAAACCGAAAAAGACTGAATAAGTTACCGAATTATTTTCTTAGCGCAAATCCTCCGCCGACAAGGTGTAGTGCAGCCGGTAGGTGCCGAGCGCCGCGCGCGCCGCACCATGCTGTTTCAGCGATGCCTCCGACAGTACGCCATCTTGCCAGAGCGGTTCCAGCGGTCCGACCTCGATGGCCTCGATAAAGATAACCCAATCCGCGACATCGTCAGGGCGGTCGCGCATCGCTTTTTCCTCAGTCTGGGTAGCACTTGATGCCTGATCGCCTTGCAGCAGGTGGGCCGCGACAATGCCGGGCCGTTCAATCAGAGCCGGAAACACCTCGCTGGAAAGCCAGTTCGAAAACCCGGCATCGCGGCCCGCTTGCGTCGCTACTCTGGCGGTCAGGATAGCCGCTCCGCCGCCGATGCCGGCAGAGGTCACTACCTGGCTCAAGGTCCGGTTGTTGTCCTTGATCGTCGGCCCAACGCGCCGGGTCCATTCGCTGGGATTATTCAGCCGGTCGAGATAGGCTTTCGAGGTCAGGGTCGCCAGCGACTCAGTCTCATAGAAATGGAAAAATTCCGGCGCGCCCTGGATCGCCACATAACGTCGGCCTCGCAGGAAGCCCTGGATTGAGACCCGCTCGGGTACATGCTCATGCACATGCCAATGGTTATAATCGACCTGAACCTCTGCGGCGACATTGTGCCAGATCGCGGCGACGCCCTTACCCAATAGCGGCATTAGATTTTCCTTTTCGTCTGGTCCTGGGGCCAGGTCTGTTCCATTCAACTGGCATTCGGCTCGAAAAACACCTTAAACTTCGTAGCCCTGCTTTGGCGGACAACGATCTTAACCAGTGGACATCCTGCCATGAAAGTCGTCCTGCTCGAAGTCTCGCATTGGCATTTCCCGCTTTATATCGACGCTCTGTTGGCCTCGGGGGTGGAGATCGTCGGGCTGTCGGAACGTGATCCGGAGATTCGAGCGCGTTACGCCAGTCTATTCGACTGTCCCGGGCATCTGGATTGGCGCGAACTGTTAAAGGATACCGCGCCGGATGCGGCCTTTGCCTTCGGCCGCCACGGCGAAATGCCGGTGATCGCTAGAACGCTGCTGGATAGGCGCATTGCCTTCGCCATCGAGAAGCCAGCCGGGCTGGACGCGGCGAATGTCGCGGATCTCTGCCAGCTGGCGAAAACCGCCGGCGTGCCGGTGGCGGTGCCGCTGGTGCAGCGTGTCGGGCCTTTGCAGGCATTGCTTGATCGGCTGATCAATGCTGAGGGGGCACGTTTTGCATCGACCGCCTGGCGCTTCAATGCCGGACCACCGAGCCGTTACCCGCTGTCGGGCAATGGCTGGATGCTTGATCCGGTAATCAGCGGCGGTGGTTGCTTGATGAATCTCGCGGTGCATTTCGTCGATCTGGCGCTGGGGCTCCTGCCGTCGCCGCCGGACCGGGTGTTCGCCCATATTGATCATTGCCTGCATGGCGCGGCGGTCGAGGATACCGCGTTGCTCACCCTGTCATCGGAAGGCGGTGGCCGGGCGTTGATCGAGACCGGCTATAACTTCCCCGACGTGCCGGCCAAGCGCGAGTACTCGTTCAGTCTGACCAGCATCGAGCATTATGTTCAGACCCACCCCGGTGGCGTCGTGATTCATCGGCCCGGCAAGCCGGCTGAACTAGTTGAGATGAACCTCGATTCCGACCCTATGTACGGACAGTTTGTCGAGCGGTTCCTGGCGGATATAGCGGCCGGCCGGGAGCCATCGCCCGGTCTCGGTGATCTTGAACCGGCGATGCGGATCATCGACGCGGCGTATCTTTCGGCGCGCCGTGGTCAGCTGGTGTCGCTGAAATAGCCAGCCAAAGCCGGCGTAGAGAAAAATATTAAGCGCAGGGTTTTAGAAACCCCCGAACCGTCTCCAGCAGACCGGTATTAAGGAAAATGCCCTCGGCGCTGGCCCGTTGGCGCCGCGCCAACCGCCCATCGCCGGGTATACGCTGGTCGGTGCTGTCGCCATAGGCAGCGAGAAAATCCGCCACCCGGTCGGTGAAGCCGGGACCGTGCAGGACCTCGGGGTCCATCGCGATGATGGTCTGGCCACGATTGGCGCCGGCATAACCCTTGGCGTCGGGATCCGCGTCCTCGAAGGCGAAGCGGCCTCCCGTAAGGCCGGCAGCAAGTAGCTCGACCATGAAGGCGATGGCCGAGCCTTTGTGACCGGCGAAAGGTAACAGCATGCCGCCATCGCTGGCGGCGCGGGAATCGGTGGTTGGCTCGCCATGCTTATCGACCGCGGCGTTCGGCGGGATCGCCTCGCCGGTTTCGGCGGCGACCTTGATTTCCATCAGGCTGACGGCGCTGGTCGCCATGTCCCAGACGATCGGCTCGGCGTCCCGGCGCGGGCAGGCAAAGGCGATCGGATCGGTGCCGAACAGCTTTTTGGTGCCGCCATGCGGTGTCATATGCGGGCGCGAGACCACACAGGTGAAAGCCACCAACCCGGCATCGGCGAGCGGCTCCAGGTCATGGCGCAGGGGGCCGATATTGTGGGCGTTCCGGATCGCCATCGTGGCGATGCCGGTCTCCCGGGTGGCCTCGATCAGGTCAGGGCGAAACCGGCGGATCGCCACTTGGCCATAGCCGTTGTCGCCATCGACGCGGATGACGCCAGGGCTGGCCCGCTGCGCCGTCGGCTCGCCGACGCCGTTCACATGCCCGCCGCGCAGGCCGAACATGTAGTTGTACATCGAGAAGAAGCCGTGGCTCGTTGGCCCATCACGCTCACAAAGCAGGATCACATCGGCCAATATCGCCGCGACATCCCCGGAACAGCCATTGGCCAGGAACACCTCATGCGCCAGGGCTCGGGCCGCGTCGAACGATAGGTGGGCCTTGCCGCCTTTAGTGCTCCCTCCAGCGTCGCGCTCCCCCGCCATCAGCGGGTGCCGAGCAGCGCCCTGCGAAAAGCCGTCTTCCGCTCGCTCGCATCCATCGAGCGCTTGACCGCTGGCGGCGGCTCGGTGCTTACCCGCAGCAGGATGAAGCTTGACGCGTTCGTGTTGCGCAACACCTGCGCCGCCTCGGCGATTTGGTCTTCGGTGGTGACGGTGCGGGTCACCGGTATAGCCGAGCCCTGAGCAATCACCTCAAGATCAACGCCGCGCTGGGTGTGGCTTTCCTGATAGCCGGTCTCGCCATAATGGCCGTTATCGACGCAGAGAATCGACAGGTTAGCCGGCTTCATGATGCCGACCGTGGCCAGGGTGCCGACATTCATCAACAACTCGCCATCACCGGTAACCACCAGCACCCGCTTGTCCGGCCGTGACAGGGCCAGGCCGAGACCCATCGCCGTGGCGCCGCCCATGGCGCCGGCCATGGTAAAGATGTTGTCGCCATCATCGGTCAGATGCGCGATATCCTTGGACGCACCGGCAAGGCCGCAGACAATCAGCAGATCCGAGGGGTCGCCGACTATCGCCGGGACGGCCATTTTGCGGTCGAGAAGTCTTGCTTCGTTCATATCAAATCATCCGGTTCGGACCATCGGCTCAAAACGCCTTGGCGCCGATCAGTTTTTGAGTCAGTAGGACCGCGACGCCCTGGTTTGATTTATAGGCCATGTTCAGCGCCGCCTGGACAGTCGGCCCTACCTCCTCGGAGGATTCGGCGCGCAGGCAATGCATGCCCATCGCCTCGACCACCGGTTGCACGGCCGTGCCCATCGGTACCTGCCACGGGTTCATCTCGCCGAACTCGCCACGCATGGTGACCAGGGTGACCAGGGGGAATTGCCCGCCCTTGATCAAGGCGAACATGTTGACGCAGTTGCCGACGCCGCTCGACTGCATCAGCAGCACCGCCTTCTTGCCGCCGAGATGAGCGCCGGCGCACATCGCCACCCCCTCCTCCTCGGTGGTCAGCGGCACCGAAATCACCTCCGGATCCTCGATCGACCGGTTGATCAGAGTTTTATGGCCGCCGTCCGGCACATAGCAAAACAGGTTCACGTCATTTTCGCGCAGCAGGGTGAACAGATCTTCCTGCCAAGGGACCGCAGCCCCGTATTCCGTCGTCATATTTTTCGCCCGGTTGATCGTGGATCGATAGCCGACTGTGCCGCCGCCGCATGGCTATCTCAACAGGTTCCCTCGGTCCTGTCTAATTCATCTGATACGTGAGACGGCGCTGTCGAGTATCGGTTATAAAGCCCTGACGTTCACGCATCGGAGGCCGGGTTCATGGAAACGCAAGCGACGATTGCAAATACCAAGGATTTGAAGGAACGCTATGGCGAGCCCAGCGAGCGGGCCGTTGGTAAGCAGTTGGACCATCTTGACAAGCATTGCCGCGCCTTCATCGCGCTCTCGCCGTTCATGGTGATCGGCACCATGGGGGCGGATGGATTGGGCGACGTGTCTCCCAAGGGAGACGCGCCGGGTTTCGTGCTGGTGAGTGACGAGAAGACCTTGGTGATCCCGGACCGCCCGGGCAACAACCGGACCGACACCCTGCTCAACATTCTGGATAATCCGGGCGTTGGGATGCTGTTCATGGTGCCGGGCATGAACGAGACTCTGAGGGTGAACGGGATCGCCCGGATCGTCACCGATGCCGCCGTGTTGGACAGTATGCTGGTCAATGAGCGCCCGCCGCTCTCGGCGCTGGTGGTTGATGTGAAGGAGGCTTACTTGCATTGTGCCAAGGCATTCATGCGCTCAAAACTATGGAGTGATGAGCACAGGATTGAGCGGAAATCCTTCCCGTCGCTTGGCCAGATAATCACCGAGCAGATGGGCGGCGGTGATGTCGAGGCGGCGGATCGGGGCATCGAAGAGGGTTACCGCACCAAGCTTTATTAATGGTGCGCGATACTTGAAGTGCCGGGCGCCGATAGACCTCACGAAGTCTTGATGCAAAATGTGACGCACTTTGGCATTAATCGGACCATGACTGAGCCTGCTGGCGATCCGGCTTCATCGAAAAGGCGACCCTAAGTGCCGAGCTTCCGAAAAGTGCTCCCGTTTTTGGTTTTGATCGCCGGCCTGGGCATGGTGTTCTTCCTGGGTGTGGACGAGTATTTGGACGTCGACACGCTGCGTCAGCATCGTGAAGTACTGACCGAGTTCGTGGCCGCGCGTTATCTGCTGTCGGCACTGCTGTTCTGTGGGATTTATGCCGCCGCTACCGCGCTTTCGATACCCGGCGGGGCGCTGCTGACGGTTAGTGGTGGGTTTTTGTTTGGTAGTATTTTTGGGGCGATCTTTTCGGTTCTTGGCGCAACGCTTGGCGCGACCCTGCTGTTCCTGGCGGCGCGTACGGCCTTTGCCGATGTCCTGCGCAGTCGGGCCGGCTCGGCGGTCGAGCGAATGCGGGAAGGGTTTCGACGGAACGGGCTAAGCTATCTGTTGTTTTTGCGGCTGATTCCCTTGTTCCCGTTCTTCGTGGTCAACCTAGTGCCGGCGTTTCTAGGGGTCCGGATCTCGATCTATGTGATCGGGACCTTCGTCGGAATCATTCCTGGCTCGCTTGTCTTTACCCTGGTGGGCAGCGGTTTGGATAAGAGTTTTGCCAGTGGCGAAGAGCTTTCCCTGGCCTCGGTCTTCACCGACGAGATGCTGCTTGGTTTCTCCGGGCTTGCTCTGCTTGCGTTGGTTCCGGTGATCTATAAATGTCTGCGCGGTACCTCTGATCCGGGTTGAAACCGGTCAAACCCGGATCGGCGCGCGGGGATCGAGATTGCCGGACTGGATGGGCTTGGAGGCCAACCAACGGGGTCGTTCAAAAATTATCGAATAAAAATTGCTGGATTTGGCCTAAATTTGCGACGTTTTGCGCGGTGATGCCGGTGCCCCGCCGATAGGTGCGGCGATCCGGCATTTTGCAATTCTGCGCATCATGCTTATCTGTAAGCCAATCGAAAACGCGGGACGAACCGAATGACGCGCGATGAATCGGACTGGGAGGACGAGTACAGCGCGCCCAAGCGTAGCATCGTGCCACGCCTGGTACGGGCCGGTGGAATGGGCGTGATCGGGCTTATCGGCCTGATTGTGCTGTATTACCTGATCGGCATCGCGGTCGTGCACAAGATTTCTGATGACACGACGTTCGAGCCGAAGACGGTCGCGGCGGGTGGCAGTCGCTCCGTCGCCCTCACAGCCGCTCTCATCGACCGCGAGGTCGACAGCAATCGCTGGGTCGCCAATGACCCGTTTTTTCTGCCGGGCTCCCTACTGGACAATATGCCTAATTTTCAGCAAGGCATGATTTATGCGCTGTCTCGATATGCGCTTGAATTGTCGGACCAGCTTGGCCGGACCCGCGGATCGAGCGAGGTCGACAAGGATTTGGACAACGCCGCCGGCTTGCTGAAATACCCGGGCGATGTATGGGTTTTCAATTTCGCTACTTCGTGGAAGCCGACCGCGTCCTCCGAGGAGCAATATCGGGCGGCGCGCAAATCCTTACTTGCCTATAACCAGCGGCTGGCCTCCGGCGAGGCGACGTTTGAGCCACGCTCCGACAATCTGCAGGCGACGCTGTTGAGGTTCACCGCCGATATCGGTTCCAGTTCGGCGATCATCGACCAGCATCTGACCCTGGCGGGCGGATGGGGTATAGATACAAGGGTCGATGATATCTTCTATGCAACCAAGGGCCGGCTCTATGCCTACTATTTGCTGCTGCGTGAGATGGGGCGGGATTTTGATAAAGTGATTGTCGATCGAGAGCTGTCGGCATCCTGGGCAAGAATGCTGGACTCGTTGCGGCAGGCGGCGAGCCTGGATCCGGTCGTCGTGGTCAACGGGGCGCCGGACGGGGCATTCGTACCGAGCCATCTGGCTTCGCTGGGGTTTTATTTATTGCGGGCCCGGACCCAGTTGCGCGAAA
The DNA here is from genome assembly GCA_937776645.1 of uncultured Alphaproteobacteria bacterium. Classification (GTDB taxonomy): domain Bacteria; phylum Pseudomonadota; class Alphaproteobacteria; order Thalassobaculales; family Thalassobaculaceae; genus JADHLJ01. The sequence goes on along the minus strand of CALMRI010000045.1, from coordinate 71,291 downwards.
TCGTCAATATTTTACAGAAATAAGGCCGGCGGCCATTTTCGAGCCGCGCACCGGTTCGCTCTGTTGCAGCAGATTGGCTAATGGCCTTGCTCCCGGGGCGGCTTAACCGGCTATGAAGAACGGTCGTCGGGCTTGCCACTGGTCATCGTGCGAAGTTGTTGCTGCAGGAAATCGAGCTGGTTCTGCATCATTTTCAGTGGATCCAAGGTTCCAGCGAGCTCCGCCCCGGCGTTTGGTTTAGGGGAGGGTTCGGGAGGACGCTCGGGGGTGGGCCCGGACTTGGGCTCAGCAGAAGGGGCCTCGGTGGATGAAGACGCCGCCGGAGGCTTTGGATTGGCGGCGGAGGCCGGGTTGAACATGCTCAAGGCGCTCTCGAACATCGCCATATTCTGTTTGCTCAACTCCTCGAACTGGCCAAACGGAAACAACTCCCCCAAGGCATCCTGCATGTGGCTGCGAGTGCGATCCTGGTTTTCCGAGAAGGTCGACATCACATGATCGAGATAGCGCGGTACCACCATTTGCAGGCTATCGCCATAGAACCCGATCAGTTGCCGTAGGAACCCGATCGGTAGCAGGTTCTGCCCCTTGGATTCCTCCTCAACGATGATCTGGGTGAGCACCGAGCGGGTAATATTCTCTCCGGTCTTGGCGTCATAAACGACGAAGTCCTCTCCGTCCTTAACCATCTGACAGAGATGGTCAAGCGTGACATAGCTACTGGTGGCGGTGTTATAGAGCCGTCGATTGGCGTATTTTTTGATGGTGGTGACGTCGGGTGAGTTCGGATCGTTGGCTTTGCCGTTCGCCGCGTTCCGCTGTTTCGTCCCGGCTCGTTTGGTTGTCGTCGATTTATCAGAGCCTGCCATGGTCCCGTCCCACTCGTTCCCGTTCGTGCACTGCCCTATTATCGCGCGGCCCACGGACATGGTGTCCGACTTTATGACATCATAACGGGCGCCGCGACGTGTTGCTTTGCAATGGCAGAGCTGAAAAAGCAAGGCGAATCCACGTTACCAGGAGTGATGCGTTGCGAAATGATGGCCGAGAAGGCAGAATCCCAGAGCAGTTTGAGCAGGCCATATGGCGTCAGGGAATGAAAAGTGAATGACCTATCGAAAGGACCCGGCGGGTTTGGCGCGTCGTTTCATCGACCTGTGGCAGGACCAGCTCAGCGCCATGGCGCGGGATGGACAATCCAACGAGGTTTTGCAGCAATGGTCGCGCTTCTGGGTGGCCGCCGGGGCCCCGCCTGGATCGATGACCTCGCCCGGCGGATTGCCGTCCGGCGATGAGCCGACCGCCGAAGCAACCGCCGCCGCCTCGCCGACCAAGGGGACCGAAACACGGGAAACCTCAGCCAGAGACCCCACCTCTGATAGGCTCCCCTCGGTTGGGCCCAAGACCGCTGGCGCTCCATCTGGGCACGGCGATGTTGAGTTGGACGAGCTCACGCGCCGCGTCCGCGAGCTTGAGGCACGGCTCGCCGCCATGGAGTCCGCAAACCCGCCAGCGGGGGGAACGCCTGCGGGAGGATCTCGCCGTCCTGCTCGGACAAGGCGGCCAAATCGATCTCTACCAACCTGACGCCCGTCAATCGGATTCGGGCCGATCCGGGCAAGATCAGATTGGCCAAGGCGCCGGCGGCGACCAAGCCTGGGCCGCGTTCCTGGCGGCGATGGACGGTGAGATAGAGACGCGTATTGCAACCCTTCTGGACGGCATCCTCGCCTATCGTCGTCATCCCTTTCAACGTTCACAGGACCCCCCGAACTTGGTCTGGAGCGAGGGTACGACCCGGCTTTTGCTCTATGGCGACGGGATCGGGCGACCGTTGTTGATCGTGCCGTCCCTGATTAACCGCTATTATGTCCTCGACATCGCGCCCGGGCGCAGCCTGCTGGAGTATCTGGATCAGGCTGGTTTTGCGCCCTATGTCGTCGATTGGGGGGAACCAGGCGAGCAGGAGCACGACTTTACCCTGACCGATTACATCGCCGGACGTCTTGAGGGCGCGCTGGATGTCATCCTGGAGAGGACCGGCGCCCGGCCCGGGCTGGTCGGCTATTGCATGGGCGGGCTGCTGGCTCTGGCTCTGGCGCAGCGGCGTCACGCCGACATCCCGTCGCTTGTTCTGATGGCGACCCCCTGGGATTTTTCAACCGATGCCGGCCCCGGCCCGGCGTTTTTTTTGGCGTCAGAAGCAGCGCTTGGCGGGACGATGGATGCGTTCGGTACGCTTCCAACCGACATCATCCAGGCGATGTTTTACGCTTCCGACCCGATGTTGGTGGTACGCAAGTTCCTGAAGTTCGCCGAGATGGATATGAAGGGAGCACAGGCTGAAGCGTTCGTGGCGCTTGAGGACTGGATCAATGACGGGGTGCCCCTCGTGGTGTCGGTTGCCCGGGAGGCGTTGTTCGGTTGGTATGGCGCCAACACGCCAGCCGCCGGCACATGGCAGGTCGCCGGGCGGCCGGTGTCGCCGGCGGCGGTGACCATGCCCTGTTTGTCGTTGATCCCGTCGCGGGACCGGATTGTCCCTCCGGCGTCGGCGGCTCGGCCCTGGCGGCGGCATTGCCGGACTCAACACAGGCGCGCATCGCGCTTGGCCATATCGGTATGGTGGTCAGCGAGACAGCCCGCGAACGAGCCTGGAAGATAATGGTGGATTGGTTGGAGATGAAAACATGAATGGCGATGAAACTCCCGAGGAAAAGCACGCCCAGGACCTACGATTTAAGTTCCAGACCCTGCACGAGATAGTCGCCGCGGCGCGCGCAAGGCCTTGGTCGGAATACCTGGGATTATCTGCGTGGCGGCACCGAGACCGAAACCACCTTGAAGCGCAACCGTAGCTCTCTGGACTCGATCGCCTTTCGCCCCCGGGTGCTGCGCGATGTCCGGGGCGCCGATCCAAGTGCGACGGTGATGGGTCACAAGATGCGGCTGCCGATCTGTCTGGCGCCGATCGGTTCGCTGGAGAGTTTCGATCCCGAGGGCGGTGTCGCGGCGATGCGGGCCGCCAGCCAGTTCGGCTGCGCTCTGATGCTAAGCTCGGTCAGCACTATCCCGCTGGAGGATGTGGCCAAGGCGGCGGACGGGTTCAATATCGCCATGCTCTATAAGCGCGGCGGTGACGATTTCCTGGATGGCTATGTGAAACGTGCGATCGATGCCGGTTATGACGCTTTTTGCCTGACCGTCGACAGCGCCAATTACAGCCGCCGCGAGCGCGATATCGCCAACCGCTTCGTCAAGCCCTGGCGCACCGGCGGGGGCGCCGACTGGCAGGCGGCGCTCAACTGGAAAGACATCGAGCGCTATAAAAAACTCTATGATCTCCCCATCGTGCTGAAGGGGATAGCCACCGCCGAGGATGCCCGCCTCGCTGTCGAACACGGCGTGGACATGGTCTATGTCTCCAACCATGGGGGTCGGCAACTTGATCATGGGCTGGGGTCCACGGCGGTCCTGCCGGAGGTCGTCGACGTGGTTGCCGGCAGATGTGCCGTCGCGGTGGACGGCGGTTTCTCTCGCGGCACCGACATTGTGAAAGCGATCGCGCTGGGCGCTGATCTGGTCGGCATCGGCCGGATGTTGTGCTATGGCCTGGCGGCTGGCGGCAGTGCCGGTGTGGTGCGGATGCTGGAATTACTGGAGGAGGAAACGATGCTGGCGCTCGGCCTGCTGGGCACCACAAATTACGCTGAGATCGAAAAGACCCAGCTATGCCAGGCGGACCCTGTCGAGCCGCCGCATGTGATGAGCGCATTCCCCCTACTGGGCGCGGATGACTATACCTATTGAGAACAGCTTGACACCGGGCTGGCCGGAGATTGTTGCGGCCCCATAGGACAGCAGGAACGAGTGTGAACATCGTGCAATGTAAACATAATCGTGCGGCGCAACATTTTTGTGATGTGCTCGGCTTGTTTGCACGATCAAACCGACAACAGGACTTCTAGAGGAGCGAACCATGACCAACGTCGTCATCGCCGGGGCCGCGCGCACCGCAATAGGGGCCTTCGGGGGCGGGTTGAGCGTGCTGACGGCCGCCGAGCTTGGAGAGATCGCGATCCGTGAAGCACTTTCCCGCGCTGGTGTTCCCGCAGACGCGGTGGATGAGGTGATCCTCGGGCAGGTGCTGACAGCCGCCGCCGGCATGAACCCGGCGCGTCAAGCCGCGGTCGCCGCCGGTATCCCGAAAGAGCGCACGGCACTTACCATCAACCAGGTCTGTGGCTCTGGTTTGCGCGCTATCGCGCTTGGCTCACAGGCGATCCGTGCCGGCGATTCCTCGATCGTCGTCGCGGGCGGCCAGGAGAGCATGAGCATGGCGCCGCATGCCCAGCACCTGCGGAACGGTCAGAAGATGGGCGATCTGACCCTGATCGATACGATGATCCGCGACGGCCTCTGGGATGCCTTCAACGGCTATCACATGGGCAACACCGCCGAGAACGTGGCCGAGCAATGGCAGATCACCCGCGAGCAGCAGGATGAATTTGCCCTCGGCTCGCAGAACAAGGCCGAGGCGGCGCAAAAGGCCGGCAGGTTCGCCGATGAGATCGTCCCGGTAACCATCAAGGCCCGCAAGGGTGAGACGGTGGTCGACACCGACGAGCATCCGCGCCACGGCGCCACCATCGAGGCGCTGGCTAAGCTGCGCCCGGCCTTCACCAAGGAGGGGACGGTCACGGCGGGCAATGCCTCGGGGATCAACGATGGCGGCGCTGCCGTGGTGCTGATGGCCGAGAAAGATGCCGCCAAGCGGGGGATTACGCCGCTGGCCCGTATAGCCTCCTTCGCTACCAGGGGTGTCGATCCGGCGATCATGGGCAGCGGGCCGATCCCGGCCAGCCGGGCAGCCCTGGCCAGTGCCGGCTGGACTGCTGATGATCTTGATCTGATCGAGGCCAACGAGGCCTTCGCCGCCCAGGCTTGCGCGGTGAACAAGGAGCTTGGTTGGGACACCGACAAGGTCAACGTCAATGGCGGCGCGATTGCGCTGGGCCACCCGATCGGCGCGTCGGGCGCCCGGGTGCTGATCACCCTGCTATACGAGATGCAAAGGCGCGGGGCCAAGAAGGGCCTGACAACGCTTTGCATCGGCGGCGGCATGGGGGTCGCCATGTGTATCGAGCGGGGCTGAGTAGAACAAACATCACAGGGCAGCGCAGATACCCGAGGCCAGGGCCAGGTTGACCGATTTTGGCGTTCCGTCTGCCCACTGGCAAGCCCGGATTGGGGCGTTACCAACGGAGGCCTTCAATGGCGCGCGTGGCATTGGTTACCGGCGGAACCCGGGGTATTGGCAAGGCGGTTTGCATTGCGTTGTTGGAAGAGGGCTACGCGGTGGTCGCCACCTATGGTGGCAACGATGAGCGGGCCAAGGCGTTTACCGAGGAAACCGGGATCCCGTCCTATAAATGGGATGTCTCTGATTTTGCTGCCTGCGCTGCTGGTGTAAAACAGGTCGAGGCTGAAGTAGGCTCGATCGATATCCTGGTCAACAATGCCGGGATCACCCGCGATGGCACGCTTCAAAAGATGGAGCATGACATGTGGCAAGAGGCCATCGACACCAATCTGGGTTCATGTTTCAACATGTGCCGCGCGACCATTGACGGTATGCGGGCCCGCAAGTTTGGCCGGGTGGTCAATGTCGGATCGATAAATGGCCAGGGCGGCCAATACGGCCAGGTGAATTACGCCGCCGCCAAATCGGGCATCCATGGCTTCACCAAGGCGCTGGCCCAAGAAGGCGCCCGCATCAACATCACGGTCAACGCCATTGCGCCGGGCTATATGGACACCGATATGGTCGCCGCCGTGCCGGATAATGTTTTGGAAAAGATTGTTGCCGGTATCCCGGTCGGACGTCTTGGTAAGGCCTCGGAGATCACCCGAGGCGTGGTTTTCTTGGTTGCCGACGATGCCGGCTTCGTGACCGGCTCGACCCTGTCGATCAATGGCGGCCAACACATGTACTAAGCCAATGGCGGATCAAAGTGCCTGATCGGAAGAGTGGGCCAGTGGCTTGCTATGTGGGCTAGGTAAAATCAAGGTGAGAATGTGATGAGCCAGAATAGAACCGTCGGCGTATTGGGTTTGGGGTCGATGGGCATGGGCGTTGCCCTGACCTTGGTCGAGCGGCAATTCGATGTTCGCGGCTTTGATGTACGCCAGGAGGCCGTGGACGCCCTGGTCGATGCCGGTGGTACTTCGGGACCCTCGCCAAAGCGGACTGTTCAGGGGTGCCCGGTGGTGATCGTTTTGGTGGTCAACGCCAAACAGGTCGAGGCGGTTCTGTTCGGCGAGAACGGCGCTGTCGAGGGGTTGGCGCCGGGCTCGGTGATCCTGCAAAGCAGCACGATACCGGCGGATTTCGCGCGCTCCTGCGCCGCCCGATTGGCCGCGCACGGTATCGAGATGTTGGACGCACCGGTTAGTGGCGGCGCCGCCGGCGCGCGTGAGGGCCGGCTGTCGGTGATGGGGTCCGGTCCGGCCGCCGCCTTCGATGCCGCTGGGCCGGTGCTGGAGGCGATCTCCGGCACCGTACACCGGCTCGGCGACCAGCATGGCGTCGGCTCAACGGTGAAGACGGTCAACCAGTTGCTGGCCGGTGTGCACATCGCCGCCGCCGCCGAGGCGATGGCTTTTGGTGTCCGTGCCGGGGTCGATCCCAAAGTTTTGTACGAGGTCATCTCCGGCTCGGCCGGTTCGTCTTGGATGTGGCAAAACCGGGTGCCGCATATTCTAGAAAACGACTACACGCCGCTCAGTGCCGTCGACATCTTCGTCAAGGATCTCGGCATTGTGTTGGGAACCGGTCAGGCGTTGTCGTTTCCGCTGCCGGTAACCGCGGCGGCGCATCAACAATTCCTTGCCGCATCCGCTGCCGGTTTTGGCCGAGAGGATGATAGCGCGGTCTTCAAGGTCTTTCAAAAACTTTCCGGTATCGTCATCGGTTCAAAAGATGAAGACGAGTCGGATTGAGATGAGCCGGGCCTACTCCGCCGCCGCCCGTGCCAGCTTGGCCTTGCCGAAGACCCGGGTGAAGATGGTGTCGACATGTTTCAGGTGGAAGCCCATGTCGAACAACGCCTCGATCTCAGCCTCGTCCAAATGCGCGCGGACCGCTGGGTCGGCCTTTAGCAGCGCCAGGAAGTCCTTGCCTTCAAGCCAGACCGGCATGGCGTTGCGCTGAACGGCCGCATAGGAATCCTCGCGGCTCATACCCTTCTGGGTCAACGCCAGGAGCACCCGCTGTGAGTGAATTAGACCGCCGAGCTTGTCCAAATTGGCCTGCATGTTCTCCGGATATACGATCAGCTTGTCGACCACGCCGGTCAGCCGGGCCAACGCAAAGTCGAGGCCGATGGTTGCATCCGGTCCGATATTGCGCTCGACCGAGGAATGCGAGATGTCCCGCTCGTGCCAGAGCGCGACATTCTCCAGCGCCGGGATCACATGGCCGCGCACCAGCCGGGCCAGGCCGGTCAGGTTCTCGGTCAGCACCGGGTTGCGCTTATGAGGCATCGAGGAGGAACCCTTTTGACCGGCGGAGAAGAACTCCTCGGCCTCGCGGACCTCTGTGCGCTGCAGATGGCGGATCTCCACGGCCAACCGCTCCACCGAGCTGGCGATCACCGCCAGGGTGGCGAAGTACATTGCGTGGCGATCGCGCGGGATCACCTGGGTCGAAACCGTCTCCGGGATCAAGCCAAGCTTTGCGGCGACATGTTCCTCGACCCGGGGGTCGATGCTGGCGAAAGTGCCGACCGGCCCGGAAATAGCACAGGTCGCAACCTCGCGCCTTGCCGCCATCAGTCGTTCGCGGTTGCGGGTGAACTCTGCATGGTAGCCGGCGAGCTTGACGCCGAACGTCGTCGGCTCGGCATGGATGGCGTGGCTGCGCCCAACCGTCGGTGTCAATTTATGCTCGAAGGCCCGACGCTTCAGCGCCGCCAACAGACCGTCCAGATCCGCCAGCAGAAGGTCGGCGGCCTGGGTCAACTGTACCGAGAAACAGGTATCCAGCACATCCGAGGAGGTCATGCCCTGGTGGACGAAGCGCGCCTCCGGGCCGACATGCTCGGCCAGGCTGGTCAAAAATGCGATCACGTCATGCTTGACCTCGGCCTCGATCTCGTCGATCCGCGCCACGTCAAAACCGCCGCGCTCCCAAACCGCTTTTGCGGCCTCGACGGGGATCACCCCGAGCGCGGCCTGGGCGTCGCAGGCATGCGCCTCGATCTCGAACCAGATGCGAAACCGGTTCTCGGGTTCCCAGATATTGGTCATGGTGGCGCGGGAATAGCGGGGGATCATGGGGAACGTCCTGTCTGCGTGCGGGATAAAGTCAGTATTTACCACCCCCCGTGATCAATGTCGCCATCCACCGAATCTTATCTGACATCAGGCATTCAAATCCCCCCGCCGCGCACGGTACCATCCCGCAGTAGTCCCTAATGCGGATCCGACATCATGAAGGTCAACGGCCAGGCTACCCGGACGATCTGGCTCGCCGAGGATGCCGAATCGGTCGAGATCATTGATCAGACCAAGCTGCCGCACCTGTTCGAGATCGTGCGACTGACCACGCTGGCCGAGGCAGCCCACGCGATCGAGGTGATGCTGGTGCGCGGCGCGCCGCTGATCGGCGCCACTGCCGGTTATGGCATGTGGCTGGCGATGCGCCAGGACAGTTCCGATGCCGGGCTCTTGACGGCCTATGAGCGTTTATTCGTGACCCGGCCGACGGCGGTGAACCTGGGTTGGGCCCTGGATAGCGCCCGGGCTCGGCTTTCGCCTCTTCCGCCGCCGGACCGCGCCGCCGCCGCCTTGGCCCTGGCCGCAGCGATCTGCGAAGAGGACGTGGCGATCAATCGCGGCATCGGCGTCGCCGGGTTGCCGGTGATCCAGGCGCTGGCGGCGAAAAAGACCAAGGGCGGGCCGGTCAATATCCTCACCCATTGCAATGCCGGCTGGCTGGCCACCGTCGATTGGGGCACCGCGACGGCGCCCATCTATATGGCCCATGATGCCGGTATCCAAGTGCATGTCTGGGTCGACGAGACCCGGCCCCGCAATCAGGGCGCCAGCCTGACCGCCTGGGAGTTGGGCAACCACGGGGTGCCGCACACGGTCATCGTCGACAATGCCGGCGGCCACTTCATGCAGCATGGCCAGGTCGACATGGTGATTACCGGTACTGACCGGACTACGGCGGCGGGCGACGTGTGCAACAAGATCGGTACCTATCTGAAGGCGTTGGCGGCGCAGGACAATGGGGTGCCGTTCTATGTTGGGCTGCCCTCGCCGACCATCGACTGGACCATCGAGAATGGGGTGCGCGACGTGCCGATCGAGGAACGCGCGGCCGAGGAAGTGACGCGGATGACCGGCCGGCTTGACGATGGCGGCATCGCGACGGTGCTGATCACGCCTGAGAACAGCCCGGCCGCCAATCCCGCTTTCGATGTAACACCGGCGAGATTGGTCACCGGACTAATCACCGAACGCGGTATCGCCGAGCCTTCGGTCGAGGGCTTAGCGATGTTGTTTCCGGACCGTATCCGATAAGGCCTGGGCCGTATCGGGATAAGAAAGGACACGATCATGAGTACCCTGCTTGCCAATGTCGATCTCGAAGCCGCCTATGGCGAGGCCGAGGAAGATTTTCGCGCCCGCACCCCGAATAGCGCCGCCGCCCACCGGGCCGCCGCCGAGGTCATGCCGGGCGGCAATACCCGAACCGTGTTGCACTACGCCCCCTATCCGCTGGCCTTCGCCACGGGGGAGGGCGCGCATCTGGTTGATGCCGATGGTCACCGGCTGGTCGATTTCTTGGGGGAATATACCGCCGGCATCTATGGGCACGACAACCCGATCATCCAGAACGCCATCGAGACGGCGGTGCGTGATGGCATCGTGCTGGGCGGGCCTAATTTGATGGAAGCGAGACTGGCCCGGGCCGTGGTCGATCGTTTCCCGGCGCTGGAGCTGGTGCGCTTTACCAATTCCGGAACCGAGGCCAATCTGATGGCGCTCGGGTCTGCCCGCGCCTTTACCCGGCGCTCGAAGGTGATGGCGATGCAGGGCGGTTATCACGGCGGGGTGTTGTATTTCGCCGCGCCGTCGCCGGTCAATGCGCCGTTCGACGTGATCCTGGTGCCCTATAACGACGCCGATGCGGCCAGAGCGGCGATCCGCACGGCCGGCGAGGAACTGGCCTGCGTCATTGTCGAACCGATGATGGGTTCCGGTGGCTGCATCCCGGCCTCGGCGGAATTTCTCGGAGCCTTGCGCGAGGCAACGACCGAGACCGGGGCTTTGCTGATTTTCGATGAGGTGATGACCTCGAGGTTGGCCCCCGGCGGCCGGCACGGCGCGCTTGGGATCACGCCGGATCTGATCACCTTGGGAAAATATCTCGGCGGCGGTGTGTCCTTCGGTGCGTTCGGCGGCCGGGCCGACATCATGGGTGGTTTCGACCCGCGCAACGCCACTGCCTGGCCCCATGCAGGAACCTTCAACAACAACACCATGACGATGACGGCGGGCTTGGCCGGCCTCACGCAATTGTTCACGCCAGAGGCCTGTTTGACCCTGAACGCCATGGGAGATAGTTTTCGCGATCGCTTGAACCAGGCGATCTCCAAGCGCGGCCTGCCAATGCAGATCAGCGGTATCGGCTCGATGAACACCGTGCATTTCCGCGCCGATCCGATTGTCAGGCCAATCGCCGACCCGATTGGTAATCGCAAGCGCGACCTGCTGCATCTCGATATGATCAAATCAGGTGTTTATCACGCCCGACGCGGTATGATGAATCTGTCCTTGCCGATGATCCCGGCGGATCTGGATGTAGCGGTAGCGGCCTTCGAGGAGTTTCTTGACAGCCGCCGGGCGCTCCTGAGCGAAGGCTGAGGCGATGCGGATGGGGGGGCAAGGATGATCCTGCGACGGCTTCTCTTGGAGGGTGCGCGCCGGTTGGCGGCGAACCCGGCGTTGCGGCGTAAAGCCGTCGATACTGCTGAGACCGCCTACCGTCGGGCCGCCCCGAAGGTCGAGAATGCCGGTCGTCACCTGGCCGAAAGCTTTCGCGACACCAAGGCCGAGGGCAATCCGTTGGATGACCCGATCGGTTTCGCCAAACGCTTCAAGAACAAATTGCTGCCGCCGGAGGAGTAATGGCTGGGGTATACTAATCCCGGCCAATTTTCGGCATTATTGCTAAAATGGACCGGCTGTCTTCGCCGATCCGGCATTAAAATTCGTCATCGGAACCGCCATTCTCCGATCAGCTGAATGAACAGGGAACCCCGGCATGAGCCAGGTAAACGCGCGCGTCGAAACTACTCAGCTGGATCACGTCGTGACGGCGGATCTCTGCTATATGGTTCGCCAGGGCACCAAACCGTATTTTGAAAGTTCGCGGGTCACCGGTGGTCAACCCAAGGTGTTCTTCAAGACCGAGCAACTGCCAGCGGCGATCCATGATATGCGCGATATCGCGGATGATCTGTCGATGGATGTGAATGGCTTCGAGCTGCGCCACCACCCGAGCAAGGTCGCCGATCTACATGACGATGATCTGATCGAGAACGACTATAATCCTGAACTGAAGACCATGCTGATGGCGATGACCGGCGCCGACGCGGTGACGATTTTTGATCACACCCGGCGCTCCAGCGGTACGAGTGGGGCGAATAATCCTGACGGTACGCGGCGCCCGGCGGACCGTGTGCATGCCGACTATACAGTTAAATCCGGCCCGCAACGGGCCAAAGATACCCTGGGCGAGGCCGAGGTCGAGCGGATGCTTTCCTCTGGCGGCCGGATCATCCAGGTAAATGTCTGGCGGCCGATCACCGGGCCGGTCAAGCGTTCACCGCTGGCCTTGGCGGATTCATCCAGCATTCCGGCTGAGGATTTGATCGCCACCGACCAGCGCTTTCCCGATCGTGTTGGCGAGATCTACCAACTGGCGCGCGGCGAGGGACATCGCTGGTATTATGCGTCCGAGATGACCCCCGACGAGGTGATCCTGATCAAGGGCTGGGACAGCATTGACGATGGTCGCGCCAGGTTCACCCCGCATGGCGCCTTCATCCACCCAGACGAAACATCCGACATGCCGCCGCGCGAAAGCATCGAGACCCGGACCTATCTGGTTTTCGAGGCGAAATAGAGGCGTGGACCCTGGATTAAGGCTGGGGATTCGACGCGTAACTGGCGCTCACAATTTACGCAAACTAGGCACCGTAATCGCGACTACCAGGGCGATGGCGATCAACACGCTACCATTGATCGCAAAAGCGGTGCTGAGGCCGAGCCAGCCGATCAGAAACCCCATCTCCATCTGACCAACTGGCGAGATCCCGATGGCCAGCGACCAGGCGCCCATGGCGCGCCCCCGCAGCGCGTTCGGCACACTAAGTTGCAGCATCGATTGAGTCAGAATATCCGAAGCCGTCGCCATGCCCGAGACGAGAAACAGCGCCGCCATGGCTAAGCTAAAATGGTGGGAGACGGATACTGCCAGCAGACCAAAACCGAACAGGACAATCACCCCGAGATAAGCCCGACCCGATCGGGCCAACCAGGTCAGGCCCAAGGTTAAAATCAAGCTCGCCGCGACGCCGCCGGCCGCCCTTGCCGCCTGGAGCTGACCCAGGCCATCGGCGCCGACATCAAAGCGCCCGGCTGCGAGTTGCGGCAAGCCGGTCTGGAAGGAAAACCCGAACATTTCCACCGAGGCTGTCAGCAGGACCAGCATCAACAGGATCCGGTTGCGTCGAAGTTCGTCCAAATACTCCATCAGATTGCGGCGGATCGGCGCCCGCTCCGCCGCTGCTACCGACGCCCGGCCTGGGCTTTGCAATCTGCCGACCAGCAACCAGGCGACGGTGTGGCCGGTCGCCAGGGTCAGGAACGCGGCCGGTGCGCCAAACGCTTCCATGACGCCGCCGGCCGTAAGTGATCCGACGAACTGACCGGATCGCAAGCCGAGGTTAAGCGTGCTGATCGCGGTGACGATTGTCTTGCCGCCAATCAGATCAAATGCATAGCTGACCCGGACCGGCTGCTGCATCGCCCGGAGCGCGCCAAGCATCGCGCTGGCGGAAATGATCATCCAAAGGGCATCGAGACCCCCCGCCAGAGCGCCGGCGACGCCGAGTTGGGCGATGATGAAACCAAGTTCCAACATCCTGAGCAACCGGCGCCGGTCCATCCAATCCGCCACCGCTCCGGCAAGCGTTCCGGCGATGAACAACGGCATGTAATAGGCGGCGAGCGAGATCCCGACCCATTGCGAGGAACCGGTGATCCGGTAAACCAATAGGCCCAGGATTACCTGTTCACCGGCCATGCCGGCGGCGCTGAAGATCGACGCAGTCCAGAGGCGCCGGAAATCCGGCTCCTGACCGAGTGGACTGGCCCTAAGGGCGTCCATGAGGTGGGCGAGAGGTGACGGCATGTGTGGGTTCCTGGGCGCCGGATCAGCGCCAGCCTCGAAGGATGAGGCCCTGGATCTTCCTAGCATTGGGGTAAGATAAAAGCGATGGGCTATTGGCTTGGGGCCTGGATCTCAGCCGTGATTCAGAGTAATAATTAGTCGTGCTGATTGGGGCGTTTGTCAATCTCGCAAGAATGCGCGATCAGCACCTGTGAGAGGGACAATGCGGCTGCCGGTTATCGACTATGACGCGCATCCGGCCTATGCGCCATTTACCGAGCAAATCCGTGCCGAACGGGCGGAGGTCGTACGGGCGGCGCACGCGGAAGCGCGAAATCTGGTGGCCGAACGACTGGGTGACCATTTGTTTCGACCGTCGGCTCCGGGTACCGGCATGGTGAATACACTTAGCGAGCATGGCGTCGTTCCGCTCCAGTTGGACGCCGGTTCGAACCAGTCGCTGTTGGGTTATGTTGATGAGCGGATCGAGCAACTCAAATTGGCCGGCGAGGCATCGCTCCAAATTGCACTAGCGCCGGGCTGCGACGATGGTGGGGCGGGGCGGATTGGCGCGATCTGTCTTGAGCTGATACGAAGCTTCGATCTGTTGGCGATCGCCAAAACCCAACTGGCCGCTGAAACCCTCTACGTCAAGGCGTCGTTGCGCTACTCGACACCTGAAAACGCCGCGTTCCAGCGCCAAACCATCGCGGATTTTCCAGACCCGGCGACGGTTGGTCTGCATTTTGACGTCCCGACGAACAGTATCAAGCTAACCCTGTTTGTTTCCGAGGTCGAGGGTCTCGAAGCCGGGGCATTTGGCTATATTCCCGGCTCGCATCGGCGTGATCTTGATGACAGTCTCGACCGGATCGCCACGCATATTCTGTGCAAGCAAGACTGGATCGATGAGCCGATCGACTTGATGGCGCTGCCCAACCCTCTGCGCCAGCGGGCAACCTTCGGCGGGGACATCCTGCCCGGTTCGGAAATGGAATCGGCGGTTTTGTCAAAGGAGCGGATTATCACCGGGCCGCCGGGTCGGTGTGTCCTGTTCGATACCCTTGGCGTCCATCGTGGCGGCATGGTCTTGCGGGACGAACGCCGGGCGTTACAGATTGGTTTCTTCGATGCGGCCTGGGGCGTGGACGGTGGCCGGGCGACTTTCTAACTGTGGATCCGCCACGGGGTTTTCTCAAGAACATAAAAAGCTACCGCCTTGGGCGCTCTCTTGCGCTTTTTTGATTCCCCCTCCTATGATCCGGGATGCGAGGAGCGAAAAACCGTGCTGGTCGTCGCCGATCTTGGGTGGTTTGGGCAAGGCGCGCGGCTTTTGCCATCCTGGTGACGCTCGTTGCCCCGCTTGCAATAAGCTTTGGAATTCGAACAGCGGAGGGTGCCTTGCACTGGAGTGAGGCTCGACGCGACAGCAGCCTGCAGGCGCCGGATCCCAAGGTTGAGCTCGATGCGGTGGTTCAAATTTATGCCGGCAGGGCTTGGGGATGGCGCGGGGCGTTCGGGGTGCATACCTGGATCGTCACCAAGCGCCGGGGCGCTGAGTATTATGTCCGCCATGAGGTGATCGGTTGGGGTGTGCGCCATGGCTCCGACGCGGTTCGGGTTGCCCCTGGGGTGCCCGACGCCTTTTGGTTCGGCTCAAAACCGAAGATCCTGGCTGATTTTTGCGGCCCCGAGGTCGAGGCGCTGATCGACCAAATCGAGGCGGCCGGAAAACGTTATCCCTATAACGATCGCTATACCGTCTGGCCGGGACCGAACAGCAACACCTTCACCGCCTTCGTCGCCCGCGAGGTTCCTGCCTTGCGGGTCGACCTGCCGCCGACGGCGATTGGCAAGGACTACTTGGTCGGATGGAACCCGGTGGCCAGAAGCCCGAGCGGCACCGGTTTTCAGCTATCGCTTGGCGGGCTCGCGGGGGCGATGCTGGCGCTGGAGGAGGGGTTGGAGGTTAATCTCCTGGGTCTGACTTTTGGCCTCGACATTAATCCACCGGCGCTGAAACTGCCAGGAATCGGAAGAATTGGGCCGTGATGCCGGACAGAGTTGGTGAAACGGCATTATAGTTCATCACATTCGATTGAACCGGCTTCAAATGCCCTTCAACTCGACCCCATTGCCTTCGGGGTCGGTGAGATAGATCGACGGGCCGTCGCCCTCGGCGCCAAACCGGGTGACCGCCTCGCCGGTGGTGATTCCATGGGTCGACAGATGCGCCCGGATAGCCTCGCCGTCGAAGGGCGAGACCTTGAACGCGATGTGATCGACATTGCGGCCACCCGCCGCCAGCGCGTCCCCCGGCCCGGCGCCGCCGGCCTGACCAAGCTTGCCGTCCAGGGTGACCAGATCGATCATCGAGCTACCGGCATCAAGATGATAGAGCCCGAGCGGCTCGTTATGTTTGGCCAGGGTGCAGCCGAGCACGCGGCAATAGAAGGCCATCATCGCTTCGATGTCGCGGACCCGCAACACCACATGGTCGAGACCCTTGAGAGTGATCGCCGGTGTCGTCATGGTCATTCTCCCGTCCCGCTACGTAACGGTAGCAGGGTGCGCCACGTCTCCGCTAGCATGGCGCACGGAGTGGGTCGGTGCGGGGATGGCTGATGGCGATTTTGAGCGAAGTGGCCGAAAGCGAGGCCAGCGGGGTCGTCGCCGATATCTATGACGAGATCCGCCAGGCCTATGCGGCGCCCTATGTTTCCTCGCTGTTTCGCCATCTCGCCACTTATCCGGGATTGCTGGAATGGATCTGGGGGATCATGCGTCCGGGATTTGCCTCCGGCGCGGTGCAGCATATCGGTTGGAACCATGTTGATATCTCGGCGTTGGCGCCACTACCGGCGATCTCCCGCCCGGCGCTTCGCAGCCTCGGTGTGACTGGTCAGGACGAGGCGGTGATCCGTGATGTCTGCCGAACCTTCACTCGGGTCAGCCCGGTTAACCTGGTGCTCGCTGGCTGTATGCGCCGGCTGTTGACCGATCAGGCGGAAATGGTTGGAACCCAACCGGCCCCGGGTCGCCAAGCGCTGCTAACCGCCTTGCCGCAACTTCCCACCATGGTGCCCTGGGAGGCGCTGGACCTGGATCGGCGCGCGGTCCTCGATGTCTTCGAAACTGATCTGGCCGGCGAGGCTTTCGTGCCCGGCCTGTATCGTATCCTCGCCCATTGGCCGGCCTATCTCGCCCATGTCGCGGTGGTGCTTGGCCCCCGCCTGTCCGATCCTGCGGTCTTGGCGAATTGCGAGAAAATAGCCGACCGCATCGTCGATACAGCGCCGAAAATCCTTACCGGCCTCCCCGCCCCAACCGAACTGCCACCGATCACCGCCGCTGAAACCAAACGCGTGCTGTCGGCCATCCAAACCTATCGCGGCACCAGCCCGCAGATGGTCGGTTTCGGCACGCTGCTGCTGAACGCCCTGCCGGCGGAATGACTTTATTGGCCTATCACCGCTACCAGATCGGTTGCAGCCGTTGCCGGGGCCGGCGGCCTGTTCGATGCGCTTGACGCGGTCAGCCACGCGTATCAACGGACCGGAGCCTTCGTGATCACCGTCGAGGCCAGCGCCGCGTTGCGCGACAATAAAGATCTGGTCGAGGCGTTGCTCTCGCGCTTGTCGCCGGATTGGAGGACGGGTTAAGCGGCCCCGGCTTTCGCCCGTTAGTATCCGGTAAAATCTCACCCGTCGTCCTGGCGCCCTCAACCTACGTGAGGGAAGGCCTCAGGACCCACACCTGAGCACGGTCACGATAAACGATAGGGGAGAAACAGCAGTAATATGTCGCTATTTTTTAGCATTATCCGCCATTTGAGCTACCGAATGACCTCAGGCTTCCGCCCTGCTCAAGATCCGTATCCTTGGACTTGTTTCAGGACCTACGCCTCAGGCTGTGGTGAGCGAAAAATGGCGGAACAACACCAATACAGCGCCCATATAAAACGCCTTCCGTCACGCCGAACCGCTTCAGGCGTGGATCCTGGATCATCCAGGGATGCGGTGGGGGCTTTTACGGGATAGCAGTGGACGGTGAGCGGGGTGGTGGTCGCCATAGTGCTGGCCTGCCAAGCATTCGGATCGGTCTTGAATTAGCCATCGGTTCCCTGTTCCATAAGGGTTGAACAAACCCGTCACGCCGCAGGGGAACCGCGCTATGAAGATCACCGGCATCCGCACCAAGGCCATCGAGATTCCGTTTCCGGCTCCGATCGGCACCTCGATCCACCGGATCACCGGGGTTTCCGGGCTGTTGGTTTGGCTCGATACCGACGAGGGGGTGGCCGGCGAGAGCTACCTGTGGACCATTGGCGCCCATAAAATCCCGGTGCTCGAGGCGATGGTCCGGATGCTGACCGGCACTGTCGTTGGCCGAGACCCGCGCGATACCGAGACGCTTTACGTCGACATGTGGCGGGAGATTAATTTCCTTGGCCATAAGGGGGTGACGATCTTCGGCCTTGCGGCCATCGATTGGGCCTGCTGGGACATTCGGGGCAAGGCCCAGGGGATGTCGGTCGGCCGGATGCTGGGTCGGGCGCGCGACCGGGTGCCGGCCTATGCCAGTGGCGGGCTCTGGGCCTCAATGAGCATCGATGAACTACAGGCCGAGGCCAAGGGCTTTGTCGCCGAGGGTTTCAAGGCAGTGAAGATGCGTATCGGCCTGCCGGAGATCGCGGTGGATCTGGAGCGGGTGGCGGCGGTGCGCGAGGCGATCGGACCGTCGATCGGGTTGATGGCCGATGCCAACCAGGGGCTTACCGTTAATCACGCGATCCGCCTGGGTCGGGGACTGGAGAAATATAATCTCGTCTGGTTCGAGGAGCCGGTCCAGGCCTATGACCTCGCTGGTTCGGCCCGGGTCGCCGCCGCGCTGGATACGCCGATCGCCAGCGGCGAGACCGAATACGCCCGCTATGGGTTTCAGGACATGCTGGAGCGCGGCTCCGCCGATATCCTGATGCCGGATCTGGAACGGGTCGGCGGGGTCTCGGAATGGCTCAAGGTCGCCAATATGGCCGCCGCTCTGGATATCCCGGTCAGCCCGCATATCTTTACCGAGCACAGCTTGCAGCTTTGCGCCGCCGCCGCCAACGTGAACTACACCGAGCACATGCCCTGGTTCACCGAGCTGTTCCAGGAGCGCATGGAGATGGTCGACGGCGATATTATCATCCCGGACCGGCCGGGGATGGGCTTCAGCTTTAACCCAGATGCGGTGGCAAGGTTCGCGGTTTAGCCAACGAGTGACCGCTTCATCATAGGGGCGGCCGTAGGGAAAAATTGTATTGATAGACTGTTTCACCAGCGCCGAGGACCCGGCCAAGACCACGACTACGGGCACGATCCCGACACAGCGGGATCTCAACGGTCGGGTGGCGGTGATCACTGGTGGCGCGCGCGGTATCGGTCTGGCCACCGCCCGGATGATATTGTCGCGTGGCGCTGTGGGAGACGTTGATGGCGCGGCGATGGAGCGGGCCCTGCCGGCGCTGCACGCCGGCGACCGGCAGCAAGGTTGATATCAGCAACGAGGCGGAAATCACCGCAGCCTTCGGCGGCGCTATCGCGGCGCATGGCAAGGTGGATATTCTGGTCAACAGCGCCGGGATCATCGGTGACGGCGTGCCGGTGGTCGATCTTGCACCGGGTGTTGGAGGTTAATCTCACCGGCAGGTTCCTGTGTTCAAAATTGATGGCGCCGGGCATGGTCAGCCAAGGTTGGGGCAGGATCGTCAATATCGCCTCGCTCGCCGGCAAGGACGGAACCCCGGCCATGTCCGCCTATAGCGCCTCCAAGGCCGGGGTAATCGCGCTCACCAAGGCGATGGACAAGGAATTGGCGACATGGGGCATCCTGGTCAATTGCATCGCCCCGGTGCCGCTGACGCGTCAATTATATTCATGATTTCGAGCGCACCCACGCCATCAAACAACCCGAGGCTCGCGATATCCGCCAGGCAGGCGATTGACCAGCCCGGCAGGGTCGCTGCTACAGTGGGCGGATGATCGAACAGCTCGCCTCCAAAGTTAACGCCAACCCCGGGCTTGTCCGTCGCGGTCGCTGCCTGTCCACCGAATTCCTGATCGAGATCGGCGAGCGCACCTTTCACGTCACCGTCGACCAGGGCCGGATCGCCGGTGTGGAGGAGGGCCCGTTCATCATGCGCGCTTGGAGTTTCGCCATTCGCGCGCCTGAAACTGTCTGGGAGAAGTTCTGGCAACCCCATCCCGATCCGGGTTTCCAGGACATTTTTGCGATGAACCGTTTCGGCCATTGTAGGGTCGAGGGGGATATTAATGTTCTGCTCTCGCATCTGCGTTATGTGAAAGACGTGTTGGCGACGCCGCGGCGCCCGCGGATTGGAGATAACAGCGATGATTGAGCTGGAACCGATCGTCGGGCGCTATCTGACACTGTCGATCGCCGGACGCGATCACCGGATCTATTTCGAGGAGGCCGGACAAGGCACACCGCTGGTTTGCCTGCATACCGCCGGCGCCCATTCTAGCCAGTTCCGCCATCTGATGTGCGACCCGGCGGTGACCGACCGGTTCCGGGTCGTCGCGTTCGACCTTCCCTGGCATGGAAAATCCACCCCGCCGCTGGGTTGGCAGGACGAGGAATACCTGCTGACCAGCGATTTCTACGTTGCGGTGGTGATCGCTTTTCTCGACGCGCTTGAGCTGGATAAACCGGTGGTGATGGGTTGCTCGATGGGCGGCCGGGTGGTGATCCGGTTGGCTATCGAGCATAGCCAGAGAATGCAGGCAGTGATTGGTCTGGAAGGATCCGACCGGCCGGCGCCGTGGTATGATAATTCCTGGACGAATCACCCGGATTTCGTGAATGGCGATTTTTGCGTCGGCTTGGTCTCCGGCCTCTGTGCGCCACAAAGCCCCGACGAATTTCGCTGGGAAACGCTTTGGCACTACTACCAGGGTGGCACCGGGGTGTTCAAAGGCGACATGCACTTCTTTCGCACCGACTCCGACTATACGGCTAACAGTGCCGGTATCGACACCGCGCTTTGTCCGGTTTACCTTATGACCGGTGAGTATGACTATTCGTGCACGCCGGAGGCGACGATCCGCACCGCCGATCGTATTCCTGGCGCCGAGGCGATTATCATGAAGGAGGTTGGGCATTTTCCAATGAGTGAAAATCCGGCCGCGTTTCGAGTGTACCTCTTGCCAGTGCTCGACAGCATCCAGGCAAGAATATGACGGGAGAATGCAGATGAATCAGTTGCCAGTTGACTTCAAGGTAGACCGCTCGAATTTGAGCGACGCCGAGTGGGATCTTCGTGTTCAACTCGCTGCCGCCTACCGGCTGGTCGATCACTTCGGCTGGACTGAACTGATCTACGGGCATCTGACGGCGCGCGTGCCCGGTGCCGAACCGCATTTCCTGATCAACCCGTTCGGGCTGAACTATGATGAGATCACTGCGTCGAACTTGGTGAAGATCGATATGGACGGCAAGATAGTCGACGACACGCCGTTTGGCGTGAACCATGCGGGTTTTGTTATTCACTCAGCTGTCCACATGGCGCATTCCGAGCAGAACCAGGTGGTCATGCACACCCATACCCGGGCGGGTATGGCAGTCGCCGGGGTCAAGGAAGGCTTGCTGCCGATCAGCATGTTCGCGACCACCTTCCACAAGCGGCTGGCCTATCACGAGTACGAAGGGCCGAGCCTGTTCCTGGACGAGCGTGAGCGGTTACTGGACTCGCTTGGCGACCACAAGGCGATGATCCTCAAGAGCCATGGGCTTTTGACCGTCGGCGCCAGCGTCCCCGCCGCCTTCCTCAGACTTTACCGTCTTGAGCGGGCCTGTCAGATCCAGATCGATGCTGGCGCGGCGGGTACATTCGACGTGCTCGGCGACAATACCGCGACCAAATCCGGCGACGAAATCGACGGCTTTGCCGATACCTTCAACGATGACGGCTTCGGCCAGCTTGAGTTCGCCGCGATGATGCGGACCCTCGACAAGACCGACGCCAGCTACCGGGACTGACCGACTTCGTGACGGACGACATCGCCGAACCGTTCTGGCGCACCAGGACGCTGAGGCAAATGTCGTCCAAGGAGTGGGAATCGCTCTGTGATGGCTGCGGCAAGTGCTGTTTGGTCAAGCTGATAGATGATCTGACCGACGATCTGCATTTCACCACCGTCGCCTGCCGGTTGCTGGACTGCACATCGTGCCGCTGCGGTGACTATGAGAACCGCAAGGAAATTGTCCCGGACTGCGTGGTGCTTTCGCCGCGCCTAGTCGAGGATCTGCCGTGGATGCCCTCGACCTGCGCCTACCGGCTGATCCATGAGGGCAAGGACCTGTATTGGTGGCACCCGCTGGTTTCCGGGCGCCCTGAGACCGTGCATGAGGCCGGCATATCGGTGCGCGGCCGCGCGGTGTCGGAGCGCGACGTCCCGGACGAGTCGCTGGCCGAGTATATCGACGATTGGCCGCAATAAGGCGTGGCAGTAAGCGCGGGACTCTTAACGTCGCCCTTGCACAGGGGGCTTCCGCGACTGTCCAGGCGCACCAAATTGTCAGGTGGTCCTATCCCTGGAACGCGGAGGCTGTGATGGGCCGGTATATGTGGATTTTGGCGGCGCTGATCGCGATCATTTTCGGAACGTATTATTACATGGAGGAATTCGGCGACGGCGTCGAACGACCGTGGGCGCAATGTAAGGAAAGTCTGGTCCAGCAGATGTTCTCCAGCACCTGCACGCCGAGCGACCATGGTGGCGGAGTGCTGGAAAGACCACCGCTGGAACTGAAAAACTGAACCTCGGCTTTCGCGAGCATCATTTCCCCCCCCCATCAATACATCTCCCACCGTTATCCCGGCAGAGGCCGGGATCCATTCCTCCGGCGGTGGCTCTGGGATGGGTGAGATGCATATTTGCCACGCCATCGATTGGACTGGGGATGGCGGAATGGGTCCCTTAAATCGACGGATCAAGAGAAACACCAGTTTCGACTGGTTTTGCGATGGGAAGATATTATGCGCAGCTCCAAGCTTGTGAGCGATTGGCCGGTTGCTTCGGCGCGCGCCGAGCACGACCTCACGTGGATTGAAGCGTAACAGCCGGTCTATCCGGGTCTGGCGTGGAAGCTATGATCCGGCCCGTGCGCAACGGCTTGCCGAGCGCCGTCAGCGTTGAGCATTGGGTCACACTGGCGCTGGAGCACGGTTGCACGGTGATCAGTCACGAGGCCATCTATCGCTTTATCTACCATCGGGAGGCGGATCTGGTGCTGTTCCGTCAATCGAGCGATATTCGGCCCATTGTTCACGAACGCACATCCCGGTTGACCAAGATCATTCGCCAGCCGAACCGCTCCGCGCCAACGACGCAGGACAATCTAGCCCGTCTATTCGACCCCATAGCCCGCCAACCTGCGACGGACCCGCTCCAAGCCTAGCTGGCGGATATATAGCGGTGAATTTTCGGCGCGATCATGACCTATGAGCGGTTGATCTTGCCTTTCGCCAAGAGTGGCGAGATGGTGAGCACGCTGATGGTCGCGGCCTATGAAGTGAAGAACGACGGCTTGTTCGACATTCATTGAGCCTGTTGGCCACCGGTTAGCGTTGCCCAGCCGCTTTTCCCCAAGGCTTTACCCATCGATCCGAGCGTCCTAAGCTCGTGTCCCCTGCTTTTGTCTTTGTTCTTGCCTCTGGCCCACCGCCTCCGGCCCGAGCCGCCGATGGAGACCTTTCATGACCACCGATCCTGCTCTCTTCTCGGCCACCGAATTGCTGCATGCCTATGCCCAAAAAACCCTGTCGCCGGTGGAGGCGACCAAGGCGGTGCTGGTCCGGATCGACAAATATGACGGAACCTTCAACGCCTTTCGCCTGGTCGATGAGGCCCGAGCGCTCGAGGCGGCGCGTGCCTCCGAGGCGCGCTGGGTCAAGGGGGTGCCGGCCGGGCTGGTCGACGGGGTGCCGACCACGATCAAGGATCTGGTCGCGACTAAGGGCTGGTCGACCCGGCGCGGCTCGCTGAGCTCCAGCGAGGACGGGCCTTGGGATGAGGATCACCCGTTGGTCGGCAAGCTTCGGGCCCATGGCGCGGTGTTGCTGGGCAAGACCACGACCCCTGAATTCGGCTGGAAAGGGGTAACCGACAGCCCGCTGACTGGGATCACCCGCAACCCCTGGGATCCAAGCAAGACCCCGGGCGGTTCCTCCGGCGGCGCGGCGGCGGCGGCGGCGGCCTGCATGGGCGCGCTGCATCACGGTTCCGACGGCGGCGGATCGATCCGCATGCCCGCCGGCTATACCGGGATCTACGGGATCAAGCCGACCTTCGGACGGGTGCCGACCTGGCCGGCCAGCGGCTTTGGCAGCCTGTCGCATCAAGGCCCGATGACCCGAACCGTCGCCGATGCGTCGTTGATGCTGACGGTGATGGCCGAGCCGGACCCGAAGGATTGGTACGCACTGCCAGCCACGGGAGAGGACTGGCGCGGCAGCCTTGGCGCTTCGGTCAAGGGATGGCGGATTGCCTTCAGCCCGGATCTTGGCCACGCTGAGGTCGATCCGGAAATCGCTGCCCTGGTCAAGGCGGCTGCCGAGACCTTCACCGCGCTGGGCGCCCATGTGGAGGAAGTAGACCCCGGCCTCGGCGACCAGCACGACCTGTTTAGGACCTTTTGGTATACCGGCGCGGCGCGTTTGCAACGCACAATGACCGAAGAACAACTGGCGGTGCTGGAACCGGGCTTCCGGCAGGTTGGCCTTGAGGGCGCCGAGATCACCTTGAACGACTATCTCGACGCCAATGCCGAGCGTGAGGCCGCTGGCACCAAGCTTAACCAATTCCTTGATCGATATGATTTGCTGCTGACCCCGACCTTGCCAATCACGGCTTTCGAGGTCGGCGAAGAAGTACCAGTGGGTTCGGGCATGGATCGCTGGACCCGATGGACGCCGTTTTCCTATCCGTTCAACCTCGGGCGGCACCCGGCGGCAACCATTCCCTGCGGGTTATGCTCGAACGGCCTGCCGGCTGGATTGCAGATCGTCGGGCCGATGAACCGTGACGACAAGGTTTTGGCGGCCAGTCGCGCCTATGAGACCGTGCGGCCGATCGCCCTGCCCGCTTTGGCGTAGGGCGCATTGCCGAACGCGATCGTGGTTTAATGCAGCGCCGTTCCCGCGACGGTGATCCGATGCATCAGGCGGCGCTGCCCCTGATAATCGTTTACTGCCAGATGCCAAGTCGCCCGGTTGTCCCAAAAGGCGATTGAGCCGGGCTGCCACTGGAACTGGCAGGTGAACGACGGCTGGCTGGCATGGGCATAGAGATAATCAAGCAACGGCTTTGACTCGACGTCGGTCCAGCCTTCGAAACCCAAGGTGAAGCTTGGATTGACATAGAGCGATTTGCGACCAGAAAGTGGGTGGGTGATCACCACCGGATGCACCGCGTCCTGGTTTGCCAGTTCCGGGTTCTTGATGCGCCCGACCGTGTCGTCCTTGCGCCCCGCCCGGGCGGGGCCAAAGATATGCCGGCTGGAATGGCGCGCGCGCAGGCCGTTCAAGGTCTGCTTCAGTCCATCGGAAAGGGTCTCATAAGCCGCATACATGCTGGCGAACATCGTATCGCCGCCGCTCTGCGGGACTTCATGGGCGTAGAGGATTGAGCCCATCGCCGGTTCGATGTCGTAGGTATGGTCGGTGTGCCAACCACCGCCGATGTTTCTTTTCTGATCCGGTTCTTTAAGCACCAATGCGATCTTCGGATGGCCCTCGACATGCGTGAAGAACCGGTTGATGTTGATCGGCGCCCAGCGTTCGGCAAAGGCGATGTGCTGTTCCGGGGTCAGCTTCTGATCCCGAAAGAAGATCACGCCGTTGTCTCGGAAAACCTCGCGGATCTCGGAGAATTGCCGGTCCGGCAAGTCCAAGGAGAGATCGACGCCATGGATTTCGGCGCCAAGCGCGCCGCCGACGGGACGAACCTCGATTGTTTCATAGGGGCTGGTCATGGTACCGGACCTCGTGATGGCTGTGGCAATAGTCTGATTTTACGCAGCCCCGATGGTTCCGGCAAGCGCCGCCGGCGCGCGATCGGTTTGGCCGGGATCGCCAGCGATGCAGACTCCGATGCAAACGCTATCGTGACTCGCCCTCTAGGTTCTCGCCAATTCGGTCTGCCGCGGCGGATGTGCAGGTTTTATCCATCGATATTGAACGGCGACGAAGGGTCATCGAACTCGAATAATTCGACCAGCACATCGTCCGGCGCCGCGACCATCACGTAGCGCCAATCGCCATGCTCGCGCAGCCCGTTCGGCGAGGTTACGCCGGCGACCGAGAGCCGCTGCCAGACCGCCCGCAATTTGGCCACCCGAACCCCCAGGTGATGAACCGAACCACGCCCTCGTCCTTTGGCAGGTTGGTCATAGATGTTGATCCGCCCACTACCGACCCCAATCAGTACATTGCGCGCGCTGGCGATGTCTCCATCGAACAGCACGCGGGCGCCCAGGTGACGCTCCCACCAATCCAGGGTGCGTTGCATGTCGCTGGCGAAAATATGAACGTGATGAAGATCCACGGCCCGGGTCCTTTAAAGTTGTAATGTTGGCTGGCAATCTAGCGGCTGGCAGAACAATGTCATTCCTCCATGGCGCAGGAGCCGATTATCCGGTTCGGGTTTATTTCGGGAGTTTCTCGCATGTCCTTGTTTGATTTGAGTGGCCGGGTCGCGGCGGTAACCGGTGGCAACGGTGGCATTGGCCTTGGCATGGCCGAGGGTATGGCGGGGGCCGGGGCCTCGATCCTGGTGGTCGGGCGTAACGAGACGAAAAACGCCGACGCCGTCGAAAAACTACGGGGCCTCGGCGTTAAGGCCGAGGCCTTCGCCATGGATGTGACCGAAGCCGGCGCCGGAGCCGACATGGCCGCCGCCGCCGAGGACCGGTTCGGTCGCCTCGACATCCTGGTCAATAACGCCGGCAGCAATATCCGCAAGCGACCGGAGGAATTCAGCCCGGAAGACTGGCGCTGGGTGTTGGAGACCAATCTGACCAGCGCCTTCCTGTTCAGCCAGGCGGCCTATCCGGCGATGCAGCGGGCCGGCGGTGGCAAGATCATCAATATCGGCTCGATGTACTCTGTTTTCGGCGCACCCTTCGTCGCTGCTTATGCCGCCAGCAAGGGTGGGATCGTCCAGATGACCAAATCACTGGCCGCCGCCTGGGCCGCCGACAATATTCAGGTTAATGCCGTTCTTCCGGGATGGATTGACACAGAGTTGACCCAGCGGGCCCGCGAACAGATCGATGGCCTGTATGAGCGCCAGCTGGCGCGGATGCCGGCTGGTCGCTGGGGGACGCCGCAGGATCATGCCGGGGTAGCGGTGTTCCTGGCGGGATCGGCTTCGGATTATGTTACCGGCGTCTCAATACCGGTTGATGGCGGCTTTTCGATCTCCGGTTGACCGTGGATAGGCACTATAATCAAAAAAAGAGAGCCTATCCGCTCGCCCAAGGCCCGGGTTTGGACAAGTGGCCTGGTGAGCGGTTGCGTGCTGGGGAAGCGCGGTAAGCCAGAAACAAATATATCAATTACGTGAAACAGACAGGGAGCCACGGCATGAACGGGCAGGGAAAGATCGCGATTATCACCGGAGCTGGAACCGGTGTTGGAAAAGCGGCGGCACTGGCGTTGTCGAGCGAAGGCTGGACCATGGTCCTGGCTGGTCGCCGGCCGGAGCCGCTGGATGAAACGGTTAAGAAAATCCAGACTGCCGGTGGCGCCGCCGAAGCGATCCCGACCGACGCGGCCGATCCGGCATCGGTCAGGGCATTGTTCGCCAAGGTGAAGGATACCCATGGACGGCTTGACCTGTTGTTCAACAATGCCGGCACCAACGCGCCGGGGATCGCTCTTGAGGATCTTACCTTCGAGCAATGGACCGGGGTGGTGAACGTCAACCTAACCGGCGTCTTCCTGTGTACCCAGGAGGCGTTCCGGATCATGAAGGATCAAACGCCCCAGGGCGGCCGGATCATCAATAACGGCTCGATCTCGGCGCATGTGCCGCGGCCCAACTCGGCGCCCTACACCGCCACCAAGCACGCGGTCACCGGCCTCACGCGCTCTACCTCGTTGGACGGGCGTAAATATGGCATTGCCTGTGGTCAGATTGATATTGGCAACGCGTTGACGGAAATGGCTGCCCGGATGACCAAGGGCGTGCCTCAAGCCGATGGCTCAACTCAGATCGAGCCGGTGATGGATGTTTCCAATGTCGGCAAGACCGTCGCCTATATGGCCGGCCTGCCACCCGAGGCGAATGCCCAGTTCGTTACCGTGATGGCGACCAACATGCCGTTTATCGGCCGGGGGTAAAGGGCAACGCCATTTGCGATCAGGTGGCCTCACCGGGCCGCCCGAACCGTCGCCGGGCCTCGGCGAAGGCGATTAGGCGTTCCTCGGCGAGGCGGTTGACCGTCCCCTCAGGAAAGGCGCCATTGGCGTCGCGCTCACCGGCCGTCACGCCGAACAGGACTTCGATACCCTCGGCGATCGTCGAGACGGTCCAGATTCGGAATTTTCCGGCCTTCACCGCTACACGCACCTCTGACTTCAGCATCAGATTGCGGGCATTGGCGGCCGGAACCATTACGCCTTGCGAGCCGGTCAGCCCGCGTGCCCGGCAGATATCGAAGAACCCCTCGATCTTCTCGTTGACGCCGCCGATCGCCTGCACCTGGCCCATCTGGTTGACCGACCCGGTGACCGCGATCCCCTGATTGATAGGCAATTCCGACAGCGCCGAGAGTAGGGCATAGAGCTCGGTCGACGAGGCGCTGTCACCATCGACACCACCATAGGATTGCTCGAAGACAATGCTGGCCTGCAGCGAGACCGGCACATCCTTGGCGTAGTTGGCGGCGAGATAGCCCTGCAGGATTAGCATACCCTTGGAGTGCAGCGGCCCGGCCAGCTCGACCTCGCGTTCGATATCGACGAACTTACCGCTGCCCATGCGTACGCGCGCGGTGATCCGCGTCGGCTTGCCGAACGAAGTCGAGCCGATTTGCATGACGCTCAAGCCGTTGACCTGCCCGACCACGCCGCCCTCGGTATCGATCAGCATGGTCTCGCGCAGGATTTGCTCGCGCGAGCGCCGCTCGATCCGGTCGAAACGATGGCGCCGGGCCATCAACGCGTCTTCGACATCTTGGGCTCTGATGACCTTATGGTTCTTGTCGCGGCCCATGTAGTCGGCCTCGCGCAGCACATCGGCGATGATCCCAACCCGGGTCGTCAACCGTTCGGCGTCGGCGACCACGCGCGAGCAATGCTCTATCACCCGCTCCACCGCCGCCCGGTCGAAGGGCCGCAGTTCGCCACGCCGCTGTACGGTGGCGATCATCTTGGCATAGAGCGCATCGTGCTCTTCGTCGCGCTCCATCACCTCGTCGAAATCCGCCACCACCTTGAACAAATCCCCGAAATCCGGATCCATCGCCGAAAGCGTCATAAAAAACCCAAGATCCCCAAACAGCACGACCTTGACCGACAGCGGTATCGGCTGTGGCTGCATCGAGACCGTAAAAGTGGTGCCCACCGTCTCCCAAGGTCCCTCGATGGCGATCTGGTCGGCGTAGAAGGCGCGCTTCAGCTCTTCCCAGGAATGCGGCTGGGTCAGCAACTTTTGGGCGTCGATCAATAGATATCCGCCATTGGCCCGGTGCAACGCCCCCGGCTCGATCATCGTGAAATCGGTCAACATGGCGCCCATATGCGCCCGATGCCCGATCCGACCGACCAGGCGCCCCAGGCTCGGATGATCCTCGATGATCACCGGAGCACTGCCATCATGCGCCTCGCCGACCATCAGGTTGATCGCATATCTTTTCAGCGGATCAATCGGGTTGGCGCTTTCCTGGGAGGTCATGCCGGGCGAGGGAGCCTCCCCCTTGACAAACAGACGGATGTTTTCGACCAGATCGTCATGGGCGGTGAGTAACCAAGAATCAACTACCGGATCGATTGTCCACCCCGTTCGCAGCTCGCCGATTTCCGTCTCGACCAGCACTTGGGCGAAACGACGGTTCAATTGCCGCAGCGCTCTCTGACGCTCACGCTCCAGGGCTGGCGCCGAGTGCAAGGCCGCGCCGAGCAGTTCCTGAACTTCCTTGATCATCTCAACGTTCTTTTCACGCACCGCCTCGGGCAGGGTCTCGAAATGTTCCTGTGGCATCTGCTTGCCATCAAGCCGTGGTGTGATCGCCATCCCCTGGGGCGAGCGGATCAGCAGGAGGCCGCGTTTATCGGCCTCTTTCGCCACTTCCATCATCACCCGCTCGCCGCGCTCGGCGAAACTTTTCTCCAAACCTTCCTGTGCCTGGCGGTACTCTTCACCCTCGAAAGCCGTCCGGGCGGCTATCCTTCATATTGCCGACAAGCCGCGCCATTCGCTGGCGTAGTTCCCGGCCCCCGCCGGTTCGCAATCGCAGTGCTTTTGGCTTGTTCACATCGGCAAAATTGGTGACATAGACCCAGTCATCCGGTTGCGGAAGATCGCTCGCCCGCTGCGTCAGATAGGTGCGCACAGCCATGTGTTTGCCCGACCCTTTCGGGCCGATCACGAAGATGTTGTAGCCACGCGCCCGCATCCGAGCGCCGAAGCGCACCGCTTCCAGCGCCCGGTCTTGGCCGATCAGGGTGTCGACATCGTCCAGTTCGCGAGTGGTTTTGAACTTCAGCGCCTTCAGATCCGTCGGACGGTACAGCGCCGAGACGGGAAGTGGATCGATGGCCATGGTAGGGCTCCACAAGGCAATGGGCGGATATTCCAGCGCGGGAGGGCGCGGGCGCCCAGTATGTGGCCTTTCAAAGCGGAATTACCAACAACACGTCAATCCGCCGAGACTCCAGCACCACCCGCCGCGAACGGAGCGCCAAGCTCTCGCCGTCGACCACGATCTCGTCGAGATATTTGCCGATGGCGAAGAGCGTCCGTTCCGCCGTCCTGCATCGTCCGGGTGACGGTGAAATTGGTCCGAGCTGAGAGCACGCTGGCGCCCTGGTCGACAAGTCGGGTCGCCCCCAGGATGTGGCAATAACTGTGTGGCTCGAAGATATTGGCGGTGCGAAGCGCCTTGATCCGATCCTCCAGCATGCCGCGGCCTCGGCAGTGCATGATGCCGATCGGCAAGCCCGCCGCATCGCTCTCCCGGGTGGTGATGTGATAGAGCGCGTCGGCGGTGAAATATCCTGGCCATTCCTCCAGCCGGTCGTCGTCGATGGCATGGGCGTAGTCAGCCAGAAAGTCGGCCACCCGGGCCCGCAGATCTGGGTCGAGCACCGGGACGTCGCGCTTTGCCGCCGTCTTTGTCGTCATCGTCTGGTCCTCAGGCAAATCCCATGATCTCCCGATAGCCTTTCCAGAAGCCGCGGATCGCGACTTCGGTGGCGCGCGAGGCTTCGCTGGACTCGACGGTCTTGCCGCCCATTTCCATGAAGGCGCTGGCGCTTTGCCCGCTGCCTTTGGTGCCGCGCTGGACGAACTCGTTGATGCAGCCATCCTCAAGACTGACTAGACCAGCGGCGCCGGTGAGATTGGACTGCATGATCCGCATCCGCTCCTCGGCCTCGTCGTCATCCTCGTAGCCGATATACATCCAGAACAGCTCGGTCTTATCGACGCCGCGCGGGGTGAACCAGCGCACCGCCAGGGAGTTCAAGGTGAACTGGATCGCCAGGGTCGGAAACAGCGCTTGGATCGAATGGGTGATGCCATCGTCGAACTCGTTCCAGGCCTCCAGCAATTCAGGGCCGTTCAGGCGGGTTTCGTAGCTCGCGGAATGGACCTCGGCCGCCTTGTACTCCTCGGCCGCGTCAAGCGTGGCGCGTTTGGCGAAAGAAAGATGGTGCCAGGGCTGCGCGGCATCGGTGATCCGGATGCCGCCATCCATGTCGAGACGATTGATCTTGAAGGTTGTGTAGAAGGTGTGCAGTAGGGTCGCGTGATAGCTGTCCCGCACATTCTCGGCGTAGAGCTTCCAATTGTTGTGGATGATCTGGCTGTGATAGCCGAGCAGCTTCAGGGGTCGGGAGAAAGTTGCGGCGCAGGATCTTGCACATCTCGGAGCCGAAAAAGCTTTCCACATCCGGGGTTTCGTCCGAGAAGGTACCGAACACCATGCCGGCGAAAACCGCACTGCGCACCGGTTGCAGGCGGTGGTCCTTGACGCTGAAGTCATCGGGCATCCCGCCCTTGCCGCGCAACCCGTCACGGAACGCCAACCCCATCAACTGGCCGCTCAGATCATAGGTCCAGGAATGATAGACACAGGACAGCGCCTTGGCGTTACCGCGCTCCTTATGGCAAACCAGCGCACCCTTATGGGCACAGCGGTTGACCATCGCATTGATCTCGCCGTCGCGATCCTTGACCGCGATGATTGGTGTGTCGCCGATGAAGCTGGTGCGATAGTCACCGGGCTCCTTCAGGTCTAACTCAAGACATAAAAAGTGCCAGACCGGTCCGCGAAAGATCCGCTCCTGCTCCAGCTTGTAGACCGCCGGATCGGAGAAAATCTGAAAGGGAATGCGGGTCACGCCCTCCTCGGGCCAGTCGAACGGTAGGACCTTGACCTTATCGGTCCGGACGTTCTCAGCTCGGGTATTTTCAGACGCGGTTTCCGTAGGCGTGGCGAGGGTCATCGGATCGACTCACAGTTTTATTCGGCGCAATATTCTGTCGGCTGCGTGGCCGGTTGTCTATCGCGCGATTACCCGGGTCTGAAACTCCGCCGTCGAGTTGGTGCGTGGAAAAGCGTCCTTGGGAACCGGCACTCCTAGAAATTGGCATAACGGCTGCCACCCCTCGGCGACGTCGTAGGTCAGCAAGCGTTCCGGAGCGATCGTCGCCATCGCAACCTCGCCAATACCGCGACTGAAGGCCAATCCACGGTCGGACCGCGTAAAAATAGGCTGGTGAAACACTGTGTGGGTCGACCACGCTCCCGCGGCAGCTTCATCCGTTGCGCGGTCAGCCTGCCAGAATGGGAGTTGCTCGAGGTCGTTGAGCACCTCGAACATGTGGTGGCACGGTCCGAGAGTCAGCATTTCGAGCGCGACTTTGAGCGAGTTGGTTCCGGTCCGCCTGAACCCGGCGCCAACGACCGCAAGTGCCATGCCTATGCTCCGTCTATGTCGCTAATCTTGCGGCGTGTGTCAGCCTGTGATGCCGATGTTCCAGGGAACGAATTCATGCCGGCCGAGGTCGAGCATTTCGCTCTTAGTCTCACCGCCGGAGGCGACGTAGAGGAAATACTCGAAAATCCGCTGGCCCATTTCCTCCATATCCACCTCGCCATCGAGGATGGCGCCGCAA
The DNA here is from genome assembly GCA_937776645.1 of uncultured Alphaproteobacteria bacterium. Classification (GTDB taxonomy): domain Bacteria; phylum Pseudomonadota; class Alphaproteobacteria; order Thalassobaculales; family Thalassobaculaceae; genus JADHLJ01. Next base: position 38,408 of record CALMRI010000045.1, on the reverse strand, counting down.
TTGATGTCCATGTCCTCTTCCATGCGCTTAAACATCGCGGTGTTGGTGGCGAGCTTGATCGACGGGCTCGGCTTGGCACCGAAGCACGAGCCTCGACCGGTGGTGAAGGCCACCATATTGGCGCCGCCGGCGATCTGCCCGGTCGCGGAAACCGGATCGAAGCCCGGCGTATCCATGAACACAAAGCCGTTGGTGGTCACCGGCTCGGCGTATTTGAAGACCTCCATCAACGGTCCGGTGCCGCCCTTCATCGCCGAACCCAGCGACTTTTCCAGGATATTGGCGAGGCCGCCATGCTGGTTGCCGGGGCTGATAACGCCATTGATCTGCACGTCCCGGCCGACCGCGTATTCATCCTTCCACCAGCGAATCCGCTCAATCAGCTTCTCGCCGATCTCGACCGTCGCGGCGCGCGCCGTCAGGGTGTGTTCGACGCCGTAGATCTCCGGGGTTTCCGACAGCACGCCGGTGCCGCCATGGCGGGCCAGAATGTCGACAGCCTTGCCAAGCGCCGGGTTGGCGGTGATCGAGGAAAAACCGTCCGAGCCGCCGCATTGCAGGCCGACCATGATATGGCTCGCCGAAACCGTCTCGCGGGTGGCGGTGTTGGCCTGCTCCAGCAGCTCTTCGACGATGGCGATGCCGCGGGCGATGGTCTGTCTGGTGCCCCCGGTCTCCTGCATCACCAGAGTGCGGAGCGTCTTGTTCGGTTCCAGGTTTTGGGTCTGGAACAGCCCTCCGATCTGACAGCGCTCACAACCCAGTCCGACCACCAGACTGGCGGCGACGTTCGGATGGCGGATGTAGCCGGCCAGGGTGCGATGCAGCAGGTCCATCGGCTCGCCGGTCATCTCCATGCCGCAGCCGGTATGATGGCTGAAGGCGGCAACGCCATCGACATTCGGGTATTTGGCCAGACGATCCTTGGTGAAATAGTCGGCGATGGCATGGACCACGGTGGCCGAGCAATTTACTGTCGAGACGATGGCGACGAAGTTGCGGGTGCCGGCGCGGCCATCGGCGCGCATGTATCCCTGGAAGCTAGCGCGTTGTGCCTCGGGCAGAATGTCGACGGGTTTGAAATCCTCAGCATAGCGATAGTCGCGCTGAAACTCGCGAAACTCCACATTGTGATTGTGCAGCATGGTGCCGGCCATCAGGTCCGATTTGGCAAAACCAACGGTCACGTTGTATTTCAGGATCGGCTCACCTTGGGAGATGTCGTGCATCGCCAGCTTATAGCCCGGCGGTACGATTTCGCGGGTCACCACATTGCTGCCCGGGATCGTCGTGCCGGTGGCGATTTCCTTCAACGCCACCGCGACATTGTCCGCCGCGTTCAGTCGGATCGCTGGTCCGCCCGCGCCTTTATCCTGAAGTCCTGCCATGATTTTTTCCTCTCAACTCGGGCCTTATGGTTTTGGGGCTTGTGGCTCGGGGGCAATTGTCGAGAGACCCTATCGCTTTAGTTTGGGGCGCTCCAGGCGATTGCGCCATCCGCCGAGGCTCTAACCAGCCCGATAAGTCTCCGGGGCGAACTTGGCGAAGGCGGCGGCGATTAACACCAGCAAAACGGTGCATAGAATAAGGGCGGTGTCCGGCCCCTGCACATCGACAATGTAACCGAGCGCAATTGGGCCGACGACGTAGCCAATATCACCGAGCATGCGAAACATGCTCATCGCCGAGGCATTCATCCCCGGCGGCGCCGAGTCGGCGGCATAAGCTGCTGGCGCCGAGCCGCCAATCGAGGAGGCGACGCCCCACAGAACATAGGCGCCGGCAAAGGTCGTCAAGCTGTCGGCCGCTAAGAACAACAGAAATGATGCGCCGGTCATTACCGTCACCGGCACGATCACCGCCTTGCGACCCCAGCGATCGGCGATCATCCCGGAAGGGTAGGTCGCCACCAACCCAAGGATGCTGCCTAGGGCCATGCCAAAGCCGATTTCGGCGACCGAAAGACCGAGTTTGAAGCTGCCGATGATCGGGATGATGTTGAACAGTCCACCGGTCCGGGTAAGCGCATTGATCAGCGCGATACTGCTGACCAGAACGAAGCCGGTATTTTTTGAAAGCAACCGGATTTGCGCGACGAAAGTCGGCCGCACACCATGCTTGCTCTCTTTGGCGCGGGCTAGGTGCCGGGTTTCCTTGACCGCAAAAAGCGCGACGGTGCTGGCGATCACGCTGGCCCCGCCACAAAACCAAAACGGTGCGGAGAGCCCGTAGAGTTCCGCCAGCAGGCCGCCGGGTAACGGCCCGATGCCAACGCCGAAGATGAACGTGCCCTGATAGATCGAAATAATCCGGCCCCGCCGCTCCGGGGTGGTGATGTCGGCCAGCACCACGGCCCCGGTGGTGACGATCATGCCAGCGCCGGCGCCGGCCACAAAACGAGCCAGCAAGAATTCCGGATAGGCGTCGGCAAATACACTCCAAAAATTTCCGACGGCCGACAATATTCCGCCGATGGCGAGCGCCGGCTGCCGTCCCCAATTGTCCGAAAGCCATCCCGACGGCATCGCCAGGGCAAACCGCGCCAGGCCATAAACTGCGATCGCCATACCTATCGCTGTCGCCGAGACCCCGAAAGTTTCGGCATAAAGCGGCAATGACGGCACCATGGCGCCGAAGCCGAGCTGATTGGTGAAGATCAGTGCGCACATCGCGATGAGAACGCGGCGTTCAAATGTCATTGGAGGGGGTCATTTGTGGGCGTTTGCAACCGAGGCAGGGATCGGAGTTTGGATGTACACCGATCCCAGCGTGGCGTCACGGACTTGCAGGGGACTACCGGGTTAGGGATCTTTAGGTTGGGTGATCTACGGCTGGGCGCGATCACAGACCAGATGCTTGCCATCTAAATCCAGCGGTGATTTGCCGTGCCGAAGACCGAACCGGTAGCTTGCCGCTCAATCAACCGGCACAGGTTCCTGAATAACCAACAGGACTGCCCAGTGGAACCGCATGGCAGCGACTACCGCAGACCTTGAGGGTACGCCCGGCAATCGCGCCCTGATCATGATGACCATGGCCGGGACCACGATGCTGTACTCGCTCACCATGACCATGGTGAACATTACCCTTCCACAATTGCAGGGCGCTCTGTCGGCAAGCCAGGATCAGATTTCCTGGGTGGTGACCTTGAACGTTCTGGCGACGGCGATCGCGACGCCGCTAACCGGGTCCTTGGTAGCGATGTTTGGTCGCCGGCAAGTGCTGCTTTTCTGCACCGCGAGCTTCACCTTGGCGACCCTGGCCTGCGGGTTCTCGACATCCCTGGAAAGCTTGCTGTTTTTTCGGGTGTTGCAGGGCCTTCTCGGGGCGCCGCTGGTGCCGCTGTCCCAGGCAACCCTGCTGCAGAGTTATCCGCGAGAAATGCATGCCAAGGTCAACAGCATCTATGGCATGTCGGTGGTCGTCGGGCCGGCCATTGCGCCGTCGCTGGGCGGCTATCTCTCGCAAGCTTATGATTGGCGCTGGGTGTTCTTTTTGATGCTGCCTCTGGGCGTTCTGGCGGTTCTGGGAAATCTGCGATGGGTGCGGGATGGCGGCCGCCTCGACAATGTGAAATTCGACTATGCCGGTTTTACACTGTTCTCGATCGCGATCGTCTGCCTGCAACTTCTGCTCGACCGGGGCGAGCGTGAGGACTGGTTCGAATCACTATATATTATATCGCTTTTCAGCTTCATGGCGATCGCCTTCTATATGTTCATCACCAACTCGTTCTTTCAGGCACAGCCCTATATCAATCCGAAGATTTTCTTCAATCGGAATTACATCATCGGGGTCTTCCTGGTCTTCGTCTATGGCGCGCTGAATTTCACCCCCCTCGTGTTGCTGCCGTCACTGCTGCAAAATCTGAAGGGGTATCCCGACACGTTGATCGGCCTGGTGCTGGCGATGCGCGGCGTCGGCATGATCATCGGCTTCTTCGTGGCGGCCCGTATGGGGCGCCTGGACCCCAGAGTCGGGATGGTCCTGGGAATGGGCTGTATCGGCCTCAGCGGCTGGGGGATGAGCCTCTATGATCTGAACGTCACCCTGGAATCGGTGTCCTGGGCAAGCGTGCTGCAGGGCTTTGGCTGCGGCGTGTTATGGGTGCCGCTGGCGGTGATCACCTTCTCGACGATGCCGCAGAACCTGTTTCCCGACGCATCGGCGTTTTTCCATCTCCTGCGCAATCTTGGTACCAGCGTGTTCGTGGCGCTTAGCGTCATGCTGTTGATCAGGACTTCGAAAATCAGTTATTCCGAGATGGCCGAGAAGGTGTCGCCCTATGAGGAACGATTGGATTTCCCTAGCGTTGTCGGCTCCGGAGCTGTGGATTGGACAAGCAGCCTGGGCGGCCTCTCCGCCGAGATCACCCGCCAATCGGCGATGATCGGTTATGACAATGCCTTCTATTTTTACGCGCTGACCTGCCTAGTGTCATTGCCGGTGCTATCGCTGGTCACGATGAAGCGGCCGAACAAATAATTAGAGCAATTAAACCTGATCGCACATGGTGGATGGCACCATCGCGTAGCGCCCGATAAGATCCGTAGACAATTTTGGAGAGCAAGACCATGCAGATGATCCGTGTTGGAGCGGTCGAGGAATTCGAGGATCGCAGCAAGCGGGTGGTGACGGTTGGCAACGCGGAAATCGGCGTCTTCCGGCTCGGCGATGATTTCCACGCCTGGCGCAATGTCTGCCCGCATCAGGGCGGACCGGTGTGTCAGGGTCGGCTCTATCCCCTGGTCCGCGAGAACCTCGATGATCAGATGAAAAGCCATGGCCGGCTGTATGACGAGGACAAATTGAACATTGTTTGCCCTTGGCACGGCCTGGAATTTGATATTCGCACTGGCAAGCACCCGGGCACCTCGGAATTGGCGCTGGACCCGGTGACTGTGCAGGTCGAGGCGGGAGACATTTATGTCCTCCTCTGAAGACCGGCCTGTGGACCTTTCTGTCGCCCGTCCCGGCGACGCTGGCGCGCCGATGCGTGAAAACGATCCTTATGCGGTGCTGGAGCGTGCCGCCGAGATGATCTGGGATCGGACCGAGAGCGCCCTAGCCGAAGGCGAGGTGGGACGGATCTCGGATGCCGCTGTGGCCAAGCTGATGACCGCCGCGGTCAAGCTCTATGCCGCCAAGGCCGATGGTGAAGCGCGGACTTTCCGTCCGATTTTGGGTGATTATGACGAGGTGGTGACGCCGACCGAGGCGCTGACCGCGGTGACCGAAGTGTTGCGCGCCCTGCGCCTCGGGCCAATGGAATTTGGCCTCTGGTCGCGCCGTCGACCCGAGGATTATCATGACACGCCCCAGCCCCACGCCCCACACCCCCAACCCCCGATACCGTCATCGGGCGAGGGTTGACTGCAACACCGCTTGCGGGAGCACGCCATGGACGCCGACATCACCAAGGCCGAAGACCATCCGGTCCAGAGCATTGATACCCACACCGATACCCGGGACTATCTCGCCCATTCGCGCCGGGATGCCGAGCGCAAGGGCTATGTTGACTGGCTGATCGTCGACGTTGACGCGCATCACGTGGAAAGCGTCAGCTGGGCCGAGGTCACCGAGTATATCGAGGACCCGGTGGTGCGCCATCAGGCGACTATGTACCAAAAAGAGCGCGTTGGCGCGCCGCCCTACGGATTGAATGGCGATCTTGGCCTGCGCTATCAAGATGTTGGCGGCCGGATCCCGCATCAGTCGAGTCAGCGTGAAAAAGTCGAGGAAACCGACGTGCACCGGGACGTGGTTCTGACCCGCCGGGCGATGCATGGCCTGGCGGTCAACTACATGGTGTTGTTTCCGACCCCGATGCTGTTTCTCGGCATGCACCCGCAGACCGAAATGGAGGTGTTTCTTTGCCAGGCCTATAACCGCTGGCTAACCGAGCGAATTTTGCCCGGAGAACCGGGGATCGTCACCCTGGTGGTGTTGCCGTTCAACACCCCCGACGAGGCGCTAAAGATGGTTGAGCAACACGCAGACAATCCCAACGTGATCGGCTTCTGCGTCACCTCAACCCGCTACAAGCCGGTGCATGCCAACGAGTATATGAAGCTGTATCGGGCGATTGAGGAGAGCGGCAAACCGATTGCCTTCCATGCTGGCTATCACTGGCAGGACCCGTCGCTAGCGACCTGCAACACCTTCCTTGGGATGCACTCCCTGGGCTTCACCTGGTGCAACATCGTGCATATGACCAACTGGATTTTGAACGGTATTCCTGAGCGTTTTCCCAAGCTGAAGACGCTTTGGGTGGAAAGCGGTCTCGCCTGGGTGCCGTTCCTGATGCAGCGTCTTGATGATCAATATCTGATGCGTCAGTCAGAGGCGCCGCTGCTGAAGAAGATGCCGAGCGACTATATGCGGGAGAATTGCTGGTACACCTGCCAGCCGATGGAGAAGAGCAACATGAGGGCGCTGGAATGCACCTTCGAGATGATCAACGCCGAGAGCCAGTTGCTGTATTCCTCGGACTGGCCGCATTTCGATTTCGACACGCCAAGCGTGATCCATGACCTGCCGTTCCTGAACGAGCAATCCAAGCGCAACATCCTCGGCCTCAACGCCGCGAAAATCTTCGGCTTGAACCCAAAGGGACCGAAGGCGGGGTAAGGGTTAGGGAATAGATTTTGTTGAAAGCGTTGGGGGCTTTTCTACAGTTAACTAAGCGGCAACCCAAAACCAAGGGGTTAATACCAACCTGCATTGATCATAACTCATGTCCATCGGGCTGCGGGATTGGGTACATGAGTTATGATCAATGCAGGTTGGTAGTATTATCGGATGATAGAGGATGTCACCCGCACCTATCTCGGGCGTGGACCCGGGCGCCGGCTGCTCAACGCCTATTACGATTGTGTCATCCCGGCGGTCGAACAAGCCGGTGGTGAAGTGGTGAAATTCATGGGTGACGGTGTCTTGGCGGTATTCGAAGACAGTGAAGACGCGATCGATTATGGCCAAAGTTGTAATGCAGTATTGCGCGCCGCGCGGCGCGCTCTAAACGGGATCGAGCGGTACAACGCCTCGCATCCGGACGCCAATTCGAATATGCGCGTCGGTACCGCGCTGCTTTATGACTCGGTCACCCCTGGTAGTGTCGGCTCTGGCGAACGGCTGGGTTTTACCGTCATCGGCAAGGACGTGAATTTGGCCAGTCGGATTGCGACGAAATATCGGGATCTCGACACCCCGCTCCTGATGTCGGCACCCTTCGTTGACCGGGCGCGATCAAAACCGTCGCGCTAGCGACTCTGGCGCCACCATTCAATCGGGAAATATTTTAAAACTCGATCCCTGCCTGGGCCTTGAAGCCGGAGCGGAACGGGTGTTTTACCATGGTCATCTCGGTCACCAGATCTGCAGCCTCGATCAACGAGTCCTTGGCGTTGCGACCGGTGACGATGACATGCAGATCCTTGCGCTTATTGGTTAGCGTCTCGACCACCTCATCGACCGGCAAATAGTCATAGCGCAGAACGATGTTCAGCTCATCCATCAGCACCATGCCATAGCTCGGGTCGGTCATCATTGCCTTGGCCTGATCCCAGGCAGCGCGGGCGGCGGCGATGTCGCGGTTCAGGTCCTGGGTGTCCCAGGTAAAGCCCTCGCCCATCGTATTGATCGTCACCTGATCGGCGAAGGCCTCCAGCACCTTGCGCTCGCCGGTCTCCCACTTCCCCTTGACGAATTGCACCACGCCAACGCGCATGCCATGGCCGATAGCCCGGCAGACCATGCCGAAAGCCGCCGTCGATTTTCCCTTGCCCTTGCCGGTATGGACGATCAACAGCCCGCCCGTCTTGTCTTTGGTCGCCATAATCTTGTTGCGAGCGGCTTTCTTTTTAGCCATTTTCTCAGCATGGCGCTCAACCTTGGCCGGATCGAGTTCAGCGGGATCGAGAGCGGAATTGGAAAGCTTGAAATCTTCAGGCATCGGGGCCTCCAGGGCGCGAGTGACGGGTAGAGTGTTTCATAAGCCGGCGCCTCCGAAAAGCCGACAGGTCCACTCATCTTCACAACGCCGCCACCTCGGGTTATCACCAACCGATGACTGAACTACACACCGCCCCGAACTTGGGCCAGATCGAAATCATGGCGCGTGAGGCGATGGCATCAATTCCCTCGGTCCTGCGCGAGCGAACCGCGGGAATTGCCTTTACCATCGAGGAATTTCCCGCCGACGAAATTCTCGCGGAACTAGAAATAGAGAGCCCGTTCGACATTCTTGGTTTCTATTCTGGCGTGCCGTTCGGCCATGCCGAGTTGGCTGGCCCACCCGCAGATCTCGACCGGATCTTTTTATATCGCCGCCCGATCCTCGACTATTGGTGCGAGACCGGCGAGGACCTGATGCATGTCGTGCGACATGTATTGGTCCATGAAATTGGCCACCATTTCGGGTTCTCCGACGCCGACATGGAGCAGATCGAGGAAACTAAGAGCGGGGAATGAGAAGGGTTTTTTATGCGCCGCGGTGCCCGCTCCAGAATATTGAGATAAATAGTAGGCACCGCTCGGTTAACGATCTTGTTCCACCTCGACAGGCTTATTTCTCAACGGCTTGGCCGCCCTTTCCATGATGCACATTCTCATCGTCTGCACGGCGAATATTTGCCGCGCTCCCATGGGCTAGGGGGTGCTTCGGATCTTGATCGTGGCGGCCGGTTTGGGCTCGGATATCTCGGTCGGGTTCGCTGGAACTAAGGTCGGTTCCGGGAGGTCCCCGATGCCCGCTCGCGCCGGTTGGTCGAAAACAGCGACTATTCGCTATAGGGGATCCGTTCCCGGCCATTGGAGATGCGGGACTTTCGCGGCTTTGATCTGATCCTCGGGATGGATCTTCGTCACCGCCTTTGAGCTTATAGAACAAGGCGACAAGGGCCTGATCGCAGCCATACAGAACTAAGAACCGCATTTGGCCTATAGGCAGGGTTGAACAACCTACCCAGCGCGAGCCCGACGACTTGTTTCCCTATTTGATAATCAACCGGCACGCGCCGAGGGGGCCGAAATCGGCCACCACGGTCTGGTTCGCTCCGCCCGGCAAAGGCTGGGTCGTCGAGCCGGTGGTAACCATGTCGCCGGCCTTAAGTTCCTGGCCCATGGAGATCAGAAAATTGGCCAGCCAGGCGAGCACGATCATCGGCCCGCCATCGACATTCTTGCCGACGCCCTCACGCGCCACGACACCGTTTATCGTTAAAGCCACGGCTTGGTTCGGCAAGTCCAGCCGCGCGAAGTCGATGTCGAAATCACCATGAATCCAGCAGCCGTTGGCGCCGTTATCGGCAATGATGTGTCCGATCCCCATCTCGTTCCAAACCGGAAATGGCGAGGTGACGATTTCAATCGCCGGCGCTGCCGCCTCGACCGCGCGCGCCGCCGCCTCAGGCGTATAGGGCGCACCGGACGCCGGAAGGCCCGCGCCGAGCCGAAGCGCGATCTCCGGCTCAAGAACGACGACATGATAGTCGGCCGCCTTGATGGTCAGGGTGAGGCATGACAAAAGTTGGAGATCAAAACGCCGGCGAACGGTTCGCCCGTGCCCAGCATGTCGCGGGCCGCCGGGTTGGTCGCTCCGATTTTGTAACCCAACCGACGTGCCCCATCGACGCAGAGTAGCTTCTCGACCAGCGGCTCCTGAATCGCGTAGCCGTCGGACGCAGTCATCGGGCGGCAAGATTCGGGCAGCGAGTCCAGCTTCAGGAACTCCTGGCGCGCCTTGAACAGTTGTGAGGCGGCCGCCTGGCGGCACTGACATTGAGAGGCATGGTTAATCTCCTGGTGGTAACGGTTGGCGCCGGTTTCAGCCAAACGGGTCGGTACTGGAGAAAAAAATCACGGCGTGCGGGATTAATGCACAGAGGGAGAATTCCCGTCCATGGTTGTTCTCCCGACGGGCCGCCGTTATAAACGCGCGGTTTCGATAACTGGCGAGGCTTGTCGCTCAAGGTCCCTCACCACCGACACTTGGATGCACCGCAATGCGTATAATTAGCGGCAACAATCCGATCGGCCCGGCAGATCGGGGTACGGTCGCGGCGCTCGGCAATTTCGATGGCGTCCATCTCGGCCACCGATCCGTGATCCAAGAGGCCGGTCGTATCGCGCGCGAATTGGGTGTTCCGCTGTCAGTTCTTACGTTCGAGCCCCATCCGCGCATGCTTTTTCAGCAGGACACAGCCCCTTTTCGCCTGACCGACAGTGTCTCGCGAGCCGAGGCGCTCAGCGATTTCGGGGTCGAATTGTTGTTCGAACTTGCCTTCGATCAGGAATTCTCGCAGCTCTCGGCGGAGGATTTCGTGCCCCGTATCCTGGTCGAGATGCTTGGACTGCGGCATGTGGTCTGCGGTTATGATTTTGTTTTCGGTCATCGCCGCCGCGGTACGCCCGAAATGTTGGAGAGCCATGGCCAGGACACCGGCATCGGGGTGACCTGCATGGGGGCGGTGGCGGAAAGCGATGGCGCGGTCTACTCCTCGACCCGGGTGCGCCAGTGTATTGCCGAGGGCGACCCGCGCGGCGCGGCGGAATTGCTTGGCCGACCCTGGAGCTTCAGCGCGACTGTCGAGCAGGGTGACCAGCGGGGCCGAACCATTGGTTTTCCGACCTGCAACTTGCGGATCGTTGATTTGGTCCAGCCGGCGCATGGGGTTTATGCGATTCAGGTGCGTGTCAAGGCGACGAGGATTGGCTTCCCGGGTGTTGCCAATTTCGGTCGTCGGCCGACGGTGAATGATCGGGGCGCCCTGTTCGAGGCGCATCTTTTCGACGTCGAGCGCGACCTCTACAATCAAGGCGTCTGACGATACGCGTGATTGACTTTATCCGCCCGGAGATGAGATTTAGCGGCCTCGACGCGCTGACGGCTCAAATCGCCGCCGATGCCACAAGGGCGCGCGCCATTCTTTCCGAGTGAAAGGCCGCCCCGGTTTGGGGCGCGGACGCATGACCGTGGACTATAAATCAACGATTTTCTTGCCCAAGACGGATTTCCCGATGCGCGCGCGCCTGCCCGAGCGGGAGCCGGACATGTTGGCGCAATGGGAAAAGATCGATCTTGAAGGCCGCCTGCGCGAAAGCCGCCGGGGCAAGGAGAAGTTTATTCTGCATGACGGCCCGCCCTACGCGAACGGCCATCTGCACATGGGCCATGCCCTGAACAAGATTCTGAAGGACGTGATTAACCGCTCGCAACAGATGCTCGGCAAGGACGCGAATTACGTTCCCGGCTGGGATTGCCACGGCCTGCCGATCGAGTGGAAGATCGAGGAAGAATACCGCGCCAAGGGCCAAGACAAGGACGCGGTGCCGATCAACGAGTTCCGCAAGCAATGCCGGGACTCCGCCGCCAAATGGGTGAAAATTCAAACCGAAGAGTTCAAGCGGCTCGGCATCACCGGTAATTGGGACAACCCCTATCTGACCATGAGCTTCGACGCCGAAGCCCAGATTGCCCGTGAAGTCGGCAAGTTCCTGATGAATGGTGGCCTCTACAAGGGCGCCAAGCCGGTGCTCTGGTCGGTGGTGGAAAAGACCGCGTTGGCCGATGCCGAGGTCGAGTATCACGACCATACCTCGACCACCATCCATGTCCGCTTTCCGGTGATCAAGGCTTCGCAGCCGATCCTGGAAGGGGCGTCGATCGTCATCTGGACGACCACGCCCTGGACCATTCCGGGCAACCGTGCCGTCGCCTATGGCGAGGAATTTACCTACGCGGTTTACCAAGTCACCGAGATTGCCGAGAAGAGCACCGCCACGATCGGCGAGAAGATCGTTGTCGCTGCCGCACTCGCCGATGTCGTCAAGGGTGTGGCCAAGATCACCGCCATGAAAGAGGTTGGCCGCGTAAAGGGCAGCGACCTTGCTGGTACCGTCACTGCGCACCCGTTACGCGGCAAGGGCTATGAATTCGATGTGCCGGTGCTTCCCGCCGATTTTGTCACCCTGGAGCAAGGCAGTGGTTTCGTTCACATCTCGCCAGGCGCCGGCCTGGATGACTTTGTGTTGGGTCAGCAACATGGGTTGGAGATTGTCTCCACCGTCGACGATGCCGGTAAATTCCATGATCACATGCCAGTGGTCGCCGGCATGGATGTCATGGAGGACAACTACAAGATCGCCATGATTATCCAGGAAGCCGGCGGGTTGCTTGCGGTCGGGCGTCTGCTGCACAGCTATCCGCATTCCTGGCGTTCCAAGGCGCCGCTGATTTTTCGCACCACGCCGCAATGGTTCATCTCGATGGATAGCAACGCCCTCAGGGACAAGTCCTTGGCTGCGATCGACGCGACGCGGTTCGTGCCGGCGCGGGGACGCAATCGGCTGCGCGCGATGATCGAGCAGCGCCCGGACTGGTGTGTATCGCGCCAGCGCACCTGGGGGGTGCCGATCCCGGTTTACGTCAACAAACGCACCGGTGAACCGTTGCGCGATCAGTCTGTCATCGACCGGATCGCGAACATCTTCGAGGTTGAGGGGGCGGATGCCTGGTTCTCCAGTGATCCCGCCCGCTTCCTTGGTGACGACCATGACGCGAATGATTACGACCAAGTCCAGGACGTCGTCGAGGTATGGTTCGATAGCGGTTCGACCCATAGCTATGTCTTGGAAGCCCGACCGGAGCTGCAATGGCCGGCCTCGCTCTATCTTGAAGGCTCGGATCAGCATCGGGGCTGGTTCCACACATCGCTGCTGGAATCCTGCGGCACCAGAGGTCGGGCGCCGTTCGAGACGGTATTGACCCATGGCTTCGTGCTTGATGAGAGCGGCCGTAAGATGTCGAAGTCGCTTGGCAATGTGACCGCTCCGCAGGACGTGATCGACCAAAGCGGCGCCGATATCCTCCGGCTTTGGGTCGTCGGCTCCGACTATTCCGAAGATCTACGGATCGGCCCCGAGATCCTCAAACGGCAAGTCGACCTCTATCGCCGGCTGCGCAATACGCTGCGGTATCTGATCGGCAATCTCGACAGCTTCCAGGAAAGCGAACGGCTTGATCCGTCGCAAATGCCCGAGCTGGAGCGCTGGGTTCTGCACCGCATCAGCGAGCTTGATGTGGTGGTGCGCAAAGGGATCGAAGATTACGATTTCCATCTGTTGTTCAGTCAGGTTCACAATTTCTGCGCTGTCGATCTATCGGCGTTTTACTTCGATATCCGCAAGGACACGCTGTATTGCGACGCCGCCACCTCGGACCACCGGCGCGCGGCGCGGACGGTGCTGGACACCCTGTTCAACACCCTTACCGCCTGGCTCGCACCGATTCTGTGCTTTACCGCCGAGGAAGCCTGGCAGCAACGCGCCCAAGACCCGGAGAATTCGGTGCATTTACGGATTTTCCCCGAGATTCCGGCTGAATGGCGCGACGACCCCTTGGCGGAAAAATGGGCAACAATTCGGGACGTCCGCCGTGTCGTCACCGGGGCGCTGGAAATAGAGCGGGCGGAAAAGCGTATCGGCTCTTCTCTGCAGGCCAAGCCGACCGTGCATGTCACCGCCGCAGCACTGGCTGCCTTCAGCGACCTCGACCCAGCCGACATCTTCATCACATCGGGCGCGGTGTTGACCACCGAGCCGGCGCCGAGTGGGGCTTTTCATCTGGAAGAAGTTGCGGATGTCGCGGTGGTTCCAGCTCCGGCCGAGGGCGGGAAGTGCGAACGCTGCTGGAAAGTGTTGCCGGAAGTTGACGTCGCCGCCGAGCCGATCTGCGGGCGCTGCGCCGAGGTGGTCTCGACCGCCGGCGCCGGCTAACCGATGATACTGGGCCGACGATGATCGCCAAAGCGCCCATCGTCGGCCTTGGTCTTGCGGCATGTATCACGGTTGTCGATCAAGCGACCAAGGTCTGGGCCCTTGATGGATGGTTTTTCCCGCCCCGAACGATCGAGGTCACATCGTTCTTCAATTTGGTGGCAGTTTGGAACTCCGGCATCAGCTTCGGTTTTCTCGCCAATCATTCCGAGGCGATGCCCTATATCCTGACCGGCTTTGCGATCGTTGTGTCGCTCGGACTGACCATCTGGTTGCTCCGCGTTCACTCGCGATTGCTGGCGGCCGGACTTGGCCTAGTCATTGGCGGTGCGGTCGGCAACGTGATCGATCGGCTGCGATTTCAAGCGGTGGTCGATTTCATCGACCTGCATGCTGTGGGCTTTCATTGGCCGACCTTCAATGTGGCGGATGCGGCCATTACAATCGGCGTCGGTTTATTGCTGCTGGACAGCTTCAGCCGGCGCGACGAATAGTGATATGATGTGTACGCTCCTCAGATAGCCTGTTTGAAACTGGAGACGTTTTGTGAGCCATCCTTCTGCCCGGCCCTCTGCCCAGCCCTTCACCGGGATCCGCGCGCGGTTGGTTCTACTCGGCCTCCTGGCGCTTACCCCGGCGTTGTCCGGTTGCGGCGAGGTCCGCGACGCGCTCGGTTATGACAAGCAGGCTCCGGACGAATTCGCCGTGGTCGCCCGGGCGCCACTCAGCGTGCCGCCGAATTTTCAACTGCGGCCGCCGAAACCTGGCGCGGAACGCCCACAGGAACCACGCAAACGCCACGGCGCCCGTGATCTGGTTGTCGGGCGCACAGCCACGACCCCAGTGGCATCGCCGCAGGCCCTGACATCCGGCGATGGCGAGATCCGGCGCTTGCTCGGGACTGGGAAAGCCAATCCCGGCATTCGTGAGCTGGTTAATCGGGAAACTGCCGCCTTCGTCTACGTCGACGAATTTCTGATCGACAAAATACTATTTTGGAAGAAAAAGCCGGCGAAAGGCATCGTCGTCGATGCTAAGAGCGAGAAAAAGCGTCTGCAGGAAAACGCCGCGCTCGGTAAGCAGGTCACCGATGGCGAGACCCCGACGATCAAACGTAAGCGTGGTGGTCTTCTCGATGGTTTGTTCTAGAAAATTTTCATCTGACAACTCAGGGCCCGGCAACCAGCCCGATGGTGTCAGGGGGCATTGTCATTGCCGGCATGGCCACCATATCACCCGGTAATGCGCCCCAGTCCGCCCGGGAGGCCCCGTGACTAAATTTTTTCTGCGATCGTTGTTCCGCCATGCCGCCGTGTTGGCGCTGTTGCTAGTTCTAATCCCGACGGCTCAGGCCGGGGTCTTTGATCCTGCGCATTTCACATTGGAGAACGGCCTAGAGGTCGTCGTGGTCAGCGATCACCGAGCGCCGGTGGTCACCCATATGGTTTGGTACCGGGTAGGCTCGGCCGACGAGCCGCGCGGGAAATCCGGCATTGCGCATTTTCTCGAACATCTGATGTTCAAAGGCACCGACACTCTCGGTCCGGGCGAGGCTTCCAAGATCATCGCCAAGATTGGCGGCAACGAGAATGCCTTCACCAGTTACGATTACACGGCCTATTATCAGACCGTCGCCCCGGAGAAATTGGCCACAGTGATGGAGATTGAGGCCGATCGGATGGTCAACCTGAAGCTTGACCCCAAGCATGTACTTTCCGAGCGCGACGTGATTCTCGAGGAACGACGCACCCGCACCGACAACAGCGATGCCGCGAAATTCCGCGAGCAGATCAATGCCGCAATGTATCTCGCCTATCCTTATCGGATTCCAGTGATCGGCTGGGCCCATGAGATGCGGCAACTTTCACCGGAAGACGCGATCACCTTCTATCGGCGCTGGTACGCACCGAACAACGCCATCGTGGTTGTCGCCGGCGACGTCACCGCCGAGACGGTCCGGGGGTTCGCCGAAAATATTATGGCCCGATATCGAAGCGGCCGATTGCCAAACGGAACAGAGTCGAAGAACCGCCACAGGTCGCGCCGCGCCGCCTGTCGATGACCAGTGCCCAGGTTGGCCAGGCCCAGGTCAGCCGCCGATACCTGGCGCCTAGCCACGGACACGGCGAGACCGCTCAGGTCAATGCCCTTGACGTGTTGACCGAGATCCTCGGCGGTGGCACCACCAGCCGATTGTATCGATCCCTGGTCGTGACGCAAAAAGTCGCCGTTTCCGCCGGCTCCTGGTATGGCGGTGATGACATCGGCCCCTCGACTTTCGGATTTTACGCCAGCCCGGCCCAGGGCCAGACCGTCGAAGATGTCGAGGCGGCGATCGACGCTGAGATCAACGCCCTCCTGGAGACCGGCGTGACCGCTCCGGAGCTTGCCGCCGCGATAAAGCGGTTGACCCGTTCGGCGATCTTCGCACGCGACAGCGTTACCGCACCGGCGCGCATCATCGGCGCGGCGCTGAGCGCGGGTCAGAGCATCGCAGAAATCGAATCTTGGCCCGAACGGATCGCCGCGGTTACCTCCGAGGATGTGATTAAGGCCGCCCGCGCAACCTTCAAGATCGACCAATCGGTGACCAGTACGTTGTTGCCGAAGGTCGCGAAATGAGCCCCGTCATGGGCGCCTCCCGCCACCCGTGCCGGTTCGCCGTCATGCTTGCCGCGCTGTTGCTGTGGTCGTCGACTGCCAACGCGTTCGAGATCACGCCGGTGACCAGCCCCAGCGGAATCAAAGCGTGGCTGGTCGAGGATCATAAAAACCCCATCATCACCATTCACGCGACCTTCTTGGGAGGCGCCAGTGGCGATCCGGCGGGCAAGCCAGGGCTTGCCAATCTCGCGTCCGGGCTGTTGGACGAAGGAGCAGGGGAACTTGATTCTACAGCCTTTCAGAAGGCGCTCGCGGATAACTCGATCTCGCTTTCCTTCAATTCAAGCACAGATTTGTTCTCAGGCACCCTCAGTACTCTGACGGAAACTAGCGAGGAGGCATTTCGCCTGCTGCGCCTAGCGCTTAACGAGCCGCGCTTCGATGCCGCGCCGCTGGAGCGGGTACGCGGGCAGGTGATGGCGGGGTTGCGGAGCCGTAAGGAAAACCCGAACCGGATCGCCGGGCGGGTCTGGTGGAAAGCGGCTTTTCCCGATCATCCCTACGGCGCGCCGCGCCGGGGGACCGTTGTGTCGCTGCCAACTATCACCAGCGCGGATCTGCAAGGCTTTGCCAAGCGGACCTTCGCCCGGGACAAACTCTATATTGGTGTCGTCGGGGATATTTCAGCGGAGCGCCTGGGGCAAGCCCTGGATCAGGTTTTTGCTCCTCTGCCCAAGGCTTCCGGCGCCGTGCCGGTTCCTGATGTTGGATTGGCGTTCAGCGGTGAGACGATGATCGTTGAACGCCCAGTACCGCAATCCGTGGTGGTCTTTGGCCATCGCGGCATTCTGCGCGATGACCCGGACTGGTATACGGCGACTCTGTTGTTCGAGATTTTATCCGGCGGTTTCGGCTCCCGGTTAACCGAGGAACTCCGAGAAAAGCGCGGCCTGACCTATGGTGTTTCGACCTATCCTCTACCGCTTGAGCATGCTGGACTGATTGTCGGCGAGGTTTCCACGGTGAACGATCGGGTAGCCGAGTCAATTGGTCTGATCAAAGAGATTTGGGCCACGTTTGGCGCCGAAGGACCGACGGCTGAGGAAGTGCGGAACGCCAAGGACTACGTCAACGGGTCCTATGCCCTGCGTTTCAGCAACTCAGGTGCGATCGCCGGTGTGCTGGCCGCGATCCAGCGGGAGGATCTCGGTATTGATTATATCGAACGGCGAAGCGGTATCATCGAGGCGATTACCGTGAGCGACCTGAAGCGCGTCGCCAAACGATTGTTCCGGGCTGATGAACTTACTTTCACCGTGGTAGGAAAACCAACTGGCCTTGTGGCGACTAGACCGGCGCCCGACCCTGAATCGTAGCAATTCGCGCTCTTAAATAAACCGGGATACGGGGTCGACTCCGCCGGCCCTTACACCTATATTTCGAGTGTAGGTCCCAATTAACCACAACATGTAGTCATCTAATGGCCCTGAAACGCGAATGGTTGGACAATCCGGCGACGCCTCGCATTCGCCGGCTTCCCGAGGGGCTGGTTAACCGGATCGCCGCTGGCGAGGTGATCGAGCGACCGGCTAGCGCGGTGAAGGAATTGGTAGAGAACGCGATTGATGCCGGCGCCAACCGGATCGATATCTTGATGCGCGAGGGCGGGCGGGCTCTAATCGCGGTCATCGATAACGGCCATGGAATGTCCGCCAGCGACCTGATCCTCGCCGTCGAGCGCCATGCGACCTCCAAGCTTCCGGGCGATGATCTCGGACATATCCGTACCCTTGGTTTTCGCGGTGAGGCCTTGCCCTCGATCGGCTCGGTCAGCCGGATGAACCTCACCTCGCGGGTCACCAGTTTCGACGGCGTTATCGCCGAGGATGCCTGGGCCATCTCGGTCGAGGGCGGGACCATCGAAGGCCCCTCGCCAGCGGCGATCAATCACGGCACAAAAGTTGAGATCCGTGATTTGTTCTTCGCCACCCCAGCGCGGTTGAAGTTCCTGAAAACGCCGCGGACCGAGTTCAGCCACGCCGTCGAAGTGGTTGAGCGGCTGGCGATGGCGCATCCGAATATAGGCTTTACTCTCGGCGACGGCAGCCGCACGCCGGTCCGCCTCGGCGCGGCGCAGGGCGACCTTCTGGATGCCCGACTGTCACGGCTTGGCGCAGTAATTGGGCGGGAGTTTGAGGACAACGCGCTGGCTATCGAGGCGGAGCGGGACGGATTTCTGCTGACCGGCTATATCGGGCTGCCGACGATGAACCGGCGCACCTCCAGCCATCAATTCCTGTTCGTCAATAGTCGGCCGGTGCGTGACAAGCTGCTTTATGGTGCGGTTAGGGGCGCATATGCCGATTTTGTCGCCCATGACCGCCACGCTATGGTTGTGTTGTTCCTGGACGCGCCGGAGGAAGCCGTCGACGTTAATGTGCATCCGGCGAAGACCGAGGTGCGGTTTCGCGAACCTGGTCTGGTGCGCGGGTTGATCGTCGGCTCCTTGAAACGTGCGCTGAGTGAAGCTGGACATCGGGCCTCCTCGACGGTTTCGACGGCGGCGCTGGGAGCCCTCGAGCGCTCCGCTGGGGACCGATCCGGTATGTCCTGGCCGAGCTATCAAGGCGGCTCGATGCCAAGCCGGTTACCGCGGGGGCTGGCGGAGACCAATTTCGCCTATCAAGCGCCAGAGGCCGGCAGCAACCTTGGCATTGCCGGCACGCCTCTGGCTCGACCGGCGGGGAACCCTGACGGGGGGTCGGATTTAGGCCCGCTGCCTAAGCCCTCGGCACACCCGATGGGCGCCGCCCGGGCGCAGCTGCACGCGACCTACGTAGTCGCCCAGACCGCGGACGGCATTGTCATTGTGGATCAGCACGCGGCGCATGAGCGGTTAGTCTATGAGCGGATGAAAAAAGCCCTCGCCGAGGACGGCATCAAGCGCCAGATCCTGCTGATCCCCGAGGTGGTGGAGCTGGAGGAAGGCGCGGTCACCCGGCTCGCCGAACGGGCTGGCGAGTTTGAGCAGTTGGGACTGGTGCTGGAAACCTTCGGCCCTGGCGCCGTGGTGGTCCGCGAAGTGCCGGCTCTGATGGGGGAGGCCGATATCCAGGGTTTGGTGCGGGACCTTGCCGAAGATCTGGTGGAGATCGGAGAGGCCCTGGCCTTGGAGGACAAGCTTGGTCATATCTGCGGCACCCTGGCTTGCCATGGCTCGGTCCGCGCTGGACGCCAGCTTAATGCCGATGAGATGAATGCCCTGCTCCGCGAGATGGAGGTGACGCCCCATTCCGGGCAGTGCAACCATGGCCGTCCAACGTATGTGGAATTGAAATTACCGGACATCGAACGACTGTTCGGTCGCCGTTAGGCTATAAAGCTCGCCATAGAGCTGCTTTTTTCGAGCAATCACGCGCCGTTCCAAAGGAGCGTGGCGATGCAGGGGCCGAGCCATGAGCGCGGTTTCCACCGTGAGCCTGCCGGACGGACTGGCCCTGATGGATGGCCGGTGGGCCAGGAATTGATCCACCCTGGACAGGAGGAAGGTCTCTCTCCCTCCGCCAACACTCAAAAAAGTTAAAGGAAACTGGTACGTTTCAATGACTGTGCCAGAGGAATTACGAGGTCCATTAGGCGGTCAACTTCGCCGTATTACGGCTACCTCCGATAAAAACCAGGCTAAAAAAGGATTACCCGAGATCGCGCTACAAATTCAGACGCAAATTAGTAAAACTGAAAAGGAATTGAAATTAGTAAGATCTCTCGCAGAGGATACCTAGTGTGGCAGGCGCATGTTTTGTGCCAATATAAGCCTCACGCTCGGAGCAAACCGAGCGCGCTTCAGGAGGCACGGAATGTCGAATGACGACGGGGTGATTAAAATCATCCCCTTGACCCTGCACATCGGGGCCGAGATCCACGGCGTCGATTTGAGCCAACCTCTGTCGGAGGCGACCAGGCGGGCGATCAACGAAGCGTTCCTGACGTGGAAGGTGGTGTTCTTCCGTGACCAGAACCTGGACCACGCGCACCATATCGCCTTTGCCCGGCAGATCGGCGAACCGACCATCGGCCACGCGGTATTCGGCCATGTCGAGGGGTTTCCGGAAATCTATTCCGTGGCGAAATTTCGCACCGCGCAAGCGCATCGCACCGCCAGGATGCAAAGGCCGTGGACCGGGTGGCATACCGACATCACCGCAGCGATCAACCCGCCGCTGGCGTCGATCCTTCGGGGAGTGACGATCCCGCCGCATGGCGGCGATACGCTATGGACCAACCTGGGGGCGGCATATCAGGGGCTTTCGGAAACGTTCCGCCTTTTCATCGACGGGTTGCGCGGCATTCACCGGTTCGAGCCACCCCGCGGTGCGTCCAGCGACACCGCCTATGACAAAAGTATCAAGCGACGCGCCTTGGAGAGCGAGCACCCGATCGTCCGTGTGCATCCGCAGACCGGTGAGCGGCTGTTATTCGTCAGTCCATCGTTTCTAAAATCGGTGGTCGGGCTCACTCCCCGCGAAAGTGAGCAGGTGCTGGAGCTGTTATGGGAGCAGCTCGTGCGGCCTGAATATACCGTGCGCTTCAAATGGCGGGCCGGCGATGTTGCGATGTGGGACAACCGGGCGACGGCCCATCTGGCCCCAACCGATATTTTCGAAAGCGACCACGATCGTCAGCTTTATCGCATCACCTTGGTGGGCGACATCCCAGTTGGCGTCGATGGCAGGGCTTCGGTAACCCTGAAAGGCCAGCCAATCCTGGTGGTTGAGCAAGAATTGGCGCGCAATGAAGTGTAGAATTCTACTCACCACGACCGTTACCGCCCTGATACGGGTGTTGACCGGGACGGTTGACGCGCAAGCCTTTGTATAGACTGCATATTCTAAGAAACTGCATGCAGGAAATTCGAAGTTGAAAAATATCAAATGGAACTGACCGTCGATCAAGCACTGCAGAAGGGTGTTGCGGCGCATAAGGAAGGCAAGCTTCAAGAAGCTGAACGCCTTTATCGGTCTATCTTGCAAGCCCAGCCAAAGCACTCCGATGCGAACCATAACTTAGGAATTCTAGCCTTCTCTGTGAACGAGTTAGAGGCTGCGCTCCCGCTATTTAAGACAGCCCTTGAAGCCAACCCGAAGATTGAAAAGTTTTGGCTTAGCTACATTAACGCCCTCATTAAAGGAAATCAGTTTGACCATGCTAAGAAAGTTGTTGAAAAGGGGAAAAAAGCGGACTGTCTAGAGAGAAAGTTGATGCCTTAGAAGACCATTTAAACGTATCTCTTGCTAATTTAGATGGAAAACGATCGAAGCTGAATGGATTATCTCCGGCAATCAAACTTCGTGAAGCGGGCAAATATCAAGAAGCCAAAGAATGGCTGTGTAGATTTATAGATTGCCATTCCAATGACCCAGAAGCTTTGTCTTTGCTCTCTCAAGTGCTCTTACTGGATAAAAAAGAGGCGGAGTCGGAGAAAGCACTTTTAACAGCAGCATCTATTAATCCAGAGCTACCGTCTATTTATCGTAATCAAGCAAGATTGTTACTAAAGCAGTCTAAACCCGCAGAGGCGCTGGAAAAGGCGCAATCTGGGTATGAGAGATCGTTTGATGATCTAGAAAGCTTACTTGTCTTAGCCGCTTGTCTAGGTTCGAACCAAAGAGATCAAGAAGCGTTGCTTTTAATTGAAAAGATACTGAAAGTCAGACCAAATTATGCTGAAGCGTTTGCGAACAGAGCAATTATTCGATTGCGGGCGAAGGATATATTTGGGGCTATCAAAGACGCAGAGATGACTGTCTCCATTAAACCTCATCTGGCTCAGATTTGGGGGCTATTAGGATCTCTACGCTACCAAATAAAAAATCTATCTGGTGCAATTGAAGCACTAAACAAAGCCCATGAGAATGAGCCAAATAATGTTGGCTATATGATTGATCTGGGCGAGTTACTTAGCCAAGAAAATAAAGCGGGAGAAGCCATCGCCATCCTTGAGAATGCAACTGAACTGGCTCCTGGAAATGACAACGCATGGATAAATCTTGGAGTAGCTTTCCAGCAGAACAAAAAAAATGAAAACGCAAAAACAGCTTATGAAAAGGCTTTAGCTATCAACCCTAATTCAGCTGAGGTTTCGAGCAACCTTGGGGCTATTGCAAAAGATTCTGGAGACTTGAATTCTGCTCTGCAGTATTTTGAAAAAGCGTTGGAGATCAAACCGGACTATGCCGAAGCCCATAGCAACATGGGTGTTACGCTGCAAGAACTGGGTAGACTAGAAGAGGCTGGGGTAAGCTACCAAAACGCTATATCATTGGAACCAGACTATGCCCTTGCATACTACAATTATGGTGTCGCCCTAGAATACCTGAATCGATTGGATGACGTACTGGAAAATTATGACCGCGCTATTGTCCTAAAGTCCGATTATACCGATGCTATATTCAATAAATCTCTACTTAAATTACGGACAGGGTTCTATATAGAGGGGTGGCGTTTGTATGAGCGGAGATGGGAAAAAGAACCACGAATTACAATTAACAAATCATATCAAAAATCTTTATGGTTAGGTGATGAATCTATAATTAATAAAACATTATTGATTTATCCAGAACAAGGGTTAGGGGACTATATTCAATTCATTCGCTATGCTGACTTGGTTGAACAGTTAGGCGCAAAGGTTATTCTTGAAGTCCCTTCAGAGTTAATGACGCTTTGTTCAACGCTAAAAGGACAACGTATCCTCATTGAGAATGGCAAACCGTTACCTTATTTTGATTATCGCTGCCCTGTGATGAGTTTACCATTAGCATTAAAAACCACTGTAGAAACCATTCCTGCGCAAATTCCTTATCTTTATGTTGGGGAAGAAAGGAAAAAACGATGGAATAGGAAACTCGGAAACAAAATATCTACAAGAATAGGGTTGGTATGGGCAGATTCTAATAGTCTGCGAAAAGACAAACGCAGTTTGTTCCTCAATCAATTAACACGTGTACTTGAACTACCGTTTGAATTTCACTCTATCCAAAAAGAAGTTAGGGAAATTGATATAAAATCTCTAATCGATTTTCCTAGAATTCATCAACACCAAGACGACTTGTTGGACTTTTCCGATCCTGCGGCGCTGATTGATGCAATGGATTTAGTCATTTCAGTGGATACCGCGGTTGCTCATTTGTCGGGAGCGATGGGTAAAAAAACATTTTTATTATTACCTTATTTAGCGGATCATCGTTGGATGTTAGATAGAACGGATAGTCCTTGGTATCCTGCGGTAACTTTGTTCAGGCAACCTGCAATGGATGATTGGGATAGTGTTATTACTGAGATCAGGCTGTTGCTATCAGATTAGCCTCACCTCGGTAATGCGCGACAGACACTCGCCCTGATCAGCCAGCGGTTTCCATTCTTTCAACGTTGTCGCAAAATCACCGCTTTGAGCAACCTTGAATTCTTTATCAAAATCCTGCGCCCACACAGCCCCAGCACCGCCGAGTAAGCCTGTGAAAATCACCAGCGTTGTGAGAAGTCGTTTCATCAGCCAACCACCCTTTTCATCGGACGTTCGGATATTCCAACATACCTTGCGTCAACTCTACGGAAGATTGACGTTAGCAACCTGCAAAAAATCCTAGTTATACATAGAGGAAGAACCATGAGAACTTCTTCGTCGCCATCTCCTCATAAACAGCGGACGAATGGATAAACCACGCCAACCACAAAACTCATTAAAAAACTGTTTTGTGTTGCAGATCAGATGGCGAGACTGGGCCGGCACATATCGCCCGGTTGCGCGACTTGATACCCTGATCCCGAAGGGCTGCCATGTGGGGCGGCCCGAGGGAACCAGCCATGGCGAAGATCGAGGTCGAGTGGGACGGGCCCGTCACCACCATAATCATTAACCGGCCGGAAGCGCGCAACGCCCTCGATCTCGAGGCGACCGGACTGCTGCACAACGCCTTGATTGATTTCGAAGAAGACGGTGATGCCCGGGTGGCGATCCTCTGGGGTGCCGGCGGAACGTTTTGCGCCGGCGCGGACCTCAGGGAAATGGCCGACAAGGGAGCGGTCTACAAATCCTGGGCCGGCACCGACGGCCCGCTCTCGCAACCGTTGTCGAAACCGCTAATCGCCGCCGTCGAGGGCCATGCCGTGGCTGGTGGATTGGGCGTCGCGTTGTATTGTGACATGCGGGTCGCCAGCGAGACGGCGATCTTCGGCGTGTTCTGCCGCCGCTTCGGCGTGCCGATGAGTGACGGCACTACCGTGCGCCTGCCACGATTGATCGGCACGGGCCGGGCGCTGGACATGCTCAACACCGGCCGGCCGGTCGATGCTTTCGACGCCAAGGTGATGGGGTTGGTGGACCGGGTCGAGCCCACCGGCCACGCTCGGATCACCGCCGAGGCCATCGCTCGACACATGGCCGAGTTTCCCCAGGTCGCCATGAGGGCCGATCGCTGGTCGGCGCTGCACCAGGGCGGGCTTTCCCTCACCGAGGCGTTGGAGCGTGAAGCCGAGGGTGCGGAGAAGGCCAAGCGCGTGGATGCGGCAAACGGCGCGGCACGGTTTTCCGATGGTGATGGGCGAGGCGGGATCTAAGGGCGATCAGGTTCAGGCAGGAATCACAGCGTGCTTTTCGCCGGCACCTCGCTCACCGCCCATGGAATAGACGCTCTCGAAGGCGACAAATTTGTGAGCGTCAGGATTGGTCTCCGCAAGCAGCCCCTCCTCCAGCAGGATATGATAGGGGCTGGTCCCGGAGATATTCCGCGCGTCGTCGCTTCACGTGCCGCGTCGATGACGATCGCCGACTGACCCATTCCGAAATAATCGTTCGAGCACCAGACGGTGGCGTCGACTTGGCTGCCGTCATCGCGATAATGGGTGTCGATAGGCAGCCGGCCCGCCTGCTTTTCCAGATGCGCGGAGCCCCGGTACTGGTCCTCAGATTTGATCCGGGTAAGCTTAGTTTTGTAAAAATCGGCGGCGGAGGTGGTTTTCATGGCCTCCAACGGGGTGGCCGGGATGGGGTCGATTTTCCGAACCATGGTTGTATATGAAGCACGCTTTACCGCTTATTTCCAGAACCGCCTCATCCCCGCCCGCTTGACGGTCGCGCCGCCCCCCCCTATCTTAGGGCTTATGTTGACGTATGCGGCATACGGCCTCGGCCTTCGACTTACCAACCCGGCTCTCTAGAGGGTCCGGGTTCGAGTCGTTTACCATCCGTGTTTTCACCGCGCGTCAAAGATATCCCATGACTTCATGCTTGCAGATCGAACGGAACCGTCCGTCCGTCCAGGGATTTCTGGTGTCGGATAGGCTGGCCGTCATGCACCCTGCGCGTAGTGCCGGCTGGCAAACGTAGACACAGAGATACAACGTTTACCTAATTCCCGCGCCGACGGCCGCCCGATAAAGGTCCAGGCCGTGCGCGTCTATCAGGAGTGAGTTCCGATGAACCGCATGCCGATCGAGAAATATACCGCCTTTCCGCAAATTCCCGTTCAGAACCGGCAATGGCCGGGCCGTACCATCACCAAGGCGCCGATCTGGTGCAGCGTAGATCTTCGCGACGGCAATCAGGCGCTGGTGGATCCGATGGACGGCCCGCGCAAACACCGAATGTTCAAAGCCCTGGTTGAAATGGGGTTCAAGGAGATTGAGGTAGGCTTTCCCGCCGCTTCAGATACCGATTTCAACTTCGTGCGCGCGATCATCGAGCAAGGTCTGATTCCCGATGACGTCTACATCCAGGTGCTTACCCAGGCTCGCGAGGAATTGATTCAGCGGACTTGTGAGAGCCTGCTCGGCTCAAAGAACTGCATCGTTCATCTGTATAATTCAACCAGCACTCTGCAACGCCGGGTGGTTTTTGCCTCGGACCGGGCAGGGGTGAAGCAGATCGCCACTGATGGTGCGAAGATGGTGCGGGACCGAATTCCGATGCTGGAAAACGGCGGCTCGACCGTGCGGCTGGAATATTCGCCGGAAAGCTTTACCGGGACCGAGCTCGACTACGCCCTGGAAGTATCAGAGGCGGTCATGGACGTTTGGCAGCCGACGGCGGCGAACCCGACGATCATCAACCTGCCTTCGACCGTGGAGATGGCGACGCCAAATATCTTCGCCGATCAAATCGAATGGATGGGCAATAATTTCTCTAACCGAGAGCGGGTGATCCTGTCGGTGCATCCGCATAATGATCGAGGCACCGGCGTGGCCGCGGCGGAATTAGCGCAGATGGCCGGCGCCGACCGGGTCGAGGGCACCCTTTTCGGCAATGGTGAGCGAACCGGCAATGTCGACATCGTTACCCTGGGGCTGAATTTGTTTACCCAAGGCGTCGATCCGGCGCTGGATTTCTCCGACATCAACACGATGATGGAGACCGCAGTGCACTGCAACCAGTTGCCGATCCACCCTCGCCATCCCTATGCGGGGGAATTGGTGCACACTGCCTTTTCCGGCTCGCACCAGGATGCGATCAACAAGGGCATGAGGGCGCTGGAGACGACCAACAGTCCGCTGTTCGAGGTGCCCTATCTTCCAATCGATCCCAAGGATATTGGCCGCGATTATGAGGCGATCATTCGGGTCAACAGCCAGTCCGGCAAGGGCGGCGTGTCGTATATTCTCGAGAACGACTACTCGATCCGGTTGCCCAAGACGGCGCAGGCGCAGTTCAGCCAGGTAATCCAGAAAATCACCGACGAAACCAGCCAGGAAATAAGCGGCAAACAGATTTGGGAGGCCTTCGACAAGGCGTTTATTTCCCAAGGCGGACCGTACACCCTGGTGTCCTTCTCTTCGCAAGTAGCCTCGCGCTCCAACGATCTTGAACGGATTAACGCCACCGTCGCCCATGGCGGCAAGGACCATATGATCGAGGCGACCGGTAATGGCCCGATCGCCGCCTTCGTTAAGGGTATGCGAGAGACCTTCGGGCTGGCATTCCGTCTGAAGGATTACACCGAACACACAAGAACGGCGGGCTCGGAGTCCGAGGCCGCCGCTTATATCGAGCTGAGCGTTCCTGACGAAAATGGCGCCAGCGTGTTCGGCGTTGGTATTGACACGTCGATCACCCTAGCGCCGATCAAGGCCGTAGTCAGCGCGATTAACCGCATGTAATCGGCACGGGCGCGCGTGCACTCAAAGCGCTTGAGTGATCGAGTGACCCCATCCGGCTTGCTACGGGCGCGTTTCCGCGAACAGCGCCATAGCATTGGCCTTGGCCGACAGCGCGGCAAGTGCTGGCAGGGAATTGTGCTCCATCGCATAAGGCGCCGAGGCGCCGACGAAATCATGGGCGATGACAGCGGTGATACCCGCCAGGGTTATCTCCGCCCCGTGCAACCATTGCCCGGTCGCCGCCGCAGCGAGCGCCTCAAGCGCTTGCAGACCCGATTCGGTTTGGATATCGCACCGGTCTACCCATCCCTGATAGACCTTTTCGGCCGGTCGGCGATTGCGTTCGTATGACGATGAAACGCCTTTTTCCATGACCCCATGTGCAAGCGCCGTGGTCCGCAGGACCGCCCGGCGCGCCGCCCCGGAGGCGGGTAATAAACGCCGCTCACCATCATGCGCCTCAATGAGGTGATCGATGATCGCCCCGCTGTCGATCAACGTTTCTCCATCGTCCAGAATCAGGGCTGGGACCCGGCCTACCGGGTTGCTTTTAAGGATGTTGGGCAAGTCGTGGGCGGTTGACAGCATTTTCTGCTCGTAGTCGAGGCCCAGATGCCGAAGCACCACGGATGTCCGGCGAACAAAAGGCGACGCATTGCGTCCAACGAGAATCATGGCTTTTCCCATTGATTGGATGTTCCGGCAATAACGGTATTCGCACAGCCTCGCAAGCGGTTCGCCAGAAGGTTGCGGTTAAGGGTCAGAATTTCTGTTCATTTTACCTCAAATGGGCGTGTCAAGGCAGAGCATCGGCGATATAGTTGGAAGATGAGTAAGAAAGTCCGAAATGGCTAATGACGACGAGTTGGATACGGAAACCCGCCGAGGCTTACGAATCCTTGCGGATAGCACCAAGGCAAAGGGTAGCGACGGCGCCGCGCGACGACTTTACAACGCCGCTGATACCGGAAGTGCGGCGGATTACCAGCAAGCCAAGGCGTTGTTCGACGCTTTGCCGCCCGAAAAGCGCTCCTCGATCCAGTCAATAGCCGAAACCAAAGCGACGACATTGCGGGAAACCGAGATACGCCGAAAATTGAACCCGCCGACCCAACCGAAGTCCGGCCTTGTCGAATTCGCACCCTGGAAATTGGCCGTGCCCGATAGTACCGAAGGTGTTTTCCAGCTGCAGGAACCCAACCGGAACCAAGAGGGTAACAATTGGGATTGGCAGAAATTGCCCGAAGGTGCGGCCTCGAAAACAAGGCGCAAGGCGCGCACTCCGAAGGACAAGCTTGATGCTCTGCGTGAGGAAATGCTACGCACTCTCAAGTATTGATCAAGCGGTTTGGGATTGGCTTCACAATGAGAGCGATCGCCGCGGTCTCAAGCAACAACAGAATCCATAACCCGCCGATATAGTCGCCGGACAGGTCGCGAAGCATCCCGACCATCCAGGGCGCTAGAGCCGCGAGCACGTACATTACGACGTTGATCATCGCATAGGTCCGACCAAATCCGGCCGTCCCGAAGGCCTGGCGCACCAAGATTGGTGGCAGGAGCACGATGGGGCCGACCACCAGCCCGGCGATGGCGCAACCGACTTGAATGACCAGAAACGAGTCGGCGAGGGCTAGCACCGCCATGCCAACCCCAAACAGCGCATAACTGCCGGCGGCCAAATGCGTCGCAGGAACGGCCCGACTGGCCTGCGCGACGACCAGACGCCCGACGGCGGAGGCGAGCGCAACCACGGTAACGGTTGCCGCCGCGGCGCCTGGTTTGGCAAGGACGGAAACGATGGGGATTTGATGAGCTAAGAAGCCGACCTGGCCACCCAGGCCAAGCGCCGCCGCCACGGCAATGCGCCAGAATAGCGGGTCCCTCAGCATTATCTTTGCCGGCATCGCCGGCGCAGCCGGGCTTGCCGTTGATATTGGCTCCGGTCGTCCGAGCCTGGCCAGGACGACGACGACCAGCGCCAGCACCGCTAACACGGTCGCGCCGGCCACCAGCATCGTCGCCTCGAATCCGTTGCGCGCGCTTGAATAGACCAGGATCAGGGGAACCAAAGCCCCACCAAAACTAGCCCCGGTCAGCGCGACCCCAAGAGCGACGCCAAATCCCCGATCAAACCAGGGCGCGAGGGTCGGACTGATCGCCGCCGCCGCCAAAGCCGGATAACCGAAGCCCAGGATCGCGTAGACCGCGAACATCTGCCAAGCTTGGGTTACCTGACTAAGCGCGATCAGGCCCAGCCCTATACAGAGCGCACCGATTGTGACGACCGGGACCGGGCCACGGTGATCAATCAGCAGGCCAACACCGATCGTACCGGGAAGGCTGGCAATCCAGAACACCAGGATCGCCGTCGAGACCAGCGCTGTCGACCAACCCATGTCACGGGTTAACGCATCCATATAGACGCTATGACCGTAAAACACCGCACCCCAGGCAAAGGTCGCCATCAAGAAACAGGCGGTGGTCACAATGATACACGCGGATCGGTGCCGGCTTACCATACCCATCGTCCGGAACCTGCTCCCACCGGGTGGCTCTCCCTTCTTTGGTCGTTCCCGCACTGGGTGTTGTTCCGATTAGTATCAGCAAGGCCGTTTCACCGGGGTTGAAAACACGCCACTATGACATGAATTTTGTCTCGATCCGCGAATCGGAATCCATGCTGGGTAAACGCGGCCCAAAGGAGCCTGCTCAATGCTAAGCCTGACACTCAAAATCAACGGCGCCACGCACCACTTAGCGGCGGAGAGCGATACACCGCTGTTGCAGGTGTTGCGCAATCAGTTGGGGCTGACCGGCGGAAAGCTCGGCTGTGGCCTGGAACAATGCGGGGCCTGCGCGGTTCTGGTGGATGGGGAAAGTCGACTGAGCTGTGTTGCGGCAGCCTCGGAGTTCCAGAACAAAGATATCGTCACCATCGAGGGATTAGCCGGTGAAGGTGGCTTGAGCTCCGTTCAACGGGCTTTCGTTGCCGAGACCGCGGCGCAATGCGGCTATTGCACGCCGGGGATGATCATTGCCGTTACCGGATTGTTCCGGAAAATCCCGCAGCCTAACGACGCACAGGTCCAGGACGCGCTGGCCGATCATCTTTGCCGTTGTGGGTCGCATGCCCGAATCCTTGCGGCGATTGACCGGCTGCGGCGGGAGGTTTGAGAGCATGGCCGAAAACCTCAGTTTGACTAAGAATCCGGATCTCGATGCCTGGATTTCCATCACCACCGACGGACGCGTTCTGGTGCGCATGGGTAAGGTCGATATTGGGCAGAAAATATCCTCCGCCGTCGCCCGCCTGGCGGCCGAGGAACTCGACATTGATCTGAGTCGCATCGTCATGTTTCGACCGGACACGATCGATGGTCCCGACGAAGGCATGACCTCCGGTAGCAACTCGATGGAAGAGTCCGGAAACGCCGTTCGCTTGGCCGGGGCCACCGCTAAAGCGCATCTGCTGGCATTGGCGGCGGTCGCCCTGGATGTCGAGCCCAGCGGTCTTGAGGTTTCGGACGGCGTCGTTACCGCCCGGTCGACCAACCAAGTCACCAGCTATTGGGAGCTTCAAGGAGATAAGCCGTTTGGGGTCCCGATCGATATCAATGCGCCGGTGAAGCCTGCCGCCCTGACAACCTTGATTGGCCGTGCATCACCGCCACTTGACCTTGCGGATATTGTCACGGGGCGCCATGTCTTCGTCCACGATATGAACATGGCGGGCATGCTTCATGCCCGCCCGGTTCGCCCACCGCATGTTCACGCTCGGCTGGCTTCGTTGGATACCAAAGTACTGGAACAGTTATCGAATCGCGGCTTCACGGTGGTCCGCGATGGCAGTTTTCTGGCCGTCACCGGCAGTGATGAACATGCCGTGATCAAGGCCGCGCTAACCTTGGCGGACGCAGCAAGCTGGACCAGCACACGTGAACTCGACACGACGAACATCACCGAGCAACTCACCGGTAATGAGCGGCTCAGCATGCGCGTGGTCGACGGGGTGCCGGTAGACGGACCGATCCCCCTAATGCCGGCCCGGCCCGCCGGTCTAAAAGCTAGCCTCGCCGCGCGGTACGAACGCCCCTATATCATGCACGGCTCGATTGGCCCGTCGGCGGCCTTGGCCCGATTCGGCAGTGACGGACTTGAGATTTGGACCCATAGCCAGGGCATCTATCTTTTGCGCGCCAGTCTCGCTGAATTATTCTCGATGCCGATTGAACAGCTACGCCTGCACCATCGGCCCGGCTCGGGTTGCTATGGCCACAATGGTGCCGACGATGCGGCGGTCGATGCGGCCCTGGTCGCCCGCGCCATGCCGGGAACGCCTATTCTATTGAAGTGGACCCGCGCGGATGAGCACGCCTGGGAGCCCTATAGCCCGGCGATGGTCATGGAGCTTTCCGGTGGTATCACGGCGGATGGAACGATCACCGCGTGGAGCCATGAGACCTTTAGCGACACCCATGTCCTAAGGCCGCGCCCCGGGGTGGCCGGTCTAGGACCGTCGCGACTGTTACCCGCCCAATTTCTGGAGAACACACCCACCATTGTCCCACCACCGCCAAACCTCACCCATCACGGCGGCATCCACCGCAACCTTGAGCCCCTATACCGGATCAAGGAACCCCGGCTGATCAAGCACTTGGTGCGGGGATTGCCACATCGGACCTCGGCGCTCCGTACCCTCGGCGCCTTTGCCAATATCTTCGCGCTTGAGTCTTTCATCGACGAATTGGCTGCGGCGGCCGGCGAAGATCCGGTGGATCTGCGTTTGCGACATCTGGATGATCCCA
The DNA here is from genome assembly GCA_937776645.1 of uncultured Alphaproteobacteria bacterium. GTDB lineage: Bacteria > Pseudomonadota > Alphaproteobacteria > Thalassobaculales > Thalassobaculaceae > JADHLJ01. Next base: position 6,072 of record CALMRI010000045.1, on the reverse strand, counting down.
GGGCCCGTGCCTGTATCGAAGCCGTGGCGACACGCATCGGCCCCCTCGACCAAGCCCCAGAGGGGCACGGGCGCGGCCTGGCGTTCGGGCAATACAAGAATGCCAAGGCCTATGTTGCCGTCGCGGTCGAGCTTGCGGTCGACGATACAGCAAAAATTCATCTGAAACGGGTGGTGATTGCCGGCGATGCCGGTCAGGTGGTCGACCCGACTGGCGTCATCGCGCAACTCGAAGGGGGGTTCATCCAAGCCGCGAGTTGGACCCTGTACGAGGCGGTTACCTATCAGGCCGACGGCATCACATCGCGCGATTGGCAAAGCTATCCGATTATCGGTTTCGACAATATTCCGGACATCGAAACGGTGCTGCTCGACCAGCCGGATGCAGCCTTCCTGGGGGCCGGTGAAGCGGTATGCGGTCCTACCGGAGCGGCGATCGCCAATGCCGTGCATCGATCGACCGGGGTCAGACCCCGCCAGTTACCGTTGACGCCAGACGCATTGCGAGCGGCGGCCCTGTCGAACTGATCATGCCATTACCGATCTCAGCGTCTATATCGTTCGGAAATCATACCTCGCTTTTGGGCAGCCCAGGAATATGGCCATAAAGTGAATCGACGAAACCACCATCCGTGAGGATATTTTGGCCGGTGACATACTCGGCCTCGCGCGATAGCAGGAAGCCGATGACGTTAGCGATATCCTCCGGCTCTCCGACCCTGCCCCACGGAACCAGAGCCGCCCGGTCACGGGCGATCTGGTTATTCTCGTAAACCTTGTGGGTCAGCGGCGTGCGGATCATGCCTGGCGAGACGGTGTTTACGTTGATGCGGTCGGCCGCCCATTCCTGGGCCAATACCTGGCAAAGCGAGATCAAGGCCGCCTTGCTCGGACCATAGGCGCCCATCTTCGGGTGCGCGCCCATGCCGGACATCGACGCGACGGCGACCAGCGCCCCCTTCGACTCCTTCAAGGCTGGGTAGGCGGCCTGGGCGAGCAGTAGGGTGGCCCGGGTATTCACCGCCATCAGCTTGTCCCATTGCCCGACATTAAGAATGTTGAGCGGCGCCGGGCTGGTGATTCCGGCATTGCTGACAACTGCGTCCAGCCCACCAAATGCTTCCACCGCCTTGGCCACCATCAGCCCCGGAGCGACCGTGTCGCCGAGGTCGCCGGTCAGCACAATTACCTCGGCGCCGGCATTACGCAGTTCGCCGGCGAGCACGACGACTGCGTCGGTCTCACGGATCTCGCAGGCCGCGATCCGGGCTTTTTGGCCTTTAGCATTGGCCATCTCCACCAGTCTACGGCAGGTCGCACCGCCAATTCCAGGACTAGCTCCGGTGACGAGTGCACGCATGGCGATCTCTCCTTGAGGCTCGCGTCTATCGGGGATTGCCGGGCCTATTGAGCGGCGCTGGCATTGCGTTCGGCCTGCTCCCCATAGGGGTTTTCCGGCATCTTGAGGTCTCCAAGTCGCGGCATGACCTCGTCGGCGAAGAGCTGTAGATTGGCGCGGGTCTCGTCATAGGACAGGGTGCCGCCTTGGCCCATGATGATCAGGTTGCCAAAGCCGCCGACCTCCTGGTTAAAGGTTTTGATCTGCTCGAAGACCTGATCCGGCGTGCCGGCGAACACGGTGCGAGCGTCCATGAACTCCTGCACCGTGGCTTTGGTCGGGTCGACCGTGCGGCCATCTTTGGTCTGCACCCGCGCGACGGATTGGGTCGGCCCCGTCTTGAGCGCCGCCACATTGACTGGGGTGGGATTATAGCCCGGCGGATTTTTGAACGGCTCGGCGACAATCGGCGAAGTGCGGACATACCCTGCCACCTTGTCGGCGCGCCGACGCCCCTCTTCCTCGGTGTTACCGACACCGACGAGGGCACAATAGGCGAAGCGATCATTGGGCGCCGCCCAGCCCTGCTCGGCGGCGCGCTCCCGATAGGCGTTGAACATTCCCGACGCGATCCCGCCGGACAGTAACGCGGCGGCCACATGCCGACGCTCGGCAATGGCGCGGCCACTATGCGGGCTCAACGCGGTGATCCAGACCGGCGGATGCGGGCTTTGCCACGGTCGCGGCCAGATGTTCACCTGACGATAGTGATAGTGCTCGCTTTCCCAACTGAAGGGCCCGTCATGGGTGCTCATCGCTTTGAGGATAAGATCGTGGGCCTCCCAAAATCGGTCCATCAGGCGGACCGGGTTCATGTTAGCGGGTGCGATTTCGTAAGGTGCGCCCTTAACCAATCCCATCTCCAACCGACCGTGCGAAATCACGTCGATCATCGCCATTTCTTCGGCCACCCGGACCGGGTCGGGTCGGTTGGCGATCGGGTTACCAAGCAGTAGCAGACGTACGTTCTTGGTGATCCGGGCCAGGATCGACGCGGAGACGGTGATCGCCGGATTCAAACAGGTGAGGGTACTGTGATGTTCGTTCAGCATGATGTTGATGCCGAGTTCATCACAAAGCTGAAATTCGTCGTAGTGGCGATGATAGATGTCGGCGCCAAGTTTCGGGTCGTAATGGCTGTTCGGGACGTTGACCCGGAAAGTACCCATCTCGTAGCCGGTATCCCAGGCTTGCGGATAGGCCATCTCGGAGAAATGCCAGACTTTCATTGCTCTTCTCCTTTTAGGTGTTTGCGCCAGCGAAGGCGCTAATGTGCCCGGCGACGGCATCGGGTTGCTCAAGGCTCGGATAATGCCCGGCATCGCCGACGCTTTCGAACCGTGCCCCCGGGATCGCCGCCGCATATTTTCGGCCATAGTCGGTCGAAACCATGCCGTCTTGCTCACCCCAAAGAACCAGGGCCGGAATATCCACCCGATGCAGCCAATTGGTCAGCTTGGGGTTGTGTAGGTAGGGCTTCCAGCCGAACAGGACGAGCGCCTCGCTGTCGCGAACCATCGCGGTCAGACCCTCGTCACTCATTGACGCGGCGTCGCGCTGCCCTCGGGTCGGATCGGCGTACAGCGCTTTGGCGATGTCCGCCTGGTATAGGGCGTGGATATCGGTGATGTCGCGAGTCAAACGATCGCCGAATTTCACTCCTAAAGCGTCGATCAGCACCAGCTGGCCGAACCGTGAGGTCGATCGGATCGCCATCTCCGCGGCCACCCATCCACCAAAGCAGGCGCCGACCAGCACCGCATTCTTGAGATTCAGATGCGCCGCCAGATCGAGCCCGAAATAGGCAAGATCATCGACGGTGCTATACGACCGCGGCAGGTCGGAATGGCCAAATCCCGGTAACGTGGGGGCGAAGACCTGGAAGGATTCTGCCAGCTTTTCCAAGCAGGCTTCATGCCCGGCGAGCCCAAAACCGCCATGCAGAAATAACAGCGGCGGCCCGGCCCCCATCGTCGCAAGGTCTACGGAAACGCCGGCAACCTCGATCCGTTCCACGGTTAGCGCCATGAGTAATTCCCTCTCTGTTCCCAGCATCTTCATGTGGAATCAGCCGAGGGGGTAGAGGGGCGGCGGAACTATCAGGAGGCTGATCGCACTGCCGGCCCGTTACTCGCGAAACCGGCGCAGCACATTGTCGATCATCCGTGAGATGCTATTTTTATAATCCTGATGTGACAGGCTGCCACAAAAGGTGATCGAGCCGACCGAGAACACGGCGCCACCCTTCGGGGTCTCGAAATAGGTGATGTCGGCGCGGATCAACTGGTTGTGCGGCACGCCGGTCACGGTGTTCCGTTGTGAGAGCTGATCCTCGAGCACGGCAATAAAGCTCGGCTGGTGGTTCTCCGACGAGGCGATCACCACCGCATGCTCCGGCGTGCCGAGGCGGATGTCGGCCCGGTCCAGCTCGAACCCGGCCGCGCCGCCACCGGATAGTCCGAAATTGCCGAGGATCTCTTCATTGATGCCCTCTAGGATCCAGGCGGCCCGAGGATCATCGCCCCCCGCCCCTCGGCGAAAATAGGAACCCTCGAACGCGCCTTGGGATGAAAAACCGACCCCGGCCAAGAGCTGTGGCGCGCGGCCATTTCGGCGCCACAAGCCGCCATAGGTGCCATCGAAGGCGTTATAATACTCCCCCGGCTCGGCGGCCCAGGCGCGGATGCCGCCCTCGGCCCGGCGGATCTCGACAATCCCCGGCAGGTCCGGGTGCCTGGCGATCCGCCAGTAAAAGCCGTTGCCGCCCATATACATCAGTCGCCCGCCGCGCTCCTGGGTATAGGTGGTGAGCGCGTCCAGGGTTCCCTTGGTGTGATACTCCGGATGGGAGCCGGTTAGCACCACCTTGTAGGGTGCCAGCAATTCCACGCCCTCGTCGTCCAGGTCTTCATCGGTGACGATGTCAATGTCGTGCTCCAACGCGTCGAGCCAGTCGATCAGATGGGTGTCGGCGGGAAAATGCCGCATGCCCGAGCCATAGGGATCGTCGAAGGTCAGGAAGTTGTGCCGCATGGTCATGATCGGCCGCAGTCGCGACGAGTAACCAACACCGCTGCCGTCAGTGTGCAGGTTGTAGGTCGAGTGCGCGTAGTCGGAATGGTCATCCGGCAGGTTTTGCGCCGCGCCCCAAAGCCGCCCGCGCTCGCGGAATTTGTGGTCGGTGGCCTCGCGCGCATGGTTGGCGTAAATCTGGTAGGTGAAGGTCGAGGCCAGGAAGACCGCATTGCTGGTCGGTTTGCCTTTATGAGGCCGGACGTAAAACGGGATCACATCTTCGGCGTGTTGGCAGCGCAACCGGCATCCGTAGATCCCACTCGCCATGTCTTCGGGGATCCGGAAGACGAAATCATCCTCCCAGCCGCAATCGTAGAGGTCGTCGTCATGAAAATGGATGGCGGCATATTGCGAGGGCGCATGGACGAAGCGCATCTCGGCGCCGTCCCAATTCGAGCCGGTCACCGCCCGGGCAGGCAGGTTGACCAAAGCGCCAACCATGCGGTGTGGTCCGCTATCGCAAACCGTCATCGACGAGATGTCACGACTGAAATCCCAGGCGGCGAGGAGGCTCTCCGGCCGGTTGCCATCAAACAGGCGCTGAACATCGGCGGGGTCAGCGCCCGACAATAGGAACGGGTTTTCGATCTTGCCATTGAAGTGGCGCGAGATCTCGCGCTCTTGCCGCGCCGCGATCAGGAGATCGCCCGTGGTATCGAGAACCGGGTCCGTATCGAGTGTCGTCGTTGCAGCGCCAGCATCGTCCGACATCATTTGCGGCACCAAGGGCTCCTGGTGCACCGAAAGGATCATGGTGGCGGCGTCATAACGGGCGCAGATCCGATACCAGGCATGCCGGCGCATCGGCTTGCCGACGATGATCGAGACCGCGTCATCGCTCTCGCCGCCGCCGATCCCGCGACCAAGGGTCACCGCCGCGCCCTCCGGCCCGATCTCCAGCGAGAAACCAGCGCCGCTCTGGTGGTCCCATTTCGAGATCACCGCCACCGGTCCCTTCGATGGTAGGGTCGGCCAGATCACCGCGCCGACGCTGAACGAGGTCAACCCATGCAAGGCCGGATTATCGGCGATCTGGGCGTAGGAACCAAGATGCACCGGCTGGAACCGCGAGGGATGGGGGCCGGCGATATCCGCCTCGACCGGTCGCAGCTTGATACCGGGGCCGTCGGGATTTGGGTCACCATGAATGATCCGCACCACATCGACCTGGTAGGCCTCTTCAAAGGTGCTGCTGATTTTGAAGGCGATGCGCCCGCCGGGCGTGCGGACAATCGGTCGGTGTATCCGGTCAATGGCAGCATGGTTTGTTCTCCCTACAACGGCTCCACACCCGTGATAATGCCGGAGAACACATCTGATTTCTCCCCCATAGCGATTTCCCAGGCTAGGCTTTCCCCGCTGAGGTAGAAATAAGGCTCGATAAATAGGGGGAGGCAAGCGGATGTCACTGTCCAGCGTTTCCGATCATGACGCCAGTTCGGCAAAGTTTCTGCGTGGAAAATATGCGATTTGCGGAGTTGGTGAGACCAGCTACCGGCGTGGCTCCGAAGAGTCGACGCGCTCTCTCGCCACTTGGGCGATCTCTAATGCGATGCAGGATGCCGGCATGCAGTCCGACGATATCGACGGCATGCTGAG
>CALMRI010000044.1 GCA_937776645.1 uncultured Alphaproteobacteria bacterium | reverse complement strand
TTTCTCTGCTACCGGCAGATTTTCCTAGTGGGTTGTTCGTGGGCAAGAGCGTCATGGTTTGCGCAAAAGGTCGGCGCACCCCATATTTGGGCAAAGCGGGATGCCATGGCAGCTGCAGCTGGCCTGGATTGATGCTCAGGCGTTGGATTTGGAGATGGTCTTGGTTGAACGAAAATTCTGCGTGACCCGGGTTGCCGGTTCGGTTCGCGTCGCGCTTCTGGGGGTTGCGCTCGCGGCTCCCCCGCTGGCGGTCGAGGCCGGCCAGGCGCGGCTGGATTTCGCCCCACACCGGGCGTTGTATTCGATGTCTCTCGGGCAGAAAAAGGCGGATTCTAGCATTGTAGATGTCGATGGTCGCATGGCCTTCGAATGGCGCGCGCACTGCGACGGTTGGGTGGTGGAACAGCGCTACGCCATGCGTTATTTCAGCGCCTCCAGGAAGACCAGGGAGGTCGATACCCGGTTTACGACCTGGGAGCGCAAGGACGGGAAACGCTACAAGTTTTACGTCGCGAACAAGCCGGGAAGCGGTTCGCCGGAAAAGATCGAAGGCTTCGCATCGCATCCTGGCGCCAGCGGGACCGGGGCCGCGCGGTTTACCGCGCCTGAAGAGACGGATTTCGAACTCCCTGCGGCGGTATTGTTTCCGTCCTCCCACACGTTCGCGATGATCGACTCGGCTCTTGGCGGTGGAAAGTTCTTCTCCGCGCCGATGTTCGACGGCAGCGAGGTCGAAGGAGCCACTTCCGTTAGCGCCGTCATGGGCTTGGAGCGTACCGATACGGAGGCCAAAGAGCCTCTGCTGGCTGGCAAGCATTGGCCGGTTCGGATGGCTTTCTTCAGTGCCGGGAGGCAGTCCAGCGAGCCGACCTACGAGATGTCGGTGAACATGCACGCCAACGGCGTCGCCAGCGGCATGGTTTTGGACTATGGCGACATCACCGTGAAGGTCGACCTGCAAAGAATCGAAGCGCTTCCACAGCCGGATTGTTGAACCGGTGAGGCGTAAATCTGGTCATTCCGGCGGCTCATCGTCGAGGATGATGCGGTCGGCGGGAGCTTTGCGGGCGGATCACCGTACCGAATCCCCGTCCCTTTTTGATCGCCGAGCGTCCCAGCTTTTCGCGGACTTGATCAATTGCCTGCTCTGCCTTTTTGCGCCGCCCGGCATCGGGATCGGCGAGATCTAAGGGGTCGGCGTCGCGTTCCTCGCCAAGCTCGGACACAGCGACACCGAGCAGCCGATAGCGCCGGCCATCAAGCTCGCGTTCCAGTAGCGCCAGAGCAGTCCGGAACAGAGTATCGGCGAGTTGGGTCGGTGCGGCAAGGTTGGTGCGTCGGGTTAAGCTCCGAAAGTCTGCCGTCTTGAGCTTGAGCGTGACTACCTGACCCGAGATATGCTTGTGTTTCAAACTCGCCGAGACTGATTCACAGAGCCGCCAAAGTGCCGGAATGAGTTGTTCAGCACTGGTGAGATCGGTTTTGAACGTGGTTTCATTCGAGACACTTTTGGCCTTTGAGGTTAGCTCCACCTGCCGATCATCGACGCCTTTGGAGAACCGAGCGAGCCGTGTCCCCATGGTTCCGTATCGCCGGACCAATTCAACTTCGTCTATGGCTTGCAGATCAGCGACGGTCCGCAGCCCATCGTTTAGCAACTTGCGGTGCAGACTCTTGCCAACTCCCCAAATTACCGTGGTCGGTCGGGGCGCGAGAAAGGTCATCGCTTCGGCCCGACCGATCACGCTGAACCCGCGTGGCTTGTCGATATCCGAGGCCACCTTGGCCAAAAACTTATTGTAGCTCAGGCCGATCGATGCGGTTATGCCGATTTCCTCCTGAATCCGCGCCACCAATCGGGCCAAGGTCTCGGCTGGCGGCGCTTTGTGCAGGCGTTCGGTGCCGGTTAGATCGAGGAACGCCTCATCGATGGAGATCGGTTGGACCAGCGGCGTCGCCTCGCGCATAAGAGTACGAACCTCGTGGCCGACCGCGGTGTATTTGCGCATGTCTGGACGGATTACCACGGCGTTAGGGCAAGCCTCCAGCGCCTTGAACATCGGCATCGCCGAGTGCACCCCATCGATCCGAGCGATATAGCAGGCGGCTGAGACAACGCCGCGTTGGCCGCCGCCGACAATGACCGGTTTCTCGGCGAGGCTCGGATCGTCACGCTTCTCGACGCTGGCATAAAACGCGTCGCAATCAATATGGGCGATTGTTAAGCCGCTGAGTTCGTCATGCTGGATCAGACGGGGGGAGCCACAGCTAAGGCAGGATTCCAGCGATCGTTTGGGGAACCAGCCGAGGCAGTCACGGCAAAGCAGGGTCGGTGACCTCTCCGCCGCCGCGGCTGTCATGTCCGTTGCTCCGTGGCGGCACCGCTGTTCTGGAATGGGGGCCAGAGCCAGGCGGCGCCCCTTACCCCGCTGGAATCGCTGTGCTTGGGGGGGCACAGGCGGGTTTCGACGATATCGGAGAAGATATACTGGCCCCAAATCGATGGCACATGGTCATACAGTCTCTCGATTTTCGACAGACCGCCGCCGAGGACGATCACGTCCGGGTCCAGCAGGTTGATGACATGGGCAAGACCGCGGGCGAGCTGGTTCTCATAGCGCGCCATCACCTGCTCGGCGCTGACGTCGTGGTCTCTGGCCCGTTGGACAATCTTGGGGACCGCTATCGCCTCTCCGGTGTCGCGGCAATACGCTCGCTCCAGCGCTGGACCGCAAAGAAAGGTTTCGATGCAGCCCCTACGTCCACAATAACACAGATCGCCGGGTCGTTCGTCGTCGTCTGGCCAGGGAAGGGGGTTGTGGCCCCACTCACCGGTGATCGCATTGGCGCCCGGAAGCGGGCAACCATTGATGGCGATGCCGGCGCCGACACCGGTGCCCAGGATCACCCCAAAGACCACCGCCGCTTCGCCGCCGGCGCCGTCGACCGCCTCAGATACGGCGAAACAATTAGCGTCGTTGTCTACGCGGATTGGCCGTTCCAGGGCGGTTTCTAAATCCCGTTCGAGCGGTTTTCCGATCAACCAAGTTGAATTGGCATTTTTGACCAAGCCCGTTGTCCGGGACAAGGCACCGGGGATGCCAATACCGACACTGCAGTTTCGCCGGATCTTTCGTTCTGCCTCGAGCACCAGATTACGAACGGCCCGCACAGTGTGTTCATGAACGTTTTGGGGCGCTGGGATTCTTTCGCGATGTATCTCGGCACCGTCGGGAGCGATCACGATGCTTTCGACCTTAGTCCCCCCGAGATCAATCCCGATTCTGAAATTGTCGAGCATTTTGTCCATTGGCCTGTTGGTTTACACACTACTAAAGTAGGCGGTTCCTTGCTTCGAATTTCCTACATTGTACCCAGAAGGATACAATGTAATTTGCGTTTCTTGGCCTGAAATATTTGAAAGCCCGTTGGGCGGCGTACAGGCTGAGTGACGGTGGTGGAGGATGCCTTGCTGACTGAAAAAACAAAACAGAAAACAATCCTGATCGTCGAAGGAAATGAAATAAATATGAGGTTGTTCAATGACTTGTTGGAAGTTCACGACTATAATGTTCTGCGGGCTCGCAACGGCATGGATGCCCTGAGGATGGCCGGGGAGCACAAGCCGGACTTGATTTTAATGGATATTCAGCTTCCGGAGGTTTCAGGTTTGGAAGTGACGAAATGGATTAAGAAAGATGAAAATATTCGGTCCATTCCCGTAATTGCTGTAACCGCTTTCGCGATGAAAGGTGATGAAGAGAAAATTCGCGAGGGAGGGTGTGAGGCCTATCTAGTCAAACCTATTTCCGTTAGTCATTTCTTAGAAACCATTCAAAAATTTTTGACTTAACCTAAAAATGCTAGACCGCGTCTTTGTCGCCCACGATGTGATTCCTAACGTCAAGTTAGTTGAGGCGACGCTTTCCAGCGAGAATTTCGATGGTTTGTTGGTCTATAGGGTCCCCCAGGAGCAAAAAAATATAAAGACTGAGCCGTCGGACATCGTCCTGCTTGATGTAATGACCCTGGGAATGGACGGGTTTGAGGTTGGTCGCTAAATCTGGGCGGACCCGCGGGCCATGCATCTTCCGGCGATTATGATTACCGAGCTCAGTGACCGTACCAATCGGGTGCTGCGGATTTTGGTTGACTTGATGACCGGCCATATCCCGATCATCGATATGATCTCTTGAATTGGCGGCGAGGAGCTCGTCCTCGCCCTGCCAGGCACCAAAGCCGCTGGCGCTTCATTGGTGGCTCAACGTTTGCTTAAACGGGTGGCTCGAGACCCGTTTGATATTGGTAATGGAGGCTCGATCCCGGTATCGATCAGCAGCGACATTACCTTGAGCAACGACGGTCAGGATAATATCTATACGTTTTTGGCGCGGGCTGATGTAGCGCTCTACTCGGCCAAGCATCAGGGTTGCAATGAGATTGCTTTCGATTCCTGAACGTGGGTTGATTATTCTATTCGGTAGAATTTAAGACAAAATATTATATGGTTGAGAGAAGCTAATTGATGGAGTTGGGTTTCTATCGGCGAATTTTGGTTGTTGAGGACGAGTCGTTGAGCGCCACGTTGGTACGCGTGTTTTTGGGGGAATTAGGCCGCCTTTCACCCTCGCCGGGCTGGTCTCCATCCCACGGAGTCCGGAACCTGGAAAGGTCGCGCTTTCATCCGTAGTGGCAGAGCGAATCTCCGCCAGGCTCTCTACATGCCCTCCTTCGTCGCCACCCGCGTCAATCCGGACCTCAAGGCCATATGCCAGAGCTTCATCACGGTCGGAAAACCTCCGAAGGTGGCCATCACCGTCGTCATGAGAAAGTTCTTCCTCCTCGCAAATGCTCTCTCGAGATCGAAGAAACGGAGCCTAAATAGCTCTTGATCAACACCGATATTCTAATACCCGCGCTCCCAGTCGATGACATTCTCCAAAGGTTCGCCGGCAATATAGCGGCGCAGGTTCTGGACAAACAGCCCGTTGCCGCCGTGGCTGTTGATGTCGGCGGCGGCGGAAATATGTGGAGTGATCAGCACTTTGTTGTCGGCCCAAAGACGGGGGTCCGGCGGTCGGTCGAACTCTCCGACATAGACATCAAGCACCGCGCCACGCAGCTTGTTGGCCGCCAGCGCCGCGATCAATGCTTCCTCGTCGATAATCTCACCTCGGGCGATGTTCAGGACCACGGCCCCCTGCTTCATCGCGGCGAAAGCATCAGCGCCGATCAGTTTCTCCGTCTCCGGCGTCCATTGGCAGCATACTGCGACATAGTCGCTTTCGGCCAGCAGGCCGTAGAGGCCGTCGGGGCCGTGAATTTCGGTAAACCCGTCGCTCGGCGGGGCGGCGTTACGCCTGGTGCCAACCACCCGCATCCCCACCGCCGCACAAAGTCGCCCGACCTCGCGCCCGATGCCGCCGGCGCCGACCACGCACACGGTCTTGCCGGCAAGCTGCATGGGCTTGTAGGCCGGCGCGTTCATCGCCCGCTCCACTCGCTCGGTTTCGACCATGTTCAGACCTTTGGCGAAATGCAGGATACCGGCGAGCGTGTACTCGGCGATCGGCAGGTTATGGGCATAGCCACGCGAGGAGGTGACTACCACCTCGGTGTTCCACAGATCGCCGCGCAACATGTTCGAGGTGCCCGCCGGCCTTTGATGTACCCATTTCAGCTTCGGCGCCCGGGTACGCAGATCAAGCGGGAAGGGGAAGCCGACCACGACGATCTCCGCCGTCGCCAGCAACGCATCCCGCTCGTCCTCGCGTGCCGTTGCCGTTCGAGCCCTTGGCGACGTAGCGATTGGAGGTGAACGCTGGCCAGGTGTCGCGAATCTCGCCATCGAACCAGCCCGGCGCCAGGGTAAGCGACGCGGAGGGATGGACGGCCTGGATCTGCTCCTGAATCGTCTGGGGCAACGGCGTGAGCGAGAGGATGTTGAGGGTCATACCGCCGGCTCCCAGGCCAGCGGCGCCACGACATTGATGTCGCTGACCACGTCGATCACCACCGGCCGGTCCGCCTTCAGCGCCAACTGGAAGGCCTCGGTGATATCTCCGGGCCGTTCGACCCGGATGCCGAGCGCGCCCAGGTCCTCGGCGACCTTGGCGAAGTTGGTCTCGTTCTGCACCCACATCTCGTTCGACTTCTCGGTCGGCTTGCCGTCATAAAGTCGAATCATGCCGTTCAGGGCTTGGTTGCCGGAGTGGTTGTTGTTGATCACGGTGATCGTGTTGACGCCGCTGCGCACGGCGGTCTCGATCTCGCTCATGTGGTACCAGAAGCCGAGATCGCCGGTGAAACAGACCACCGGGCGGTCTGGGGCGCCGCATTTGGCGCCGATCGCCGCCGGGAAGGCCCAGCCGAGATGGCCGGCGCTGCGGATATAGCTTTGGCCTGGATGGCGCTGTTCGAACATGCCGCCCATCCACATCCCCGAATGTCCGGTATCGACGACCACGATGGCGTCCTCGGGCATCGCCTCGGACAGCTCGTGAACGATCCGCGCCGGATGGATCGGCGTGGCGTCGGAGCGGTAGAGGTCGGCGAAATCGTCTTTATAGGACTGCCGGATCTTCTGCACCTTGGCGGTCCAGTTCGACCGGTTGGCCGGCACCGGCGTGTTCAGCTCGGCCATCCGCTCCAGCGTCACCTTGGCGTCACCGATTACCGAGACATCGTTCGGGTAGTTGCGGCCGGTCACGCCCGGGTCGAGGTCGATCTGCACGGTCGCCGTGCCCTCGGCCGGAATGGTCCAGAAATGCGTGGTCATGCCTCCGGCCCGTGTGCCGATGAAAATGACGAGATCGGCATCGGCGACGACCTGGTTGGCGGAGCGGCGTGAATAGGTGCCGACGACGCCGACCGAGAGCGGATTGCTCTCCAGGATAGCGTCCTTGGCGGTCAACGAGGTGGCGACCGGGATCTGCATCGATTCGGCAAGGCGAACCAGGGCATGGCTGGCGCCGGAGGCCTGTACGCCGCCGCCGGCGACGATCACCGGGCGCTCGGCCCTGGAGATCCGGTCGGCGGCCTCGCGTACCCGGTCGGGATCAGGCTGTGGGCGGTCCGGCGGCACCTGACCGTAGCGCGGTTCGGTGACGCCGTCATAGTCGATCTCGGCCCCCTCGATCGCCTGGCCGGTATTGCCGGCAAGCTGTAGATGCACCGGACCGGGGCTGCCGGTGGTGGCCATCCGGAAGGCCTGGCGCAGCATATCCGGCAGGCGGTTCGGGTCATCCACGGCGGCGTTCATCTTGGTATAGGGCTCAAAAGCCGGCAGGTCGTCGACCTCCTGATAGGCCCAGCGATCCCGGTGATTGGCCTCGCGCCCACCAGTCAAGGCGATCAGCGGTACCTTGGCGAGATGCGCGTCGCGGATACCGGCGCAGATGTTCAGGGCGCCAATGATTTGCCCCATGCAGATTCCCGGTCGACCGGTGGCCCGGGCATAACCATCGGCCATATAAACGGCGCCAGCCTCGGTATGGGCATGGATGCGCTTGATCTCGGTACGTTTCTCCAGCTCCATCAGCATCCGGCGCAACACCGCTGGCAGATAGAAGACGTGGGTAACGCCATAGCTTTTGAACATGTCGGCCATGGTGGCCGCGACTGTCTGTTTCGCCATTTCTCAGATCTCCCTGGAGCGCTGCTTGCCGGAAACTAGTCAGGGGCGTGCGCACTGTCGATGGGGGCTTGGAAATATCAAAGGGCGGGTGAGGGTGTGGGCGAAATGGTGACCACAGAACGGCCTCCTTTCCGCTGTTTAAAAATCGTGAACTGTTCATGCGAGTGCAACTCCGGGCTCCCCAGATGCAACCTCCTGATGCCGCTTGCAAGTGGACCATGCATCGTACGCCGGCGGCGCTAGAACTTTTATATGAGCGCGAGATCGACCCGATGTTGGAGGGGTTTTCCGAGTATTAGGCCGGGCGACTCAAAACCCGCGTGCGCGCGGTCTATCCGGCGGTGCGGCTTGAGTAAGCGAAGGGGATGGGGATCATAGTCCCACGATGGTCGCCAGCTTCAGTCTCTGGGTTACGCATCTGAATTGCCCCTTAAAATTATACAACTGATTGAATCAGTAATAAAAAACATGAGAAGGGAATGGAAAATTAACCAACCAGGCGGGAAATGCGTCTTTAATAAGTGTCGAACATCCGCTGCACCTCTTCGGGATCTTCGGTGCGGGTCAGCGCCAGCATGGTGAGCACCCGTGCCTTTTGTGGGTTGAGGTTGTCGCCGGCGATGATTCCGTCGCGGCGCATCGACGTCCGGCGGAGCACCCGGCCGCTGCCGGCGCGGGTGCTGTAAACGATCAGGATGCCCTGCTTAAGCGCCGCCGCCACCGCTTCGACTTGCGGTGGGGTTGGGAGGCCGGGGGCCAAGGTGGCGATCACCAGGGCTTTGGCGCCGGCGGCGATGAACGCCTCGATCGCGGTGCCGTCGGCGCCGGCGTAACTGGGTACGATATCGACCCGGGGCAACGCTTCGATACCGCTGACGTCAAACTCGGTCTCGGTGGTGTGCGGGCGCACTGGCTTACGATAAATGGCGGTGCGGCCATCGGGATCGGCATAGCCGAGCATGCCGAGATCTGGCGTGCGGAAGGTCTCCAGCCTTAGGGTCGAGGTTTTGGTAACCTCGCGTGCCGCCTGGATTTCCTCGTTCAATAGCACAACCACCCCAAGCCCGCGCGCCTCGGTGGAGCTGGCGGTTCGCACCGCGGCCAGGAGATTACTGCCGGCATCGGTGGCAAAGCCGGAAGAGGGGCGCTGGGCGCCGATGATCACTATGGGTAGCGTGGTCTTGGCCGCCAGATTGAGGAAATAGGCGGTCTCCTCCAGGGTTGCGGTGCCGTGGGTGACGACAATGCCGTCAATATCGTCGTGGGCCCGGTCGATTTCACGGATCTTGGCGGTGAGCGCTAGCCAGTCGTCCGGGACGATGCCGGAGCTGGAGACTTGGCGTATATCGAAGGGTACGATCTCGGCAGAGCCAGCGACCTCCGGAAATCGCTCGAGGATCTCGGTCACCGTCATCCGGGTACCGAACTCCATGTACTCCCACACATCCAGGCTGTCGCGCCCGGTA
>CALMRI010000043.1 GCA_937776645.1 uncultured Alphaproteobacteria bacterium | reverse complement strand
ACAGGGTCTTCCCGGTCGCCCGGCGCGCCAATTCCTTGGCGAGTTTCACCCGTTGCGCCTCGCCGCCGGACAGGGTGGTGGCCGGCTGGCCGATCTTGATATAGCCGAGCCCGACGCGCTGCAGCATGACCAGCTTGTCGCGGATCGCCGGGACCGCCTTGAAGAATATCGGCGCCCTCATCGACCGTCATATCCAGAACCTTGGCTATCGATTTGCCGCGAACCGACTTCCAGGGTTTCGCGGTTGTAGCGCTGCCCCCTGCAGACGTCGCACTGGACATAGACATCGGGCAGGAAATGCATCTCGATCTTGATCACGCCGTCGCCCTGACAGGCCTCGCAGCGCCCGCCCTTGACGTTGAACGAGAAACGGCCCGGCTTGCATAGCCTCGCGCCCTGGCTTCGGGCAGCCCGGCGAACCAGTCGCGGATCGGCGTGAAGGCCCCGGTATAGGTCGCCGGGTTGGAACGCGGCGTGCGGCCGATCGGCGACTGGTCGATGTCGACGACCTTGTCGAGATGCTCGATCCCCTCGATCGCGTCGTGCAGCCCGGGGATCTCTCGAGCTCCGTGCAGGCGGCGCGCCACGGCCTTCCAGAGCGTCTCGATGACCAGCGATCGATTTGCCGCCGCCGGATACGCCGGTGACGCAGGTGAAAGTGCCGAGCGGCAGCGATACATCGATCGACTGCAGGTTGTTGGCTGCGTGGCGCCGCGTACAGTAAGCGTTTTACCGCGTTTGCCCTTGCGCCGGCGCGCTGGCAACGGGATCTGCCGAAGCCCCGTCAGATACTGGCCGGTCAGGCTGTCCGGGGCGCGCATGACATCCTCGGGCGTCCCGCAGGCGACCACATGGCCGCCATGGACGCCGGCGCCGGGCCCGAGATCGACCAGATAATCGGCGTGACGGATTGCGTCCTCGTCATGCTCGACCACGATGACGGTGTTGCCGAGATCGCGCAGCCGCTTCAAGGTCTCCAGCAGCCGGTCGTTATCGCGCTGATGCAAGCCGATCGATGGCTCATCAAGCACGTAAAGCACGCCTGTCAATCCGGAGCCGATCTGTGAGGCGAGGCGGATACGCTGACTCTCGCCGCCGGACAAGGTGCCGGAAGACCGCGACAGGGTCAGATAGTCCAAGCCGACATTGTTGAGAAAACCAAGCCTTTCCTTAACTTCCTTCAAGATACGCGAGGCTATCTCGGTCTGCTGGCTGGTCAGCTGCCCTTCCAGACTGCCGAACCAGGTGACCGCCTCTAAAATTGACATTTCGGTCACTGGCGGATACCGTCAGACCGGCGAGCTTGACCGCCAGCGCCGCGGGCTTGAGGCGTTGCCCGCGGCAGACCTCGCAGGGCGCGACCGCCTGGTATTGCGGCCGAGTCTCCTCACGGGCCCAGGCGGAATCGGTCTCCTTGAAGCGGCGGTCCATGTTCGGGATCACGTCCCTCGAAGGGCTCGGTCGTCTGATAGCGCCGTAACCCGTCATCATAGGTCATGACCACGGGCTCCTTGCCGGTGCCGTATAGGATCGCCTGCTGGACCTTCTCGGACAATTCGCGGAACGGCTTGACCATGGTCGACACTTGAAGTGGGCGGCCAGTGCTTTCCAAGCGTCTGGCATATAGTAGCTCGACGAGGAATTAGCCCAAGGCGCGATGGCGCCACTGCGCAGGCTACGCGTGCTATCCGGCACGACCAGCTCGGCGTCGAAGATACATCCGCGTGCCCAACCCGTCGCAGCTCGGACAGGCGCCGAACGGGTTGTTGAACGAGAACAGCCGGGGCTCAATCTCGTCGATGGTGAAGCCGGAAACCGGACAGGCAAACTTGGCGGAAAAGGTATGCCGCTCGCCATTGCTGGCATCCTCGGCGAACAGCAACCCGTCAGATAGCTCCAGCGCTGTTTCGATCGAGTCCGCCAGACGGGTCTGCAGCCCCTCGCGCACCACCAGCCGGTCAACCACCACTTCGATGTCATGCTTGTATTTCTTGTCCAGCGCCGGAACATCGTCGATTTCCAACATCTCGCCATCGACCTTGACCCGCTGAAAGCCGCGCTTGCGCAATTCAGCCAATTCCTTACGAAACTCGCCCTTGCGGCCCCGTGCGATCGGCGCCAAGAGATATAGACGCGTGCCCTCGGTCAGGGTCAGGATCTTATCAACCATCTGGCTTACGGTTTGGCTTTCAATCGGTAATCCGGTAGTGGGCGAGTAGGGAATACCGATTCGGGCATAGAGGAGACGGAGGTAGTCATAGATCTCGGTTACCGTGCCGACCGTAGACCGCGGATTGCGCGAGGTTGTTTTCTGTTCGATGGAGATCGCCGGCGACAGCCCCTCTATTAGATCGACATCGGGTTTCTGCATCAACTCCAGGAATTGCCGCGCGTAAGCGGACAGGCTCTCGACGTAGCGGCGCTGTCCCTCGGCATAGATCGTATCGAAGGCGAGTGACGATTTTCCGGAGCCACTGAGCCCGGTCATCACGATCAGCTTATTGCGCGGCAGGTCAACGTCGACATTGCGCAAATTATGTTCCCGGGCCCCACGGACGCGGATTGAATTTGTCTTGGTATGGCCGTTCATGACTCTGCTGCTTACCCACCCCGTGGAATTCGATCAATCGTCGCCTAGTCTAATATATGGCGCAGGCGGGACTTCTGACCACTGTCGCAACGCTGTTTGGTGCACTTCTTCTGGGAGTAAATTGTGGACAACTCGACAAGCACCTATATTTCAAGGCCTTGGCATCCATACGCCGGAATAACCGGCGCGACCATCGGTGATTTTGTTCGAACATGTGCTGGTTTGAGGCGTGCTTCCGGCTGGTCTCGCCGTTCCGTATATGGGACAGTATGCTCAAGTAGTCTTTGAACCCTGGGCAGATATAATGGCAGGCAGCGTCAACAAAGTTACTCTCGTCGGTAATCTTGGCCGTGATCCCGAAATCCGTAGCATGCAGGATGGCGGCAAAATCGTGCAGCTCTCAATCGCGACATCGGAAACCTGGCGGGACAAGAACTCCGGCGAACGCCGTGAGCGTACCGAATGGCATCGCGTGGTGATCTTCAATGAACAGCTCGCCAAGATCGCCGAGCAGTATCTTCGCAAGGGCTCATCAGTTTATTTGGAGGGCCAACTACAGACCCGGAAATGGACCGATCAGCAGGGACAGGAAAAATACACCACTGAGATTGTTCTGCAGCGCTATCGCGGTGAATTAACTATGCTCGGCAACCGATCCGATGGATCCCAAGGTAGTGGTGGCAGCGGCTACGATGACTATGGTCGTGGAGATTCCTTCGGCGACGGGCCGTCCGGCGGTTCTTCTGGCGGCGGCGGTGTTAGCGGGCGCGGCCCGGCGTCAGGGGCATCCGGTGGTCCGGATGATCTGGATGACGAAATCCCGTTCTAAGAACCTATTTTGGCCTGCTTTACGTTGTTGCAAGCGCACCGACCCTTCACGCCGGGGGTGTTATGGAGTCGTTTCGTATCGAATGCTCTTCGTGCTCACCGGTTTTCCGGCGGCGGTTTGGGACGGACTTCGCTCGACCGTTCCGATCAGGGAGGTGAAGGCCGGCCAAGATTATCGACGTTAATTTGTAAGGCTTTGAAAATATACCATTTCTCGCGCGCGGACTTGTCGATGCGGGATTGTTCGCACTTGCGAAATATGTTACAAAATGACGACGAATCGCAGCCAGCGTAAAGCAACCAAGGTGCTGGCTGGGTTGGTAGTCAATGCGTCGCACGTTAATGCAACTTACCCGGCTATATCGTGACCGATTTGGATCAACATCTGCCTGACATTGTGCCCGTTTCGATCGAAGACGAGATGGAGCGGTCTTACCTTGCTTACGCGATGAGCGTGATTGTGTCGCGGGCCTTGCCGGACGTGCGCGATGGCCTGAAACCGGTGCACCGGCGTATTCTCTATGCGATGAAGGACGGCGGTTACGACTGGACCAAGCCGTACCGTAAATCGGCGCGCATCGTCGGTGACGTGATGGGTCTTTACCATCCGCATGGCGACTCGGCGATCTATGACACCATGGTCCGCATGGCGCAAGATTTCTCGATGCGCCTGCCGTTGGTTGATGGTCAGGGCAATTTCGGCTCGATGGATGGCGATCCGCCGGCCGCGCATCGTTATACCGAGGCCCGGCTGGCCAAATCGGCTGAGGGATTGCTTCGCGATATTGACAAGGAAACCGTCGACTTCGTGCCGAACTATGACGAAAGCACGATGGAGCCATCGGTATTGCCAGCGGAGTTTCCGAACCTGCTGGTCAATGGTGCCGGCGGCATCGCGGTGGGCATGGCGACCAACATCCCGCCGCATAATCTGGGCGAGGTGGTCGACGCTTGCCTAGCCTATATCGACAACCCCGGTATTACCGTCGAGGAGTTGATGGATTTCGTGCCGGGGCCGGACTTTCCGACCGGTGGCAGCATTCTGGGACGCAGCGGTATTCGTGAGGCTTATCACACCGGTCGCGGCTCGGTAGTGATGCGGGCAAAAGCCGAAATCCAGGAAATCCGCAAGGACCGCTTCGCCGTCGTGGTGACCGAGGTTCCCTATCAGGTGAACAAGGCGCGGATGATGGAGCGGATTGGCGAGATCGTCCGCGACAAGATCATCGAAGGTATTTCCGACCTGCGCGACGAGAGCGACCGCGACGGCGTGCGCGTGGTCATCGAGTTGAAACGTGATGCGGTGCCCGAGGTCGTGTTGAACCAGCTGTATCGCTTTACCGCGATGCAGACCTCTTTCGGTGTCAATATGCTGGCGTTGAACCAGGGCCGGCCGGAGCAGCTCAATCTACGCGATATCATTTTCGCCTTCATCGCGTTCCGCGAACAGGTGATCACCCGACGCACCGCATTTCTGCTTCGCAAGGCGCGGGACCGGGCCCATGTCTTGGCCGGTTTGCTGGTGGCGTTGAACAATATCGATGAGATGATCGCGTTGATCCGAGCCGCCGCCGATGCGCCCGAAGCGCGCATGAAAATGACCGCAAGGGACTGGTCGGCCGAGGGTGTGGCTGACTTTATTGCCATCATCGATGATCCCGGACACGGCGTCGTCGATGGCCGCTACCGGCTTTCCGATGCCCAGGCCCGGGCAATCCTGGAGCTCAGGCTGCAACGGTTGACCGGCATGGAGCGATCCAAGCTGGTGGAAGAGACTCGGGACCTGGCGGAGCACATTTCCGCTTATCTGGAAATCCTGCAGTCCCGCGAGCGGTTACAGGCGGTGATGCGCGAGGAGTTGGGGACGGCAAAGGAAGCCTTCGCAACTCCCAGACGCACGGTTCTGGAAGAGAACGAGTTCGAGCACGACATTGAGGACCTGATCCAACGGGAGGACATGGTCGTTACCGTCAGCCTGAATGGTTATATCAAACGGGTACCGCTATCGACTTATCGGGCGCAACACCGAGGCGGTAAAGGGCGCTCCGGGATGTCGACCCGAGAGGAGGACGTGGTCAACCGGCTGTTCGTCGCCAATACCCATACGCCGATCCTGTTCTTCACCTCGCGCGGCATGGTTTACCAGATGAAGGTCTACCGGTTGCCGCTGGCGACGCCGCAGGCGCGGGGTAAGGCAATGGTCAATCTGCTGCCTTTGCAAGCTGGTGAGTGGATTCAGACCGTCATGCCGATGCCAGTCGAAGAAGAGAGTTGGGCGGATCTGCACATTATGTTCGCCACCTCGGGTGGGACCGTGCGGCGGAACGCCTTGTCGGATTTCACCCGGATTATGCGTAACGGTAAAATCGCCATGAAGCTGGTGGACGGTGAGCAATTGATCAGCGTGCAGCCCTGCAGCGCTGATAACGACGTCTTGCTGGCTACACGGGGAGGCAAGGCGATCCGCTTCCAAGTCTCCGATGTGCGGGTTTTCCGGGGGCGCGACTCGATGGGTGTGCGCGGGGTCAAGTTGGCCAAGGAGGATTCCGTCGTCTCGATGTCGATCCTGCGCCATGTGGACTATCAGGACGTCCCGGGCACTGATCAGCATGAGCGCGAGGTCTACCTTCGCCAGACCGCCCATTTGCGGCGCGTCACCGGCGACGGCAATGGTAATGGCGAGGAGATGGAGCCACCGATATTCCGGTTAGATGAGGAGCGCTTGGCCCGATTGGGCGCCGAGGAGGAGTTTATCCTTACGGTAACCACGAACGGTGTTGGCAAGCGAACCTCGGCGCATGAGTATCGGGTCACCAATCGCGGCGGGCAGGGAATCTGGAACCTCGATCTGACCGACAAGGCCGGTGATGTGGTCTCGGCTTTCCCGGTCAATCATTCCGACGAGATTATGTTGGTCACTGATTCTGGACAGTTAATCCGTTGTGCGGTCGATGAAATTGGCATCAAGGGCCGTCGCACCCAAGGAGTTTGGGTGTTTCGGGTCAGTGATGACGAGCATGTGGTCTCGGTTAGCCTGATTGGCGAGGGTGCCGGGCAGGACGACGGCGATGGTGCGGGCGAACCCGATGCCGACACACCGAACGACAACGTGCCGGATAACGACCCACCGGGCGATGGACCTGCCGATAAGGCCGGCGATGCGGATGGCGGCGACGCCGATGCGCAAACCTGACGCTCAAGCGAAGAATAGCATTGGACCAATCGGAGGCTGACATGCGTATCGGTGTCTATCCAGGCACGTTCGACCCGATCACGAACGGACATATCGACATCATTAGAAGAGCCAGCAAGATGGTGGACCGGCTGCTGATTGGCGCCGCCCAAAATCCTGGCAAAAATCCGATGTTCAGCCTCGAGGAACGAACCGAGATGGTATGCGATGAAATCGACGCCATTCAAGAAACTAATAAAAAACAGGGACATCATTGCGACATTGAGGTGACGTCCTTCGGCAATCTGTTGATGCATTTCGCCGAACAGAACGACGCACAATTTATCATCCGCGGTTTGCGCGCGGTGTCCGACTTTGAGTATGAGTTCCAGATGGTTGGCATGAACGCGCGGCTGAACCCGAATATCGAGACGGTGTTTCTGATGTCGTCGGAGCGCCACCAGTTTATTTCGTCGCGATTGGTCAAGGAAATCGCCGTGTTGGGCGGAGAAATAAAGGAATTCGTCTCGCCTCGGGTGGAAGCCCGGATGATGACTGCGATCGGCCAGAAAAAATGACGGAATAATAGCCTTTCACCAGGTTGACCGGGCGACCCACATTCCCTAGGGTCCGGCCCGCGTGGGCGCGTAGCTCAGTTGGTAGAGCAGCTGACTTTTAATCCGCTGGCCACAGGTTCGAGTCCTGTCGCGCCCACCAATGATTTCAATAACTTAGCAGGGAGTCGGGGAAAAAGGTAGGATAATCGATCCGAAAGGTTAGCCTAATTTATTCCTGTTTAGTCCGTATCGATCAGCCGAATTGCGCGCCGTTGCGCGCTTCTTCTGATCGTGTGATTCGGTGTAATGCTTGACCATCGCCACGCTCTTATGACTGGTCACCGCGGCGATCGTCTTAGCGTCGCCCCCCGGCGCCACCTTTGGCGTCGCATCCAGGACGTTAGTCAGGGGCAATGTTCTGGAACAAATACGATGGCACCGGTTTTGTTCTGTCGGATATATCCGTCCACGCGGGTCCAGTCGGTGCCCCATAGGCCATGGTCGATACCCCAGACGTCAAAAACGCGGGCCAGCGGGTCCCAGATATCCGAGTAAGGGAAACCGGCGTGGGAAAGCGTGCGTGCAGGCGAAGCCTATTGACGCCGAATCTGCCCCCTAGCCCTTGCGTAGACGGTATTCTCCCTTTGAGGAGCCGCTATAGGTGTAGCGGCCGTCAAAGTTCGCCTCGGACGGGTGCGGTTAGTCGCCCATAGTCCTCATGCAAGCGGTTGCGCGTGACACCCTTGGTAACTTCTTTTATGTAAATGGTCGCCCAGAAAATTATATCAAATTTGCGAGTCATAAATGGCGGCTACCCCGGAAGAGGCATTACTTGACGCGATCAATGCCGCTGGTTCTTTAAAACTAAAAAAATTTAGAGACACGATGCATTTACCAATGCATCAAATAGGCATGCCCAAAGGCTTCCCCCCCATCTACCTCACCGAGGAAGATGTGCCCGAGCATCGCGACGAGGGCTGGAAAAAAACAAACCCAGAATGGGTTGGGAGTAGTGTAAAAATAATCTCGCACAAAATTATTGTTCGTTCTGAAAGCAAGGTGGCCTTCTTGATGAAAGCGGCGCGTTACTATTCCAACGGAGAACTGATGCAAACGTTTGAGGCAATCATCACCGTTGCGGAACGTGACGGCGATTGGCGTCTGATAAGCCGAAACCCTTTCAACATTGTAAAAGTGGGAAGAAATTAAAGGCCGGTGCAGAGCCTATTGGGGATTAAGGTGGCGCAATTCGAGCGTCGGGTTCGGCGCCTTTTGCCGATCGATCTCGAACAGCATCAGTTCGATCCGATCCTCTCATTCGCCTAGAACTTGGGCACCGGAGCGCTACAGGGATCGACGCTTCGGAAGAAGAATCTTCGCTATTCCAGCGATCACCGCCCAGGCCTCGCCAAAGTCCGCCTGAGCGTGACCCGCCGGGTGCGCCAAGGGCACGCGCCTCTTGCGGGCTCATCCGGCGACGATGGATATGGCCCCGCACCATCGTATACCCGCGAACCGCAATGCATTCTTGATCGAGGGGGTGCGTGGTTACATGATGGCGATCGAGGTTGCGCGATCGATCTCACGGCCGGGGAATCGCGGAACAGTTCCGTCGTAACCAATCTGCGAAAACCGACAATTTTTTCGCCTTTGCAAATCGCTTACGGCCCGACTCCGTTCGGTTTAACAAAGTGAAAGCAACCCCAAACCATGTGGCCATTCTCGCCGCCGTCCACCCAGTACTGCATGCCGTTGCCGATTTTTTTGAGGAAAGCCTCGCTGATCTCCTGCTTGAGCTCCTCGTGGCGGTCCCGGGTTTCGGCGACGATGGTTCGGTAGTTGGTGAGAAAGTCTTCCGTCCGATCGACGTAGCCACGATCGATGAAGCCGGCGGCCTTCGCATCGGCGAGGTAACCGGCGACGGTACCGAATGACACGAGGTTGGCCCGATCGAGCATGGGCTGGAGGACCTCCACTGGGGCGGACTCGGTGGCCATCGGGTCAGCGAAGATGAACTCACCGCCGGGCTTGAGGATGCGAAAGACCTCCCGCATCAGCTTTGCCCGGTCACCGCAATGCAGAAATGCTTCCTGAGACCAAGCTATGTCCGCCTGTGCGTCGTCCAACGGGATATCTTCGTAGTTTCCTTCCAGAGGTTTAATTTTTTCAGCGAGTCCCGCCCTTTGGTTAGTCTTGGCCATTTCCTCAAGCTCAAGCGCACTGGCGTTGAGTGCGATTCCGTTGCAACCGTAATCGGTAACGAGCTGGCGTAGCGGGCCGCCAAAGCCGGAGCCGAGGTCGATCACCGTTGACCCCGGTCCCAAGGTGTCCAGACGATTGGCAAGGTAGGTCACGGCGGCGCGGGCGGCTTCGGGGATGCCGATGCCGGGTTCGTCGTAGATGCCGACATGGATGCTCTCGCCGCCCCAGATTCGCCGATAGTAATTGTCGGTATCCGAGCTGTTGTAGTAATCGACGCTACGCTGAATGGCCTCGTCGGTCTTGTCGGGCATCACGGAATTCCTCGCTGTAAACCAACATTCCCCAAGCGGAACGCAATGTGGCCTATTCTGTCGATGATGCGCGGTCCGATCAAGGTTTTTGGGATGCGCCGCACTGGTGCTTCGGCGGCGGTCGCTCCTTTGCCCGACGTTCTTACAGGGACAGCCGTTCCAACAGTTTTGCTATTGTTAGTCGATTGTTCACTGTCGTTTAAACTTGCAGATATTCCTAGGAACGAGGGGGCGGGGGGCTTCGTCGATGATAGGAATGCTCTAAACAGCAGTGCTTGAGCCCGGAAGTCGAATTGAGGAAGCCGGATCCATCAACTTCCTCGCGGATACATCTTCCTATGGCGTACTGATTCAGAGGGCCGTAGGTTTGAGTCCTACTGCGCCCACCAAAATTTTCAATTAAATCAATATATTGCACGGCATCTCGCTTGCGTTTGCGAAATGCCGACTGATCACAGTCACAGCACAGTCACAAAGTGATTGAAGTCAGAAACCAGCCTGGCGCGTGATTTCAGTACGTCTGACAACCTTCCCTGAATGCCATTTTCAGAATCCTTCCCTCCATTGAAAACCTTGGACGCGCGGGCGCAATATATACAGCTATGCCGCCGTCAGCGTCCCGGCCTTGGGGGGCACGGCGATGCAAAGCCATGCCCCTAGCCGAGGCAACGCCTTGGGCCTGCCGGCCCAACCCATGCAGTTTTTAGAACAGGCTGAGGCTTTCCCTGCTTATCCCTCTACGAACCAGCCCATCCGCCGCAAGCGCCATCCGCTCAGACAGGACTCAACCACATAGGAAAGGACCCACGCGCCTACCCCCATCAGGCCACCGTTCAGGTCGGGGTAACCCAGGCTGATAGAACCGGCCGCCACCGCCGTCACCACACGTAGCACGCCGGCGATAGCGAGCGAGGTGGTTGTCCGCGCCTTCGCCAACAGGCCACGGAATAACGCCGCGCAAGCCCAGAAAGCCGCCATGGTGAACGCGGCCCCCACCGCGGGCTCGCAATAGGCCGTCAGTTCCGGCGTTAGTCCCATGATGTCGCGCAGGATTTTATCGCGAAGCGGCGTCTGAAACAGCACCAGCGCGAGCACCATGAATCCGGTAATCAATTGCGCCATGAACACGAACATCACCCGAACGTCTTCCCGCCGGGTAACCAGGGCCTGCGCCGCTTGAGCCAGGTTGCGCATAGGCGCCATCAGTAATGACACCAGCCCATGGATTATACCGAACGCGGCGATAGCCAGTTCTGCGTCGTTCAAACGACCGAGATACAGATTGATCGCAAAAATCACGCCCATCTCGGCGGATGAATTAATGATTAGTGGCCAGGAAAATCGCCAGTAGCCGGCGAAAGTGTCGTAGGTCTGACGGTCCGCTGGCAGCGCCACCAGACACTTCCACGCGAAAAGCCAAGCAAAAACTGTCTCCGAAGCCATACAAAAAACTAGCGCGGCCGAGCCCACCGCTGCTCCTTCAAGCCAGAAGGGCAGGAAGATCAGAGACAGCCCCAACGAGGATAGGCGGACCAACGTGCTCCAAGTGATAATGAGGGTTTTGCGGTTCAGCATCAGCAGCGCAAACGCGGTGCCACGCAGCAGCAAAACCGGCGCGCTCAGTGCCAGCATTCCGGTCGCCCAGCGGGCCTCGATCTGGCCTTGCGGGCTGAGACCGAACCAATTACCGAAAATCTCGTTGCCAGCACTCGTAAACACTGCGATCAGGGCAATAGTCCACGGGACGGAAAGCACTGCTGCCGTAAAGCCGATGACCCGGCGCAGGTCGGCCCGGCTCTTCAGATAGGAAAGGCTCAGCGCAACGATGACTTCGGTCGCGCTGGTGATGGCGAAGTAGAAGGTGAAGGCCGCATTGAACGCCGCAAGGGTTATATCGGGCGTTGCCGTTCGGGCGAGAAAAGCATGGATTGCCGACTTGGAGATCATGTTGAGTTCGACCATCAACACCAGCGGCGCGAAGAACGCATAACAGTCCGCGAGTCGCAAATGCCGTCGGCTCATTGCTGATATCGATTGAGCTTGAGCCATACTGTTTGGTGTTCTCCGTTCCGGTTCCGCCATCCGCCACCACTCCGAGCCCCAGATGCTATCCGTTGCCTGTGCTTCACTTAAAATGGCTTTTTGAGCATGTTTTATGGTGAGGAATGGAAAGAGGGCTAAGTTATTTATTAAAGGATTGCGAGAGATATTATTCCGTAGAGTCCGTCCGGTAAAGTGCATGGTTGTTTCAAGCGCCGTACTATGATCTTGGTTATGGCGAGGTAGACAAAGGCGGTGCGGTTCTTGCCAGCGTCTCGAAGTCACGGGCAAGCCTTTCGGTTGCGCGATAATGACCTGATAAACGGGGGACATCATAAGAACTTTGATCTGTGGTGGCGAATGGTGCCTGGGCCCCGCACAGTCGAATGAAGAGTTTGGCCTAGGACGACTCATCGGCCTGAACAAAGCGGAAAGAATTTAAGATGGCGACGGAAAAAGCATCGCGCATCCATCTGACAGCGGCGGAAGGCCAAGCGTTGGGAGAGGCTCGCCATGCGGGGCGCCGGCTATGATGGGGACGAAGCCCGCATTCTGGCGCTTCACGTCATGGACGCCGCGCTCTGTGGTTACGAATATTCTGGACTGCCGAAATTGCTGAATATCGTCGACGATCCCCTGTTCAAGGCACCGCGTCGGCCCTTCTCCATCGTTAAGGATTCTGGCGCCGCTGTTTTGCTCGACGGTGGCAACAATACCGGCATGATTGCCCTCCACCGGGCCGCGGAAACCGCGATCGAACGAGCGACCACGCACGGCCTGACGCTCGTCTGTCTCGCCAACAGCTGGATGAGCGGGCGCAGTGCCCATTATTGTGAAATGATCGCGCGTGCCGGTCTCGTTGTCATCCACACGGTCGCCGCCCCTGAGTTGGTGGCCCCCTTCGGCGGTACCCGCGCGGCGCTGGGAACCAACCCTATCGCCTTCGGCTTCCCGACGGCGGACGAGCCATTGGTTATCGATATGGGTACGTCCGCCTTCATGGGCACCGACCTGCAATTCCGCGACCGGCTGGGTGCGCGAATTCCGGACGGGGTGGCGCTTGATCTCGACGGCGTTCCCACGACGGACGCGGGTGCGGCGATGCGCGGCGCGTTGTTGCCGTTCGGCGGACCGGACGGCGGATACAAGGGCTTTGGCCTCTCGCTTGCCATGGACGCCTTGGGCGCGCTTGCCGCCGGGATCAGGCCGAAAGACTCCATCTCCGGCTACATGTTTCTCGCTTTCAAGCCCGACCTGTTTCAGCCGATGGATGATTATCGCCGCGAAATCACCAAACGCATCGAAACGATCAAGGCGACGCCCCGGATGGAGGGTGTCCAGGAAATCCGCATCCCTGGTGAGCGCGGGCAGGCCGAACGTCGTCGCCGCCTGATTGAGGGGATTGAGATTGACACCGAGATTTTCGACGCTCTGAACAATCTTGCCCGAGGTCATCTGGATCACGGTGGCTGAAAGGGTGCAGTCAAATCTTGGCGTGATGTACGACAACGGCCGGGCGGTGAAGCGGCGATTATTATCCTATGAAGATACGGTAAACCACCGGCAGCCTAACCGACGAGCTATCGCGGTCCTCGTGGGAACGGACACTTGGGTGGGAAGTTATGTGAGCGATCTTGATTGCATTGGTTGCGCTGATGCTGAACGCGGGACCGGCGGTGGTTTGAGGAATTGATTCTTCAATGTCGAGGGAGGGGCGGCTCTTGAACACCAACCAACAATGGATTCTGGCGCGCACGCCACCGTGTGGGTTGCCGGTAGCGGACGATTTCACTTGGCGGGAGGGGCCGGTGCCGGACCCGGGACCGGGCCAGTTGCTCGCTCGTACCATCTATCTGTCGCTCGATCCCTACCAATGGGGCCGGCGTCGGCGCGGCGAGGAAAAGCCGGGCGAGGTGTGCCACGGCCGGACGGTTAGTCAAATCCTTAAGAGCAACTTACCGGATTACGCCGAAGGCGATTTCATCTTCAACACCAATGGTTGGTGCAGGCATGGGCTGACCGGTGAGGGGGTGTCCGTCTTCAGCTACATGTTTCCGCGTAAGCTGGATCTGGCGGTCGCCCCGATCTCTACTGCGGTCGGCGTGTTGGGAATGTTGGGGTTGACAGCATATTCCGGCCTGGTGGTGCAATGTCAGCCGCACGCTGGCGAGACCGTGGTGGTTTCTGCGGCCTCTGGTGGCGTCGGTCAGGTGGTCGGCCAGATCGCAAAGATCCTGGGTTGCCGGGTAGTCGGCGTCGCTGGACGGGAGGAAAAATGTGCCTTCGTGACCGGCGAGTTGGGCTTCGACGCCTGCGTATCGCACTTGGGCAGTGACCTCGTCGGCGATCTCCGAGCGGCTTGTCCGGATGGCATCGACATCTACTTCGAAAATGTCGGTGGCAAGACCTTCGAAGCGGTTTTGGGGTTGCTGAACAAGGGTGCGCGAATTACCCGCTGCGGCCTGATCTCGCAATATGGCAACACCAGCAGCCGCGATCCGGGTGAGGCCTGGCTCGAGACCGGCCAATCCGTCTTCGAGCGCCTGGGGTGTGGCGTCTTCCCGCTAGTGGTGCGTGAATTCGTCGCTGACCACCAGGACACCTTCCTCGCGTGCATGGCCGAATGGCTGCAGGACGGCCGGGTCACCTACCGAGAAGATATCCGTGCCGGCCTGGAAACTGCCCCCAAGGTTTTTCGAGAAATGTTGGAGGGCGGCAATTTCGGGAAGACTCTGATACGGGTCTCACCCGATTCGACCCGAGGAAGCGAGGGGTGCGCCGGCGGTTTCGTTCATTAGGCTTGGTGGCCAAGGTATCAATATCTTAGGTTATTTGCGTTTAAATGTCTTTGAATCCCTCATGTTAGCGTCGTCACGCGAATGTGTCCGATGCAAGAAAGTTGCTGTTGAGACTTATCCGAGAGACACTTTTCCAGCTGGACGAACTTCCGGTGGGAATCACGGTTAAACCATGAAAATCACGGTATACGGCGCCGGGGCGATAGGCGGGCATTTAGGCGCAATGATGAGCCGGAAAGGTTACGATGTCAGCCTCATCGCCCGAGGTCCTCATCTGGAAGCGATGCGAGCGAACGGCCTTAAACAGATCACACGAGACGCGGAATTCGTCACACACCCACGGGTGACGGACGACCCGTCGACCTTGGGGCCACAGGATTACGTGGTTATGTCGTTGAAATCGTATCAGGCGCCTGGGGTCGTGGAAGCGATGCAACCATTGCTAGGCCCGGATACGACGGTTGCGACGGCGATGAATGGAGTCCCCTGGTGGTATTTCTACAAACTTCCCGGCAAGTGGGAGAACTATCGGGTTAAATCGGTAGACCCAGACGACAAGCAGTGGAACCAAATTGGCCCAGAGCGGGCCATAGGCTGCATCACCTATGTCGCCAGCGAAGTCATTGAGCCGGGCGTGGTGAAGTCAGCCAGTACCTCGTTTCGATATCAAATCGGCGAACCGGACGGTTCAGAATCGGAACGCTGCAAGCGTTTCCAAGCAATAGTTGAGGCGTCTGGCATTACCTGTCAGATCAGGCCGGAAATACGCAAGGATATCTGGGTCAAGCTAATGGGAAATGTCTCTTACAACCCGACCAGTGCTCTGACGCTTGCTCAAACGGGGGCTATGGTCGACGACCCTCGGATGGATGCGTTACTACGCCGACTGATGGCGGAAGTGATCTCAATTGGCGTGGCGTTAGGCGCAGACCCTGGGGACCAAATTGACGCGCGGATTAAATCGACGCGTGATGGCGCTGGCTTTCACAAGACTTCGATGTTGCAAGATCTGGAGCGTGGCCGACCAATGGAAATAATGCCTATCGTCGGTGCTGCGGCGGAATTGGCGGAACTAGCCGGGGTGAGCACGCCAACGATCGATACGTTGCTAGCCCTGGTCAAGTTACGCGCTCAGATGACAGGACAGCTACCCAGCGCATCGGCTTTCGACATTAAATGAACGCTAGTCCATTCAGACAATCTCGGCCACGACTATCCTTCTTCTTTGACGGCCCTGCTTGCATGCACATGGTCGAAATATCACCAAGGCATCAAAGTCCAAACATTGCCGCAACCCGGCGAGAGTTCAATCATTCAACAGCCTAAGCAGCCTGGGAGGTGGTTCGCAAATCCGCAGCCTCGGCCATCGGCTTGGTTCCCGACTTGGTTCCGGCCCCGGCTTGAAGGACCGGCCCATTGCCGACATCTCTGTTGAGGGCTATATCCACCCTGGTGCAGCGGCTTATCGAGACGAATGGGAATCATTCGTCTCGATAAGCCGCTGCACCAAATTAATAGGTTAGCGGACTAATTCAGGCGACGGATCGGGCCCGATCCGGTTCACTCAAACCACTAGGGTTTGATGCTGAGTGTGGCAAGGGATGTCGCGAGACGGGATTGATCAACGTGGCGAATAAAAAGAAAAACCGACGCAATACTCATCCGCGCCGAACGCTATTCGGGAGGCTTCGGGCTTACTTGCTCGCGGGTATACTAGTTACCGCACCCATCGGCATTACGCTCTGGATGACCTGGGGCATCATCGCCTTTTTCGACCATCAAGTGATGCCGTTTGTTCCAGCGCATTACAATCCAGAAAATTATTTACCGATCCCGCTGCCCGGCCTTGGGTTGATGTTGGCGCTTATCATACTGATCCTGATTGGCTGGCTAGCTGCCGGACTCATGGGCCGTTGGCTGGTTAAGCTTACCGAGCAAGTCATGGCTAGGATGCCGATCGTGCGCAATGTCCATAGCGCGGTTAAGCAGATCATGGAGACCGTTCTGGCGCAGAACGCCAACGCATTCCGCCATGTGGTTCTGGTTGAATACCCGCGCCGTGGCATCTGGACCATGGGCTTCGTCACTGGCACGACTGTCGGCGAAGTGCAGCATGTGGTCGATGCCGAATTGGTCAATGTCTTCGTACCGACGACGCCTAACCCGACCTCAGGATTTTTACTCTTCGTGCCGAAGAAGGATCTTTACTATCTTAGCATGACCTCGGAAGAAGGCTTCAAGATGCTCATCTCGACCGGCATTGTCACCCCAACCGACCGTCGTTCAGCCGAGCGTCAGGCAATGCATATGATCCAGGCTGACAATGACGCACAGGCCGAACGTTATGATATGCCGGCGCAGGTTTTGGATGGAGGTGAGGTCAACACTCGGTCGGGTGTAATGTCCAGCGCCCCCTTGAGTGTTCCGGATTCTGGGTTGGGTTCTGAGGCCCAATCTAGAGCCGAAACTGCGGCCGGAGCTGATCTGGGGGACGCGGCCGATACGACGGGCAATGCGGACAAAACCAAGGCGGTTCGTTCGGTCAACCGCTCTTGAGGAATTGCACGGCTGCATCACGCTCGAAGAGGTAGAGCAGAACCCGTAATGCCTGACCCCGCTCGGACACCAAATCGGGATCTCTATTGAGGATCAGCCGGGCATCGTCGCGTGCGATCTCCAACAAGTCTCCATGTACCGTCAGATCGGCCACCCGGAATGATGGCAGGCCACTCTGCCGGGTGCCGAGAACTTCACCGGACCCTCGTAACCGTAAGTCCTCCTCGGCGATCCGGAAACCATCTTCGGTTTCGCGTAATACTTTGAGGCGGGCGCGCGCGGTCTCGCCCAGGGGCGTGTGGTAAAGCAGCAGACAGGAGGAAGCGCTGACGCCTCGGCCGACCCGGCCGCGTAATTGATGCAGTTGCGCTAGACCAAAGCGCTCGGCGTGTTCGATCACCATGATGGTTGCCTCCGGCACATCGACGCCAACCTCGATCACCGTGGTGGCGACCAGGATGTCGATCTCACCTGACTTGAAGGCCTCCATTACGGCGTCTTTCTCGGTTGGCTTCATCCGTCCGTGCACCAGCCCGACGCGGGGCCCAAAGATCGTGGCGAGGTGGTGGTGGCGTTCTTCGGCAGCGGCGGCGTCGATCAGCTCCGACTCCTCCACCAAGGGACAAACCCAATAGGCTCTGGCGCCGTTTTCGACGCTCCGGCCGACCGCGGCCACAACCTCGTCTAATCGCGATGCGGGAATCGCACGGGTAGTGATCGGTTGGCGACCCGGTGGCTTTTCGGTCAGCCGCGAGACATCCAGATCACCATAGGCAGTCATTGCTAGGGTCCGGGGGATCGGCGTCGCGGTCATTACCAGCATGTCGATACCGGCGCCCTTGTCGCTGAAGGCCACGCGCTGATGAACGCCGAAACGATGCTGCTCATCGACCACGGCAAAGGCCAGGTCGTGAAAATTCACATCCTGCTGAAACAAGGCATGGGTGCCGACGAGCACATGAATTTCACCGGCTGCCAGATCGGCGAGGAGAGCCTCGCGCGCCCGGCCCTTGTCCCGACCGGTCAGCACCGCGATGCGTAAACCCAACGCCTCCGCGAGAGGCGAGATGGTTTGAAAATGCTGGCGCGCTAGGATTTCCGTCGGCGCCATCAAGGCCGTCTGGTATCCGGCCTCGATGGCGCCAAGCATGGCTAGAAAGGCGACGATGGTCTTACCGCTGCCAACATCGCCTTGCAGCAAGCGAAGCATGCGCGCGCTCTCGGCCATGTCGGCGGAGATTTCAGCCAAGGCCATCCGCTGGGCGCCGGTGAGTTGATAAGGTAGGGCCTTTTCCGCCCGCTCGAACAGCGCACCATCGCACTCGATCGAACGCCCCTTTCGCCGTTTCTGGTGCTGGCGGACCATCGCCAAGGCGAGTTGGTTAGCCAATAGTTCGTCATAGGCTAGGCGCCGGCGCGTCGGGGCTAGTAGAGACAATGCCTCGTGGGTCGCCGGGGCATGGGCTACTCGCAGGCTTTCGTTCCACGGCGGCCAGCCCTCTCTGGCCAACAGCGCCGTGTCGCTCCATTCCGGCATCATTGGCAGTCGGGCTATCGCGCCATCAATCGTCCGGCGCAGAATCTTAGGGAGCAGACCTTGAGTGAGGGGGTAAATCGGCTCCAGCGCTTGGATGCCCTCGACCTGGTCCGGTGTGATCATGTGATCGGGATGTGGCATCTGATAGCTGTTGTTGTAATGCTCAACCTTGCCGCTGACTACACGGGTGGTGCCGAGCGGCAACAATTGCATCAGGTAATCGCCCTTAGCGTTAAAGAAAATCAACTCCAACATACCGCTCTCGTCCGAGCAAAGAACGACATAGGGCCGGCGTCGATTGGGCGGAGCGCGGTGCTCTACCACGTTAACGGTGATTGTGCAGACCACTCCATGCGGCGCATCGGCGATCTGCGGCGAGAACCGTCGGTCAATCACGCCGGATGGCAACAACCAAAGGAGGTCGACGATATGCGGGCCGGCCACTGTTTCCAGAAGTTTGCTCAATCGGGGGCCAACGCCCTGCAGACGGGACGTTTCAGTAAAGAGTGGGAACAGAATTTCCGGGCGCATTGTTGAATCAAATGAGTGGAGCAGGGTATGAAAAAACAGGGTGACGTTTGGCTGCTGTTGGGAACCGCCGCCCCGATCATCATATCAATGTTTTCCCCATCGGTGGATAGGGAAAAGTGGCTCTGAAGACTTCGATGGAACCGTGCCAATCCCGGGGCAATGCGGCCTGACAATACGTTGGTTTACGTTCGCGCACGGCGGCGTGAAAGGTTTCCATAATGAACTGCCGGTCGTAGGTATCTAAAATCGTGCTTGTCAGACGACTGGTGACATCACGTCCGACGAGGTGAGCGTTGCTGGTTCCTACGAGTCAAAATTTGTAATCCAATTCATCCGCTCCGGGCAGGACTTCTAATAAAAAAAACCACGGTAAGAACTTGCGATTAATATCGATTAGATCAATATCGGCAGGAGACGAAAATTGCTCTTTCGCGGTCAACGTCCGCCAATAGTAGTCAAGTTTGCGCACCAACGACTTGGAGGGACGGTCCTGCTACTCTATACGATGGGCGAACAGATATCTGAGGCGGCTGAAAGAGCTACCAATCATGGGTTAAGTTCTTCCGAAGTCTGCTTCAGCTTGAACGAAGAAAGATAGAGGCGCAAGGCTATCCCGGGCCCAATCACGGGGGTTAAATTTTCATGGTTGTACCAGTCTGAAAACCGTCGAAAAACTATAACCAGTTGGTTGGTGCTCAACGTGACCGAAGTCTGGGGATCGGGTTTTCTACAGCCGGGACCCCTCCACTGATCGTTGGATACGGAGACAGGCAATGACCGGCGAATTGGCCGACCGTCGAAAAAAATTAGTGTACCGGAGTGCCTATACCGGCACCAAGGAAACCGATTTGCTTCTCGGCAATTTCGCGCGCCGGCACATCGCTAGCCTTACTGAGCGCCAATTGGACATCTATGAGGCCTTGCTGGAGATAGAGGACCCAAGGCTGTACAAGTGGATTACTGGCATGGAAGTGGCGCCGGCGGAATACCAAAGCGACGTTCTAGAACTAATTTGTGACTTTAAGTTTGTAGGGTAAGTTATTGACAATAAATTCTATTGAATCGTTTGTTCTTCCTGAAGCTCGAATCTCTACGGCGCCGGAGGGCTGGGATGCGTACGTGCTTGGTCGACTGGCAGGCGAGCATGGGCGGTTGGTGCATGTTTGCCGTGACGATACCCGCCTGGACGCACTTGAGCGCTGTCTCGGTTTCTTCGCCCCCGAACTAAACGTTATCAAGTTACCGGCGTGGGATTGCCTGCCCTATGACCGGGTCTCTCCAAACGGCGAGATTGTCAGCCAACGTCTGGAGGGTCTGGCCCGGCTTGGCGAGATCAGTAAGGATCGGGATTTCGTCCTGCTGACGACGGTCAACGCGGTTTTGCAGCGTCTCCCGCCTCGGACCTTCTTCGAGGGTAGTTCCCTGACCCTGCAGGTCGGCGCCAGCCACCCTCTGGACAGTCTCCTAGCGTTCCTGGAAGGCAATGGCTATGGACGGACAGGGACCGTCCGGGAGGCCGGTGAATACGCTGTGCGCGGCGGGATTATTGATGTTTTCCCTTCGGGGTCCTCGGACCCGCTTCGCCTGGATTATTTTGGTGATGAGCTGGAAGGTATTCGCAACTTTGACCCGGTTACTCAGCGAACGGTCGGTAAGGTCCTGCAGGCCCGTTTGCGGCCCGTCGCCGAAGCCTTGCTTGATGAGGCCGGGATGCAGCGTTTTCGCAGCGGTTACCGCTCAAGCTTCGGCACCGATGTTCTGAATGACCCGCTTTACGCCTCGATAACTGAGGGACGCCAGCATGTCGGCATGGAGCATTGGCTGCCATTATTCCACACGACTCTGGAAACTGTCTTCGATCACGCGCCGGAGGCGGCGGTCAGTTTCGATAATGGGACCGATGGGGTCGCCACGACACGCTTTGAATTGATTTCCGAATATTACGAGGCGCGCCGGGTCCTGCACGAAAGAGGAACCAAGGATGGTGGATCGATTTACCGCCCTCTGCCGCCGGATTCCCTTTATCTCGGACGGTCCGAATGGGAGGGTTTGTTATCCGAGCGGTCGAGCTATCGGCTGTTTCCCTTCGACGTTCCTGATTTGGATGCGGCCACGGGGATCAGAACCACCGCCGGGGGCGCCGCGCCGGGGGTAAGTTTCGCCGAGGCGCGGGCCCGTGACGGCACGAATCTTTACGACGCCGTGCGTGATGTGATCGCCAAGACGCGGGACGCCGGCACTCGGGTGATCGTCTCGGGTTATTCCAACGGCTCGCGCGATCGTCTGGCCAGTCTGCTTCGCGAGCACGGGACCGAGCCGATCGAGACTGTTGACGCTTTCGATGCTGTACAAGGGTTACCGGCGGGAACCGTCGCGGCGGTCACCTTGCCGATCGAGCGCGGGTTCGCCGCCGAGGGAATTTTGGTCATCGCCGAGCCGGATATTCTCGGCGAACGTCTGGCCCGCCCGTCACGCCGCCGGCGCCGGCGGGGCGAGGAATTTTTGCAAGAGGTTTCGGCGCTCAGTGAGGGCGACTACGTGGTGCACGCCGAACATGGGATTGGCCAATATGTCGGCCTTGAAACGCTGAAAATCGGCGGCGCACCGCATGACTGTCTGCGACTGATCTATTCCGGTGGTGACAAGCTGTTTCTGCCGGTTGAAAACATCGACATGCTGTCGCGCTATGGATCGCAGGAGTCCAAGGCTGTGCTTGACAAGCTCGGCGGGGTCGCCTGGCAGGCCCGCAAGGCGCGGGTCAAGAAGCGGTTGCGCGACATGGCCGACCAGTTGATCCGGATAGCCGCCGAGCGTGAGGTTAGAACCACCGAAAGCATCATCCCGCCGCCGGGTCTCTATGACGAATTCTGTGCCAAGTTTCCTTATAACGAGACCGACGATCAGCTCCGCGCTATCGATGAAACCCTCGGCGATATCGCACGGGGCCGGCCCATGGACCGACTGATTTGTGGCGATGTCGGTTTCGGCAAGACCGAGGTGGCGCTCAGAGCGGCGATGGTGGTGGCCATGCAGGGCTTTCAGGTAGCGGTAGTGGCGCCGACGACGTTGCTCTGCAGGCAGCATTTCAGGGTTTTCAAGGAGCGTTTCGCCGGCCTGCCGTTGCGGATACGGCAGGTCTCGCGGTTGGTAGGCGCCGCCGAGGCGAACGAGGTTAAGCGTGACCTTAAGGCCGGTGACTGCAGCATTGTCATCGGAACGCACGCGTTGCTTTCGAAATCGGTTGAGTTCAATAACCTCGGCATGTTGATCGTTGACGAGGAACAGCATTTCGGCGTTGCCCAAAAGGAACGCCTGAAGGATCTGCGATCAGATATCCACGTTCTGACGCTGACCGCCACACCAATCCCGCGGACCCTACAACTGGCGCTTTCCGGAGTGCGCGATCTATCGCTGATCGCGACGCCGCCGGTTGATCGGCTGTCTATCCGCACCTTTGTGATGCCCTATGACGGCATGGTGATTCGTGAGGCGATTCAACGCGAGCGAAACCGGGGCGGGCAGACTTTTTATGTTTGCCCGAGGATCGAGGATATGGCCCGGGTCTATGACCGGCTCACCAAATTGGTGCCGGATGCAAAGGTCGCCGCCGCGCATGGTCAAATGGCCGCTAGCGAACTAGAGAGAGTGATGACGGGGTTCTGCGACAGCGCCTTTGATGTTCTGTTGAGTACCAACATCATCGAATCCGGTCTTGATATCCCGAGTGCCAACACCATCATTCTGCACCGCGCCGACATGTTTGGCCTGGCCCAACTTTATCAACTCAGGGGCCGCGTCGGCCGTTCAAAAATCCGTGCCTATGCCTATCTGACCACTCATCCGGGCAAGGTGCTCAACCCAAGCGCTAAACGTCGCCTTGAAGTTATGCAAACGCTCGATAGCCTCGGCGCTGGCTTTAGTCTGGCCAGCCACGACATGGATATCCGTGGCGCCGGAAACCTGCTGGGCGAGGAGCAGTCCGGCCAGGTCAAGGAGGTCGGCATCGAGCTTTATCAGCACATGCTGCAGGAAGCCGTACGGACCGCCCGCGAGGATGGCTTTGCCACCGAGGAGGCGGAGGAGCAATGGACGCCGCAGATCGGCCTGGGGATGCCGGTTTTCATTCCCGATGCCTATGTGCCGGATCTGACGGTGCGGCTTGGTATTTATCGCCGGGTCGCTCAACTTGTCGATGCCGCTG
Organism: uncultured Alphaproteobacteria bacterium; assembly: GCA_937776645.1. GTDB lineage: Bacteria > Pseudomonadota > Alphaproteobacteria > Thalassobaculales > Thalassobaculaceae > JADHLJ01. The sequence continues at coordinate 84,738 of CALMRI010000043.1, read as the reverse complement.
AGATCGAAACATTCGCCGCCGAATTGACCGACCGCTTCGGTGCCATTCCGAGTGAGGTTGACAATCTGCTGAAGGTTATTGCGATCAAGCAATTGTGCAAGGCGGCAGGGGTTAGCAAGGTCGATGCCGGACCGCGTGGCGCGGTGATCTCGTTCCGCAATGACAACTTTAAGAACCCGTCGGGATTGGTGGATTTTCTCGGACGCCAGCAAGGTACAGCGCATCTTCGAACAGATCATAAGCTGGTCTGCCGGCGGACCTGGAATAAAGCCGAGGAACGGGTTCGGGGGCTTACGCGGGTGATGCGCGATCTCGCGGCGATCGCGGCGTGAGCGTAAGCGCCGCCAGGGTCACTTGGCGAAGTCGGTATTCTGTTCCGGGATCGTATTCTCTTCCGACGCTAAGCTCCCCTCTGGTCCCAGGTCGAATAGCGGAAAGAAGGCTTCCGGCTCCTGCGCGCCGGCCAGCGCATAGCGCCGGTTGAAGATGAAGCATGGGACGCCGGTAATACCATTGTCGTAGGCATAACGGGTTTCGGCGGCGACCTCGATGAAGCCATTCTGAGAACGGAGAAATTCCGTGGCTGCATCCCCGTCGAGTCCATTTTCCGTAGCCACTTCGGCCAAGACATCGATGGACCCGAGATCACGTCCCTCGAAGAAATAAGCCCGGAACAGCCCCTCGACTACCGGGTCGGCCTTATCGTGAGTGGTGGCCCAAGAGATCAGGCGATGGGCGGTTACGGTGTTCGGCGTCCGGGTGATTTTCTCGAAGGCGAAATCCAGCCCCTCGCTTTCGCCGGAGTTCCGGATATTGGCATAGATCTGGTTGGCGCGTTCTGGACCACCGAACTTAGCTTCGACATAGTGTTGGCGCAACATACCGTCGCGTGGCATGTCCGGGTTCAATTGAAAGGCGCGCCACTGGATCGATATCGGCTGAGCCTGCCGCGCCTTGATGGCGCGTTCCAACCGTCGCTTGCCGATAAAGCACCAGGGGCAGACTACGTCCGAGAACAGATCGATCCGGATCATCACATTGCACTTTCAAAGACATTCTGCCGGCCATTTGATAGACGGGTACCAACGCGGTTAACTTGCACCGATGCCATCCCGTGTTCCGAACATGATCAGGGAAAGACGACGAAATGACGATATATGAGGAAGGCCTTGCCGCCAACGGGGCGAATTACGCGGCGCTGACGCCGACGGATTTCCTAGAGCGCGCAGCGGCCACGTGGCCAGACAAGATCGCGATCATCCATGGTGAGCAACGCACCACCTACAGGAATTTTCTGACCCGCAGCCGCCAGATGGCGTCGGCGTTAACCCGGCGCGGGATCGTCAAGGGCGACGTGGTCTCGATCATTGCCCCGAATACGCCGGCGATGCTGGAAGCGCATTACGGTGTGATTATGGCCGGCGCGGTGTTGAATGCACTAAACTACCGTCTCGACCCGGCGACCATCGCGTTCATTCTTGAGCATGGCGGTGCCAAGCTGGTGCTGGTCGACCGGGAGTTCTCGACGGTCATGGCCGACGCCTTATCAAGCATGGAAAACCCACCGCCGGTGATCGGCATTGACGATCCTCTAGCGCTCAGTGGCGCGCTGCTTGGTGAGACCGAATACGAGGCGTTTCTCGCCGAGGGAGATGCGGCGGACCCGTGGGAGCGTCCGGCCGACGAATGGGACTCGATGGCGCTCAACTACACTTCCGGGACCACTGGTAACCCGAAGGGTGTGGTGTTTCATCATCGCGGTGCCTTCCTCAACGCCATGGGCAACGTCATTGCCTTCGGTCTCGATGCACTGACCCGCTATCTGTGGACCTTGCCGATGTTCCATTGCAACGGCTGGACCTTTACCTGGGCCGTAACGGCGGTCGGCGGTACCCACGTTTGCCTGCGCGCCGTTGACCCGGTGCTGATCTTTCAGCTGATCGAGGACCACAAGGTCAGCCATATGTGCGGCGCGCCGGTGGTGCTGAACATGCTGGTTCACGCGCCTGAGGAGGCCAAGCGCCGATTCAACCATTCGATCCAGATCGCCACCGGTGGCGCAGCGCCGCCAAGCGCGGTTATCGCCTCGATGGAACGCCTGGGGTTTCAGGTTCTGCATCTCTATGGTCTAACGGAAACCTATGGTCCGTCGGGAATCTGCGCCTGGCCGCCAGAATGGGATGATTTGGAATTGGACGCCAAGGCCTCGCGCATGGCGCGCCAAGGGGTGCGCTATCCAACCCTGGAAGGGTTTCGGGTGGTCAACCCGGACACTCTGGAAGACGTGCCGGCCGATGGCGCGACCATGGGCGAGATCTGGATCCGTGGTAATACCGTTATGAAGGGCTATCTGAAGAATCCGTTGGCCTCGGGGGAAGCCTTCGCTCATGGCTGGTTTCACAGCGGGGATCTCGCGGTGATGCATCCGGACGGTTATGCCGAGGTCAAGGATCGTTCCAAGGACATCATTATTTCTGGCGGCGAGAACATCTCTTCGCTTGAGGTTGAGGAAGCGCTCTACAAGCATCCGAAGATCATGGAGGCGGCGGTGGTGGCCCGGCCCGATAATAAATGGGGCGAGACACCCTGTGCCTTTGTAACCATTGTTCCTGGCCATAAAGATCTAAGCGAGGCTGAGGTGATCGCCTGGTGCCGTCAAAGCATGGCCCATTTTAAGGCGCCAAGGACGGTCATCTTCTGTGACCTGCCGAAAACCTCGACTGGCAAAATCCAGAAATTTCTCCTTAGGGATCAGGCCGTGGCGCTTTAAACACGCTTTGACCCCTATTTCCCGGATAGGCTATCGATTTGGTGATGTTTTTTGGTTTATTTTTATAAGAATAAATACGGGCCCCCCGCGGTGTCAGGCAGGCCGGCATTCATGCCGAGGCCTTGGATATGGAGCCGGGGGGCCAATTACATCCGGACAAGGCGCCTGACGTTGCTAAACAGGCCGGCGAAAGGCCTAAGGCAATGCTGCTGTGGTTAAGTTGGTAGCCGGGCAGCGGCGAAATATACACCCATCATCATCATGTAGTACGCGCTTTCAATTGGTGGATATCGACTTTTAGTCGATCGGTAATCTCCTTTTGAGCGCCATTACAAAAGGACTTGGTCACGGTAGGAGACCAGTGTCCCCAAGCTTTCAGCTTGATGGACCCCGCGGGCGACGGCCCGTGCCAGACAGTTCGCGGCATGCCCGCCCAGCAGCGCCAGATCACGCAATGGATCCGCCAGCGGGCGGCGTGCGGTCGCCATCGCGAACACCGTGTCGCCATCCAAAGGCGTATGCGCTGGATGGATCGCCCGCGTCAGACCGGTCTGCGCCATCACCGCAAGTCGTCGGGTCTGAGGTTTGGTTAGCACGGCGTCGCAGGCGACCACAGCTATCGTCGTGTTTTCGCCGGAGCGCGCGTATTTCGGCAGGCGAACCTCGCCGGGATCGAAACCCCTCTCCGGTCGCCGGCCGCCGAATTCGCCATCCCGCTCCATGTCCCAGGCAAAGAAAACATCGGTCCCGGGCAACAGTGTGTCGCCGACGCAATTTACCGCCACCAATGCCCCGACTGTCATTTCAAGCTCTTCGATCACGACCGAGGCGCTGCCAAGCCCGCCCTTCAGGGCGCCGGCCTTGGCGCCGAGTCCGACGCCGGCGTTACCCAGCGCGACATCGAGGTTGGCCGCTTCGATGGCGTGGTGGCCCAAGCTCCAGTACGGCGGCTCCACTCCCCAGTCCTTGTCACCACCGTTAAGCAGATCGAACAAAATCGCCTGCGGAACGATTGGCACGATGGCGGACCCAATCGAAAAGCCTCTGCCGCGCGCCGCCAGCCATGCCATGACGCCCCCCGCCGCATCAAGCCCGAAAGCAGAGCCGCCGCCAAGAACCAGGGCGTGCACGTGCTCCACGCTACCGTCGAGGCCCAGCAACTCGACATCGCGGGTTCCTGTGCCGCCGCCTCTTGCATCAACGGCAGCGACGGCCGGTTGCTCTGGTAGCACTACGGTGACACCCGAGCGGACCCGATGATCCTCGGCATTACCAACCTGGAGGCCGGGGACATCGGTGATCGAATTGCGAGGGCCGGCGATTGTCAGCAACGATGGTCCTGATGCCATTGTAATCCTATATCTTTAAACAACGCTAACACGGTCCTGAACCGCCTCACAGATCCGGGGCGGGAAAAGCGCTGAGCGTAACAATCTCGTGCGCCCTTGTCCGAATAGTAACGGCGATCTCGGAAAAAGTCGGGAATCATCGAATTTCCCAGGCCAGGAAAGCCTATCGGTTGGCTTTCGTCGCGTCCCGGCTTATAAGTCCGGCGTTCCGAATAATCCTAGGCGCACCATGGCGAGTCTTGATACTGAGATCACGCGGCGGCGAACCTTTGCGATCATTTCGCACCCCGACGCTGGCAAGACCACATTGACCGAAAAACTGCTGTTGTTCGGCGGTGCCATTCAAATGGCCGGCGCTGTGAAAGCACGCGGCGATCGTCGGCGTGCGGTGCATTCGGACTGGCTAAAGGTCGAACGTGAGAGGGGCATTTCCGTCGCCTCGTCGGTGATGAGCTATGAGTTCGACGGCAACGCCTTCAATCTTCTCGACACGCCCGGTCATGAAGATTTCTCGGAGGATACTTACCGGACGCTGACGGCGGTTGATTCGGCTGTCATGGTGATCGACGCGGCGCGTGGGATCCAGGAGCAAACCCGAAAACTCTTCGAGGTTTGCCGGCTGCGCGACATGCCGATCATTACCTTCATCAACAAGATGGATCGCGAGGCCCAGGACCCTTTTGATTTGCTCGACGAGATAGAGCAAACCCTCCAGATCGAGGTGACGCCGGCCAGCTGGCCAATCGGCATGGGGCAGTTGTTCAAGGGCTGCTATGACCTGCTGAGCGATCGCTTGATGTTGGTGGAGAAAGGCAGCCACAACGCCCCAGACGCCGGCCTGACTTGCGACGGCCTGGATGATCCGAAGCTGGATGAGCTGCTACCGGCCGGCGTGGTGGCCGAGTTGCGCGAGCAGGTCATGATGGTCCGCGGCCTATGCCCCCAATTCTCGGTGCAGCCGTTTCTTGAAGGCAACCTCACGCCGGTTTATTTTGGCAGCGCGATCAACAATTTCGGGGTTCGCGAGTTACTGCGCGGTATTTCGAGCTTTGCCCCATCGCCGCGCCCGCAGCCATCGGAAACGCGCAAGGTGGACCCGGCGGAAGACAAGGTTTCGGCCTTTGTTTTCAAAATCCAAGCAAATATGGACGCCAAGCACCGGGACCGGATCGCCTTTGCCCGGGTTTGCTCGGGTCATTTCAAGCGTGGCATGAAGTTAAAACATGTGCGCAGCGGCAAGCAGATCAACGTCCATAACGCGTTGATGTTTTTGGCCCGCGAGCGCGAATTGGCCGAGGAAGCCTTTCCCGGCGACATTATCGGCATTCCCAACCACGGCAATCTGCGGATCGGCGATGCCCTGACCGAAGGCGAGGCGCTGCGCTTTAACGGCATTCCCAGCTTTGCCCCGGAATTGTTGCAACGGGTCCGGCCCATGGACCCGATGCGGGCCAAGCATCTAGGCCGTGCGGTGACCCAGCTGGCCGAGGAGGGCGTGGCGCGGGTGTTTCGGACCAATATCGGCTCAAATTGGATCGTTGGCGTGGTCGGCACGTTGCAATTTGAGGTCCTGGCCGACCGGATCCGCACCGAATACGACATTCCGGTGATGTTCGAGGCTGCTGCGCTGCATACGGCGCGCTGGGTCAACGGGGATGATCCAGCCGAGGTGAAGCGCTTTGTCGATAAGAATCCCGGTGATCTGGCCTATGACCATGACGATCTGCCGGTCTTTCTGGCGCGGAACGGTTGGCACCTCCAGCACACGATCGAGGCTTGGCCGAATGTGCAGCTGCTGAAAATCCGCGAGCAAACCGCCTAATCAACGCCTGCCTATCTGGCTGATTGCCATGCCTGACTGGCGTATGTAATCGGTTTGCCTCACGTTGACGATGGCGTAGGATTTCAGTGAGCGTGCAGACTGAAGGCCTTGCCACTGACTCTGGATTGGCTACATGACAAACATCCAAGCCAGCGATGACCGTAAACTCCCGGCCCGGGCCGATGTCGTGATCATCGGCGCCGGGATCGTCGGAGCCGCGGCGGCGTATTATCTGGTCAAGCAGGGGGTGTCGGTCGTCCTTTGCGAAAAGGGTCGGGTCGGCGGCGAGCAATCTTCACGCAATTGGGGGTTCGTACGTCAGCAGGGCCGGGACCCGGCGGAAATACCGATGATCATCGAGAGCCTAAAACTGTGGCGTGGCCTCTCGGCGGAAATCGGGGAGGATGTCGGTTTCAAGCAGAGTGGTGTCTTCTATCTTGCCGATGATGAGGAACAGGTCGCGGCTTACGAAGATTGGCTGGAGCACGCCAAGCAATATCAAATCGATACCCGTCTGATGTCCCGACGTGACATTGATCAGCGGTTGCCGGGCGCTACCGGACATTGGATCGCGGCGCTTCATACGCCAAGCGATGGCCGTGCCGAGCCGAGCCTGGCGGCGCCCGCCCTGGCCCGCGTCGCCGGGCGACTGGGGGTGAAAATTTTTACCCAATGCGCGGTGCGCGGAATGGAGACCGAAGCCGGTAGGGTTTCCAGCGTGGTCACCGAGCTGGGGCGGATCCGAACTGATACCGTTCTCTGCGCCGCCGGGGCGTGGTCGTCGCTGTTCTGCGCTCGCCATGGGATCATCTTGCCGCAACTTAAAGTACGCTCTTCGGTGCTGCGCACCGGGCCGGCGCCACTGGTGACGGAGCATGCGATCTGGACCCGTGATGTGGCTTTTCGGCGACGCCGGGATGGCGGTTATACCGTTGCCCATGGCGCCGCGACCGAGGCGCCGATCGTGCCGGATACTTTGCGCTGGATGAGCAAGTTCATGCCCGCGTTCAAGGCCGAGCGTCAACGCCTGCGGCTGCGCTTGGATCATCGGTTTTATACCGAGCTGATGACGCCCCGGCGTTGGAATCTGGATGGCCCCAGCCCGTTTGAAGAAACCCGGGTGATGAACCCGATGCCAAGCCAGAAAATTCTCGGTGAAGCGGCAGCGAACCTGCGTCGGTTGTTTCCGCAGTTGAAGGACGTTGAGATTGTCGAGACCTGGGCCGGGATGATTGATGTCACTCCGGATGCGGTCCCGGTCATCGCAGCGGTGGCTGAATTGCCTGGGTTTCACCTGGCCACGGGCTTTAGCGGCCACGGCTTTGGCATTGGCCCGGGCGCCGGCAAACTCGCGGCGGAAATGTTGACCGGCGCCCCGAGCACAGTCGACATGACACCGTTTTGTCTGGAGCGATTTTTTGAAAAATGAAGCTGGTATGACAGAGTGGTTTTGATCACTTTTTCAACGATTCGATCAAAAGATCACCGTCACCTCACCCCTCGGCTTCCACGAGGGCAGGCGTAGGGCGGGCGCCATTCCACGAGTTGGAATTCTTGGTTTTTTGTGTTGAAATTTTACAACCTCACACCTTCGATAACCGCTGGGGAATGGCTCCCTTCCTTCGGAGGGATGACGGGGAAAACTATGGGTTTGGCGGAGCGGAGCGTATGGGTTGGATCAACGCCTCCCGTAAGATCAGCGTCCCGTGAAGATTGGGGCCCGTTTCTCGGCGAAGGCGGCTTCTGCTTCCTTGTGGTCTTGGCTGAACCAGAGATCGGCGAAGACGCCGCGTTGGAGATCGCGAACTTCCTGTGGGGTCATCGTGCCGGTCGCCTTAATCACCTGTTTGGTCGCCCGCAACGCCATAGGGGCCACCGCTTCGAGCAATTCGCTATGCGCCAAGGCACGTTCCAGCGCCGTACCGGCTGGCGCCACATGGTCTATGATACCGAGCTTGAGTGCTTCACTGGCGTCGATCCGAACCCCTGTCATCATAAGACGCGAGGCGACGCGGGGGCCACAATCGCGCACCAAGCGGTCGATGCCGTTCCAGGCGGGAATGATGCCGAGCCGGGATTGCGGCCAGGCGATCTGGGCGCGTTCGTCGGCGATACGGTGATCGCAGCACAGCATGATTTCCCCACCGCCGCCCAGCGCATAGCCATTGACCGCGGCGATCACCGGCACCGGCAAAGCTTCGATCAGGTCCATGGCCCGGCGGGTCCGCTCAAAATGGCTGTTCAGCGCCTCGGCGTTCTCGATGGTCCGGTATTCCTTGACGTCGCCGCCGGTGCAGAAAAACTTGTCACCACCGCCGGTGATTACCACCGAGTGCAGTTTCGCGTCCCCGGCTAACCGCTCCAGGGTTTCCAATAGCGCGGTTGTCAGATCGCTGCTGATTGAATTGCCAGCTTGCTGGCGGTCGATGGTCAGGATTTCGACCCCACCGCGTCGCTCGGTTCTAAGCATCTTCGAGTTCCTCACGTTGCACAAAATGCATCAGCACCCCGCCAAAGGCCGCGGGATGCACGAAACCGATTAGCGCCTGACGCGAGCCCGGTCGGCCCTTTAGGTCAATCAGGCGGCATCCTCGGGCGCCGAGATGCGCCAGTACTTCATCGATATTCGGAGTCTTTAGCGCGATGTGGTGCAGCCCGGCGCCATATTTAGTCACGTAGCTGCCGATTGCGCCTTGATCCTGCTTGGTGTTTCCCGAGGTTCCATGTTGGACCTCGGTGCTGTGCCGAGAATCAAAATTCTGCAGGAACTCCAATTCGCAATCGCCTGTCGTCAGGAACGAAACTCGCAGGCCGCCAACCGGCTCCGGCGCACGGTTCCGGTAAACCACGCCATATTTATCAGAGGTGAAACTTTCGACCGCGATCCGCACTTCCATGTCGGTCTGACGGCTTTCCACCGGCAGGCCGATCCGGCCGGCGAAGACCGCCTCGGCGGTCCGATTGTTGGCCGAGGCAATGCCCAGATGATCGATCCGCTCAACCCGCCGGGTCACCGGGCCGGAAAGGCTAAGCGGGGTTGAAAACCGGGTGGTCACTCCCGCTGTCGCCTGGCGTTCCAGGGTCACCTGTTCCCCGCCGGCCAATCCGGCGCTGGGTGTCGCGGAACCGGAGAAGTCGCAAACTTCAGCCGCGGTGCCCGGGTTCTCGGCGGCAAATGCAATGTGGTCGACGCCGGCCCGATCGGAATTCAAAAATGGATCACCGACCCCGAACAGGAGGATAGCAGTGCCGCCGACACCGTAGGCGGTGACCGCACCTCCGGGTCCGGCGATCGACAGGCGCTCCAAGCCAAGATCATCACCGAGAAGGTCGCTGGTTCCCTGAATATCGCGCACTGCGAGCGCGACATAGGCCAGGTCATATCCATCCATCATCTTCTCCTTAATCCCTGGTATGGTGCCAGTATCTCATTCTAGACGCTTTACTCTTCGAGCCTCGTTGCATTGACTTTGGAACAATTCGGACATTCCTTGCGAGCAGCGATTGTATAGATTAAGCCATCTACGGTACTAGCGCGATGAGCAAGGAGGCGAAGATGCTGGACAAGGTAGAACCGGCGGCGGAGAAAATTCCCGCCGGCATGTCCAAGGATGAATGGGAGGCGCGCTGCGCCTTGGCGGCGGCGTACCGGTTGGCCGCGCTTTACGGTTGGACTGATCTCAACAACACTCATTTCTCGCTGCGGGTTCCCGGCCCTGAGGAGCATTTTCTGCTCAATCCATTTGGCATGTTCTTCGATGAGATCACCGCCTCGTCGTTGATCAAGGTAAACCGGGAAGGGGCGGTGATCGGCGACGCTAACTATCCGCTTAATCCAGCCGGTTTCATCATTCACGGCGCGATTCATCTGTCCGCGGCCCACCATAATTGCGTCATTCACACCCATAGCCGCTTCGGCACGGCGGTCGCCATGCAGGAGCAGGGGCTCCTGCCGGCAAGCCAGAAGGCGCTGACGGTTATGGGTTGGACGGGTTACCACGATTTCGAAGGCCCGGCGCTGGAGGCCGAAGAGCAACCCCGGATCGTCAGGGATCTGGCCGACAAACGGGTGCTGATCCTGCGTAACCACGGCCTGATGACGGTTGGCAAGACGGTCGGCGAGGCGTTCGTCTGGATGTACCGAATTGAGACCGCGTGCCGCCAACAGATCGATGCGCTTTCCGGGGGCGCCAGTCTGACGTCCTTGTCCGAGGCAACACAGAAGAAATCAATTGCCCAAGGTTTAAAGATGTACGGCTCCGGCGGCTTCATCGAGGTTGGCCTGGAGTGGCCGGCATTGCTCCGCCAATTGCAGCGCGCCGGGATGGATGACTATCGCGTGTGAGAAAGCCCGGTTGCGCCACCAGGCCTGTGCGGTGCGCGCTTGTTTGTTGTCTGACGGGGAACCCCACTAGGATTTGGTTATGGCAACGCGAGATGCAAGCGGATCACGCGCCGACGCATCGGCGGTTGACGAGGTGTTCTGGGGACTAAGACAACATTAGCCCGAAGCATTGCTCGGCGAGGAGGGCTACTCGCGGGACGTTAACTGGAAAGTTGTCAACCGGATGATGGATCATTTCGTGAAGCACTATTGGCGTCAGGTCTCGGGGTGTTGAACGGCACCGCGTATTGGGCGATGAACGAGATTGCGGGCCGGCACGACGACACCGCCAGCATTGCAACTATCAATCTCAGCCATGGGGGCGTCGGCCTTGCCTCCTGAGTTAATCGGCTATGTCCTGTTGGTTTATTTCCTCGCCGGTATGGTTAAAGGTGTGGTCGGGCTTGGTTTGCCAACCATATCGCTGGCGCTGATCGCGGCGGTGTTCGACCTGAAGGAAGCCATGGTGTTATTGCTGGTGCCGTCAGTGGCCACCAATTTCTGGCAGGGAGCGTCCGGCGGCCAATTGCTGGCGTTGTTGAAGCGCATTTGGCCGATGTTGACGATGATCTGTGTGACCACCTGGTTCGCCACTGGGGTGATGCTTCGCAGTGACGGTGCGGTGCTCTCGGCAATGCTGGGCGGTGTCTTGATCGTCTATGCTAGCGTCAGCCTGTTTACCCGGCAAATTTCGCCGCCCGGCCGCTGGGAGATTTGGCTGTCGCCCCTTGTCGGCGTGGCGACGGGGATTTCGACCGGCTTCACCGGTACTTTCGTGGTACCCGGCGTTCTGTATCTGCAAGCTCTGGGGCTCGGGAAAGATGGTTTGGTCCAGGCGATGGGCATCTGTTTCACCGTCGCCACCCTGGCGCTCGGTCTCTCGCTGGGGGGACGCGGGTTCATGCCGACAGAGCTTGGGCTGCTCTCGATTGCAGCTGTAGCGCCAGCGGTGCTGGGCATGATGTTGGGGCGGCGCGTGCGCAACCGGCTACCCGAAGCGCGGTTCCGGCGAATTTTCTTTATCGCTTTATTGATTCTTGGAGGCTGGATACTCGGGCGCTCGCTGCTGCTTTAGCGAGGCGTTGATATCGCCCGTCAGCCACCGCGAATTGCCGGTAGAAAGGCTACTTCGCTGTCTTCCTGGAGCTCTTCCAGAAAGGCGTCCTGGTAGATTTCGCCGTCAATGGCGACGGAAAGGAATCCGCCTTCAACCTGGGCGCCGAGGCCCGGATATTGCTGGTCCAATGCCCTGATCAGCTTGCGCACCGTAGACGCAACGATAACAAATTCGCTTGCGCCTTTTGTGAACTGCTTGCTCAAGGAATCGGTCAGCACCACCCGGGCCATTTTTGGCTATTCCCGTCTTACTCGGCAGCTTGACGAAGCTGTGCCGCATCAATCGCCGCAAGAACTCGCGGCGGTGACATCGGCAGGTTTTCCATCCGGACGCCCGTAGCACTCTCGATGGCATTAGCCACCGCGGCCATCGGCGGAACTAGAGGCACTTCGCCAACACCACGAACACCATAGGGATGGCGATCGTTGGGCACCTCGATCATCACCGCTTCGATCATCGGTAGGTCGGAGGCGACCGGGATCCGATAGTCAAGGAAGCCAGGATTATCGAGCTTTCCCTGGGCGTTGTAGATGTACTCCTCGTTCAGGGCCCAACCGATGCCCTGAGCGGCGCCACCCTGGATTTGACCCTCAACATAGGACGGGTGAATGGCCCGGCCGACATCCTGGATCGAGGTGTAGCGGAGTACGGTGACATGGCCGGTTTCCGGGTCAACCTCAACATCGCAGATATGCGTCGCGAAGCCGGGTCCGGCTCCTTGCACGTTCTGGGCGTTATGGCCGCTGATCGGGCCGCCGGTCTTGGCCGCCTGCGCGGCAAGCTGAGCTAGGGAAAGCGGGTCGAACTCACCGACATTGGTGCTGGCCGGCTTGGCATGTCCATCGTCCCAGATCACACCCTCGGCATCGACTTCCCAAATTTTAGCGGCCCGCTCACAGAGCTGCCGCACGGCATCACGGGCTGCCTCGACGACCGCCAAACCAGTGGCGAAAGTGACGCGGGAGCCGCCGGTGAGGAAGTTGTAACCGATCGACGCGGTGTCGCCAATGATCGGGCGCACGTCATGGTAGTCGATGCCCAGTTCCTCGGCCGCCATCATTGCCAGGGAAGCGCGGGAGCCGCCGATATCCGGGTTTCCGGAAATCACGACCGCCGTGCCGTCCTCGTTGATGTTGACCGTGGCACTGGATTCACCGCCGATGTTGAACCAGAAGCCGGACGCGACACCGCGTCCCTGGTTCGGACCCAACGGCGCCTTGTAGTGATCATGCGCCACGGCTGCGTCAAGGGTCTCTTGGTAACCAATGTTGCGGAAAGTCGGTCCATAAGCAGCTTTAGTGCCGGTCTTGGCGGCGTTCAATTGGCGCATTTTAAGCGGGTCGAGGCCCAATTCCTTAGCCAGTTCGTCAATGATACTTTCCGCACCAAAAGCCGAGATGGGTGCACCGGGAGCCCTGTAAGCCGCCACTTTTGGGCGGTTTGCCACGACGTCGTAACCGACGATATGAACATTCTCGACGTCATAGGGTGCGACTGCGCACATGGCGGCTGGTTGCACCGGTGACCCCGGGAAAGCTCCAGCGAGCAGTTTCAGCGTGGCATCGACGGCGGTGATTTTGCCGGCCTTGGTCGCACCGATCTTGTAGGTCATCGTGCTCGCCGAGGTTGGCCCGCTGGCCCGGAACACTTCCTCACGAGACATAATCATCTTCACCGGCTTGCCGACCTTGCTCGAAAGTAGGGTGGCTAGAGGCTCCAGATATACCACGGTCTTGCCGCCGAAACCGCCGCCGATTTCCGACGGGGTAACACGGATTGACGAGGTCGCCATGCCGAGCAGTTGGCCAACGAAGGTGCGGACCATGAACTGTCCTTGTGTGCAGCACCAGATCTGTGCCTGACCATCCTCGGCCACCGAGGCAACAACTGCATGAGGCTCGATATACCCTTGGTGAACAGCGGCGGTCGAATAGGACCGTTCGATGATCACATCGGCCTGCTCAAAGCCCTTGGCGGCGTCGCCGAGAGTGAACTCTACCCGCTTGGCAATGTTGGTCGGCCCCTTGGCGTCCATGCCGACCGGAACCAGGTCGTCATGCAGGATTGGGGCATTGTCGGCCATCGCCTCATCAACATCGATGACATGCGGCAGAACCTGGTAGTTAACCTTGATCAATTCAAGCGCCGCCTCGGCGATTTCAACCGTGGTTGCAGCGACCGCTGCCACAGCGTGACCGTCGTACAGCACTTTCTCGCGGGCCATGACGTTACGGGTCATGTCCTTGTAATTGACCATCGCCTCACCGGCCGGGATCAGCTCGGACGGCTGGTCCTTGAAGTCCTTAGAGGTGATCACCGCTTTGACGCCGGCAAGCGCCTCGGCGGCGGAGGTGTCGATGGATTTGATCAGGGCATGGGCGTGCGGACTACGCAGCACCCGACCGTGGATCATCCCGGAAAGCGAGAAATCGGAACCGAACTTGGCCCGGCCGGTAACCTTATCATGGCCGTCCGGACGGATCGTTCGGGTACCAACCCACTTATAATCGGTTTTCCCCGTGCTCATCAGGCACCCCCTCTCATGTCTGCGGCGGTCAACATGACCGCGCGCACAATCTTGTCGTAACCGGTGCAGCGGCAGAGGTTGCCGGCGAGCCAATAACGAACCTGGGTTTCGGTCGGGTTGTTGTTACGCTCAAGCAGAGCCTTTGCGGCGACCAGGACGCCCGGTGTGCAGATGCCGCACTGAAGAGCGGCTTCCTCAAGGAATTTCTGCTGCAGCGGATGCAGCTTCTCACCGTCGGCCATGCCCTCGATGGTGTCGATCGACTTGCCATCGCACTCGGCGCCCATGACCAGGCATGAACAGACCAGGCGACCGTCGACCATGACGCTGCAAGCGCCGCAGTCACCGGATGCACAGCCTTCCTTGCTGCCAGTCAGGTTCAGTTCGTCCCGTAGAACGTCGAGCAAGGTCTGCCGGGTGCTGCAGAGATACTCGACGGGCTCGCCGTTGATTGAAACGGCTACGTGATGCTTCGCCATGCTTATTAGCTCCCTGCGCGTTCGGCTGCGATCTTTACGGCACGGCGCGCTAAGACGCCGGCGATCTTGGTTCGATATTCAATGGTGCCACGCTTGTCGTTGATCGGCTTGGCGGCGGCCTGACAGGCGGCATCCAATTTGGCCAACGCATCGTCATCCAACTTGGTCCCAATGATTGCTTTGGCGGCCGCGTCGACCACCAAAACCTTTGCCGAGACCGCCCCCAGCGAAACCTTCGCCGAAGTGACGGTGCCACTATCATCAAGCACCAGTGCAACACCGCAGCCAACTACGGCGATGTCCATCTCGGTGCGCGGAATCAGCCGCAGATAGGCGTCTCCGCCCCCCTTGGGGCGCCCAGGCAGATTGAAGCTGACGATGAACTCACCCTTACCCAGACTGGTCTTGCCGGGGCTGACAGGCACATCCTGGACCGGGATGGTGCGACGACCTTTAGGGCCCGCGATATTGGCGGTCATGCCGGCGACAATCATCGCTGGCACGCTGTCAGCGGCTGGCGAGGCGTTGCACAGATTACCGCCAAGCGACGCGCGTCCCTGGATCTGGGTCGAACCGATCAGGTCCCACCCTTCGACCACACCGGGCCAATCCTTGGTGATGTCGTCACGCTCGGTTGCCTCGGCGCCAGCATAAGCGGCTCCGATCGTATAGCTCCCGTCGGCATTCTTGGTCAGGGACCGTGTCTCGTCGATTTTCTTGATATCGATTATGAGACCTGGGTTGATCATATGTGCGCGAAGCTGGACAAGAAGATCGGTTCCTCCCGCCAGAATGCGGGTATCGCCCGTCGCGCCGGCTAGGAGCGCGACCGCCTCATCGACAGTTCCGGGCGCCTCAAATTGGACTGACTGCATGGTTTTTCCGTCCCCCATAGGGATTTCGCTGAATGCGTAAGATTTACACCCCCACGGTGGGGGTCGCAAGAGTGGAAGGCCAAGGACCAGAGACACGATGTCCCGGGCGCACACACAGGCAGCCCATTTCACCGCAATCGTCTAAGTTTGCGTCAGACGCGGAAGTTGGGTCAATGGGGCATCACGCCGATATCGCCGTTAGGCGGATTTAGGCAGATGGGTGATGTAATTTGTTCAACGCCGGCATGTCTCGCGCCAGCATCTTCGGCCATCAAGGCGGGGAACGGCCGTCAGGTTCACCCAATTGTTGCCGTTACCCCACCGCCGGGGGGCATTCCGAAATTAGGAATCACGGCCTCGCCGGTTCGGAATGACCCGACGCATCGCATCGCGCAACGGCCTGCGGGATGGGTCCCGCCTTGCGGCGGGATGACGGCTAAAACAAGGGCGGGCAGGAGCTTCAGCTAAAATTCACTGCTTTTCAGGTTAAGTAGCCGGATCCGGTGAGCGACCCGTTGCTGCCGATCAATCGATGACAAGGACCCAAGACCGGCAGTGGTTTGGCGCCACTGATCACGTCGACTGCGCGCGCCGCCTTCGGCCAGCCAACCCGCCCGGCAAGCGCGGAATAGCCCATCGTCGCGCCAATCGAAATTTTTAGCAGGGCTCGCCAAACATGCTTTTAAAAACCCGTTCCGATAAATGTTATGGGAAAGTCAAAACTATCCCGATTGCCGGCTAAATAATCTGTGATTTGGCGTTTCGCCAGCCGGTACAGCGTCTCGTCTTGGCGCCAGTCGGGTTCCTCGATCACCGCGCGGGAAGCCGATCAGCGTCATCGTGGTTTGACCGCTGCCAAGGATCAGTCGGCCGATCGGGGTATTCAGGGTGCTTTAATAGTTGACCTAGCAATGCACGACCATCCTCCCTTCGACAAGGCTGACTTATCAGAACGATAATCCGCCCAACGCTTGTTCGTTTGTCCGTTCTAAGTAAGACTTCGTCCGGCTTACACCCGACCTACTCGCATTGTCTATCGTCGGGCAGAGAAGGGGACGATCATGAAGTTGATGTGGTTTCATCTGATGCCATACACCGAACTCCCGGAGGATTTCAGAGAGGAGAACCCAGGCATCTGGGTCGATATCAACTCGCGTCTCTTCGATCCCGAACGCGCCCATCATATGTATAACGACTTCATGGATGAGCTCGAATTCGCCGCGACCTGCGGTTTCGATGCAATCTGCGTGAACGAGCATCACTCCAACGGCTATGGCCTGATGCCGTCCCCCAACCTTATTGCCTCGACCCTGGCGCGGCGTACCAGTGACACGATGATCTGCATCATGGGCAATAGCCTGGCGCTGTACAATCCGCCGACCCGGGTCGCCGAGGAGATGGCGATGATCGACTGCATATCCGGCGGTCGGCTGATCGCCGGGTTTCCGGTCGGCACGCCGATGGATACCTGCTACGCCTATGGCCAGAACCCAAGCATGCTCCGCGATCGTTATTACGAGGCCCATGACCTGGTGAAGCGGGCCTGGACCGAGCGCGAGGTGTTCTCGTTCAACGGTCGCTACAACCAGCTACGCTACGTCAACATCTGGCCGCATCCGGTGCAGAAACCGCATCCGCCGATCTGGATTCCCGGCGGGGGCTCGGTCGAGACTTGGCAATGGTGCGCGGAGATGGACTACGTCTACTGCTATCTCTCGTATTTCGGCTACAAGATCGGCCTTAATACGATGCGCGGTTTTTGGAACGAGATGGAGCAGCTTGGTAAGGAGCCCAACCCCTACCGCGCCGGGTTTTTGCAATTTGTCGGCGTCGCCGAATCCCGAGAGGAAGCAATGCGGTTGTATAAAGAGCCGGCGGAATACTTCTACGGTCGCTGTCTGCATATCGATCCGCGCTATGCGCAGCCGCCTGGATACACCACTGAGGCGACAATCCGCGCCCGGGTCGAAGGGCAGGTCGCCACCGCCGCCAAGAAAGCCACCGCGCGCGGAAAGACCGCCACCCAGATCGAAGACATCATCGACCAGGGCTATATCATCATTGGTAGCCCGGACGAGGTGGCGGAACAACTGCGTCACGCGGCTACCGAGATGAATGTCGGGCATCTGATGATGTTGTGTCAGTTCGGCAACATGAGCAAACAGCTTGCCGCCTACAATACCCGCATGTTCGCCGAAAAGGTCATGCCGCAGGTCAGCGACATGTTCGACGACAAATGGGAAGATCACTGGTGGCCGACGCCGATACCGGCGGCCGAGCGCGCGGTGCCTAATTCGGCTTTGGACGGATCACTAGCCGAGGCGGCCGAATGAGTGCTTTCGAGGAAACTAGCCTGTCGATCAACGGCGCTGATTTTCGCGTCTGGACGGCGGGAACCGGACCGAAGCTCGGCGTCCTCGCCGGGTTTGGCGGGCTTTTGCAATGGCCGCCCTTCCTGGTTAGATTGGCGAAAACCCGAACGGTGATCGTGCCGTCGCTTCCTGGGTTTCCAGGCGGTGGGGGGCGGGCGCATGTAGATTTGGACAGCGTTCTCGATTGGCTGTTGCTGGTGCGTGAAATTCTGAACGGCTGCGCCCTTACCGGCGAAGATTTGCTAGGCATCTCGCTGGGCGCGGCATTGGCTGGCGACGTGACGGCGGTTTGGCCGCACAAGACCAAACGCCTTGTCCTGGTCTCGCCGCTGGGTATCTGCATCGATGGCAATCCGATGGCCGACCCCTGGGGGGTAACTCCGCAGGATCTGCCGGCGCTGCTCTGTTCGAATCCACAGACGCTGGAAGCACACCAGAAGATGCCCGAGGGCGGCGATGATCTCGAGTGGGAGGTCTCGCAGATCCGGGCGAATGAAGCCGCCGCGCGCCTGCTTTGGCCGACCGGGGATACCGGACTGGGCAAGCGGATCGGTCGGATCTTCTGCGACACGCTGATCGTCTGGGGGGCCGAGGACAAGGTGGTTCCGCCGGACTATCACCCGATCTATAAGAATGGGCCTAAGGGAACTGTCAGCGAACGCATGATCGAGGGAGCGGGGCATCAGGTTGATTTCGACCGACCGGAACAGCTCGCCAATGCAATCAACGAATTTTTGGGGTAACGAACAATGAGCGACTATCAAGCGCCTGCGGACGTCACCCCGCAAACCGGCGAATTCCTGCGCCGGATCGCCAGTTTGAACCTGAAACCCATGGTTGAACTGACGGCCAAGGAGGCGCGTCAGCAGATGGAGCGCGCGGTGGCCGCTCGCGATTTACCGCCGCCATCAATTAAGGAGACCCGGGAGTTGCGCATTCCCGGACCGGTCGGGCTGATCCCTGCACGGCTCTACTTACCTCGGGAGAACGCGGCCACGCCGCCCGGCCTCTTGGTTTATTACCACGGCGGCGGGCATGTGATCGGCAGCCTGTTCAGCCATGACGCAAGCGCTCGCGGCCTCTGCCATCATGGCCGTTGTGCAGTGCTTTCAATTGATTACCGCATGGCGCCAGAAGACGTCTTCCCGGCGTCGGTCGATGATAGTTACGCGGCCCTGCTTTGGGCGGCAGAGAACGCGGAAAAGCTCGGCATCTCGGCGGATAAGATCGCCGTCGGCGGCGATAGCGCCGGGGCCAACCTTGCTGCCGTCGTGGCGTTGATGGCGCGGGACCAGGGCGGGCCCAAGCTTTGCCATCAGACGCTGATCTACCCGTTGGTCGATTATCGCTGCAAAAGCAAAAGCTACGATCAATTCGGCAAAGGTTACGGGATCCTCGAAGAGGCAACGATGCTTTGGTTTCAGCAACATTATCTTGGTGACAATCCAAAGAATCATAACGACTGGCGCGCCTCGCCGTTACTGGCCGAAACCCATGCGGGGCTGGCTCCGGCGTTGATCATCGCGGCTGGCTGTGACGTTCTCAGGGACGAGGCGCGGGCCTATGCGGCTAAGTTGGTCGAGGCCGGGGTGTCGGTTGACTATAAGGAATATCCGGGCGTCCTGCATGGATTTTTTGGGCTGACCCAGATGATTGACGAGGCCGACGCCGCCAATCTCGCCGCCGGGAGAGCCTTGGTCGCCGCGATGTCTGGGTGAGATGGCCGGCTAATCTAACCAGATGAAATAACACGCGAATTGGTCAGCGAGGCTTGCTGTTCCAGCCAGTTTGGCGCAGTTTGCCGAGATATACGGACCACTAGAAATGCGCGGCTAGGGCCGCCGGGGTTAAGTATGAGCGCGGTAATCGAAGAACGCCGGGGGTCGGTGCTGATCCTCAAGCTGAATAATCCTCCGGTGAATGGATTAGGTGCCGCGCTGCGGATCGATCTCGCCGCCGCTTTGGCCGGCGGCCAAGCCGATGATGGCGTCGCCGCCTTTGTGCTTGTCGGTGAGGGGCGCATGTACAGTGCCGGCGCCGATATTCGAGAGTTCAACAAAATGCCCCCCGCCGGCACCCCGGGTCTGAACGACGTTATAAACACCCTGGAAGCATCTGAAAAGCCTGTGGTTTCCGCTATTCATGGGGTGGCGGCTGGCGGTGGCTTGGAACTAGCGCTGGGCACTCATTTTCGGGTCGGTGCGGCTAAAACCCGGGTTGGTCTGCCTGAGGTCACGCTTGGCATTCTGCCGGGCGCCGGCGGAACTCAACGGTTACCGCGGCTTGCCGGTGTCGCCAATTCATTGGATCTGATCACCTCGGGCCGGTTGGTTCCCGTCGGGCAGGCCTACGATCTGGGGATTATCGACGAGATCGCCGAGGGCGACGTTCTAGATGTCGCGGTTGCGGCGGCGGAACGTCTGGTGGCAAGCGGCGCGGCGCCACGACGGTCGCGCGACCAGGACGCCGGCCTGGATGAGGCGCGGGGCAACCCAGGTCTTTTCGACGACTTCCGCAAGGGTATGGCCAAGATGGCGCGCGGCATGAACGCGCCCGAAGCCTGTGTTCGCTGTATCGAGGCAGCGATCTCGATGCCGTTCGACGCCGGCCTCAAGTTTGAGCGTGAGGCGTTCACCCAGTTGGTCGTCGCCGCCGAGGCGCAATCAATGCAGCACGCCTTTTTCGCTGAGCGTGAGGTGGCCAAGATCCCTGATTTGCCGACGGCAACACCCGCCGGGGAGATCAACAGCGCGGCGGTGATTGGCTGCGGTACCATGGGCGGCGGGATCGCGATGAACTTTGCCAATGTCGGTATTCCTGTGATCGTCATCGAGAATGATCAGGCGGCCCTGGATGGCGGTCTGATCAAGGTACAGGGCAACTACGCTGCCACCGTCGCCAAGGGTCGGCTATCCCAGCATGCCATGGACCAACGTCTTGGGCTGATCACCGGCTCCACCGATTTTAAAGCCGTAGCCGACGTCGATATAGTCATCGAGGCGGTGTTCGAGGATATGGAGGTCAAAAAGCGAATTTTCAGCAAACTTGACCAGTTATGTAAGCCCGGCGCAATCCTTGCCACCAACACCTCGACCCTGGATGTCGACCAGATCGCGGCGATGACCAAGCGACCGGAGAGTGTCATCGGCACGCATTTCTTTAGTCCAGCCAATGTGATGCGATTACTGGAGAATGTACGCGGCGCCAAAACCTCGGCCAAGACCATCGCCACGGTGATGAAGCTGTCGAAGACGATCAATAAGGTCGGCGTTCTGGTCGGCGTCTGCGACGGCTTTGTCGGCAATCGGATGCTGCATCAATATAGCCGAGAGGCAAATTTTCTACTGAGGAAGGCGCGCTACCACAGCAGGTCGACCGGGTGATCTATGAATTCGGCTTCCCGATGGGGCCATTCACCATGGGCGACATGGCAGGCCTTGATGTCGGCTGGCTGGTTCGCAAGCGTAAATTGTCGGAAAACCCCAATAACGACCGCTATTCGTCGATCGCCGACCGGATCTGTGAGCAGGGCCGCTTTGGTCAGAAAACTGGCTCCGGCTGGTACCGATACGAGGCTGGATGTCGTACACCGGTTGCCGATCCGGAGATCGAGAAGTTGATTATCCAGGCCTCCGCTGACGCCAATATCGAACGCCGGGAGATCTCCGACGAGGAAGTGCTGAAGCGCTGCCTGTATCCGTTGATCAACGAAGGCGCAAAGATCCTTGAGGAGGGATTGGCGATCCGCGCCTCGGATATCGACGTGATCTGGGTGCACGGCTATGGTTTTCCACGTTATCGCGGCGGACCAATGTTCTGGGCCGATACCATCGGCCTCGACGAGGTATACAAGACCATGCAGCGCTATCACAGTGAACATGGCGAGTTGATGCGGCCTGCCCCGCTGTTGGAGAGGTTAGTTAAAAGAGGTAAAAAGATCAGTGAGTTCAGAGCATAATTTAATGTTTTTAATGAGATGAGTGCAAGGCGATCAAAGCCGGGGAGAAGAGACATGCGGGAAGCGGTTATTGTATCGACGGCGCGCACGCCCATCGGCAAGGCGTTTCGCGGCGCTTTCAACAACACCCATGGCGCGGTGCTGGGCGGTCATGCGGTCAAGCACGCGGTTGAGCGATCGGGCCTTGATCCTGCTGAAATTGAGGACGTTATCATTGGCTGTGGCTTTCCCGAGGGCGCGACTGGGCACAACGTGGCGCGGCAAATAGCCCTGCAGGGCGGACTGCCGATAACCTCGTCGGGAACCACGGTGAATCGGTTTTGCAGTTCCGGTTTGCAGGCCATATCGATGGCGGCGCAGCGGGTGGTGATGGACAAGGTGCCGGCAATGGTCGCCGGCGGGCTAGAGTCGATCAGCTTGGTTCAGCCAAACATGAACACCACCCATTACACCGAAGCCCATCTGATGGAGGTCAAGCCGGCGATCTGGATGCCGATGATCGAGACGGCGGACAACGTTGGTAGCCGCTATGGGGTCAGCCGCGAGGCGCAGGACGAATATGCCTGCCGGAGCCAGCGCCGAACCGCCGCGGCGCAGCAGGCCGGCAAGTTCGGTGACGAGATCGTGCCACTGGCCTCCTCGATGTTGGTCAAAGACAAGGCAACTGGCGAAATCAGCGCCAAGGACGTGTTGCTGGACAAGGATGAAGGTAACCGTCCCGGCACCAGTATCGAAGCCCTTTCAGGGCTGGAGCCTGTGCGCGGGGCGGGTCATTTCATCACCGCCGGCAATGCTAGCCAGCTGTCGGACGGCGCGTCGGCCTGTGTGGTGATGGACGCCAAGCTCGCCGAGCAGCGCAATATTGAGCCGTTGGGTCTGTACAAGGGTTTGGCGGTCGCCGGCTGTGACCCGGACGAGATGGGTATCGGTCCGGTCTTCGCGGTGCCACGCCTGCTGGAGCGTCATGGTTTGACCATGGACGACATCGATCTTTGGGAACTGAACGAGGCTTTCGCGGTGCAAGTGCTGTATTGCCGCGATACACTCGGCATCCCGGATGAAAACCTCAATGTCAACGGTGGCTCGATCTCGATCGGTCACCCCTATGGCATGAGCGGCGCGCGCATGACCGGTCATGCGTTGATCGAGGGCAAACGGCGCGGCGCTAAAAATATCGTGATCACCATGTGTGTTGGCGGGGGCATGGGCGTCGCCGGCCTGTTCGAAGTTTTGTGAGCGGAGCCTCCAATGGAATTGATCCTGACACCCGAAGAAGAAGCGTTCCGCCAAGAGGTTCGCGCTTTCGTGACCGCCGAGGTGCCGGAAGAGCTCCGACGCAAGACCATGACCGGCTTTCGTCTCAGCAAGGAAGAGCATGTGACCTGGCAGAAAAAGCTCTTCGAAAAAGGCTGGGTCGCGCCGGGGTGGCCGGTCGAGCATGGCGGCACCGGCTGGACGCCGATGGAAAAGCACCTGTTCGAGGAAGAATGCGCTGCCGCTGGTGCTCCGCCGGTCATCGCCTTTGGCGTGACCATGGTGGCGCCGGTGATCATGGCCTTCGGCAACGACGCGCAGAAGGACTACTACCTGCCGCGCATCCTGCGGTCCGACGATTGGTGGTGTCAGGGGTATTCCGAGCCGGGGTCGGGCTCCGACCTTGGCGTCGCTGCGCTGCCAAGGCGGTGCTGACCGGCGACCACTACGTGGTGAACGGCCAGAAGACCTGGACCAGTTTGGCGCAGCACGCGAACCTGATGTTCTGCCTGACCCGCACCTCGGACGCCGGCAAGCGCCAGGAGGGCATCACCTTCTCTGCTTGATCGATATGGAGCAGCCCGGCGTGTGATCAGTGCAGCCGATCACGACCATCGACGGCAGTCACGGAGATCAACAACGTCTTCCTGGAGGACGTGAAGGTCCCGGTCGCCAACCGGGTCGGCGAAGAGGGCAAGGGCTGGACCTACGCGAAATACCTGCTTGGTCATGAGCGCACCAGCATCGCCGCCGTCGGGCGCTCCAAGGCGCAGCTCAAGCGCCTGAGGACCATCGCCTCGGTCGGAGCATGCAGGAGGGCAAGGCGCTGATCGAGGATCAGACCTTCAGGGAGAAGATCGCCGACGATGGAGATCGAGTCTTTTGGCCCTGGAATCCCTGGTGCTGCGGGTTCTGTCAGACGAAAGCTCGGGCAAGGGGCCTGGGCCGGAGGCGTCGTTCCTTGAAGATCCGGGGTACCGAGGTGCAGCAGGGGATCACCGAGTTGCTGGTCGAGGCGGTGGGCAACTACGCCCACCCCTATGTGCCGGACGCGATGCAGTCCGGCTGGAACGAGGACCCGATCGGTCCGGAGCACGCCGCGTCGATCGCGCCGCATTACTTCAACTGGCGCAAGGCGTCGATCTACGGCGGCTCGAACGAGATCCAGAAGAACATCATCGCCAAGGCGGTGCTGGGCTTCTAGAGCGGCGAAAAGCCGGTTCACGGGACGGAATGGCGGGCGGCTGGCGGCAATCGAGCAATCGAGGGCCCTCATGAGCTTCGCGTTTACCGACGACCAGAAAGCTGCTGGCCGAGAGCGCTGACCGCTTCGTGCTGGACGACTACGCGTTCGAGGCGCGCCGCAAGAACATGGAGATGGATGGCGGTTTCAGCCGTGCCGTCTGGGCCCAGTTCGCCGAGCTCGGCTGGTTAGCCCTGGCCATTCCCGAGGCGAATGGCGGCCTTGGCGGCTCGACCGGTGATGCGGCGGTGTTGCTGGAGAGCCTGGGGCGCGGCCTAGTGGTGGAGCCCTATCACAGCACCGTGGTGCTCGGCGCCGGCGCGGTGGCAGCGGCGGGATCGATCGCCCAGAAGAACGAGATCCTTCCCGAGGTGGCCGCGGGCAAGCGGCTCCTGGCCTTGGCGCATGTGGAACCCCGGGCTCGATTTACCCTTAACCATGTCGAGACATCGGCGATCAAGGATGGCGGCGGTTATATTTTGAACGGCGAAAAGGCGATCGTGCATAACGCCGAGACGGCCGACACGCTCATCGTTTCGGCCCGCGTCAGCGGCGCCACAACCGATCATGACGGTGTGACCTTGTTCCTGGTCGACCCGGCCGCCAAGGGCGTTACGCTGCGCTCCTATCCGACCATCGACGGGTTGCGCGCTTCCGAAGTCACCCTGGAGGCCGTTCAGGTCGGGGGTGAGGCGATCCTCGGCACGCTCGGTGGCGCGATGCCGGTGATTGAGGCGGTGGTCGACCGAGCTTGCGTGCTGCTCTGCGCCGAGGCGGCCGGAGCAATGGATGCGGCGGTCATCTTAACCGTCGAGTATATGAAAACCCGCGAACAATTCGGCCGTCCGATCGGCACCTTCCAGGTGCTGCAGCACCGGGCGGTTGAGATGCTCGGCGCCAAGGATTTTTCCCGCGCGCTGACCTATCGGGCGGCAAGCGTCGTTGACGTAGCTGGTCCACGCGAGCGCTCGCGTGCGGTTTCGGCTGCGAAAGTCGAGATGGGACGGAGCGGCAAGAAAATCGGCCAGGAAGGCGTGCAACTGCACGGCGGCATGGGGATGACCGACGACATGGCGATCGGGCACTACTTCAAGCGGCTGACCATGATCGACATGTTGTTCGGCAACACCGACCACCATCTGCGCCGGTTCGCGCGCCTAGGCTAAGTGACTTAACAACCAACGCAACCAGATTTGAGGAGATTCCCATGATTCCAGAGATGACCGAGCGCTCACAAAAACTTCGCGCCCGCGTCCAGGAGTTCATGGACGAGCACGTCTATCCAAACGAGGATCTGTACTACCGGCAGATCGACGAGGCCGAGGATCCGTTGGGATTGCCCGCCAATCCTGAACGAGCTGAAAGCCAAGGCGAAGGCGGCGGGGCTGTGGAATCTGTTCCTGCCCGAATCCGATAAGGGCGCCGGGCTTACCAACTTGGAATACGCGCCGATTTCGGAAGTTCTCGGCAAGGTGTCCTTCGGCTCCGAGGTGTTGAACTGCTCGGCTCCGGATACGGGCAATATGGAAGTGCTGGAGCGCTACGCCAGCGAGGAAAACAAAGAGCGTTGGCTGAAACCACTGCTCGCCGGCGAGATTCGTTCGGCCTTTGCCATGACAGAGCCTGCGGTAGCTTCCTCTGACGCGACAAACATCCAATCCAGCATCACCCGCGAAGGCGACGAGTACGTCATCAACGGGCGAAAATGGTGGACCTCAGGGATTCTCGACAAGCGTTGCAAAATCCTAATCTTCATGGGTAAGACCGATACCTCGGCGGCCAAGCATAAACAGCAATCGATGGTCCTGGTGCCGGTCGACACCCCCGGCATCACCGTCAACCGGGCACTGACGGTTTTCGGATATGACCATGCGCCGCACGGTCATGGCGACGTAACCTTCGAAAACGTTCGGGTTCCGGTCGCGCAATATGTTGCTCGGCGAGGGGCGCGGTTTCGAGATCGCCCAGGGGCGGCTTGGACCGGGGCGTATTCATCACTGCATGCGCTGCGTCGGTCAGGCCGAGCGGGCCTTGGAATCGATGAAGACACGGGCTAATTCCCGCTTTGCCTTTGGCCAGAAGCTTGCGGATATGGGCGCGCTCCGGCATAAGGTGGCCGAGGCGAGGATCAAGATCGATTCGACCCGCCTGATGGTGCTGCACGCGGCCCACAAGATGGACACCGTCGGCAACAAGGCGGCGCGCAAGGAAATCGCCATGATCAAGGTAATGGCAACCCGGATGGCCACCGAGATCATCGATGAGGCGATCCAGGTGCATGGCGGTGGCGGTGTCAGCCAGGAGTTCAAGCTGGCTCGAGCCTACGGTCACACAAGGGTGTTGCGCCTGGCTGACGGTCCGGACGAAGTGCATCTTGAATCGATCGCGAAGCAGGAGTTTCGTAAGAACGACTGACCTCTCGGCACAGATCGAATGACGACGCCCCGGCTTTTGCCGGGGCGTCGTTGTTGGCCGGGGTTTTTGGTTCGATGACGGATTTAGAGCATCCTCGGGTTGAGTAAGGTCAATTATAGGGTTCGTTCTCCTAATGGTGTGTGATTCTCGGTCCGGCATCGATATGTTGTGGGAGGCTGGGATATCGTGGACGCGCGGTCAGACTTATTCGGGTCTGCTGAGGCTTGGAAAGGTCACTCCTCGGTGTTGATCTGCGTTGCTGGTGCTGCGCCTGCAGAGGGAATGTAAGGCAGTCGAATTCCCGATTATCCGGCGACATTTCGATATGTCCAACGGCGCGACAGCGTCTTATGGTGTTGCAATAAACAATGACGCCCGCGAAGCGCTGGCGATACTGGGAGAACACCCGATGAGAAAATTCATTACCGCCACTGAGCTGAAGACGCGGATCGATGGTCGTGATGAATTGGCGTTGATCGATGCACGCGACGAAGGGGTGTTCGGCGCCCGCCATATACTGCTTTGCGCCAATATTCCGCTCAGCCAACTCGAATTGCGGATCCCTGACCTGGTGCCGCGTAAGGCGACGCCGGTGGTGTTTTGCGATGCTGGCGATGGTCTGGCCGAACGGGCCGCCGACCGCTTGGCGAGTTTTGGATACACGAACATCGCGGTGCTCGCTGGAGGCATGGACGCGTGGGAGGCGGCCGGGCTGGAACTGTTCAGCGGCCTCAATGTGCCGAGCAAGGCCTTTGGCGAATTCGTAGAGCACGCCTATGGCACCCCGTCGGTTTCGGCCGAGGAGCTGAAGGCGATGATGGACGGAGGCGAGCATTTAATTGTTCTCGATTCCCGTCCGATGGACGAATTTCGAGTGATGAATATTCCGACTGGGATCGACATGCCTGGCGCGGAGTTGGTGCATCGGATGCAGGAAGCGGTGCCTGACAACAAGACGACGGTGGTCGTTAACTGCGCCGGACGTACCCGCAGCATCATTGGTGCGCAGTCGCTAATCAATGCCGGCGTGCCGAACAAGGTGGTGGCGTTACGCAACGGAACGATGGGTTGGCATCTTGCCGGGTTTAAACTCGAGCACGGGCTGGAGCGACGTCCCCCGAAAGTGTCGAGCGCCGGTCACAAGGTGGCGCTAGCTCGGGCCGAGAGCGCGGCGAGGCGTTTTGGCGTTAAACGAATCGATTCCGCCACTCTGGACGCCTGGCGGAACGAGCAGGGGACACGGACGCTTGGCATTCTTGATGTGCGCACGATCGAGGAGTTCGAGGCTGGCCACATCGCTGACTCGCGCCACGCCGCTGGCGGTCAGCTGGTGCAGGCCACGGATGTTTATGTCGCCACCCAGAACGCTCGGGTGGTGCTAGTCGACGACATGATGGTGAGGGCGCTGATGACCGCAAGTTGGCTGGAGCAGCTGGCTTGGTGCGAGGTTTACGTCCTCGATTCGGGCCTGGACGGCCAACCTATCGTTCAAGGTAAGCGGGAGGCGCCCGTATTCGGCTTGGTAGCGTCGTCGGTGACCGCGCTGAGTCCCGCAGAGGCCTTGGCCGAGCAAGCGCACGGGACGACGTTGGTTGATCTGCAGCGCAGCCTCGGGTATCGCGAAAAGCATGCCGAGGGCGCCTACTTCGCCATTCGCGCCAGGTTGCTGGAGGATCTCGCGACCCAAGGCATGGATTGCCGGATCATATTGACCTCACCGGATGGAAAACTGGCGCGTCTGGCGGCGTTGGATCTTCTTGCCGCCGGGCTAGATGTGGCGATCATTGATGGTGGAACCCAGGCATGGGAGGCGGACGGGCAGACGATGGAAGCCGGAATGTCCAATCTACTGTCGCCGACCGAAGACGTTTATTTGCGTGCCTATGACCGGACCGATCCGGTAGAGATCGAAAAAGCGATGAACGACTATCTGACCTGGGAGATAGGCTTGGTTGCGCAGATCGCTCGCCCCGGCGGCATCGAATTTAAGGTGTTCGCCGAATAGCGGTCGTGATTTGCGCTAAACCGTATCAATCTCTGACCGCCTCACGCGGCCTATTTGGCCGAGTGAGGCGCCGTCGATGGAGGCTGATTTAATCATCGCCTGAACCTGCATCCCAGGTTTCAAGCCAAGCTCACTGACGCTTCGGCGGGTCAGCCGGGCCCAAAGCGAGTCGTTTCCGGCGGATAGTCGTACATCGACTTGGGGGCCCTGGGCCTGGCCAATTTCGGTGATCCGGGCGTTAATGATGTTGAGCATGCTTACGTCACGCGGTGGCCATAGGGCGAGGGCCACGTCGCGGGCGCGGATGCGGACCCGCACCGGCGTTCCCTTGGGCAGGTGGACCGCCCCCACCCACAGCGTCCCACCGCTAAATTCAAGACGGGTGAGGCCAAAGGGAACGTCCTGGCCGGCCACCCGGCAGGGCAGGACGGCACCGGCTTCGTATCGCCCGGTCAACGGCGCCAGATCCAGGCGGCTGGTAATCTCCTCGACGGCTCCGGTCGCCATAACCTTACCCTCGGAGAGCAGGACCATGGTGTCGGCCAGCCGAATTACCTCGTCCATCTGGTGTGATACGTAGATCACCGGGATAGCCAAGGCATCGCGCAAGTCGGCGAGATAGGGCAGAATCTCGGCGCGGCGCGGCCCATCGAGTGAGGCCAAAGGTTCGTCCATCAGCAGAATGCGGGGATTGGCCAATAGCGCCCGACCGATTGCTACACGTTGGCGCTCGCCGCCGGAAAGCGAGCCGGGTCGACGCTCTAGAAAGGCCTTTAATCCCAGAAGCTCGACGGTTTCCGCCAAGGTGGGATGGGCATCCCTGTCACCCAGCCGACCGTAGAGTAGGTTCTGCCGGACACTCATATGTGGGAAAAGTCGGCCCTCCTGAAACACATAGCCGAGCTGTCTGGCGGCGGCGGGAAGGTCGATGCCGGCCGCGGAATCGAACAATACCTGCTCAGCGACGGTGATCCGGCCGCGATCCGGGCGGATCAGCCCGGCAATGGCGTTGACCAGTGTGGTTTTGCCCGAGCCGGAACGACCGAACAGCGCGGTGACACCGTTCGAGGGGCCCTCGAAATGCGCCGCGATCGAAAAGTCGCCGCGCTCAACGGTGATATCGACGCTGATCACCGGTGCAATTCCTTATCGATGCCGACCCGTTGGGCGACCCGGCGGGCCAGATACGCCGACGCAAGCAGTGCGGAGAGCGCGACGACGACGGATATCACCGCCAGCCGGATCGCCGGGGTGGCGTCGCCGGGCACTTGGGTTTCAGCGAAGAGGGCCAGCGGCAAGGTTTGGGTCTCGCCGGGGATATTCGAGACGAAGGTGATGGTGGCGCCGAATTCGCCGAGGCTGCGGGCGAAGGCGAGGATGCGTGCCAGGCAGATGATGCCGGGGAGGCAGCAGCGGCAGGGTGACTCGTCGCAAACGACGCCTCAGCGGCGCTGGCGCCAAGGGTCCGGGCGGCTGCCTCCAGCCCCGGTCCATCGACGCCTTCCAGCGACAGGCGGATGGCGCGGACCACCAGCGGCAGGGCCACCACGGCGGAGGCAATGGCCGCGCCTCGCCAGGTGAAGGCGAGGGTGATGCCGAAGTTTTCGTACAGCCAGCCGCCGATAGCGCCACTGCCGTCCGAGCAGCACCAGCAAAGCCATAGCCGATCACCACCGGCGGCAGGACCAAGTGGCAGATGCACAATCCCATCAAGTAGCCATTTTCCGGGAAATTTCCAGCGCGCCAGGATCAGCGCGATCAGCAGCCCGGTGGGCAGACAGATTACTAGGCTCCACACCCCGACGCGAAGGCTTAGCACCAGGGCGTCAATCTCCAAGGGGGTAAGCGAGATCATGCCTAATCCGTCTCGAAACCATGCGCCGCGAAGATTTTTTGGCCAGCGGGGGAGGTCAGAAAGGCAAAAAACTCCGCCGCCTTCGGGTTATTGGTTGGTGTCGTCAGCAAAGCCAGAGGATAGACGATCGGGGCATGCGCGCTCGTTGGGACCGCCCAGATTTCCACTACCTCAGGCGAAGCCAGAGCGTCGGTGCGATAGACCAGCCCAAGCGGCGCCTCGCCCCGTTCGACCAAAAGCAAGGCCGCTCGCACATTCGCAGTTTGCGCCAAGCGGTTCTTCAGGTTCGGCCAAACCCGCAGCGTCTCCAGCGCTTGGCGGGCGTAGATCCCGGCGGGGACCCCCTGGGTTTCCGAGATCGCCAACCGGCCAACCGACAAAGCCGGGATGATATCGGCTGCCGAGGTGATCGGCGGTGACCGTAAGGTTGATTTCGGCGCAATCAGTACCAGGCTGTTGCCCAAAAACTTTCTGCGGTCCCAAAGCAGGCCAGTTTTTTCAAGCTGATCGGCCCAAGCCTGGTTCGCCGATAGAAAGATCGATGCGGGCGCGCCATCGATGATTTGCCGGGAGAGGGCGGATGTTGCCGCATAGACGCCTCGAATATCGATTTTGGAAATATTGACATCGGTATAAGCTTGGATTGCCGCGTCCATGGCGTCGCGGGTGCTTGCGGCGGCGAATACCAAAACCGCTTGGCCAGCTATCGCGGTTGCCGAGGTGCCGACGGGGCTTGCAGTGCAAGCGAGCGTGACTAGGATTAAGGCGAGGCAGCGCATTATTGACCCAATGAGTAAGGCGAGCGGAAAAGCGCTATATACGACGGGATATAACGCGTGGCAATCGACGCCTTGTGACCGGGACGACAAGCCAGAGACCCGAATGGGAATGTTTCACGAGGGTAACCGAGCTCTGCAGGATAAATTCGACGGTCGTCGCCTCGCCGACAGTCTGGAGCGAAACCGTCGGCACGCAACCTTCACCGACGCGGACCGAAGCGTCATTGAGATGGCGCCGCTATTTTTTTTGGCGATGGCGAATGGCGAGACCGTCGACTATTCCTTCAAAGGCGGTATGCCGAGCTTTGTTTGGGTCGCCGGTGAAAGCACCTTCAGCTTTCACGACTATGGCGGCAAAAGCATATGCGAGGGACTCGGCAATATTATGCAAAGCAGCAGTGTCGGCCTGCCGTTCATCCGCTTCGACAGTTCCAGCGAGCGCATGCGGATCAACGGCGCGGCATCCATCGACGATGACCCGGCGCGGTTGGCCGGTTCCGAGGGGGCCATGATGCTGGTCGATGTGATGGCCTAGCAAATCTTTCCGAACTGCCCGCGCTATATTCCGGCGATGGAGGGCTTTGCGCTCTCCGAGAACGCCCGCCGTCTGACTACACTCCGTCCAACCGAGCCTTGAAATGCCGCGAGTATGTGGGTGCCACTCTGCTGGCCGGAGGTCGGCAACGGCTTTTCGACGAGGCGTCGAAAGAATAGAGCCGGGGAGCGCAGGCACAGTGTTCGGTCCTCCTATTCCTGTTCGCGCAATAGCGGTGCAAAGGCTTCCATGTCAGCCTCGACGCTTTCAACGGCCGTGTTTTCGATGGCGTGATAGCGCTGCAGAACATCGCGGGCAAGCGCGCTGAGCTGAGCGCCGCCGCCGCCGCGTCCGCCGGCAGTTTTTTCGACCAGCGGGCCGATGAAATCGGCGTTCATCCGATCGACCAAGCTCCAAGCCCGCCGATAGGACATGCCCATCTCCCGCGCCGCCGCCGAGATTGATCCGGTTCGACCGATGGCCTCCAATAGCGCCGCCTTGCCTGGACCCAGGGCGACAGCGGCGCCGATCAGTAATCGTATGCGGGGGCGATGCATTGTGGCTCCGGTCCCGACCGCCGTCCCTCAGGCCACCTTCGCGACCGCCGACAGCCGGTCGAGCCCGGCACCGAGATCGGTGATCAAATCGTCAATGTCCTCCAGGCCGGCATGCACCCGCAGCAGTTGACCGGGCTCATCCCAGGTTGTCGCGGTCCGGAAGTCGCGCGGATTGGCGGGAATGATCAGACTTTCATAACCACCCCAACTGGCACCCATGCCGTACAGCTCAAGCCCATCGAGCATGGCCGCTAGCGCGGCTCGGGAGTAGCCCTCATTGAGGACGAAACCGAACAACCCGCTGGCCCCGGTGAAGTCACGTTTCCAAATCACATGGCCCGGATCGTTGGTCAGGCCAGGATGTAGCACTCGTTTGACCTCCGGTCGGTCGCGTAACCAATTGGCCAGCTCGAGGCCGTTGGCCTGGTTCTGTGCCATGCGAACTGCCAGAGTGCGCAATCCCCGCTGGGCTAGATAAAGATCGTTCGGGCCGCAAGCGTTGCCGTGCAGCTTGGCCATGTCGCGAACCGGTCCGGCCCATTCCTCGGTCCCGACGATGATCCCCATCATCACATCGGAATGCCCGCAGATATATTTTGTAACCGCCTCGACGACGATATCCACGCCCTTGGCGAAGGGGTCGAAATAGAGCGGGCTGGCCCAGGTGTTATCCATGAGCACAACGGCGCCCTTGTCGTGGGCGGCCGTGGAGATCGCCGGAATATCCGACATGTCAAAGGTTTGGGAGCCCGGCGCCTCAGTATAGACCGCGACGGTGTTGTTCTTGAACAAACCGGTGATGCCGGCACCGATGGTTGGGTCGTAGAAAGTGGTTTCGACTCCAAATCGGGCCAGAAAAGTATTGCAGAACCGTCGGGTCGGACCATAAGCGTTGTCGGTTACCAGGATATGGTCACCGGATTTGACGCAAGCCAGTACGGCATTGGTTATCGCCGCCAAACCCGAAGACACCGCAACGCTACCGGCTGCCCCATAAACCTCGGTAACCGCTTCCTCAAAGGAGCGGCTGGTCGGGGTTCCGGCCCGACCGTAACGATATCCCGTCCAATTCGGCTTCCGGGCCGCCTCGAAGGCGTCGAGCGAGGGCTGCAGGATCGTCGAGGCATGATAGACGGGCGGATTGACCACCCCGTGATTGTCGTGCGGGTGGCGCCCCGCGTGGGTGATTGTGGTGCGTCGGGAAAACCGCTGAGTTGAGGACATAGGCCGAAATCCAATTTGTTGTGGGCGCTGATCCGCCCGAAGTGTGAGGCGACGCACGCAAGGACCGGATTCGTAATACTCCGCCTTGCTGGTCCGCGTCCAGACACGGTCAGTCGGAGTTTTCCAAACCGGGCTCACACAGAAAATTAGAATATGAAGTTCAATTCTGTTTGGAATGCTTGCCAAATCGACTCGGTGCATGTTAGCTGCCCGTGGCTAAGGAGAATGCGCCTGATTTTCCGGCAGTCCATGCACTGGAACAAGCCAGAGAAACGGACAGTCGCGGAAGTGACGGGGCGAGATCTCTGAGGTCACGAAAGGTGCGGGCAATACCGCCGGTAATAGCTAGCGGTTTGGATTTCGGATCATTCGTCTTTCAATTCGGAGCAACTTGTGGGGTGGTTTCAACATGAAGAAACTAAGCCTTTTGGGCCTTGGCGCGGGCCTCTTGGCGGCTCTCTCCTTTACGGCGGCACCCGCCGTGGCCGAGAGCACGCTGGATATCGTTAAGAAGCGCGGGCATTTGCGTTGCCAGATTGGCACGCCTTCGCCGGGCTTTTACAACCTGAAGTCAGACGGAACCTGGGTCGGCAGTGATGTGTCGATATGTCGTGCGATCGCCGCGGCGATCTTTGGCGATCCGAACAAGGTCGAATTTCAGTCCGTGAGCTCGACGGTGCGTTTCACCGCGCTGGCGAACGGCGAATCCGACTTACTTTCCCGGACCGCCACCTGGACATTGTTCCGTGACACGCAGCTTGGTCTGTCGTTCACGACCGTCAACTTCTATGATGGGCAAGGTTTCATGGTGCCGAAGGATTCCGGCATCAAGAGCACATTGGAGCTTAAGGGCGCCACGGTTTGCGTGCTGACTGGCACGACGACCGAGCTGAACCTGACCGATTACAGTCGCGTCCACAAACTCGACATCCAACCGGTGGTGTTCCAGGACAGCAACGTCCGGAACGAGACCTACCTCAAGGGCGGCTGTGACGCGATCACTAACGATAAGTCGGGTCTGGCCTCGAACAAGGCTGGTTTCCCGGATCCGGGCGCACATACGATTCTGCCCGAAACGATCTCCAAGGAACCGCTTGGCCCGGCTGTCCGCAAGGGCGACAGTCAATGGTTTGACATCGTCCGTTGGACGGTGTTTGCGCTGATCGCGGCTGAGGAAGCTGGTATCACCCAGGCTAATGTCGACGAGATGGCCAAAAACCCGCCGAGCCCTGAAGTGGCGCGGATGTTGGGTGTCGAGGCCGAGGTGCACAAGGGGTTGGGGCTCGACAAGAGCTGGGCTCATTGGATTATCAAGTCCGTCGGTAACTATGGCGAGATCTATGGCAAGTACATGGGCAGCGCCTCGTCCGACGGAATCGGCATTGGTCGTGCCGGTTCGCAGAACGATCTGTGGACGCGTGGCGGTCTGATGTACTCACCGCCGTTCCGCTAAGAACGGATCAGGCCCGACTGGGAAACCGGTCGGGCCTGTTTTTTCTCGCTTGTTTGACATTAATTTTATTTCCATGTTTCCAAACAATTTCACTAGTCTTTTGACTGTGATGGTGAAGGGGGAACTATGGCCGTAGTCGAAAGACCTCGTTCTGGCTCCGACCTAAGCTCGGTCATCAACGACGAACGCTACCGTTCGATATTTTACCAAATTTTGGTTTTTGGCACCGTCTTCGCTATAGCTGCTTTTCTGGTCAACAACACGCTGACCAATATGGCAGCACAAGGCAAAGCGGCGGGCTTTGACTTTCTGTTGGGTACTGCTGGGTTCGCGATCGCCTGGACCCCGCTTGACTACAAACCCGTAGATTCCTACCTGTTCGTCTATTGGGTCGGAATCGTCAACACGTTGATTATCTCCGGTATTTCAATCGTTTTGACAACTATCCTTGGTTTCGTCATTGGTATTTTGCGACTTTCAAAGAACTGGTTGATCGGCCAGATCGCGGCTTGGTACGTCGAGGTTCTGAGGAATACGCCGCTGCTGCTACAGATCATCTTCTGGTACCTGGGCGCCTTCGCGAACCTGCCTCGACCTAAACAATCAGTTGAATTGTTCGGGGCTGATTGGTTGATACTCAACAATCGGGGACTGTATTTTCCGAATGCGGAGTTCGGCGAGCTGTTTTGGTTGACCGCCGTGGGCATGCTCATCAGCGTCGTGGCGGCGATCTGGTACAACAAACGGGCGATCAAGCAGCAGCTGGAGACCGGGGTATATGTGCCAATTTGGTGGAAGATCCTAGTGATCCTCATTGGATTGCCGTTGGCCATCTTCCTGGTGACCGGCATGCCATTATCGTGGGAGCTTCCGGTTCTCAAGGGTTTTAATTTCCAAGGCGGCACCTTTATTTTGCCGGCCATGTGTTCGGTCTTGGTAGCGCTGGTTATCTACCATTCAGCCTATGTTGCCGAGATGGTGCGCGCCGGCATCATGTCGGTCAGTCATGGGCAGACTGAGGCAGCGTATTCGCTAGGATTGCGGCCCAGTTGGACCATGCGGCTGGTGATAATCCCGCAAGCAATGCGGGCGATTATTCCGCCGATGATCAGCTTGTGGATGAATGTTGTGAAGAATTCATCCCTGGCGATCGCCATCGGCTTTCCGGATCTGGTCAACGTATTCATGCAAACGTCGTTGAATCAGTCTGGCCACGCGATCGAGATCGTGGCGATGGTGATGTTGTTTTACATGACGGTCAGCCTGACGATCTCCGCCTGCCTGAATGTCTATAATAAAAAAATCCTGTTGACGGAGCGGTGAGGTCATGGCCGATGCACCGATGACTTCCGGCGGCTTGCTCGTCTTCAAGCCGAAGCCGAGTCTGCCACCGCCGCCGGCCACCACCGGGGTGATAGGATGGATGCGCTTCAATCTGTTTGATGGAATTTACAGCAGCGTCACCACGGTCATCGGCGTTCTGCTAATCGGCTATATCGCGATAGGTTTTTACGAATGGGCGTTCGTTCGCGCGGTTTGGGAAGCCTCCAGCCGCAATGAGTGCCGAATTTCACCGACGGAGTTCGGAACATGCTGGGCCGGTGTGGAATTTTGGTTCACCCGGTTCATTTATGGCCGCTACCCCGATGCCGAGATCTGGCGCATTGATCTAGCGGCCTTGATTTTTGTTCTCTGGATGGCACCGCTTTGGTTGCCACGGGTAACCGCCAAGGTGATTGTCGGGCTGAGCGCCGTCATGGTGTTTCCATTTTTGGCCGGCTACCTGTTCTTGGGCGGCGAACGTAATTGGTTCATGGCGATAATGGTTGCCCTGTCGCTGACTTGGTTCATCGGAACGATGGTCCACGTGGCGATCTGCCTAGTGACCAATCAAGGCCTCGGGCGCTGGATCATCCAGGCCACGGGCTTTGCCTCCAGGGACGACAGGCTCCAAAAATATCCGATAATCATTTTGTCACTGATCGCGTATTTTGTCGTCTATTTCCTGGTCGCCGATTGGCAAACCGTTGAAGTCGTGCCCAATCAATGGGGTGGTCTATTTTTAACCTTGGTCATCTCTGGCGTTGGCATCGCATCGGCCTTACCAATCGGTATCGTCCTGGCTTTGGGACGGCGTTCACAGATGCCGGTTGTGCGGGTGTTGTGTGTCGCCTTTATCGAGCTGTTTCGGTCGGTGCCTCTGATTACCATCCTGTTCATGGCTACCACCATGTTCCCGCTGTTTCTTCCCAAGGGTGTGGTCTTCAATAATTTGGCCAGTGTCATCGTGGCGGTTTGTTTGTTCTCAGCGGCCTATATGGCGGAGACGGTGCGCGGTGGATTGCAGGCGATTTCCAGAGGTCAGTACGAAGCGGCCGAGGCCATGGGGCTTAGTTACTGGCAGTCGATGGGGCTGATCGTTATGCCGCAGGCTTTGAAGCTGATGATTCCAAACATCGTCGGCAGCTTCATTGGCCTGTTAAAGGACACCACCCTTGTCAGCATCATCGGCCTGTATGATCTGCTTGGGATGATCAACGCGGTCAGCCAGGACCCGCAATGGATCGGCTTGCATCACGAGCCGTTGTTCACCGCTGCAGTGTTGTACTTCGTCGCCTGTTTGGCGATGTCCAAGTACAGCCAGCATCTTGAGAGAAAGCTTGGAGCCGGGGATCGGCGCTAACCGACATGGCTTGGCGCCGACTTGACGAAACCCGCCAGGAATTAACGATGGAGACCGGCTCATGAACCTAAAAACCGATGGCATGGTAGATCAAATTCGGTCCGCCGTGTCGGATGAAGTGGTGATTGCGCTTAATCAGGTAAACAAGTGGTATGGAGAGTTTCATGCCCTGAAAGACATTGATCTGTCAGTCTACAAGGGTGAGCGCATCGTGATTTGCGGTCCGTCTGGGTCCGGTAAATCGACCTTAATTCGCTGTTTGAACCGCCTTGAAGAACATCAACGTGGTGATATCGTGGTTAATGGAGTGACCCTGGACACCAACGTGAAGAACATCGACGCGATCCGCAGTGATGTCGGCATGGTGTTCCAGTCCTTCAATCTGTTTCCGCATCTGACGGTGCTGGAGAACTGTACGCTGGCGCCGATCTGGGTGAAGAGCAAATCGAAGCGCGAGGCTGAGGAATACGCGATGGAGCTCCTGACCCGGGTTAAAATTCCGGAACAGGCAGATAAATATCCGGGGCAGCTCTCCGGTGGGCAGCAGCAGCGCGTGGCGATTGCACGGTCTTTGTGCATGGACCCGGAAATCATGCTATTCGACGAACCGACATCGGCGTTGGACCCGGAGATGATTTCCGAGGTGCTGGATGTGATGGTGGAGCTTGCCGATAGCGGTATGACCATGCTCTGCGTGAGCCATGAGATGGGCTTTGCCAAGCGGGTGGCCGATCGTGTGATCTTTATGGATTTCGGCGAGATCGTCGAGGAGAATACGCCCGAAGAATTTTTTGAGAACCCGAAATCAGATCGTACGAGACTATTCCTCAGCCAAATTCTGGCGCACTAATAGTTCATACTTGGGGGGCGGATATATGTGGCCACGTTTCAAGTGCAATACGGCTAAGGGTCTTGGTTGAAACCTCGTTAGAGATTTTGAAGCCGAGGTATTTCAGGGATGTTTGATTATAGGTTCGATTGATTTTTTTGATTTCACCGTTCTGGAGTTCGTCAAGATTGGTTCGCCCAGGTAGGAAACGCGCCGGAGCCTCCCGATGGGGTTCTCGACCCCGCCTTTCTGCCACGGCGCGTGGAGATCACAAAAGAAAGTCGCCCTATGGAGCTCATAGTGGAGCGCGTTCTCGGTTCTGTCATCGGATGGTCAGGGTGCGTCGCAGGTTGGCGGGCATCGGGTCGAATAGACGGGCTAGGTTGCCCCGCGTCGTTGGCGAGGAGCAGTTCGGTTGGCGAATGATCTTGGTCAATTGGGATGTGCGTTCGTGAACGATGAGCAGGATATTGCTCGATTGACGGAACAACATCGGATCCGCCCCCCGATGGTCGATAGAGGGATAGATGGCCTAGTGACTGATCACTGTGCAACCGTGCTCTAGCGCCAGTAGGGCCCAATTGCTCGACTCTGACGGCGCTCGTTGGCCGCTGCGCGCGGGGGGGGGGGGGGGCGCGGGCGGCCGGATCATAGCCTCCACACCAGAACGCGCACGCTGTCCTTATTCTTGGGTATCCGGCGTTTCTACATTGGTAGGCGACGGCGAATCGGTCGCTAGAGGATCTTCCGATAGGCCTTCTTTTGCTTTTTGGCGGTCGGCCTTCTTGGCGGCACGGGCCTTTTCGCGTTCGCGTCGCTCAAATCCGTAATTTGGCTTTCGGGCCATAGCCACCCCTGGGGATCTGTTGGCTCCCTCTCTTCGATAAGAGAAGGATTTCTTTATTTTCCGTTCTAGGAAGGCAGACAAGGGCGGAGGCCCGTCGTGGGGGCGGACCTCCGATTCCAAGTCGATTATCAGTCGGCGCTTCTGAGATTCTCGGCCGAACTTTTTCCGTTACGACCGGGTTCGAGATCGTAGGAAATACGTTGTCCCTCGCCGAGGCTGGACATACCAGCCCGCTCGACGGCGGAAATGTGAACGAATGCATCAGCGCCACCCTCATCAGGAGTGATGAAGCCGAAGCCCTTGGTGGGATTGAACCACTTGACGGTTCCATTAGCCATTTGTTTATCCTCGCAAAAGTAACATTCGACCACGCACCGCGAGGCCGGGTCTCAGATCACCGATCGCCATGGAGTTTATGCCTTGGTCGGCGTCACGAAGCACAGTACGCCGCTCTTCGAAGACTGATATTCCAAAAATGACAGGCAAATCAATGATTGACAAGCCATTTATATATTTTTTTGATTCTCGATGGTGGTGGATTGGTGCTCGGGATTGACCGAGCTTGCGGGCGATCGGAATGCTGAGTATGGAATTTACGCGCTCGGGTGGCATAACATTCGATTAGGCCTAGGTAGCCTCGTTCTATGATAACCATGTCTACCCGTATCGCCCTGCCGGCGTCAGAGTTCTGACCGGCTATATTTAGGATCTGCCGAAGGTGGCGCTGGTCCTTATGACGGCATCGATTTTTGCGATGTGATAAATCATATCGGCGACCAGCAGACGGTTCTTAGAATTTTAGCGGGATTAGTGCGCCGGGCGATGGCATTGGCGTTATGGCCGATGGCCAGCTTGGCCAAACCGGCGCCTATCATGTGCAGGAGTTGCTAGGACTTCCCAGAACCGGGTAAGTTGGACAGCGTGAAAGCCACCCGCGATTTGTTGCCCGTGCTTCCGTGGACCAATTGGCGTCAACGCAATGTCCGCAAAATGCCGAAGGCCGAAGTGTCCGGCGGTAAGGTAAAGAACTGGTCCGAGTGGGTCTGGTAATATCGCGCCATCACGCGGGGGGCACGCCGGGCTTACCCGTTGGTTTTAACCTGAACATAGGATCCGGGGGCATTTTCGATCACCGGTAGGCCGCTATCGCCGGGTATCCGTGCGGTCGCCGAGCCGCCGCTGTGATGGGCGAGCCATTTTTTCCATTCCGGCCACCATGAGCCATCATGCCATGTCGCTCCCTCCAGCCATTTTTCCCATGTCTTGGCCTTTCGATTGTTCGAGAAATAACCGTATTTCGCAGGATCGGCCGGCGGATTGATCACTCCGGCGATATGGCCCGATCCGGCAAGGCAGAAACGGACCGGTCCCTGGTAAAGCTGTGTCGCCCGGTAGGTCGAGCGCCAGGGGGCAATGTGATCATCCTGGGCCGATAGGATAAAGCTCGGGATCTTAATTGTACGAAGGTCGATCTCCACACTATCGAGGTTGATGCCACCGGGTTCTACGAGACGGTTTTCCTGGTACATCTTGCGCAGATAGAAGCTGTGCATGACCGCCGGCATCCGGGTCGAGTCGGAATTCCAGTACAAAAGATCGAACGGGAACGGATCTTTGCCGAGAAGGTAATTGTTCACCACGAAAGACCAGATCAGGTCGTTGGCCCGCATCATGTTGAAGGTGCCCGACATTTCCGACCCATCGAGATAGCCGTCCTGACTCATGCGTTTCTCAAGGGCTTTCAGTTGCTCATCATCGATGAAGACGCCGAGCTCGCCGGGTTCCTCGAAATCCACCATGGTGGTGAAAAAGGTGATGCTTTTGATGCGGCCGTCGCCGCGGGCCGCCATATAGGCCAGCGTGGCCGACATCAAGGTGCCGCCAATGCAATAGCCGATGGCGTTGACCTCGCACTCTCCGGTCGCCTGTTCTATGCCGTCAAGCGCGGCGATCGGCCCCTGGAGCATATAGTCAGCAAAGTTTTTTTGGGCGAGTTCCTCGTCCGGATTGACCCAGGAAACGACGAACAGGGTGATCCCCTGTGATACCGCCCATTTGATAAACGAGTTCTTTTCCCGAAGATCGAGGATATAAAATTTGTTAATCCATGGCGGCACGATCAAGAGCGGTCGCCGATGTACGGTCTTGGTTGTCGGGCTGTATTGGATCAACTGCATTAGGTCGTTCTGATAGATCACCTTCCCGGGTGTCGTGGCGATATTTCCGCCGACCTGGAACGCGTCGGTATCGGCCATCTTGATCGATAGCTGGCCTTTACTTCTTTCCAGGTCGTCGAGTAGGTTCTTCAGGCCTTTAAGCAGATTTTCACCGCCAGATTCCGCTGTTGCCTTTAACACCTGCGGGTTGGTCATTAGAAAATTGCTGGGGGCCATCGCATCGACGAACTGTCGGGTGTGGAAATCGACCTTTTGTGCAATTTTGTCGTCGAGGCCCTCTACATCATGCACGGTCTCCTGCATCCAGCGGGCGGTCATCAGATAGCTTTGCTTGATATAGTCGAAGACCAGATTTTCCTGCCAATCCGGGTCTTTGAAGCGGCGATCATCGTTGGTGGGCTCGACCAACGCTGGCTCGGCACCGCCAAGCAGGCGTGCGGTCATTGCCTGGTAGAGATCTATATACGCTTGCCACAGCGCCGCTTGGGCCGCCGCGACCTTGGACGGATCGGCAATCATCTGCTGCCCCATTTCCAGAAACGCCGCGCCGATATTCATCGGGTCGGACAGGCCGGTCGAAGCCTCGGTTCCTTTCCGCTCAAGGAAGTTCTGGACCAAACGTTGGCTCTGTTCGCCAATGTCATGGATCATCGAAGAGATCCGATCCGGATCCAGCTGCTCGGCTGGTGAACTTTCCTTACCCATGATGGTTTCCCTTCGGACGGGGCTCCCGGCTAACTATCAGGGCGGCGATGGCACCAAACCATCGGATAGGGAGTTTAGCTGGTTTTATGTGTCGATGGTGGGGAATAAAAGTCTATTTCGCAAGTGCGAACAATATATCCGGGGTTGTCGCAAAGAGTGAGAACAATGGTGGATCTTCAACGAAATCTAGGTCTAGCGCAGGGTATGTGCTAAACAGTTACAGGACTTGAGAGCATGAAGAGGGCAGGGATGATGATGCAAGAACGCATCGAGGAAACGATGGAATGTTCACGCTCGGCGTTACGGCGCCGGACATTCTGTGTGGGCGCGATGGTCCTGGTAATGGGGCTGACGGCGTGTTCTTCCTTGCCGGAGGTTCCGGACTACGCGAACCCGACGATATGGTACCAGTCGACCACTGACATGGTCGGGGATTGGTTTACCGATGATGAGCCAAAGATAGGGCCGGCCAGAGCTGGCAAAAAATCGGACGCCTTCCCGCACTTGAGCAGCGTTCCGGAGAAGCCGATACCTCAGTCGACCTCCCAGGAGCGCAAGCAACTGAAAAATCAATTGGTTGCCGATCGCGCCAATGCGAAATATTTGAAACCTGCCAGTACCGGCGCCGCGAAGGTTGCTACGCTCAAGGCCACTGCCCGTAAGGCTGGGACCAAAACGATGGTCTCGACAGGATCCAAGGCGCCAGCCCAACAGGCGCGGATATCCTCAAGCCCCTATGTGGGCAAACGCTCCAGTCTTTGGCCTAATGCGCCGGCTCCGGCTCTATCCGGCGGCGTGGCGGTGACATCGGCTAAGGCGCGCCGGCGGCAGGCGATCGCGCCGACAAACCGTGTCGCCAAGGCGCGACCCGCGACCTCAACCGCTTCGGTCGGGAAGGTGGCTAACGCTGCTCTGAGCAATGTCGCTGCAGCCAGTGCAGCAGCGCCGGCCGTCGTGGCCGCGCCCCAAGTGCCAGTAGTCCCACCGAAGTTCACCCTGACCCCTCCTGCTGCCTCGCAAATGACAAGCGAGGCGTCATCCGAATCAATGGTGGCTCCGATGCTGCAACTCAGACCTCCAGAGGCCGGCAATGGTGGCCAGAAGTCAATGCTGTCTTTTGGCGCTGAGAGCCTTGATGGCGCTGCCGGGACGATCAATTTTCGACACGGTTCGGCGCGATTATCGTCGTCGGATCTTGGTGCAATTGCCAAAATGGCCCGCCAGGCGGTGGATGCCGGGGCCTTTATCCGGGTGGTCGGGCATGCATCCATGCGCACCGGCGAGATGGCCCCATTCGAGCACACTGTCGCCAACTTCAATATCTCGCTTCTGCGGGCCAATGCCGTCGCGTCGGCCTTGATCCAGAATGGGGTGCCGGTGGAGCGGTTAATTGTTGATGCCGTAGGCGATACTCAACCACTCTATTCTGAAGCCATGCCGTCGGGCGAGCAGGCTAACCGAAGAACCGAGATTTTTCTGGAATCTTAAAGAAACAAGTCCGGTAGCACCGGATTGATTGCAGGATGCCTTGGTGGGGGCGGCGATCAGGACGTAATTTCACCAAGCGCAAGTGTTACCGGGACGTAAGTTTCATATGCCCAGGGAGCGGGCCGGCATGAGTGAAGTAATGAAGATCGGGATCGCGGGTGTTGGAACCGTCGGTGCGGAAACAATCCGAGTTCTCAAGGAAAATGCCGCGTTGTTGACGGCGCGGACCGGTCGGCCGATCGAGGTGGTCGCGGTATCGGCGCGGTATCGCGGCCGTGACCGTGGGGTCGATTTGTCGGAAATCGATTGGGTTGATAATGCCCTGGACTTGGCGGCGCGCGATGACATCGAAGTCGTGGTCGAGTTGATCGGGGGCTCCGAGGGAATCGCTAAGGACCTGGTCGAAGCCGCGCTCGGTGCGGGCAAGTCCGTGGTTACCGCGAACAAGGCCCTGGTCGCGCACCATGGGGCGGCGTTGGGCCGGACGGCCGAGAAACACGACGTGGTGTTGGCTTACGAATCAGCGGTCGCCGGCGGTATTCCGATCATCAAAACCCTTCGTGAGGGATTGTCGGCAAACC
Organism: uncultured Alphaproteobacteria bacterium; assembly: GCA_937776645.1. Classification (GTDB taxonomy): domain Bacteria; phylum Pseudomonadota; class Alphaproteobacteria; order Thalassobaculales; family Thalassobaculaceae; genus JADHLJ01. The sequence continues at coordinate 40,455 of CALMRI010000043.1, read as the reverse complement.
GGGTCGAGCGAGTTTATGGAATACTGAACGGAACCTGTAATTATATTCTCACGGTGATGCGCGAGACGGGCCGACCTTTTGCCGATGTGCTGGTCGATGCCCAGGAGCTTGGTTACGCCGAAGCCGATCCGGCTTTTGATATTGACGGCGTTGATGCGGCCCATAAGCTGGCCATACTCTCCGCCATCGCTTTTGGCTCTGAGATTGATTTCGATGCCGTCGACATAGAGGGCATCCGGCACGTCTCTCCGATAGATTTGGAATTCGCCGAGGAATTGGGCTACCGCATCAAATTGCTGGGGATTGCCGAGCGGACGGCGAGCGGCGTGCAGCAACGGGTTCGCCCTTGCATGGTGCCGAAGGCGGCGCAGATTGCTCAGGTCGATGGCGTCTTCAACGCCGTTGCGGCGGAAGGAAGTTCAGTCGGTTCGACGCTTTCCTATGGTCGCGGCGCCGGTGGCGGACCCACTGCCTCGGCGGTAATCGCTGATTTAGTGGATATCGGAGCCGGACGCCGGACGCCGGTTTTCGGGGTTCCCGGTAGCGCGCTTAAGGTGTCAGCGGCGGCGCCGATTGATTCCCTGGTTGGCTCGTACTATTTGCGGTTGACGGTTTTTGACCGCCCCGGTGTGCTGGCGGATTTGACGGCAGTGTTCCGGGACGAACAGGTCTCGGTCGAGGCGATGATCCAGCGCGGCCGCGATCCTAACGAACTGGTGCCCGTGGTGTTGATTACCCATGAAACCGAAGAGGCGGCGATCCGACGCTCGGTTACCAAGATAAACAAGCTTAGGTCGGTGACCGAAGAGCCAAGAATTCTTCGCATCGAAGCAATATAAGAGGAAACGGCCGAATGCTTGCCGACTGTTTTAGCGGGTGATTTGGTCAACCCGCCGCTCGGCGGTGGAACGTAACAATGAACGAGGTATGAACCATGGCTGACGGCGTTGTGGATGAATCCCTGACGATGGACCGGAATTTGGCGTTGGAAGCTGTTCGAGTGACTGAGGCGGCGGCGCTTGCTGCTTCCAAGCTGATGGGGCGCGGGGATGAAAAGGCGGCGGATCAGGCCGCCGTAGACGCGATGCGCCGGGCGCTGAATTCGCTTGAGATTGATGGCACTGTGGTCATCGGCGAAGGCGAGCGAGACGAAGCGCCGATGCTGTATATCGGGGAGTCGGTCGGCAAAGGTGGCCCGCAGATTGATATAGCCCTCGACCCGTTGGAAGGCACGACCCTAACCGCCAAAGGCGGACCGAACGCGCTTGCGGTGATTGCCATGGCCTCGCACGGGGGATTTTTGAACGCCCCAGACGTCTACATGGACAAAATCGCCGTAGGCGGCGGCTTGCCCGAGGGCGTAGTCGATCTAGATAAGACGATTGTTGAAAACCTGGAAGATCTCTCCAAGGCTAAAGGTATGGCGTTGGCCGACCTCGTGGTTTGCATCCTCGATCGACCGCGTCACGCCGAGCTGATCGCCGGCGTGCGCGAGGCCGGCGCGCGGATCATGCTGATCTCCGACGGTGATGTTTCCGGGGTGATCGCCACCTCCGAGCCGAGAAGCGGCGTGGACTTGTACATGGGCTCCGGCGGGGCGCCCGAGGGTGTGCTGGCGGCGGCGGCTCTGCGGTGCATTGGCGGCCAGATGCAGGGCCGGCTGATGTTCCGCAATGATGACGAGGTCGGCCGAGCCCGGCGCTGGGGCATTGAAGATCTCGACCGCAAATACGGCCTTCTCGATCTTAGCCAAGGGCGATGTGATGTTTGCGGCGACCGGCGTGACCAGCGGCACCATGTTGCGGGGTGTCCGGCGCTTCCCCGGCGGTGCGACGACGCATTCGATCATCATGCGCTCGAAAACCGGTACGGTACGGACCATCGAGGCGCATCACGACTGGACCCGCAAGCCGATTGCCTCTGACTTGAAGGAATAGCCGGGGTATGCCGGCTGTTTTGGGCGTCGAGTGCTCGATCACCGGCAAGCGCTGGCTCCACCGGGGCGCCGAGACACCGGAGGCCGAGCGCTTGGCATTGGGCATCGCGCAACGCTACGGCGTTCCCGATCTTGTTTCCCGGGTCATGGCGGCGCGGGGGATCGGGCTGGATGATGTCGAGGCGTTTTTAAACCCGACCTTGCGAGGGGCCTTGCCGGATCCATCGAGCCTGCAGGGTATGACGGCAGCGGTTGAGCGACTGAGCCGGGGGATCACTAACGGGGAAGTCATCGGCCTGTTTGCCGATTATGATGTCGACGGGGCGACCTCGGCGGCGCTTCTGACCCGTTTTATTGCTGCGGCCGGGGGGCGGTCGATCCTGCATGTTCCCGACCGTATTCTCGAAGGCTATGGGCCTAATGCCGAGGCGCTGGCCGGTCTGCAGCAGCGCGGCGCCGGCGTCGTGGTGACCTTGGATTGCGGCATCGTCGCCTTCGAAGTTCTGGAAAAGACCGCCGAGGCTGGCCTCGATGTGGTGGTCATCGATCACCACATGGCCGAGCCGAGTCTTCCTCGGGCGATTGCTGTGGTCAACCCGAACCGGGTTGATGAGAGTGGCGTTCTTGGCCATTTGGCGGCGGTCGGGGTGACTTTTCTGTTAGTGATCGCCCTCAACCGCTGCCTGCGTGAAGCCGGATGGTATCAGGGACGCGGGGAGCCCAATCTCATGGGCTGGCTGGATTTGGTCGCCTTGGGCACGGTTTGCGACGTGGTGGCATTGGAAGGTCTGAACCGGGCTTTCGTCGCCCAGGGCCTTAAGGTGATGGCGCGGCGCGAAAATACCGGGTTGCGGGCCTTGGGTACCGTCGCCAAGATCGAGCAGCGTCCGGAAGCCTATCACCTGGGCTTCGTCTTTGGCCCTCGGGTTAATGCGGCCGGTAGGGTCGGCGAGGCCGACCTCGGCGCGCGGTTACTGTCGACCGACGATGAGGCCGAAGCCCAGCGCATCGCTGAGGCTCTGGACCGTCACAATGAGGACCGCAAGGAAATCGAAGCCGGCGTTCAGGCCGAAGCGATTGCCCAGGCCGAGCAGGTTGCAAGCGAGGCCCCGATCCTGGTGGTTTCTGGCGATGGCTGGCACCCCGGGGTTATCGGTATCGTCGCCGGCCGGCTGCGGGAGCGGTTTAATCGTCCGGCCTGTGTGATCGCCTTCGACGGCGCTACCGGCAAAGGATCGGGTCGATCGATCAAGGGCCTGGCTCTGGGCCCGGCGGTGATCGCGGCGCATCAGTGCGGCTTGCTGGTCGGTGGTGGCGGTCATGCGATGGCCGCCGGGTTTACCATCAAGCGAGAAAATCTGGATGCTTTCCGAACGTTTTTGACCGATCGATTCGCCGCTGAACTTGCCGGCCAACCGTTGGTCGCTTCGTTGAGTTTGGATGGCGTCCTGGCCCCTGCCGGCGCCAAGCGTCAGTTAGTTGATGCCCTGGCGCAGCTCGGCCCATTTGGCTCCGGCAACCCTGAACCGCATTTCGCCATTGCCTCGGCCAAGATCGTGCGCGCCGACGTGGTCGGGCAAAACCATGTCCGCTGTATCTTTACCGGCGCCGATGGCGGCAAGCTCAAGGGCATCGCCTTTCGTGCCATGGACAACGATCTCGGCCCGGCTCTCCTGCAGCATGGCGGTCGGCCGCTGCACGTCGCCGGCCAGCTTCGCTCTGATGACTGGCAAGATCGCCGGGACGTGCAATTGTTCATCGAGGATGTCGCGTTGGCGGTCTGAACGCGCGGTAAAAGGACGCTCAGACCGCCGCTCCGAACTCACGCCAACTGGTCAACATCGCTGTCGGATCCAGGTCACGTAGGATGAATGGCAATCGGCTGCGTCGGTCGTTGTCCGGCCAGGCCGGCAGATGCGCCGGCTCATGGAAGATATGGCGCACGCCGATGACCACTGGGCCGGGCGTTCCAGCGATGTCGTTCACGCGCTTCACCCGTAGAAGATGCTCCCCGTGGGTCGAGATCACGTAGGACAGCCACATCGACTGCGCGGATACGCCGGGGTTGGGGAAGGTCGGTCGAATTGCGTTGTCGCAATATGCCGGATTTATCAACTCCATGTCAGGAAAAACCAGCATAATCGGGGATTCGCAAATCTCGAAAAAAAGAAACGGTAACGGCGGCATACGAACATAGGTACGATTTCCGTGACCCGGAGACAGTCCAGGCAATGGCGGATTCAATGTGTTGACCAGCAATGCTTGACCGATCGACCAGTCATTGGAAAAGGGGATGGTAATGAAAATAGCGACAACAGATTCCGCCGCTATGGCGTTGGTTTTTGCCGCCGGCCTTTGGCAGTCGCGGCTGGCGGATGATCATTCCGGGCCTGCCGACCGGCGGCCCCTTCGGCAAGCAGGAATTGGTCTATAATGACGAGTTTTTGTCAACCGAAACCGGACAAATTGACACCCAGTTTGATGGCCCTAATCATATCGGGATACGCACCTCGAAAGGCGATTTCTTTTATAACGACCGGATGCTTTTCGATCTCGATGTGAACGCCTATGGCCTCGGTTCGCTCGGTGTCGAGCATGTGGCGAAGATTGGCTTCGTCTGCGGGGGCGTGGTCCTAGGCACCGTCGCTTATTGGGGCAAACAACTGCCAATCCCGAGGGAAAACAACATGACCGACACCGGCATCATCACCGTTGATGACGTCAAAGCGGTGGTCAAGGCGCAGGGCATCGACCCAATCAGTGAGGGCGATTGTGTGTTCCTCTACACCGGTCATAGGGATATCTGGCACCCGGGCAAATGGGACGAGAACTCGGCCGCCGATAAAACTGCGAAGATCGCCAAGTTCAACTCCGGCGAACCGGGCTTCGGCACGTGGACCTGTGACTATATGGCCGAACAGAAGATTATCCTCTGGGGCACGGATACCTGGGACTCGGAAGCGGTTGGCAACGGCTTCGGCGGCGAAACGCCGCAGCCGTTCGAGTGCCATATCCGGATGATGGCCAAGAATGGCATCTGGAATCTGGAAAACATGGATCTGTCGCAACTTATCGCTGACAAGGCCTATGAGTTCCTGTTCGCCTAGTCGCCGCTGAAGATCAAGGGCGGCACCGATTCACAGGGTAATCCGATCGTGATATACTGATTGGCGCTTCGCTACCTGACGGCTGACGGGAACCGTATTCATGCGGCTCCCGTTTGTTTTTTCGGGCGGGTCGAAGAAAAGCGCGAATTAACCGTTGAAGCCGTAGCTCGAGGCCCGGATGCGCGCGCGTAAAAACCTTGTATTCCCGGCCTTGATTTCCGTGAACCGGTCGCGTAAACAGTCGCTGCCTTAACTGAGGCATGCGACCCCTTCGTCTAGAGGCCTAGGACACTGGCCTTTCACGCCGGCAACACGGGTTCGAATCCCGTAGGGGTCGCCACTCTTTTTAAACTTGTTCAAATAGCGGTTTCAATTTTTCTGGCCCCTATCTATTCTCGCGACGCATTCTCGCCGCGGTCTGTGGCTTGCTTGCTAGGCGCTTCATAGGTTTTCGTCATGTTCAAGGCTCGACGCCGCCGCAATTTATCACCGCCGCCGCTATCGCCGGGCGGTTGATGGCATGCACCGGCGATTGGCGCGCCAACCGCTGGGATTGACCAAAGATACGAGATTTTCCACCGGCGTTGGAAATTTCCTCGCCTCAATGGTGGACCCGGCGTCGGTCTTTGGCGCTACGGTGTCGCCGGACCAGGAAATCAAGCGCGGCGCGGCGGTTGAAACTTAGACTTGTTCAAGCGCCTTCAACGCGCTGACCCGTGGTACGCCTTGGCATTATCTGGCGCATTTCCTGGATGATAGTCATCTGCAATATTGAACTTCCTGGTTCCAGGTTTGAGTGCAACGTGATTTCCTAAGGTCCGTATTGCCCGATATTTTTACCCGTCGAATTGATGGTTGATTTCTGTCCCCGCACCATGTCGGTGATGATTCCGCTCGACACCGCACCATGCCCGCGGGCTCGGTGTAAGCTTGGCTTGCAAAGGGTGTTAGCCAGAGGGAATGCGGCATGATCTATATGGTGGAAATGGACCTGATTGAGCGCGAGCGGCGCGTCGAATGGGACCACTGGTACCTTACCCACACCAAGATGCTGCTGACCTTCCCGGGATTCCACGCCACCCAACGATTTGAATGCCTGCATGAGGCGGATGCGCCTTTTGTCGCCATTCATCAGGTCGATGGCCTGGAATTCTTCCAGAGCGAGCCGTATCTCAATCAGGCCGGGCCGACCGGCACCGGTGAGTGGCGCACCAAGATGACCAATTGGAACCGCAATCTGTTCGATGGCATGGATGTGACGCCGAACGTGCCGCTGGAAGGCGCGCTACTGGTGGTGGAAGACGGCGCCGGGGCAGGGGTGCCGGACGGGCTTTTGGTCACCTGGCTGACATCCCTCGGGCTTGATCAAAATGTCAGCCGTCGCGGCTTTGCCGTTGCTGATGATATCGAGGCGGCGCGTCCCGCCATCGGTTGCGTTGGGATCCGGGTTTTGAAACCGCTGATCCCGCGTCTGACCGAGGCGGATCTTTAGGATTTTGGCTAGGGAGACGGACCCATGCGATTAGTAAAACGTATTGCCATCGTGACCGGCGCCGCCGGCGGTATCGGCGAGGCCATCGCCCACATGTTCGCCGCGAACGGCGCTACCATCGTTGCTGTGGATTTAAACGAAGCCGGCGTGGCGGCTACCGCGGCGGCGATCGTCGCCAAGGGTGGCAAGGCTTCCTCGGCGCGGCTGGATGTCACCGATCATCAGGCCGCCCAAGCATTGGTCGCCGACACCGTGGCAAAGTATGGCCGGGTCGATATTCTGGCCAATATCGCCGGGGTTGGTCATTTCGGGCATTTCAATGACGTAACGCCGGAAGAATTCGATCGGGTGATGCGGATCAACCTTAACGGCAGCTTTTACTGCGCCCAGGCGGCGGCGCGCGAGATGGTGAAGCAGAAATACGGCCGGATCATCAATGTCGCCTCGATCGCCGGCGCTCGGGCTGGTGAGCACCGCCCGGCCTATGGCACTTCGAAGGCTGCGGTCATCGGCATGACACAGCAGGGCGCGCGGGATCTCGGGGCTGATGGTATTACCGTGAACGCGATCGCCCCAGGTCCGGTGGACACACCGTTGACCCGCGAGATCCATACCGACAATACTCGGGCGAATTATCTCAAGGTGATTCCAGCCGGACGTTATGGCACGGTGGAGGAAATGGCCGATGCCGCCTTGTTTCTGGCTGGTGAGGCAGCGGGGTATGTCAACGGCCACATTCTGTTCGTGGATGGTGGCTACGTATCGGCGGGCGTCGCCGAGACATCAGCCGCTTAGGTGACCGCGCGGATTTTTTGGGAAGACGGATAATGGTGCAAACGGGACGGGTCGCCTTTGGGCGCATGGAGTCGGTCACCTTTGGCAAGCCGATGGCCGAGGCGATTGCGTCAGAAGTCGCTAACACTGGCGCCGAACGGGTGTTCCTGATGGTCAGCGGCACCTTGAATCGCGAGACCGATGAGATCGCCCAACTGCGCCGTGCGCTGGGTAACAAAGTCGTCGGTGAGTTTGATAAAATGGCGCCGCACACACCGCGCGGCGATGTTATCGCGGCGACCGCTGCGGCCCGTGAAGCCAATGCCGATCTGATAGTCACTTTTGGCGGCGGCTCGATCACCGATGGCGCCAAGGCGGTGGCGCTGTGCCTGGCCAACGACATTCGAGAGCCTGGGCAGATGGATATGTTGCGCGCCGTGGTCGGCCCGGATGGGGTGTCCCGACCACCGTCGTGCAATCCGCCGACGGTGCCGCAAATTACTGTGCCAACGACGCTGTCAGGTGGTGAGTTCAGCGCCATTGCCGGCGTGACCGACGAGCTGACCCATATCAAGGAGCTGTTCCGTCATCCCGGGATCATGCCAAAAGCGGTGATCCTTGACCCGGCCCCGACGGTGCACACGCCCGAATGGTTGTTCCTGTCCACCGGTATCCGCGCCGTTGATCACTGCGTCGAGGGGATCTGTTCCGGTGAGGCGCATCCCTATGGCGATGCTCAGGCGCTGCAGGGTCTGTCGCTGTTGACCAGCGGTCTGACCCGGGTAAAAGGCGACCCAACCGATATCCAGGCCCGCCTGGATTGCCAAATGGGTACATGGATGTCGATGGCGCCTCTGGCCAGCGGCGTGCCGATGGGGGCCAGCCACGGGATCGGTTATGTCCTGGGGGCGGTGTTCGATATTCCACATGGCCACACGTCCTGCATCATGCTTCCTTATGTGATGCGCTGGAACAAACCGGTGAACGCCGCGCGCCAGGAATTGGTCGCCGCCGCCATGGGGCATCCGGGCGAGGACGCCGGCGATGTCCTTGACGCTTTTATCGGCAGTCTCGGCATGCCACGCAGCCTCGGTGCGGTGAACGTCGGGCCGGAAAACTTTCAGCGGATTGCTGAGCAATCCATGGGCACGCCGTGGATCCCCCGCAATCCGCGCAAGATCAATGGCCCGACGGAGGTCATGGAAATCCTGGCCTTAGCGACCTAGTGGCCTGATCGAGATACGATAAACCATGGGTCAAAATATGATGGGCCGCGTCGATACCCAGCGCAGCCGATCAAAATAGACCCCCAGGGTGGTTAATCACCCTCAGGTATCGGCGTAGCGTTTCAGTATATCACTTAACGCCAAGACATCCTCTGGGGTGCTTGCATAGGTGGTGGTACCGCCCATCGGACTGGAGGGAATTAGGATGCGGCTGACGCCGATTTTCGCTAATTCCGGAATATCCTCCAGCTTCTCCGGCACCGAGGCGATTAGCTCGATCGAATCCGGGTCGCGGCCAAATTCTCGGGCGGATGCACGCACCATATCAAACAGTTCGATTGAGGCACCGCGGGCTGGAAAGAAGCCGTCGCCAAACCGCCCGGCTCGTCTTGCTGCGGCTTTGGAGTGACCGCCGACGATGATCGGCACCGTGCCGTTGACCGGCTGCGGGCGGCAGTAGATCGGATCAAAATTCACCAGTTCGCCGTGATACTCGGCCACATCCTGGGACCAAAGCGCCCGCATCGCCTCAATACATTCGTCGGTCCGTTTGCCACGATCGGCGAAGGGCACGCCGATGGCGTTGAATTCCTCCTCCAGCCAGCCGACGCCAATGCCGAGATCAACGCGACCACCGGACAGGGCATCGAGGGTGGCGATTTGCTTGGCGGTTACCACCGGGTTGCGCTGGGGGATGATCAGGATACCGGTCGCCAGCCGGATCGTCTTAGTGACCGAGGCGATATACGCCATGTATATCAGCGGATCGGGAAACTGTAGGTCCTCGCGCCCGTCGCCCATTCGCCCGGAGGTCGAATAGGGATAGGCCGATTTATAGCCCTGGGGCACGACCACATGATCGACCGTCCAGATGCTCTCGAATCCGGCTTGCTCGGCGGCTTGAGCAATGGCCACGGCCTTGTCCGGCCAGACATTGCGGCCGGTATTTGCGTAACGCAGGCCAAATTTCATCGGTGTGTCCTTCCAAGATCGCCTTGTCGCGCACCCGAGGCTCCCGGCACCGCGTCGCCTTGTCAATGCCCCAGGCCGCCAATGCCGCGCTTGCACTAACATTATCGCCATTCTGGTGGCCAGTTCGTCCTTGCATTGACCATTCAATCTAGCCTAGAAAGCTGAACCTTCGTGACCCCTTCGTCTAGTGGCCTAGGACGACGGCCTCTCACGCCGTAAACACGGGTTCGAGTCCCGTAGGGGTCGCCAAGGGTTTTCAATGAATTAGATTTTCACCAAAAGTTCTTTCGGAAGTTGATTCCAAGCGCCTTTCTAATATTCGTTCACCCGCGGCTTTTTCGGACATCTTGAGTTTTCCTCATGGCGGCTTTTGACGGCCTGTCGGAGCGTCTTATCATCAAAGTCCTCGGCGTGTTCCGGCGGAAATCACCGACGGCCGGCGGCTTATACGGCATTATACCAACCTGTGTAGAGTGAACCTTGGAAGGGGTTTCGATATTTAGCAGTTCATGTGGGACAATTGCTTATCTAATAGGGCCTTCAAATTATAGGGAGACATCGTCACGCTCAATTGCGAAGCCTGGAACAAGTTGCTCAAGCAACCTTGAAAGATCATGTCCATCTGGCTGCGGGATTAGGCGCATGAGTTATGATCAATGCAGGTTGGTATTATTCGAAACTTGATTTGATAAACACCATAGGGAATTGGTTGGAGCTGTTTCGTGCTGTGCCGGAATTTCCTTTGAAGGATCCACTGTTGAATTTGTTTCTATCATAACGCTCTGACGTAAAGCCGATGACCATATGAGGTCAACTATCTAATACGGAGTATAGGTTATTGTAAATTATATATCATTATGATATGCGTATGTAATTATATGATAAAAATAAAATATTGAAATATATTAATGTTTATATTATATAAATAAGATAAATTAATTTATCCGTTATTATATAATTTTAGTATTACGTTTCAGTATCAGATTAATTATTAGGGATATTTAAAAGTTTGAGGGGCATGAGGTCACTATTTTTTTTGCCTAATGTGAAGGGGGGATCGTCTTCAGTATAAAATACTAGATTAAATTATCCCAACCTCGGCCAATTTTCCGACTTCGGCCTCCGACATTCCGAGTATTTCGCCCAGCACCTCGACAGTGTGCTGCCCGGGTGTCGGCGGCGCGTTGCCGGCCTTCCGGGGGTGGCGGACATGTTGAACGGGATCCCCAGCAGATCCATCGAGCCGCCATCGGCGGTCGGGGCCGGGATCACCATGTCATTGGCGCGGACCTGTGGGTGCTCGAGGACACGGTCTATGGTGTTTATAGGCGCCGAGGGTACGCCGGCGGCTTCCAGTCGGTTGAGCCACTGCTCCATGCTCGCCCAGGCGAGAAACCCTTCCAGCGTGGTGCGCAGCGCGTCGGCATTGGCGCAGCGGGCCGGGTTGTCGGCGTAGCGCGGGTCCTCGATCAGGCTCTCCGCAGCCATGCTTTGCGCTGCTAGGGCAACGCATAGGTTGCGCCAGTTCGCTTGGGTTGCCGCGCCGATCAGGATATCCCCATCGGCACACCGGTAAGCGCCGTAGGGGGTGATGGCGTTGTAACCGGCGCCCTCGCGCTGATCGACACTGCCGAGCTGTAGATAGTTGAGGCCGCGAAAGCTGAGCAGCGCCACCGCTGATTCCAATAGAGACGCATCAATGCGCTGGCCACCGGCGCGACCCTCGGCACGGGCGAACAGCGCCGAAACGATGCCGCTATAGGTGAACATCGCGGTTGCCATATCCACGGCGATCACGCCAGGCCGAGCCGGCGGGCCGTCCGGCTCCCCGGTTAGGGACATGATGCCGGCAAAGGCGGTGACCATGGTGTCGTAACCGGGCTTGTCCTTCAGCGCTCCTTTGGCGCCATAGCCGGAAATCGAGGCATAAATCATTCGGGGATTGAGCGCTCGCCAAGGTCTGGTAATCCGCCCCGAGCGCCGCCGCCGTCTTTGGCAAGAAGCTCTGCACCACGACGTCGACCTTGCCGACCAGCGCATGCATGATCCGCTGGGCCTCTGGTGATTTCAGGTTGAGGGTGATGCCGCGCTTGCCCCGGTTGGCGCTCAGGAAATTGGTGCTGAGGCCGGGAGCGATGACGGTTGGGAAGCCCCGGTTCATATCGCCTCCGGGCGCTTCGATCTTGATGACGTCGGCGCCGTTATCCGCCATCATCTGACAGCAATAAGGGCCGGCGATCACCCGGCTGAGATCAAGAACCTTGATACCGTCAAGCGCGCCCATTTTACGGCTCCTTTTCCGTCCCCGTTTCTGCTCCCGGTTCTATCCAAGTTCTACTCGGGGAAATCCGAGAGTTTCGGCATCCGGTAGCGGTCTTGCGGATTGACCCAGCCCTTGAAATTAGGTTTGCGCTTCTCGGCGAAAGCGGCGCGAGATTCCATCCGGTCGTTGACGTCGCCGTGCAGATGCAAGGCCTCGGCGAGGCGGTCCTGCTGGGGCGTCGTGGCCGGGCGGATCTGGCGCATCATATGCACGGTGTTAACCCGAGACGCCGGCGGCAGGGTCAGCAGGTGCTCGGCCATCTCGATCGCCGTCGGCATCAATTGGTCAGGTTCGACAACCCGGTTGAGAAAACCAAGCTCATAAAACCGTTGGGCGGTGAACCGGAAACCAAAGGCCATTTCCATGGCGATCGGATAGGGCAAATTGGCGATGGTGCCGTGGTTATAGCCGCCAACAAGCCAACGCTTGGCCTCGGATACCTCGAAGACGGCGTTGCTGGAAGCGACCCGGAGATCGGTGCGCTCGACCAGCATGAATCCGCCGCCCATGGCGAAGCCGTTGATCGCGCCGATGACCGGCTTCTCTAACTCCATCGTCATGAACGGGTCGTCGGGCTTGATATCACTGTTGCTGCCGACATCGCCCTTTTCCAAGGTTTCCTTCATGTCTTCGCCGGCGCAAAAACCGCGTCCGGTGCCGGTGAAGATCGCCACCTCAAGATCCGGACTCTTGCGAAACATTGTCCAGGTGTCGGCCAACATGCCCATCATTTCCCGGCCCATGGCGTTGAGCCGCTCCGGTCGGTTCATCCGAACCACCAGGATTTGTCCGTGTCGCTCGGTCTCAACGATAGCCATGTGTGCCTCCCACGATCAAGATGATGCCGGCCTTGGAGCCTTGCCCGTTGCTCAGCCCTTCAGGACCACTATGCTATGGGATTAGTTTTAAGGAAATCGCCGGAAGATAGGAACATGGGTACGCTCGCAATGGACCCGCTGCATGATGATTTTGGTGCCACGGTCACCAGGATTGATCTTGGTGCCACCCTGACCGACGCTCAGGTCGAGGAAATACGCGCGGCGATCGATGCGTATTCGTTCCTGGTCTTTCCAGAGCAATCGCTTGATGACGAGCGTCATCTGGCATTTACTCAACGTCTGGGGGAGCCGGAGGCCAACCATGTGGCGTTGGGTCGCGACGGGGTGGTTAATTACTTCGGCACTATCGGCAATGTGCAGCCCGACGGCACGGTACAGGGCAACGATCACCAGCACACCAAGTTTCTCAGCGGTAATAACATGTGGCACACCGATTCCTCGTTTCGCAAAGTGCCGAGCCTGGCGTCGATCATGTACGCCTATGAAGTGCCCGAAGAGGGCGGCCAGACACAATACGTTAGTTCTCGCGCCGCCTATCGCCGATTGACGAGGAAACCAAGCAGACGATAGAGCCGCTGGAGGTGATACACGACTATGTGTTCTCGCGGTCCAAGGTCGTCGAGGTCGATCCGAGCCATGCGGCCTCGTTACCGCCGATCAACCAGAAATTGGTCCGGCGGAACCCGGGCAACGGCGAGAAGAACTATTATGTGGGCTCACACGCCCGGACAATCGCCGGCTGGGACGAGGGGGATAGTCGGGCGTTGTTGGACGAACTGCTGGATCGTGCGACCGGGCCGGAGCGCATCCACACCCAGGACTGGCAGCCGGGCCAGCTGGTGATCTGGGACAACCGCTGCATGCTGCATCGGGGGGTCGGCTATGATGCAGATAAGTACCGGCGCTATATGCGCCAGACCCGGGTGGCGGGAGCCGGGCCGACCCTGGAGGAATAGGGCGGAACAATAGCTGCGGCGGGGCTGATCGCGCGGGCTGCACACATTCAATTGTCATCCCAGGCTGCGCTCACCGACAACCAGGAAAACCTCTATCGTCGTCCTGGCGAACGTTAGGACCCACGCCTGAGCACGTTCACTGTAACGGATGGGGGAGAAACAAAGAGTAATATGTCTTTATTTTTTGACATAATCTCCCAGTTGCCGCCGCCGGTTGGCCTCAAGATTCGGCCCTGCCGTTCGCCAGGGAGACGGTCGAATTTACCGGACACCTGTGGGCACAGGCTGCGATGGTAAGATCTATTCTTCTATCCAGAAACGCCGTCGCGACCCTGCCGCTATTCTGCTGCGATCATAAATGCGTCACGCTTCACGCCGTCCATGTTCATGCCCTCGATGCGGATCAACTTGGTGGGGCCTTCGCGGTGCGGCGAGTGGAGGTCGCCAGCGTGATAGACATAGGCCATGCCCGGCGTGAGCTCATAGGTCTTGACCTTCTCGACCGTGGCCGGGGTCTCGGAGGAGGGCGGCGAGACGCAGCGCCAGTCGGTCATTTCCGTGGTGCCGGCGGCCTGGCCATAGATTGCCCAGGCTCGGTCCATGGTCGTGGGGCGGGCTGGTCTTCGCGCCTTCGTGAACATGCGCGAAAATGCAAAACTTCAGCTCCGGGTCCTCGAAAAGAAGTTTGCGCGGGTCGTTATTGTCGGGGCCGAAATGGGCGGCGATGAAGTCGCTGTCGACGCAGGCCTTAGCGACGCATTGGCGGACGGCCTCCAGGCCATCGGCCCCGGAATCGTTCTTCAAGGCGGCGCGGCAATCGGCCGAGAATTGTTCAAGTGTGTAGCTCATGGGAGGTGCTCCAGCGGTTGTTGCCAGAAGTTTAGCATGTTTTCAGGCGGCCGAGGCGTTTGTTCGTGTTGGCCTAGGCCGGCGGTGAGGTGGAGTTTGCAGAACGCGGCGACGAGGTGGTGGGTAGCGTTGCCTGCGCGAGTTGCCTGTTCGATGTTGGCGATCTCGATGTTTCCGCCGGCTGCGCGATACCGCGCAGCGAAGCGGTCGGGCTCATTGCCTTGGAAATCGCTATCTGGGTCGTTGTAGTCGTGCACCGGGTCCGGGCGGCCCTGCACCCAGAGCGTCGGCGGGGTCGACACTCGGCTCGCCGCGTTCCAGGGCCATTGTCGGGTTACCCTCGGCCATGGTTGCCTCATCGCGCCAGTAGATGTCATGGCGCTCGGGGATGTCTCCGACCCAGTCCGGCGGGTTGGCGCTGGCGCGCTGGCGCAAGGCGTGATGATAGCGCGATAGCGGGTTGATCACCGGCCAGGTCATCACGACGCATTGGACGTTCGCGTCCTGGGGGGCAAAGCCGGCGGGCAACGCCAGGCTGCCGTAGCGCGGATCGCCCGGCCGCATCGCCGCCAGCATCGCCAGGTGGCCGCCACTCGATTGACCACTAAGCCCGATACGGCTGGCCTCCAGATTAAGCGTGCCAGCCTTGGCCTTCAGCCAACGGATTGCATAATTGATGTCGATCAGCGAGCTTGGGTAACCGTCCGCCGCATGACGAAAATCAAGCGCCGCCGCGGCGATCCCTTGTTGGGCCAGGACCGCGTCGCGTTCGGCGCACTCAGCCCGCTGCGCCCTTGTTCCAGGCGCCGCCATGAAGATCAATGACCAGCGGAAACGGGCCATCGCCCGTCCGGTCGGTGCAGGGTCAGCAGCAGGGGGCGCTCACCGTGGCGCAGGAATTCGATGTCCTCGACGATGATCTGGGCTTGGCTCGGCATGGCGGGTCCTCGCGTCGTTGCGGCGACAGAGTTGGCTGCCCCGGCGGATAGCGCAGTGCAGCGTGGAATTGGCGCGCAGCGCGAGCCCATCCGACGGCCGAACCGTTTCATTTCAATAAATTAAAGACTGGGTTTGGCATCCACCTTGCGCAATTCTGGGATCAATTCCTTAGACATTAAATCCATGCTGTCGAGCGACAGCTGTCCGGGCATCCCGACCCAGTGGGTGCGGATGACCAGATGGTTCATGCCAAACTCCTCCCAATACGGTCGAAGCTCCTCATAGCATTCCTCGGGCGAGCCGATGATGAAGCGGCCCTTGACCAGATCTTCGAATTCCTGATCAAAGCTTTCGTTCGACGGCATCACCTTGTCTTGGCCCCATTTGGCGTAGTCCTTGTATTTGCCAAGCAGGTAGGGACCGGCCAGTTCCATCGCGGTTTTGCGGTCCTTGGCACAGAAAATTTCCTTGAAAACCGGCAATTCTTTCGGTGCCGGTTTGCCGACGGCGCGCAAGGCGGCGTTATAAATACCCATGTGACGGCGAATGGTGTCGAACTGGGAATGCGGATTCACGAACCAGGCATCGGTCAGCCGCGCCGCGCGTTCGATCGCCCGATCATTATTCGCCGCCAGCCAGATCGGCGGTCGCGGTTTTTGGATCGGTCGGATATTCATGTGCACATTGTTCAGGATGCAGGTCTCGCTCTCGTGGGACACCCTGTCCTCGGTCCACAATCGCTGGATCAATTCCAGGTATTCCTCGAAACGCGCTACCCGCTTGCCCTTGGGAATTGCGAAAGCGTCAAATTCGGTGTCGCGATAGCCAAGACCGACGCCAAAGATCAGCTTGCCGCGGGACAACACATCCAGGCTGGCGATGGTCTCGGCGGTATAAACCGGGTTGTGCAGATTAAGCAGCAGAACACCTAAGGTGATGTTCATGTCGCCGGCCTCGGGAATTAGCCGGGCGAGAAAGGGCACTAGTTGAAGCTGTTGGTTGTTGCCTTCGTTCAGATAATGCTGGCCCGAGACGACATTATCCCAACCATGGTCCCGCATGTGGTGAACCATGGCGATCTGCTCGTCCAGGGCGGCGATCATGTCTGTGTCCAGAAATTGCTGGTTGGTAAGAAATGCGCCTACCTTCATGGTGCCGTCCAATTCTGACTGAGGTCGGTGATCCGGGGCGACAAGGCCCTTGGGAGTTGCTGCCGGTAGGTATGCCATGCAGCACCGCGCTTCTCAACCGGGATGGCTGGCGCGCGAACCAGACTCCCGTTGCCGCCGAGGGCAGGGTAAGCTGGAGTGAAGAGCGGATCGTGGAGGTAAGACATGAATATTGAACGCCCCGCCCGGCGCCTGAGATGGTGGACGAGAGCAATGGTGTTTTTCGGGTCGCCCGCGATACCTATACGGATCCGCAGTCTATAACGCCGAACTGGCTGCGATCTTCGAAGGGAACTGGATTTATGCTTGCCACGAGAGCCAGATTCCTTCCCATGGCGACTATTACGCGACCCAGGCCGGTCGGCAGCCGATATTCCTGATTCGCCAGGATGATGGCGGTATCGGCGGCTTCATCGACGCCTGCGCGCATCGCGGCGCGGTGCTAACCCGGGCACGCCGCGGAACGATGAAAACGATCATGTGCCGCTTTCACGGCTGGTGCTACGACACCTCGGGTGCGTGCACTAAGATCAAGAATGAGGCGGGCGGTTGGCCGGAAGGCGTTGACCGGGGGCGCTTCTCGCTAGAGCCGGTGCCGAAGGTCGAAAGCTATAAGGGTTTCGTTTATGTCTCGCTATCCGCCGATGTGCCGCCTCTGGCCGAGGCCTTGGGCGAATCGCGCCCGTTCATCGACCTCTTGGCCGATCAATCCCCCGAGGGGATGGAGATCGTGCCCGGCAGTCAGTCCTATATGATTAACGGCAATTGGAAGCTGCAGGCGGAAAACGGTGTCGACGGCTATCACGTATCGACCGTGCACCGGGTGTTTGCCCGCGCCATGGCCAAGCGTGAGGCGTTGGGCGACAACGGCACGATGCGCAAGACCGAGGCGGCTCGGATCACCGGCTCGGTGCCGACCGGGGTTTATGATCTCGGCGGCGGCCACATGATGCTTTGGGCCGAGCGCGGTAACCCGGAAGTTGCCCCGCTGGCCGAAAATCTCGACTGGTTGAACCAACAATACGAGGCAAGCAAGGTCGATTGGATGTTGCGCAAGGGCCGTAATCTTTTCCTGTTCCCCAATGTGTTTCTGATGGATCAATCCTCGACCCAGATCCGGGTATTGATCCCGCATGCCGTCGACCGGACCGAGGTGCGGACCTATTGCATCGCGCCGAGGGGCGAGAGCCGGCAGGCCCGGGCGGCGCGGCTGCGCAAGTTCGAGGATTTCTTTATGGTCACCGGCATGGCGACACCCGACGACATGGCGGCGTTGGAGGATGTGCAGCGCGGCGCCAACGGACGGCTGGCGCAATGGAACGAAATGGATCGAGGGCGAAGCGTGATGATCGAGGGCGCCGACGCCGCGACCGCCAGCCTCGGCGCCCAGCCGGTTTCCTCTAATCCGGACTGGGACAGCGAGACCCTGTTTTACGGTTTCTATCGTCGATGGGCTGAGGTTATGCGACAGTCCAACAATAATTAACATTAATAAAAACAGGCAACCATATTGAAAATACATGATTGATCTCTCGAGAATAGAATCACTGCTCTACCTTGAGGCGGATCAGCTCGATCGCCAATGCTGGGCTGATTGGGCTGCGCTTTACGTTGATGATTGTGTCATCTGGGTGCCAGTCATGGGCCTCCGAGGCAGTGCTGGTCGAGGACCCGGAAATCTCGGTCAACATGATGTATCTAGTCGGTAAACCGGCGTTGGAGGCACGGCTGCATCGGATCGAATCCGATGATGCCTATGCCTCGCTGCCGCTGGCCCGGACCGCCCATTCGGTGACCAATATCAGGATCGTCGAGGACCGCGGGAGCCGAGGTGGATGTGTCGGCCAAGTGGACGGTGCTGTCGCTGGAGCCGCGGCGGGGCAAGTCCTGGCGCGGCGGCTGGTACGACTACACCCTGGTCGACGACGGCGGGACGTTGCGGATCCGGCGCAAGAAGATCGTGCTGCTGGAAGACGTGATCGACGGCACCGTTGATATTTATCAGATTTGAGTTCAGCTGACCGAAAAAGGCTAGGCGTTGAAGTCGATTTGGTCGCGGCGGTTTCCGCCAGGAGCCCATTCGCGAGCCATTTAGCGTCGTCGATCGGAATCTCCAGAAACTTGGCGGTTCGGTGAATTCCTCCCTGCATGTCGTCGTCATGAAAGTAAAATCGTTCCAGGTCATTGAATCGAAATGAAGGTTGTGGAGCTCACCCGTTTTCCAGAAATAAATTCACCCGGAATCCGCAAACCATTTTCTCCTAAAATGATAAGCTAGTGGAATCCAATCCAATCTAAGTGAGGTTGCCCCTTCGAATGGAAGGGCGGCGCCTCAGCCGACGGAGCGCCAGTATTTCGGCGCCGCACGGGGGGGAGTGTAGTGCTCGCGATATCGCGTTTCCAGGGAGCTGATTATTCCACTGTAATGGCACTTCCGCCCTTGCCAATTAGGAGCGGAGCGACCAAGTTTTCATGGAACATTTGCAATAATCCCATCGGTCCTTGCTGCAGCCTCCCTCGCGCGTGGACAAGGAAAATGGGATCGACATCCAGCTACCGAAAAGGGTTCGACGATGGATCATGGCAGCAAGCAATTCAAATGGATTGGGACCCGTCCGATTCGACCGGATGGGGTCGACAAGGTTACCGGTCGGGCCAAATACGGGGCCGACTATGTCTTTCCGAACATGTTGGTCGGCAAGGTGTTACGCAGCCCGCACGCCCATGCGCGCATCAAATCCATTGATACCTCGGCTGCTGAAGCGCTGAGCGGGGTCAAGGCGGTGGTTACCGCCGCCGACCTTCCTGACCATGCTTTTGCCTATGTCGGTCCGGAACGGGTGGCGGTAAATTTCCACCACGTGACCCGGAACATCATGGCGCGCGAGAAGGCGCTCTATGAGGGGCACGCGATCGCCGCCGTCGCCGCGACCACGCCTGAGATCGCTGATGAGGCAATGCGCCTGATAAAAATCGATTTCGAGGTGTTGCCGCACGTGATCGACGTGATGAAAGCCGCTGCGCCCAATGCGCCGCTGTTGCACGAGGACATGATTACCCGGGGTGTCGAGCCGGCGCCGACTAAGCCGTCGAATGTCTCCAAGGTGGTAAACTTTGGCATCGGCGATGTCGAGGTCGGTTTCGCTGCCGCTGACGAGATTGTCGAAATGGAATTCGACACCGCCGCAGTCCACCAAGGCTATATCGAGCCGCACGCCTGCACCGCCCGTTATAATGAGGACGGCCAAGGCGAAATCTGGAGCTCCAGCCAGGGCCATTTCGTGGTTCGCGCGCTGACCGCCAAGTTGACCGGTATGCGGGCGGCTGACCTGCGGGTCTATCCGGCCGAGATCGGTGGTGGTTTTGGTGGCAAGACCGTTGTCTATCTCGAGCCCCTGGCGCTGATGCTTTCCAAGAAGGCCGGCCAGGCGGTGCGTGCGGTGATGACCCGTGACGAGGTGTTCAAGGCCTCTGGTCCGACCTCAGGTGGGGCCATGACCATCAAAATCGGCTGCACCAAGGGTGGCAAGATCACCGCTGCCGAGGGCAGCTACTACATCCAGGCCGGCGCCTTCCCTGGCTCTCCGGTGATCAACTGCTGCCTGTGCTGCTTTGCGCCCTATGACATTGAGAATCAGAAGGCCGTGGGCTACGACGTGGTGAGTAACCGACCGAAGGCGGCTGCCTATCGGGCGCCGGGATCACCGATTTCGGCTTTTGGTGTCGAAAGCGTGCTCGATATCCTGGCTAAGAAGATCGGCATGGGTCCGCTGGAGTTTCGGCGTAAGAACGGTGCCGTCGAGGGCAGCAAGACCATCATGGGCTCGCCGCATCCAAGCTTTGGTTTTATCGAGACTGTGGAGGTGCTTGAGGCCCATGATCACATGAAGCATTCGCTTGGACCTAACCAAGGTCGCGGTGTTGCGTCCGGTTATTGGTTCAATGGCGGCGGTGAATCCAGTGCCACTCTGCATCTCAACGCCGACGGGACCGCCGTGGTCGCGACCGGCAGTGTGGATGTCGGCGGCTCGCGCGCCTCGATGGCCCTAATGGCCGCCGAGACCCTGGGCATTGATTACGATCAGGTCCGGGCGATAGTCACCGATACGGCGAATGTTGGTTACACTCATGTTACAGGCGGTAGTCGGGTCACCCTGGCAACTGGCGCAGCGGTGATCAAGGCGGCGGATGCTTGCATCGATGAGTTGCGCAAGCGGGCGGCTCTGACCTGGGATGTCGATGTCGATGGCGTCATCTGGGAAGATGGCTTTGCCAAGCCGGCTAGCAGTAATGTCGGAGATTTCGAACCCTTGTCACTGGGGGATATCACCGCCAAGGCGGCTCAGACTGGCGGCCCGATCGGCGCCGCTGGGCAGGTCAATGCCGGCGGTGTGTCTCCGGGCCTGGCGACACATGTCGTGGATGTCGAGGTCGATCCGGAGACCGGTAAGGTGACCATCCTTCGCTATACCGCGTCCCAGGATGTCGGTCGGGCCATTCACCCGTCCTATGTCGAGGGGCAGATCCAGGGCGGCGTCGTCCAGGGTATCGGTTGGGCGCTGAATGAAGAGTACATCTATGGTGAGGACGGCCGGCTGCAGAACGCCGGGTTCCTTGACTATCGGGTGCCCGTGGCCTCGGACGTGCCGATGGTCGAGGCGGTGATGGTAGAGAAACCGAACCCGAACCACAAATACGGCGTTAAGGGCGTCGGAGAGGTGAACATTTGCCCGCCAATGGCCGCGATCGCCAACGCGATCGAGGGCGCCACGGGTGTGCGGTTGCAAAGCCTGCCGATGTCACCGCCGCGGGTGCTAGCGGCTCTCGATGCGGCGAAGTTACTGCAAGCAGCGGAGTGACCTTCCAGTCATGATCAAACCCAAGGTCCGGGTGGTGCTCGCAAATAGCCTCAGCCGCCAATACACCGGCGGCGAGACCAAATTCGAGGTCGAGGCGAGTAGAGTGCGCGACATCCTCCGGGCCTTGGAAGATCTTTTCCCTGGGATCCGGGAGCATCTGGAGGAAGAGACGGCGGTGTCGATCGACGGTATGATCTATGACGACGCTTATCTTCAGGAAGTGAACGCCTCGACCGAGGTATTCTTTATCCCCAAGCTCGACGCCGGCTGAAAGGGTCAGTTGCGACAAGCCAGTTGGGTCGCGGCGTCTCGATCAGATCACTAGGGGCTATCGGATGGCCGCAGGGACCGGATCGCCTGGATCACGCAGAACAGCGCCATCAGAGCAATCGCTGCGGTGGTTGAATAGGTGGTGGTATAGGCGCCGGTCAGGTCATACATGATGACGAAGACCACCGGTCCAAGGAACACACCGGAAAACGTAATGAACATGCAGGCGCCGGTGGCGCTGCCGACCGCACCAACCGGCGCTAGGCGGGCGATCTCGCTGGCGAAGACGCCATTCCACCCCATGCCGACCAGACCAAACGCGAAACAAAGCCCATAGACCGCCAGCCCCGGCCATTGCGGTGTCAGCAGGCAGGTTACACCGGCGCAAAACGCCGCGATCAGCGCAACCACGCCGGAGACTGCAAGGCCGCTGCCGACCCGATCGGCAAGCCAGCCCCAGGCCACCCGGCCGAACACGCTGGCGCATTGGATGGCTGACAGACCGATCCCGGCGGCGATCAGGGTGTATCCGAGATCCTCGACCAGCATGGTGACGGTATAGGTGGTCAGGGTCGTCTGGACCGCGCCCATGCACAGCCCCATCAGCGCTACCCAACGCAATGGCGCGATATTCCACACCATCTTCAGGTCGGCCACCGGGTTGCGTAGCAGCCGGGCCGCGCCAGAGCGGTCGCCGTCCCAGCGAGCCCGCAGTGGCTGCATCGCGATGGCCAGAGTGAGCGCGACCGCCACCACCACCAGGACGCTTTCACGCCAGCCAAACGCCAAGGCCACGGCGGGCCCGGCCAGTCCGGCGACGATGCCGCCGAGCGGGACACCGGTGAAGCGAATGGAGAAGATGAAATTCCGGTTCGTCGGCGTGACGATCCTGTTCAGTAAATGCGATGCCGGCGGCGTGACCATGCCATAGCCGCAGCCGAGAACCACAGAGCCCAGTCCGATCATCACCAGTGACCCGGTTAGGAACATCAGATGTGCGGCGGCGAAGATCAGTAACGCCAGCTGCGAGGCTCGCCACGCCCCGTACCGGGCGACCACGCCGCCGGACATCAAGCTCGACAGCATGGCGAAGACGTACTGGATCAGCACCTGATAGCCGATCAACGCCGGGCTGAGCGCTAGCCCATCGCCGATTTCAGGCGCGATCGCCGGAAGCCAGAACCCGGCCAGGGCGCCGGTTGCCTGGACCATGATCAGGAAGCCAAGCACAATCACCGTGGTGCTGCGCTTCGGGCTCATGGCTGGTTCGGATGGGAGCGGTTCACCAGGAACTCTCTGTGTCGGTGACGGATGGACGGTATCGTCCATCCCAAGCTGGGCGATCCCTATCCTGGATGGATAGATCGTTCTATTCGCAAGCGGGCGGGTTATTCAACCTGAAGAGGCGCTCCGGGCCGGCTAGAGGCTGGACCCTTAATCGACCTGGGGCGCGTCTTAGCTCGCATGCATCGCGTCGGTGGCGCCCAGGACCGCTTGGCGAAACCGGTTCTTTAGGTAAACGCCGTCTCGTGCCGGCAGCACCAGATTAGGCTTCGACGCGGCGATCTTGACCACTGCGACCAGTGGCAGCGGCCCGGATGTCAAGGCCGCGGTCAGCCCATCGACGCCGGCCATGTCGGTGATGGCAAGGGTCGTTGGAATGCCGGCGCCGCCCGCCATTACCGCCAGATCGGCGCCATGTGATGTGCTGGTACGCTGCATGCCGGTCTCGCCGTAATGCTCGTTATCGAGCACGACGACCGCTAGATTAGCCGGTCGCTGGCTGGCGACGGTGGCGAAGGAGCCAACCCCCATCAGCGCCTCGCCGTCACCGGTGATGACCCAAACCTTGCGGTCGGGTTGCGCCAGGGCGCAGCCCAGCCCCATGCTGATGGCGCAGCCCATACCCCCCCAGAGGTAAAAGTTCTCTGGCTTATGGTCGGACGAGGCGACGTCCCAGACCGGAGAGCCAAGGCCGGCGATGATTAACGCATCGCCGCGCACCGTCATCAATTTGGCCATCACATCGGCGCGCTCGAGTTTTAGCTCAGACATGGGTCACCTCCTCGGCGACATCAGCGATAAAGGATTTGGCGCCGATCAGCTTCTGGCCGATCAGCACTGCGACGGCGGCATTAGAGACGAAGGCCATCTTTAGCCCGTTCTCGATCGCGCCGACGGCGTCTTCTTCCGTATCGACCTCGTAGACCCTAACCCCAACGCTGCGCAGCACTGGGGCGGTGGCCTGCCCCATCGGGATCTGCCAGGGATTGGACTCGCCGTATTGGCCGCGCATGGTGACGATCATGAATAGCGGAAACTGACAGGACGAGACGATCGAGGCGATCGCATTGACGGTATTGCCGACGCCGCTACTCTGCATCAGTATCGCCGCCTTTTCGCCGCCAAGCCAAGCTCCGGACGACAGGCCAATGCCTTCCTCCTCGGTGGTCATGACGACGGCCTTGATGTCGTTATCGGCGTCACAGGCATTGATCAAGTCGGTCAGCCCGGCGTCGGGCACATAGCCGACGGTCTTGATTCCGTGCTTTTTGAAGAGGCGATGCGCCTCGACGGTCCATGGATCGGCCATGCAATGCTCCCGTGTGGCTTGGCAATGAAATTCAGCACAAGGCTCGTAGCACGGCGGATCGGGCGAGGGTAGGGCGCGAAGCATCGGGAATGTGGAAATGTCGGAGGAGAAGCGCCGATAGAGGAGCCGGGAGCCAAAGCAGCGCGCTCGACAGGTGACGCGCCCCGCAAGGCGTTGTAAAACTCTCGACCTGTTGCTGTAGCAGCGCCGGAGCCATCCCATGGTCATCGAAGCAGAACCCCGCCTAACCCCCACCTCCACCCATTGGGGCACCTATTACGCCGAGGTCGAGAACGGTCGGTTGAAGGCGGTTCATGATTACGAGCGTGACCCGTCGCCGGCGATTATCGGCCCGGGCATCGTCGATGCGGTGGTTGATCAGGTGCGAGTGCGCCGCCCGATGGTTCGCAAAAGCTTTTTGGAGAACGGTATAGCTGCCGATCCGGCCGGGCGTGGGGCTGAGCCATTCGTTGCGGTGTCCTGGGAAACGGCGCTGGATCTGGCTGCCGGGCAGATCGAACGGGTGCGGAGCGAATTCGGCAACGGCTCGATCTTCGCGGGCTCCTATGGTTGGGGCTCTTCCGGTCGATTTCATCATGCCCAGAGCCAGGTGCACCGGTTCATGAATGCCGCCGGCGGCTATGTCCGCCACCAGAACAGCTATAGCCACGCGGCGGCCGAGGTGACCCTGAAGCATGTGGTCGCCGAAATGCGCGAAGTGGTAATGGATGGCGCTACCCAGTGGCCGGATATCGCTTCGGATTGCGAGTTGTTGGTTATGTTTGGCGGTCTACCGCACAAGAATGCCCAGGTGACGTCAGGCGGGGTCGGCCGTCACACGCTGCATGAGGCGTTGCAGAGCTGCTACGAAGCCGGCGTCGAGTTCGTGAATATCAGTCCGCTGCGCAACGATTTGGCGCATATGTTCGCGCCGGAATGGATCGCCGTCAGGCCGAACACCGATACCGCCCTGATGCTGGCGCTGGCCCACACCTTGGTGGCGGAGGATCTTTACGATAAGGATTTCATCGCCCGCCATACGGTTGGGTTGGAGAAGTTCCGACCCTATCTAATGGGTGACAATGATGGTCAGCCGAAGGATGCTGCTTGGGCCGCGGGGATAACCGGCATCGCCGCGGCAACGATCGTTGATTTGGCGCGCCGCATGGCCGATTGCCGGACCATGATCTTGACCGCTTGGGGGGTGCAGCGCGGCGACCATGGCGAGCAACCGATCTGGTTGACCGTGGTGCTGGCCGCGTTGGTCGGGCAGATCGGCCTGGCCGGCGGTGGCTTTGGCATCGGCTATGGCTCTGAAAACGGCATTGGTAATTCGGTTAAGCTGTTCAAGTGGCCCGCCTTGCCGCAGGGCGAAAACCCGATTAAGGACTTTATTCCGGTCGCCCGCATCGCCGACATGCTGCTCGATCCCGGCGGAACCTATGAGTATGACGGCGCTACCCGGACCTATCCAGAGGCCAAGCTGGTCTATTGGGCCGGCGGTAATCCGTTTCACCACCACCAGGACCTCAACCGTCTGGTCGAGGCCTTTCGCCGCCCGGAATGCGTCATCGTCAACGAAATCTGGTGGACCGCCCTGGCGCGCCACGCTGACATCGTTTTCCCGGCGACCTCGGCGCTGGAGCGTAATGATTTGATGATGGCGCATTGGGAACAGACCATCTCGCCAATGCACAAGGCGATCGATCCGGTGGGAGAAAGCCGTGACGATTATACCATCTTCGCGGATCTGGCCGAGCGTCTGGGGTGCCGTGAGACCTTTACCGAGGGCCGCGATGAGAACGACTGGCTGCGTCATCTCTGGGACCAGGCCCGGCAAAGGGCTGGCGGCGCCGGGTTCGCGTTGCCGGATTTCGACACGTTCTGGCAGGAGGGGCCGCACGAGGTGCTGCAGCCTGATGGCCCGATGGTCATGCTGGAGGCGTTCCGGGCCGACCCGGTCGCCAATCCCTTAACCACGCCGTCCGGGCGGATTGAGATCTTCTCGGAGGTGATCGACGGCTTTGGCTATGACGACTGTCCGGGCCATCCGTCCTGGCAAGAGCCGTTTGAGTGGTTGGGAGCGCCGGAGGCCGCGCGCTTTCCGTTGCACATGATCTCGAACCAACCGAGCACTCGTCTGCACAGTCAGCTTGATAGCGGTTCGGTCAGCCGGGGCAGCAAGATCCAGGGGCGGGAGCCGATGACGATGAACCGGGCTGATGCCGTGGCGCGGGGCATCGGTGCTGGCGATGTTGCCAAGGTGTTCAACGATCGCGGCGCCTGTTTGGTCGGGGTGATCTTGAGCGATGCGGTGATGCCCGGCGTCATTCAGCTCTCCACCGGCGCCTGGTATGACCCGCAGGAACCAGGTCAGATCGGTTCGGTCTGCAAGCATGGCAATCCGAATGTGTTGACCCGGGATACCGGTACCTCGCGGCTGGCCCAGGGGCCGACCTCGCATACGGCGCTGGTCGAGGTCGAGAAATTCACCGACCCGTTGCCAGAAGTCACCGCGCACCAACCACCAAAGATCATCGAGCAGGGAGCCTAGGACATGAGTGGTTTGGATTTTTCCGGTAAGGGCGTACTGATCACCGGCGGGGCGAGCGGCATCGGCCGGGCCAGCGCAACATTGTTCGCTGCCCAGGGTGCGGCGGTTGCGATTTCCGATATCGACGAGGGCAAAACCCGCGAGGTGGCGCGAGATCTAGGTAACCGGCATGTCGCGGCGCCGGGCGATGTTTCGAATGAGGAATCGGTTGCCAATATCGTTGCGACCGCCAGGGCCGGGCTCGGCCGGATCGATGTATTGATCAACTGCGCCGGCGTTTCCGATACCTTCGCGCCGACCCTGGAGCAATCGGTGGCGCATTGGCAGCGGATTATCGACATCAATCTGACCGGTACTTATCTGACCTGCCGGGCGGTAGCGGCGGATATGCTGGAGCAGGGAGAGGGGGCGATCGTCAATATCAGCTCGATTGCCGGCCTGGTCGGCCTGCCTTACCGCAACGCCTATACTGCCTCGAAGCATGGGGTGGCGGGAGTAACCAAGTCGCTGGCCAGCGAATGGGGCCAGTATGGGGTGCGGGTCAACGCGGTCTCGCCCGCCTATGTAGCGACACCGATGGTGAAAACCCTGATCGCCAGCGGCCGGGTGGACGAGAAGGCGATACAGCGCCGCACCCCGATGGGGCGATTGGCGACGCCCGAGGAGATTGGTAATGTCATGATGTTCCTGGCCTCTCCGCTGGCCAGTTATGTGAACGGCACGGTGATTCCAATCGATGGCGGTTATACCGGCTACGGAGCGGCCGGGGCCGCTGTCGATATTGACTGACGTGGAAATTTGGATTGATGGGGAAGCCGGGGCTGAAGAGGCTTCAGGGACTGGGTTATCGCCGCACGCGGTAAAATTCTGGTGGCGTGAGAGAGCCGGCGAACTGGGCATCGCGCTGTCGCTTGAAGCGCGGGTGCTGCATCGCGAAGAGAGCCCGTACCAGACCATCGAGATCTTGGAGCATGATGATTTCGGCCGCATTCTTGTGCTTGATGGTTATGTACAGGCCTGTCAGGCCGACGAATTTATCTATCATGAGATGGCCGTGCATGTGCCGCTATTGGGACGGGAACGGCGGGACAGCTCGGTGTTGATCATTGGCGGCGGTGATGGGGGCATTCTGCGCGAGGCGCTTGTCCATGACTTCGTGACCTCGGTCACCATGGTCGAGATAGACAGGCGGGTGATCGCGCTTTCCAACCACTATCTCGGGATCCAGGGAAACTACGATGACCCAAGGGTCACACTGGCCGTCGAGGACGCTGCGGGCTTCGTCAGCCGGGCACGTCAAGCTGGCGGGACCTATGACCTTATCGTTCTCGATCTGACCGAGCCGGTGGGGCCATCGGCCAATCTGTTTACCGAGGGTTTTTTCACTGAATTGGTGGAGTTAGTCTCGCCAACCGGCGTGATTCTCGATTCAGACAGCCTGTTTCTTTCGGTGAGCGGCGGCCATTTCCTTCAGGAAGAGAGTGCCGGAGGCGAGAACTTGGTGTCGGTCATGCAGCGCACCGGCTTGTTGCCCCATATCGAAATTTACCGGGCCAATGCACCGTTCTATCCGGGCGCTGATTTTGGGTTTTTCCTTTATGGCCGTGATGGCGTGTCCCTACGTCATTCGTTCCGGGCGCATCAAGGCCGGCATTACGATGCGGATATTCACCAGGCGTCCTTCGTCCTGCCGCTTTGGCAACGGACGTGGTTGGAGGCGTAACGGCGATCCCGCTTGCCAGGGTTGTGTTAAATCGTCTCGGCTGCAAACAGCCCGTGTCCCGATTCACCAGAGAATCTAGAGTGCGGCATTCGCGTTCGGGGGAATGAGCCCATGGATCAAGGTGACTGCGCCGAGGAAGCCCTGGCCGTCTTTCCCGAGCGTATCGCCCAGCGTACGGCGGAGTATCAGGCACGCAAGCTGCGGGCCTGCGGTGTGGACCCGGAGTTGTACGGCGATACCGCCGAGACTGGATTGTTTGGCCAAGATTGCTTCAAGGCGATGACCGCCGGAGGCGTGGTGCTCGATGGCATGGTTCATATGGCCCAACGTTTCGGCTTGCACCAACCAGCGATGATCGGTGAGCCCTTGGTCCAGCGTGGTTGGATCGCCTCAGACGAGGCGGATCCGCGCGGTCGCCGGATTGTCCAAAAATTCGAGTTTGTCCGGGCCGATGGCGATATCGCGGTGACGGCAGAGATGTTCCGCCTAAAGACCGACCCTGCGAAAATGGGTGCCAGTCGGGGAACCCGGCGAAAGGATGAAGATCCACGACAGGGGTTGGCTTTGCTGAACGACAAGACCGTGCGCCCGGAGGATGTGATGGCGTTCTCCGAGGATGTCGGCAATCTCATCCATTTCGAGCCGGACTTCGCCAGCCGCTATGGCTATCGGGCGCCGGTTTCGCAAGGTATTCAAACGATGATCTGGATGATGGGCGCCCTGGCCCGGGATCGGGCGCCCCGAACATTCGATGTGACCGCCCGGTTCGCCCGACCAGTTTATTGGGACGACACCGTGACGCTTTGGGGCATCCCGAAAAACGACAGCCCGAATACCGACGGGCAAATTACAGGCGGGCCGGAATTGCTGCGCGCGATCAATGCCGAGGGTAAGCTCGCCGCCGAGCTTCGTGTCGATGCGCTGACCTATTGATCGGTTTGACTATGGAGCAGGATCAGAGCATGCGGACAATTTCCGAACTTTTAAGCCATGCATCGGAGACGGCTGGAGACACACTGATCCGCTGCCCTGATGGTGATCTGAGCTATGCGGATCTGGATAAGGAAGTCTGGCGGGTGGCGTCCGGGCTCCGGAACTTAGGCGTCGAGCCGGGCGATCGCGTCGGGCTCTGGCTGCCCAACCTCAGGGCCTATCTCTGTCTCTACGGTGCTTGCGCCCGGTTGGGAGCGATTGGGGTGGGAATGAACACACGCTATCGCCGGACCGAGATCGAAGATGTCCTGCGGCGCTCGCGGCCCAAGGTCCTCGCTTTCGTGCCGAACCTCGGGCGGGCTGATCACATGGAGATCTTAAACGAAGTCGATCCGGCATTGTTGGCGGGACTGTCCGGCGCGGTTCAGGTTGGCGGCGAACCGGTGCTGACGGGAGGCTTGCGGGTCACTCAATACGCTGAATTGGCGGCGGCCGAACCGATGGACAGTGGTCTGGGTAGCCCGGATAGTGGCTGCGTAATCTTCATGACCTCCGGAACCACCAGCCTGCCGAAATTCGTCCTCCATAACCAGCAGCAGGTGGTGCGTCATGCCTGCGATGTGGCGCGGATGTTGCAACTTTGGAATCCCGGTACGATGGTGCTGCAATCCTTGCCATTCTGCGGGGTGTTCGGGTTTATCTATCTATTGGCGACGTTGCGCGCCGGCGCGCCAACGGTCATTCCGGTGATGTTTGAGGCAAGCGAAACTGCCGCGTTGATGTTGCGGCACACGGTCACTCATGTCGCCGGCGGCGATGATATGTTCAGCCGGCTTCTCACCGAGGGGGACAGGTTGACCGGCGGGGCCGAAAAACCTTATCCAGCGTTGCGGTTCTGCCCCTATGCCACCTTTAATTCGGCGCTTGCTGAGTTTTATGTCACCGCCTACCAGCGCGGCTTTCCGCTACTCGGCCCGTTTGGCATGAGTGAGGTCTTCTCGTTCTTTTCGTTACGCCGGATGGACGACCCGGAGGGAATTCGCACCGTGGGCGGCGGCGTGCCGGTCTGTAGGGACGCCAAGGTTCGGATCCGCGATCCGGATTCCGGCGAGGTGTTGGGCGAAGACCGGGAGGGGGAATTGGAGATTTGGACCCCGAACCTTTTCGCCGGTTATTACGGAAACGCCGAGGCGACGGCCAAGGCGATGACCGAGGATGGGTATTTCAAGACCGGTGACCTGGGGACGATACAGGCGGACGGTGCCTTCACCTATCTTGGGCGTATGGGAGACGTGCTGCGACTGGGTGGGTTTCTAGTCAATCCGCTGGAGATCGAGACCCATCTATGCGCGCACCAAACCGTCGCCGACGCCCAGACCGTCGCTATCACCACCGCTCGCGGCAACAGGCCGGTGGCTTTTGTTATCCTAGAGGCCGGCGCGGTAATCGACGAGGCGGCGCTGATTGATCATTGCCGGCAATCCTTGGCCGGCTTCAAGGTGCCGGTCCGGGTCATCCCGATAGATGCCTTTCCAAGCACACCGAGCCCGAACGGCACCAAGATCCAGAAGGCCGAGTTGCGGCGGATGGCGGAACAGTTGGCCCCAGTTTAGGTGCCGCCGGGAGAGATCCTCGCGCGCGATCAATTCGTCAACACTACGCGACCGACGATCTTGCCGTTGCGCAGATCATCCAGGGTTCCTCCGACTTCGGCCCGCCGCCGGTGACGCTGCGCAGCTGCTGATGTGCGTCGGCTGCCTTCAGGTTCACCGTCCCCGCCGCGCCGCTGTCCCGCGCCGCCTGGAGCTTTGCATCGTTGATGTCGCAGGAGACGATATTTTTCACGCCCAACGCCTTGGCGATGGTCACAGCGCCAAGGCCGAGGCCGCCGCAACCCATGATCCCCAGCCATTCATCATCGCCCTCCGGCAGCGCCTTCTTCAGCGCGTTGTATACGGTAACGCTGGAGCAGGCATAGGGCGTGGCGACGGCGGGGTCGATACCGTCGGCATTGACCAAGAATTTTGGATGCGGGACTAGCATATACTCGGCATAGTCACCGGGCCGGAAGACGCCGACTGACTGCGCCTTCACACAAAAGTTCTCGCGGCCGCGCTGACATTCGGAACATTCCATGCAGCCGACCCAAGGATGCACCAGCCGGGAAGCCCCGACCGGCGCCTCGGCGCCTCGGCGGCATCCGGCCCGGCCTTGATGACGGTTCCCAGCACTTCATGGCCCATGGTGTGAGGCAGGTTGATACCCCGGCCCCCAAGGGTCAGCTTGGCGCATGCACCTAGATCGTAGAAACCGTCGGCGATATGCAGATCCGAGTGACAAACACCGGCATGGGTGACCTTGATCAGCACCTCGGTACCATGTGGTTCCGGGATGTCGAGGATGGCTTCGGAAACCGCGCCGCCGAACTTGGCGATCTGATAACTGCGCATAGTGCCCATGGGCCGGCTCTCCACTCGGGCGTGTCTGGGTATGGGGTTTCTAGTGATTTCCTAGTTGGTTACTCCACAAGATAGTGGAGGTTCTGGCAGTTCCGGGTGGTGCCGTCACGCAGTCTCTGGGCCACCGTCGCGACCGCCTTGGAGCGTAAATCGTGTAGGCCCGGTGGGCTATAGAACGCCGCGTGCGGGGTGATCATTAGCCGACCCTCAAGCCAATCCTCGCGGTTCATATAGGCTTTTATCAGGGGGTGCTCGGTATCCGCCGGCTCCACCGGCAATACGTCGAGCGCCGCACCGGCCGGGCATCCGGCCTTCAATGCCTCGTATAAGGCGTCCAGATCGACGATCGGGCCGCGCGCCGTGTTGATGACGATCCCGCCGGGTTTCATCCGACCGAGTAGATTGCCGTTGACCGCGCCCCGTGTCTCGTCGGTATGGGGGGAGTGAATGCTTATTGTATCGGCGGTCTCGAACAGTTCCTCGGCGCTTGTGACGCGCTTGTAACCGGTGGACAAATCGACGCCGTCCGGAAGGTGCGGGTCGTAGAACGCCACATTCATGTCGAAACCGCTGGCCCGCCGGGCCGCCGCAAGGCCGATCCTGCCCAAGCCAAAGACGCCGAAAGTGCGACCTCGCAGTCGGTCGATACACGGGCTCTCAAGGTAACGCCAAAGGCCCTTGGGGTCCTGGCGCATGCGTCCGTCATAACGGTCGAGGCCGCGTCGCAGCGAGAGCATCAGGGCGATCGCATGGTCGGCGACCTCGGTCGTTCCATAGTCCGGCACCGTGCAGACGGCGATGCTTCGCTCGCCAAGTGTCTTTAGATCCAATCCGTCGAACCCGACTCCACCGCGCACCACGATCCGGGCCCGTTGCATTTTTGGCAGAGCCGCCATCACTGCCGCTGTGCCGCGATAGGTGACGACGCCATCGGCGCGCGCCCAGGCCTCGTCGGTGACCTGATCGTGGTGGTCAAAAAATTCCAGCTCGATATCCGGACCTACCGCGTCCTGTTCGATATGCTCGTCGCCGGAGGTGTGACGGTCGGTGATGAGAATGCGCATGACGTTCTGTCCTTAAGATCGGTGTTGCTCGGTCCGTCTTGCGGGCCGTTTTTGGGCCCGGTGCTGAAGGCGTGCCGGTTAAGCCGGGGCGTGGTGGGCGCCAGCCGGAATTTCCGCCAACTCGATCAGCAGATTACCGGTCGCCTCGGGATCGATGAACGCGATGCGCGAGCCGCCATGGCCGATGCGTGGCGTTTCGTCGATCAGCTTGACGCCCTTTTCTTTCAACTCGATTAGGGCGCCGTCGATATCTTCGACCTCCAGGCAGATATGGAACAGACCTTCGCCATGCTCGTCGATCCATTTCGAGGTTTCGCTGTCGGGACTGCCGGATTCCAGCACCTCAAGATAGGTTTCGCCGATCGGATACATGGCAATTTTGGTATCGTAACGCGGGAAGTCTTCTTCGTATTCCAGGGGAATCCCGAGCTTGTTCTCGAAGATGTCCCGCATTTTTTCCATGCTTTTGACGGCGATTGCAACATGCTCGACACGCTTGAACTTCATGACTCGGCCCTCTCTGGACTGCCGCGACGCCGACGCGCCGCTGAGTCGAGAATGCCATCGCATCCGCGGCCCAACAACGCCGGAGCGCGTCGGGTTGTATCGAGTAGCGGATACCGTGCCGTAATCCGGGCTTTAAGGCAGTCGCGTTCGATGTTTTCTGCGTAATTTTGTTCGAAAATAGAGTCATCGCCCTGATAGGCGGCAAGTCGCTCGGTGCGATTGCCTCGGCGGCCGGTATGTGTTCGTTATTAGGGTTTCCGCCCGGTGATCACCTGAGTCATCCCAGGGATCAGATCGCGACCCTTGGAGGCCTCGAAACCAGTCATCTCTAGAGTTGCCTGGACGTAACCTGGGGTCAGACCGATTCCATCCGGCGTATAGACCATATGTTGCAGCTGCCAGAGTGCGGCGAGGGGTGGGCCCGTGCGGTCATCAGCCACCATGAAGTCATGTACGGCGACGTGGCCACCAGACTTGAGTACCCGGTGCGCTTCGGTGCAGAGATTGGGGATCGCGTCCTCGGGAACGCCGGAAAACAGATAGCTCATCAACACCACGTCCTGGTTTGCCGGCCAATGCGCCGCCATGCCGTCGGCGGCGATGAAATCGATCCGGTCCTCCAGCCCCGCCTCGGCGACGAAGCGCCGGCCGACCTCGATCACGTTCGGGAAGTCGAGCACTGTGGCGCGTAGCTTGGGATAGCGCTTGCAGAACATGATTGAAAAGGCGCCGGAACCGCCGCCGACATCAAGCAGTGAGGTCGCGTTATCGCTAAGCGACAAGCGTTTCGCTAGCACCGCCCCCGGGCCAAGAGAGCCGGAATGCTGCGAACGAGTAAACATTTCCGCCTGACTCTTATCCGCCATCCAATCGGCGTAATTTGCGAACTCTACGCTATCGGTTTCGCCGATCAGGACTTGCTCTAAATTCTCCATGAATGGATACATTTGCCGGTCGATTTGAAAGCGCAGGTAGTCCCCGAAATAGTTGGCGCCGTCTCGCACCAGATATTGTTCGCTGGCCGGGCCATTCGCGATCAGTTCACCCTCACGTACTAATAAACCAACCGACACCAAGGCGGTGACCAGGGTCGCGATGCGATGGGGGGGGACCTTGGTGCCCGCCGCTAATTCCTCAACGCTTTTCGCGCCGGACGCTAGCGCGCCAAAAATATCGATATGCAAGGAGGCAAACAATGCTTTGGAGGCCATGAAGCCAAAAGCCAGGGCTGAAATCTCTTCGGCGCTCTCGATCGGTTTCATGACGTTCCCTGATCTGCTGATGATGGCTAAGGTCGGGCGACCCGATTGCACGGCGCAGAAAACACCGCGCGG
This sequence comes from uncultured Alphaproteobacteria bacterium, assembly GCA_937776645.1. Taxonomy (GTDB): domain Bacteria; phylum Pseudomonadota; class Alphaproteobacteria; order Thalassobaculales; family Thalassobaculaceae; genus JADHLJ01. The sequence continues at coordinate 5,577 of CALMRI010000043.1, read as the reverse complement.
CCTTCAGGATCAATCAAAAATGCCAAAAAACGACGGGTGGGTCGTTTTTGTGATATTTTGATCCCGCCAAATCCTTCAAATTTCCTCGAACGAGGCGCCATCTCGTGGCAAGGCCTGGGCGGGGTTGCTTACCCGAAGCGTGCTCATTGCCGGGCGATGCACCGCTGGCGGGCAACCCGGGGGTGCACGGCGGCGCGTAATGTGCGAAATACGGCAACACGTCATATGGCAAGTGGGTTTCGAGAAATCCCATTGATGTTTGGGGAGAAGAGGATGGGCAAGGTTTATCAGGACGCCGCGAGCGCACTCGACGGTATTCTGTTCGATGGCATGAGCATCGCGGCTGGCGGATTCGGACTCTGCGGCATTCCGGAAAACTTGATCCAGGCGATCAAGGACGCGGGCACCAAACGCCTGACGGTCGCCTCGAACAATGCCGGGGTCGACGATTTTGGGCTTGGTCTACTGCTGCAGGATAAACAGGTGAAGAAGATGATTTCATCCTATGTTGGGGAGAACGACCTGTTCATGCAGCAATATTTAGCCGGCCAGTTGGAGATCGAATTCAATCCCCAGGGCACCTTGGCCGAACGGCTGCGGGCCGGCGGCGCCGGTATTCCCGGCTTCTATACTGCGACCGGCGTCGGCACCGAGATCGCCGAGGGCAAGGAGCTTAAGGAATTCGACGGCAAGACCTATGTGCTGGAGCGCGGCTTGAAGATGGATTTGGCCATCATCAAGGCTTGGAAAGGCGACGCTCAGGGTAATCTGACCTACCGTAGAACGGCGATGAATTTCAACCCGGAATGCGCCACGGCGGGCAAAGTGACGATCGCCGAGGTGGAGGAGATTGTTCCGGTGGGCAGCCTCGACAAAATGGCCATCCACACGCCGGGCGTCTATGTGCAGCGGATCTTCCAGGGCGCGCACGAAAAGCGAATCGAACAGCGCACCACGCGTGCGGCTTAAGGGGAGGGCGAAGCATGCCTTGGGATCGTAGCAAAATGGCCGCGCGGGCGGCCCTGGAGCTCGAGGACGGTTTTTACGTCAATCTCGGGATCGGGATACCGACCTTGGTGTCGAATTATGTGCCAGCCGATTACGACATCACCCTGCAGTCGGAGAACGGCATGCTCGGCATGGGGCCTTTCCCGACCGAGGATGAGATCGATCCCGATTTGATCAATGCCGGCAAGCAAACGGTGACCGAATTGGACCGGACCAGCTATTTCTCATCCTCCCAAAGCTTCGCGATGGTGCGGGGAGGGCATATCAACCTGTCGATCCTTGGCGCCATGGAGGTCTCGGAAACCGGGGACTTGGCCAATTGGATGATCCCGGGGCGCCTGGTCAAGGGCATGGGCGGGGCGATGGACCTAGTGGCGGGTGTCCAGCGCATTGTCGTGCTGATGGATCACGCCAACAAGGCCGGCGAGTCAAAGCTGCTGAAGAAATGCACCCTCCCGTTGACCGGCCAGGCCGTTGTCGACCGGATCATCACCAATCTCGGCGTGTTCGATGTCGTCGAAGGCGGGATTAAGGTGGTCGAATTGGCGCCTGAGGTCGCCATGGACGAGGTGCGCCAGAAGACCGAGGCGACGCTGGTTGGTTAACCCCCAGCGGATGGCTGAGCTCCCTGGTTTGCAGCGCAGTTCGGAGTGACCACGATGGCCGTCTCGCCGCTTGATTCAACGGTTTTCGCCGGGGTCTTCGGCGATCCGGAGATTGGGCCCCTATTCTCCGACGAGGCCGAGATCGCGGCGATGATAGATTTCGAGCGCGCCCTGGCGCGCGCCCAGGCGCGTTGCGGCGTCATACCGGTTGCAGCCGCTGCAGCGCTCGATGCGGCGATGGAGGGTTTGGTGATCCCGCCGGAGGAATTGACCGCCTCGACCACGGCGGCGGCGGTCCCGGTGCCGGGTCTGGTTACGGCGCTCAGAAAACGGCTCGATCCAAGCGCCGCCCAATGGCTGCATTGGGGCGCGACGACCCATGACATTATGGATGGCGGTCTGCTGCTGCGGCTGCGGCGGAGCGTCGATATCGTCGATACCCGGCTGACCCGCCTAATCGATACATTGCTGTTGGCGGCGGAACGCGAGGCCGGTACCGCAATGGCGGGGCGCACCCGCAGCCAGGTGGCGACCCCGATCAGCTTTGGTTTGCGGATTGCCCAATGGGCGCAGCCGTTGATCGATCTGTCCGAGATGTTGGACGAATTGCGGCCAAGACTCTTTCGGGTGCAGTTCGGCGGCGCCTCCGGGGCTAATACGGCGGTTGCGCCGCATGGACCAGCGATCATTCAAGCCCTGTCCCTTGAATTGGGCATGGCCGCTTCGCCACCATGGCATACCAGCCGGGTGGCGTTGATTGCGGCGATGGATTGGCACGGCCAACTGGCCGGCGCCTTGGGCAAGATCGCCGGTGATCTGATGGTGATGGGCCGCTCGGAAATCCGTGAGGCGCGCGCCGGAACCGGCGGCGGCTCCTCGACAATGCCGCAAAAGAGCAATCCGGTAACCGCTGAGGCGCTCGGCACGCTGGCGCGTTTCGTCTCCGGCCTGATGGCGCCGGCGCATTTTACCGCAACCCATCTGGAAGAACGTGACGGTGTGTCCTGGCCGTTGGAATGGTTGGTCGTGCCTCAGGTCGTGGTCGCCGCCGCCGCTGCCCTGCGGCACGCGCAGGTGCTTGGCGAAACCCTGGAGGCGGATCCCGAGCGGATGCGAGCCGGGTTAGATCTTGGCGGCGGTGCGGCGATGGCCGAGGCCGCGAGTTTCGCGCTGGCCGGCCACATGCCGCGCGCCGAGGCTCAAGCGCTGATGAAGCGCGTGGCGCTCGAGGCGGCGGCAACGGGAGAGTGTCTGGAGGATGTCTTGCGGCGGCAGAGCGATGTCGACATCGATTGGGCCGAGGCACTGGACCCGGTGCGGGCGGCGGATCCAAGCCGCGACGTCATCACGATGATTGTGCAAAGGTGGCGCGACCGCCACGGAAACGCCACCTATAACAGCTGACCACCGCTTTCATCGACCCCGCTGTAGAGCCAGGCGACGCCGGCATGGGATTGCTCTGGCGTGCGGGCCTTGAGGGCCATGTCGCGCAACTCCGCCGTCGGTCCCGCCGCGTGATAGGCGTCGCCATAGAACCGCGCGGTCAGCTGTACCCGCGCCGTCCTGAGATAGCGGTCGCGCTGGTAGTCCAAAAGCGCTTGGGTCAGATCACCGTTGCGCCGTTCAAGACGGGTCGCCAGGCACACCGCATCCTCGATCGCCATGCAGGCGCCCTGTGCCAAGTATTGCAGCATCGGATGTGCCGCATCGCCGATCAAGCCGACCGTGCCTCGGCTCCAGGTCTTCACCGGTTCACGATCGCAGAGCACCCACATCCGCCAGGACTCGATGCGCTCGAGCAGGGCCAGGACGTCGGGATGCTGCCCGGCGAATCGTTGCCGCAGTTCCTCCGGGTCGCCGAAGACGTTCCAGCCTTCCTCATAACGGTCGCTGTGAAACACCGCGACTAGGTTCATGATCTCACCCCGGTGCAACGGATATTGCACCAGATGGGTTCTAGGGCCCGCCCAAAGAACCACGGAATTCCAACGTAGATGTTGGGGAACCTCGGACAGGGGCAGCACCGCCCGGTAGGCGACATGTCCGGAAACTCTGGGCGCACCGTCACCGACGATGCTCTGGCGAATGGCCGACCACAACCCGTCGGCGGCAATCAATCCACTGCCGTGATGCACCTCGCCATCCTCGCAGGTGACCGTCACACCCTGGTCGGTCTCCTGGTGGCCGGTGACGTTCTTGCCGAACAATAGCTCGATTTCTGGGATCTGGTGGCAGGCCTCTACCAGAACCTGATGCAGGTCCGGGCGGTAGATGACACCGTAGGGAAAGTTAAAACGCTTCTGAAATGCCTCGGTATTCACTGGGATACGGGTGATCTCGGTGCCGCTCACGCCGTCGCGCATGACCAGTCCGTCGGGAAACACCGCCAGATTGCTGATTGCCTCGGTCAGTCCGAGGATCTTGAACATCTTGAAGGCATTGGGGGCAAGCTGAATGCCGGCGCCGACCTCACCAAACTCGCTTGCCTGTTCAAGTAGCCGGACCTGATAGCCCTTTTGTCCAAGGGCTAGGGCCGCCGCGACACCACCGATGCCACCGCCGGCGATTAAAATAGGCGCGCTCGTCATGTTTAAGTCTCTTTCGGTCAGTCCAATGGGTCGGGGGAGTGTAGCGGGGTTGGGCGATCTTTCCAGGGTTGTTCGTCAGTAGGCGATCCGGGGATCGCGCCCTTCTGATATCCGAGTGGGCAACCGGAATTCCACTGCACCCAGCAACCCATTTGGCTAGGCTTGCGCGAACGGGAATTCCAATCAGGAGCCGGTAAATGGACGCGAACAGCAAGGTCACGGTGATCGGCGCGGGGTTAATGGGCCATGCCTTGGCGCTGGTGCACGCGGCGGGAGGCCACCAGGTCAAGATGCAGGATGTCAGCGAGGCGCAGCTCAAGCGCGGCGTGGAGCTGATCGCCAGCGCGCTGCAGAGCATGGTCGATGCCGGCGCGATCGACGCGGCGGAGCGAACCAAGATCATTGCCCGTGTGACCCCGGTGCCGGCGCTGGCCGACGCAGTCGCGGACGCTGATCTCATCGTTGAGGCGGTGGTCGAGAATATCCCGGTCAAGACTCAGGTCTTCTCCGAAATCGATGCCGCTGCGCCGCTGATGGCGATCTTGGCTAGCAATACGTCGAGCCTGGATATTTTTCCGTTGGTTCCGGCCCGCCGACTGCAACGCTGCGTGATCGCGCATTGGTATACGCCGCCCTACATCATCGACCTGGTGGATCTGGCCGCTGGCCCCGAGACCGACAAAGATATCCTGCCGACGATGCAGGCGCTTTACTTGGGGATGGGCAAGAAACCGGTTCTGTTCGCGAAATTCATCAACGGCTATGTTGCTAATCGGCTGCAGGCGGCGATGGGGCTGGAGATCACCAAGTTGCTGGATGAGGGCTGGGCGTCGGCGCGGGCGATCGACGACTCGATCAAATACGGCCTGGCGTTGCGGATGGCGCTGATGGGGGCGCTGATGAAGGCCGACTTCACCGGCCTCGACATGATGCAGCGGGGCATGGTGAACCAAACCTATCAGCCGCCGGCGCCTCAGGGCAGCAGCCCGACTTTGGACAGGTTGATGGAGCAAGGTCGCCAAGGCGTGATGTTTGGCGCCGGCTATTTTGACTATGGCGGCATGAGCCCGGAGGAACTGTTCCATAATCGTGACATCGGGTTGTTAAAGCTGAAGGCCGAAGTCGCGGTTATCGAAAAGGAGACGCCGCTCGGAAGTTGAGTGGCGCGCCTCGAACCCCCTAAATCTTCACAACCGGGAGTTTGTCATGCATGTTGGCGCTTCACTGTTCTTCACCGATTATTCCATTGGCCCTGTCGCGTTGGCGAGGGCGATGGAGGAGCGGGGCCTGGAATCGCTTTGGGCGCCGGAGCACTCGCATATCCCGACCTCCCGAAAGTCACCGTTTCCCCAGGGCGGTGATCTGCCGAAAAAATA
>CALMRI010000042.1 GCA_937776645.1 uncultured Alphaproteobacteria bacterium | reverse complement strand
GCCATGCTGATTTGCAACCGTCATCCGGCGCCATTCAGTAAGCGATCAACTTTTATCGCAGGCATTCTCTTCCGATTCCCGCGTAGATATCCGTTGGAGACTATCACTGGCCATGGGTAAGTCAAGTAGCGGCTCGCGTCTTTGTCCGGATGGTGTTAATCCGAGGTCCTATCCCGTTCGCGATCTGGTCGTGGCAATACTGCGACAATGATTTTCGATTGGCAAATTCAGAGGCGATGACCGGGGGTGAAACCGGATGACAACCTCGGCGGAGCCATAGGATAGTGCCGCCCAAAGATGCGGCCCGAGATCCATGTCGCCATACCAAGCGTAGAGGGGCCTCAGGGCGCGGCCAATCGGCATGCCGTTCAATCGTGTGTAGCTGATTGAAATCGGTTGAACGGTGATGGCCTCTCCCTCGACTGCTGCGAACAGAGTGCTCTTGAACGGCAGAACCCGGCTGCCATCACTGCTGGTGCCTTCGGGAAAGACGACCAATGAATCGGCCTGCTTCAACCGGTCGCGAATACACGCTATATGACCGCGGGCGCCGGCCACGCGTCGCTCAACGAACACGGTGCGGCACAACCGCGCCAACAGGCCGAAGACCGGCCACGCCGCAACATCGCTTTTGGCGATGAAGCTAGCCCGAAGGATCGAGCCAAGCGCAATGATATCGAAATAAGAAATATGATTGCTGATGAACAGAACCGGTTGTCCGGATGCCGGTTGACCCTCGGCGTGAATTTTAAGCCCGATGATCCAGGCGCATAGCCGGTGATGCAGGCGCGGGATTGCGTTTGCCAGCGCCGGCCAGCAAAGCAGCCCAACTATCTGTACTGGCAACAACCCGACGGTAAGCAACCCATAACAGAACAGCCGGCACGCAGCGAGCGCACCGTTCGGATGAGCGGCAGCCAAGCCCGACGGATCATCCCAATACGCCGGGGCCAACACGTCCGGCCCCGGTTTAGCATCGGGTTGTGAAGCCCGGGCGACGTTTGGTAAAATACTCATCGGAGCCCAGCTGCCGAGCTGTTCGCTCGTAGTGCCTATAATATTTATTGGTCACCGAAGGGGTGTGCACCACGATGCAGACATCAGTAGTGTTGAATTGCTGATCAATGACCGCCCCATCGCCCACCCAGCCGCCGATCCGCAGGTACCCTTTGATCAATGGGGGCAGCCCGGCGATGGCTTGCTTGGCGTCAACCCGATCGCTTCCAAGTTTTCCCATCGCGACATAGTGATGATCCAGAGCGCGGGGGCGAAATCGGTCCGGCGCCTGGTGGTTATGGTGGAGATGGGACAGAGCCAAGGCATGTCGCACCGGGTCGCTTCCCGGAAGGCTGGCGCAACCAAACATCAACTCAACGTCGTGGCGAAATGCATAGGCCGCGATGCCTTGCCATAACAGCATCATCGTTGCCCGAGTTCGATAACGTGCATCAACGCAGGACCGACCCAACTCCATGATCTCGCCCGGGAAGGCGATGAGCTTAGATATATCATATTCCCGCGCAGAGTAATAACCGCCAAATATCTCAGCTACCCGTCGGCGCATCAGCCGGTATGTGCCGATGACGGATCCGCGGAGCGCGTGATCAACAACCACCAAATGGTCCGCAACGTCATCGAAGATGTCCCAATCCAGCTTTAGGGCAGCCGTTTCCGGCGACGCTATCGCCCCCATCTCTTCATAGAACACACGATACCTTAGATCCTGAGCAGCTCTGATATCGCTCTCACAACGGGCCAAACGAAGCTCGGTGCTACCAGCGACGATCGGATTATTACAGAAGGCGTCGGCCCGCTGCACCACAGGAATACTCAACCTGTCGTTTCTCGGACCATCCGTGACGCAATAGAATTGAGTTCTCATGACCGTAGTATCTCTTACGACAAGCCTCAGCCGGCCTTGTCGGCTGTTACAAAAGACGCTTTGACCCGACTTCAAGGAAACGCAGCCTGACCATAACCGTACGCGCCACTCTAGTCGTATCATATCCAACCATCGTGACAATAAGGCTTACGGTTTATTATAAGTTTGTTTGGCGACACGCGGTGCACCAACGATCAGTAATTGACGGGCCCCGGTTCAACGCTACTCAAAAACCAAGTTCATCGGCCACGACGATAGAGAATTAACCACCACCTTTCCCCCTCAAACGTCAAATACCCGCTCTAAGGAGCGGGTATTTGACTCTGTAACAGTTAGGCTGCCTTACTGAAATTCAGTAAGCTCGATAGCATTGGACTTACTGCCGACGCCGACGCCCTGAATTCCCAAGGCCGATTTCTTTCGCTAGCTTGCTGCGCTGCTTGGCGTAGTTCGGCGAGACCATCGGGTACGTGACCGGAAGGCCCCACCGCGCCCGATATTCCTCGGGTGTCATGTTGTATGCCGTCTTCAGATGGCGCTTCATCATCTTCAACCGTTTTCCATCTTCCAGACAAATGATGTAATCTGGAGTAATGGATTTATTGATCGGAACCACCGGCTTCGGGGTTTCCGGTTTCACCGGATCAGCGATGCCGAGACCCGCCAATGTCGCATAGACTTGGCTGATCAATTCCTGCAATTCTTCCGGCGATACTGAATTGTTGGCCACATAGGCCGAAACAATCTCTACAGTATACTCGACTCGATCATTCTCTTCAGTTTCCGCAACCATATGTCAGCCCCATTATAATGATCGCAGCAACATCCTGTGTCCTAATAAGGCAACCATATTGCAAAAGCAATATAAAAAACCCATCTATTTTTTAAGTTATAATTCCGATCCTTCTTTTAGGTCTCTCTTTATTGTTTTGTTATTGTGGCGAACAAATTAAAAATATTTGCAGTAAATTCTCCTTTAATACAATATATCTTCTCATGATTAAATGTAAATTTGTCCCTATCGTCCTAAATTAATATTTTTATTCTCTTTTTCATAAGACCAAAATCCTTTTAATGAATTACGGGGTATTTCCCCAAGCAATTGAGCGTCAACGAAAAATATCATTCTTGAATCAATGTTTTGATCCGAAGGGGAAATTCACTAACCGATCAAACACTCTGCATTACAGCGCTGCCCTTCGCGAAACCGCTATATTTTCTGCGCTCCCGCAGTCCAACGCAACACCAATGCGTTGCACTTGTGACGACTGGCTGAACCATAATAATTATGTCGTCGCCCGACAATTTCGAAGTTGATTCCCTTGTAGAAGTTGATAGCGGCTCGATTCGCCTCACCAACTTCAAGAAACACACGCTGAACCTTCGCATCCAACATATCTTGAAGAGCGTGCGCCATTAGAATGCCGGCAACCCCGCGGCGCCGGGCTTGGCCGCAAACCGCCACCGAGAGAATTTCACCTTCGTCAGCCATCGTTCGAAAGAGTATATACCCATTCAATCTCAGTGGAGCGCCGGTTCTCCTTGTGACGTGGGTGAAGCCGGTCATGGCGCCGGACCGGAGCATGTCGCGAATATCCGTTTTCGCGCCACTGCATGGCGAAGCGCCGTACTTGAAGACGGGCAATTTTTCTTGGCCCCCATCCGCTCGGATCAGTCAATCGTTGAACCCTAGCCCATTGCCCAATCTTTTTTGTCCCTGGGATGTTTGGTGCCCAAATTTTCAGAGCCAGGCAGCTCAAGACAGCGCCAGTGAGACCGTTGGTGGGCGCATATACAGCGGCGCCATCCCTGCCTCATAGAAGTCCGCCGAACCGCGCCGTAACATAAATATCTCCTGGGCCAGCATGACGACCTCGTTAGCCGAGGGCGGTTGGGTCGGGCCGATTTTGATCTTCGCGCGGCACAGCGAACCGGGATGCAAAAGGGCGCCGGCTACTTGATCCGCGGCTTCACCGGCGATGATTAGCCGCATCTCGGCGCCCAATCGACCCCCGAATTTCCGGGCGAATACATCCGGCACGATCGCCTGGCCAGGGATGCTCTCCTCGCCATCAAGACGGCGCGCCTGAAGAAAGACCTCTTCACGTTTGCTTGCAAGAGCCGTGATCAGCAGATCGCAGCCGGTGTGGGAGGCATCGGCGAGGGCGTACCGGGCGACCGCATCAAAGCAGGAAACCCCAATTAATGGGCGGTTGAGCGCCAAGGCCAATCCCTTCGCCGCGGCCAGACTAATTCTAAGGCCAAGTAAAGGATCCCGGTCCAATCGACGCGGGCGATCGCCGCGAGATCAGCTCCGGTCACACCGCCAATTTCCAGGACAGCAGCTATCATCGGCGGCAGCGCCGCCGCATGGCCACGCGCCATTACCGCATTCTGCTCAGCCACCACAATTCCAGCCCGTGCAAGCGCCACCGAGCACGCGCCGCTGGAGGACTCTACGGCAAGGATCAGCATGGCACAGACACAATTGACCGACTCGCAATGCGGTCTTTGATGGCGATGTGCAAGTTTGTGGATCGCAACGGCATGGTCCCTATATACTCGTGTTTCCGCAATCGTGTACCCCGGCGGGCAGAGAGATGACGATAAAAAGGTTTCAACTATGGACCGGCATTGCAGTGATCGGCGTAATGCTGGTCGTGGGAATGCTGCTTCCCCATACCGCCTTTATAAGAGCGGCATTGGCGGCAGACCCCCTACCGTCGGCAGTTATTCTGATGTATCACCGTTTCGGTGAGGCCAAATATTCCTCGGCGAACATCAAAATCAATCAGTTCGAAGCGCATCTTAAAGAGCTAAAAAAGCAACGATATTCGGTGCTGCCCGTAGCCAAAATTGTAGCCAAGCTTAGCCGGGGTGAAGTCCTGCCCGATCGCACTATAGGCATCACCATCGATGATGCCTATGCCTCCGTCTATAAACACGCGTGGCCACGCCTACGCGATGCGAAACTGCCCTTCACCCTGTTCGTCGCCACCGATCCGGTTGATCGTGCGGCGCCCGGCTATATGAGCTGGGAGCAAATTCGCGAGCTGGCGAAAGCCGGTGTGACCATCGGCAGCCAGGCCAAATCCCACCCGCACCTCCCAACGATTCCCCTGGAAGCCGTGAAACGGGAACTCGACGATTCCAACGCCCGCTTTACCGGCGAACTCAAGGCGCGACCGACCCTGTTTGCCTACCCGTATGGCGAGTTTAGCTTGAATGTCCGCGATTTGGTCGCCGGGCGCGGGTTCACGGCCGCGTTCGGGCAGAATTCCGGCGTGGCCCACCCATTGCTTGATCAATTCGCTTTGCCCCGGTTCGCCCTTAATGAACGATTTGCCGGCATTGACCGGTTCCGCTTGATCGCCAATGCCCTACCCTTGCCGGCCACCGATATTCTTCCGACCGACCTAGTGCTGGGCGACAATCCGCCGGCATTTGGCTTTACTGTCGCTGGTGAGATCACCAGGCTGGATGGGATCGCCTGTTTCGCGTCGAGCGAAGGGGAGGTTCGCCTGGAACGTTTGGAGCGTCGAATTGAGGTCCGGTTTCGGGAACCGTTCCCACCGGGACGCTCTCGAGTAAATTGCACGATGCCGGGACCCGAGGATCGCTGGCGTTGGTTCGGTGTGCAATTCGTCGTTCAACGCTGATCGCGCGATTGCTTAACTACCCGCGACGGGGGCTGGTACCGGGGCGAGTATTCTTTGATCGACAATCCGAGCAGTTTCGAAGTCGCCGAAGTTATTCACCCGAATGATCGACCGTATCTTTTCGATATAATCCGCTCCCTCCTCGGAATAGGCGCCGAGTTGGCCGGCCAGGATGTGACCCCATTGCCGATCCGGCGGGCCGCCGCGGCGTAGGGCGGCGCGGGTGGACCGAAAGCCGGTGTAATGTTGACTGATGTTCAAGTTTCCAACATAGGCTCGAACGGAACCGGCGAGTTGTGGAAACGCCCTCACCGCATGGGCTCTACCTTCCCCGCGATCGGTCGGGACCAATCCGGCACCCACGTCCCAGGTCCATTGCCCAAACAACGCATTACCCTGCTGGGCGAATCGCGAGGTACCCCAACCACTCTCGGCGGCGGCCTGGGCCAGGGCGAGAGAAACCGGGACCACATCGACTCGGTTCAATAGTTGCGCCCGCGCCGCCAACGTTAGGTGGCTAACCCCATCACCAGGTCGTAGCACCCGATGGAGTTGAGCAACACGAACCAACCAATCCCGATCAACAGGCGGTAGGGCGGCCGTTTCCAGGCCTTCCAAGCGTTGCAATCGCCGGCGTTGTTCATGAACCACGGCGTTACGATGCAGGATCAGTGGCAGAACGATGCGAATGAACAGGCTTTTCCGATCCGCAACCTGTTGGACGGCACCGAGGTTGCCGGGCAGCGTTTCCAGAAACAGCGCCGGCACCTCGGCATCGCCTTGGCGAATCTCGGCAAGAACGAAGGTTGAGGCCTCGAACAGTTCGCGCAGGCGCCTGGCGGTGCGAACCCGGACGATGACGACGCGTAGGCCGGGGGTGGCCTCAACAGCTGATCCGGCATTGACCGTCGGCGGCCCCGGCGGGACAAAGCGCAGGCTCCCGGAGGCCACCCAGAAGCCAACGATCATGGCGGCCATCAACAGAACCGCCAACAGGCCGAGCATAAAACGCTCGACCGCTGTGGCACGTTCTAAATATTTTGGAACACTGATCATCAGGTCGCGCGTGTCGACGACCGCTATGGTCGCGGCGTCGACCCTTTACGCTCAGCTCTAGATACCGGAGGCCCGCACTTCGCGGACTTCTGGGATGTAGTGCCGCAGCATGTTTTCGATGCCCATCTTGAGCGTCGCCGTCGAGCTTGGGCAGCCGGCACAGGCGCCACGCATCTGCAAGGTGACCACGCCGTCGTCGAAGCCCTCAAATACGATATCACCGCCATCCTGCGCGACCGCCGGGCGGACCCGGGTGTAGAGCAATTCCTTGATCTGCGAGACGATCTCGTCGTCGTCCTCTTCTATACCGTCGCCGGTACCATCCGGCGCGTCGGACAGGATGACCTCACGGCCGGCGGTGAAATGCTCCATTATGACACCAAGAATACCCGGCTTCATCAGGTGCCAGTCCTTGTCGTCACGCTTGGCCACGGTGACGAAATCATCGGCCAGGAAGACCCCTGCCACACCGTCGACACCGAACAAAGCTTGCGCCAGGGGCGAGCGGACGGCTTCCACCTCGGACCGGTAGTCCACGCTGCCACCGGGCAGCACATCGCGGCCGGGTAGGAACTTTAGAGTGGCCGGATTCGGCGTTTCCTCGGTCTGAATGAACATATCTGGCTCCTTCGCCGGCCCTGGCCGGATGCAACGGTTGCAGCATATGTGGCAGCAAACGTTAGGATGATCAAGGGGAGCACCCGGCCCGCAAGGCAGTTTCGTAGAGTTCCAGGACCGTCCGGGTGATCCGCTCCAGTGCAAACCGCTGTTCCGAATCGCGTCGGGCCATGCCGGCGAACCGGCGCCGAGTATCGGTATCTCGGGCCAAACGCTCGATCGCCTCCGCCAGGGCGATGGCATCACGCGGCGGGACCAGCAAGCCGGTTACGCCATCGCGAACGACATCGCGGCAGCCCGCCACATCGCTGGCGATTAGCGCCCGCCCGGTCGCCGCCGCTTCGGCCAGGCTCATGCCAAATCCCTCCCGATAGGAGGGTAGCACCGCAAGATGCGCGTGGCGCCAGACGCCGGGCACATCATCAGTCCAGGGATGAAGTTCGACCACGCCGTCGCGGCGCCAGCCGGCCAACGTGCCTGCATCAATGCTGGCCGGGTTGCTTGGGTCCGGCGCACCGACCAAGCGGATCGTCACCGCCACCCCGCGCTGCCTCAGGATCGAGCCAGCCTCGACCAGCTCCCTAAGACCCTTGTCGTGCAGAAGCCGCCCGAGATAGGTAGCGACTATCGGCCCGGAGGGCTCCTCGACCTCGGGAAACCGAGTGAGGTCAACCCCGGTACCCGGAAGCACCGTGACGGCCCCGGAATCAGCCTCGGCCAGACCAGCGATTTGCTGCTGGTCATCCTGGTTCATCACCATCAACCCAATTTCCTCGCCCTTTAAGGCTCGGGCAAGGGCACGCGAAACCATCGGGCGCAGCAGCTTGGTCTTCAGGGTGTCGGCGGCGAAGACATGGCCAAAGCCGGGAAGGAAATTGATCCGCGCCGCCACCCCAGTCTGACGCGCCGCCGCTTGGCCATAAATGATCGGCTTCAGCGCCACGTGGTGGACGATATCCGGACGCAAGTCTCGGTAAAGACGGCTGATCCTGTGACGCGTGGCCAGATCCTTGAACGGGTTGAGCCCGGATCGCTGGAAGTCCACCGCGTGCAGCGCCAACCCGGCTGAACGGATCGCGTCCGCCGCCTCAGGGCCGCATTCGCCGATCCGGCACAACACGCTGACGTCATACCCGGCCGCGCGGGCCGCCGTGGCGAGCGCCAGGAAATGCTGGCGGAAATACCAGTCCTCGGTGATTAGGAAGGCTAGATGCGTCGCCATCCGGTCACGGCCTCAGGAAACCCACGATGTCCTGGGCTTCGCGGACAATCGGCTGGGCAATGGCGCGAGCCTTCTCGACGCCCTTCCGCAAGACCGCGTCGACCTCGTCCGGCGCTGCCATCAGCCGCTTCATCTCGTCACCGATCGGACCCAGGGTCGAGACCGCCAGTTCCGAAAGCGCGCCCTTAAAGTCGCCAAAGCCCTTGCCGGCGAACTCGGCAAGAACGTTTTCCACCGAGCGGTCCGAGAGCGCGGCGAAGATGGTGATCAGGTTGGCGGCTTCCGGCCGCCCCTCTAACCCTTCGAGCGATTCCGGCAGTGGGTGCGGATCGGTCTTGGCGCGGCGGATCTTCTGGGCAATTTCATCCGGTCCGTCGGTCATGTTGATGCGCGAATATTCCGAGGGATCGGATTTGCTCATCTTCTTGCTACCGTCGCGCAAACTCATGATCCGCGCCGCCTCGGCCTGGATCCTGGCCTCCGGCAATGGAAAGAAATCGACGCCGAACATCGAGTTGAAGGCCTGCGCGATATCCCGGGATAGCTCGATATGTTGTTTCTGATCCTCACCCACCGGCACGTCCGTCGCCTTATAGGCCAGAATGTCGGCCGCTTGCAGGACCGGGTAGGTGTAGAGCCCTACAAAAGCACCGTCCCGATCCTTGCCGGCTTTTTCCTTGAACTGGGTCATCCGGTTAAGCCAACCCATCCGGGCGACGCAGTTGAGGATCCAGGCCAACTCGGCATGCTCGGGAACCTGGCTTTGGTTGAAGATGATGCAGCCTGCCGGATCGACGCCGCCGGCGATCACCCCGGCCGCGACCTCGCGGGTCGCACGGCGCATGACCTCGGGATCTTGCGGCAGGGTTATGGCGTGCAGATCAACGACGCAGAAGATGCATTCATAATCCTTCTGCATCCTCACCCAATTCCGGATCGCGCCCAGATAATTGCCAAGCTGCAGGTTTCCCGAGGGCTGAATGCCCGAGAAGATCCGATTCATGCGAGTAATCCTCACTGTATTTTCGAATGGCCGAATTTATCGCGGCGGTGGCGCGCCGGGTCAAGGGCCCTGGTGGTCGAACCGAAGCGAATCGGGTCGAACCCGTTTCGATCAGATCACTAACGCCCGCTCAGCGCCGTTTAGCCCGACGGCGCAGCGCGTCACGTACCTCGTCGAACCGAATGGCGCCGAACAGGCCGGCGGCTATGCCATAAACCGCCATGCCGCCGATGACCAGCAACGCCAAAGCACCGGCGGTCTGCATCGACGTGCCGTTCAGCTCGGCTTGCAAGGGATCGAGCGCGCCGAATAACCCCAGGGCCATAACCAGGACAGCGGCGATTGTGCGGGCCAACCGGAGGAGGGCGCGCTGATCGATGTTGTAGACGCCGCGCCGGTGCAGCAGCATCGCCAGCGCCGCCATATTGACCCAGGCAGCAATCGCGGTGGCCATCGCCAGCCCGACATGGGCGTAATAGCGCATCAGGATCAGGTTCAGGATCAAGTTCAGGACCACCGCGAAGGCAGCGATCTTGACCGGCGTCGCGGTGTCGCGTCGGGCGAAGAAACCGGGTTGAAAGATCTTGATCAGAACGAAGGCGGGCAGTCCCACTGCATAGGCGGCAAGAGCCAGCGCGGTCTGGTCTGTGGCCTGACTATCGAAAGCGCCGCGTTGGAACAATACCTCGACGATCGGCCCGGCCAAAATGACAAGGCCCGCCGCCGCTGGAAGGGTCAGCAACATACCCAGCTCCAGTGCCCGGTTCTGGCTGGCCCGAGCCTCGTGGTCTTTTCCGGCCCTGATCTGACGCGACATGCTGGGCAGCAGGGCCGTGCCAATCGCCACCCCGACGACGCCCAGCGGCAATTGGTTGAGCCGGTCGGCATAATACAGAAACGAGACCGATCCGGTTGGCAGGGTCGAGGCCAGAATCACGTCGACAAGCAAATTAATCTGCACCACCGCCGCACCGAGCATGGCCGGCAGCATCAACCGAAACAAGCTGGCCACCCGTGGCGTCCAACGCGGCAGACGCCAGCATGGCAGCACGCTAGAGCGTCGGCAGGCCTCCAGCAGCCAAAGAAATTGTGCAAACCCCGCCACCACCACACCCCAGGCCAGCACATGACCCGGCGTGTCCAGGGCATCGGCGAAAACCGCCAGCGAAGAGATCAGGATCAGGTTTAGCAAGACTGGCGCTGAGGCCATGGCAGCAAACTTGCCGATGCTGTTCAGCACCCCGCCCATCAGTGCCACCAGCGAGATCAGCGGCAGATAGACGAAGGTAACGCGGGTCAGCTCCACTGCGAGATCGAACCGTTCTGGGGTATCCACGAAGCCCGGAGCCAGCACCGTCATCACCTCGGGCATGAACAGGATCACCCCGACAGTGAAAGTCAGAAGCACCGCCGCCATCACCGCGAAGGCTTCCTCAGCGAACCGCATGGCGATGGTCTTACCATCACTCTCCAACAGCCCAGCGAAAATCGGCACAAAGGCAACGGTGAAGGAGCCCTCGGC
>CALMRI010000041.1 GCA_937776645.1 uncultured Alphaproteobacteria bacterium | reverse complement strand
CCCAGGCTAGTCGGGTGGCGGGGAACCGCAAGCGCCAATGCCAAATTAACAGGATGATGGAAAAGATCGGCATGTGAGGCGCGTTTGCCAGCGACTCGATCTCGCCATCAGCTTGATAACAGTGCATTGGCGCGGCCGGGATGATTGTCAGCCGGGGATCTGTCCTCCACCATGGCGTCCTGCACTTGGCCAAGGGAGGTCCGCCCATGAAAGCCGCCGTATTCCATCGCTCCGGATTGCCGCTATCGATCGAGAACATCGCCGATCCCGAGCCCGGCCCGAATGATCTAATCCTCAAGGTCTGCGCCTGCGGCATTTGCGGTACTGATCTGCATTGGTCGGAGGTGAACAACGAGGAGTCGGGCTGGCGTGATTTGCATCCCGGCTCGGTCATGGGCCATGAGTTTGCCGGTGAAGTCGTCGCCATCGGCCGGGAAGCCAAAGGCGGTTGGAAGATCGGCGACCGGGTTTGCGCGATGCCGCAGATGGGTTGTGCGATCTGCCCGGATTGTTTGGCCGGCCGTCCGCACCGCTGTCCCAATGTGATCGGCCGGGGGGGGCAAGACAATCCGGGCGCCTATTCCGAGTACACCCGCATTGGGGCGCGAGAAACCCTGCATCTGCCGGAGAATGTCAGCTTTCAGGAAGGCGCGCTGGTCGAGCCGCTGGCGGTTGGGTTGCATGCGGCCAAGCGGGCAAGGCTGAAACCCGGAGACACCGTGCTGATCATCGGTGGCGGCCCGGTCGGCCTGTCGGTGGCGCTGTGGTGCGCCTTCTTTGGCGCCAGGCATATCGTCGTCAGCGATCTGGTGATGGCCCGGGCCGAGCAGGCCACCCGCTTTGGAGCAACCGCCGCGATCGACGCCTCCAAGGAGAACGTCGCCGAGCGCTTTAATCAGATCGCCGGCGCCGCGCCGACCGTGGTGTTCGATGCGGTCGGGGTTCCCGGCTCAATGCAGATCGCCATCGACCACGCGCCGGTTTATGGCCGGGTCGTGGTGGTCGGTCTGTGCATGGTCGCCGATAATTTCAAGCCGGCGGAAGCGGTAATCAAGGAAGTCGATATCGCGTTCTGTTTTTGCTACGAACGGGTCGATTTCGACATGGCCGTCGACATGCTGGCCCAGGGGCGCATCGACGCGGCGGGGCTGGTAACCCATACCGTCGGTTTCGATGATTTTTCCGCCGCCTTCGAGGCGCTGAAAAAGCCGAGCGATCAGATCAAGGTGATGCTGGCACCGGCGTAAGGCTTCAGCGTTGGCGGCGCGTAATGTCAGAATTGAGTACCCAACAGATCAGCGATTGGCGGCGCGACGGATTCTTGCATCCATTTCCAATGCTGGATGAGGTCGAGCGTCAGGAATGCCTTGCCGGTCTCGCCCGTTACGAAACCTGGCTGGGGGCGCCGGTGTCCTCCTCAAGCAATCTCAACTGCCGGACCATGCCCTATCTGATCCTGCCCTGGGCCGCCTGGATCGCTCGCGACCCCCGAATTCTCGATGTGGTCGAGGATTTGATTGGCCCGGATATCCTGACCTGGACCAGCACTTTCTTTATCAAGGAGCCGGGCTCGCCAATGGTCGCCGCCTGGCACCAGGACGCCACCTATTACGGCCTCGACCCGGTTAAACCGATCGCCGCCTGGCTGGCTCTGACCGAGGCGAGCGAGGAGGTCGGCTGTATGGAGGTGCTGTCCATGGGCGGCGCCCACCGCCAGATGCGCCACGCGGCCCATGTGGTCGAGAATAGCGTCAACCGCTCCGGCCAGGTTATTGTCGAGGCTCTGGACGCGTCCAAGCCGGTCGCGATGCCGCTCCAACCCGGCTCTTTCTCGATCCACCACGGCCTCTGCCCGCACCGCTCGGCCCCGAACACCACGAACCAACGGCGCGTTGGCCTCGGGCTCAACTACATCCCGACCCATGTTAGACCCATCGGCGCCTACCGTACCGCGGCCATGCTGGTAAGCGGTGAGGACCGCTATGGCCATTTCGCATCGGTGTGCGCGCCGGAAATGGAGCTCCACCCAGACACGCTGGCCGTACATGAGCAGGCGGTAGGGGTGTATCGCGAAACCTATCGCGAGCAGGAAGCGTTGCACGTGAAGGCGTTTGCCGCCGAGTAGGGGCGATGTCCCCTGCAGAAGATCAAGGCCCCTGAAGGCGGCGAGATGGTTGTTCTTCCGATGGAGGGCTATCGCCGGCTCTTTGACAGAGACAACCGGCGCCACAGTCTGCCGCGAACACCGTGCTCTTTCAGACCGCGCGTTGGTGATCAGCGCATTGTCCAGATCTGCGCTTCTCATTGTCCCACGTGTATCCGTTACCCCGCGGTTGACGCGGGGTCGACGCCTGAGACTATGCCTCGTGACGGATTGTTGATCATCGGGCGATCGCCATTACGGCTACGCCGTCGCTTGTCCTTGGTCAACGGTCACACTCTACCGCAATAGCCGCTGAGGACGATCCATCATCCTCGCTGATCGATAACCCGCACCGCTTTACCCAGGCTCCGCTCGACCCCGCCGGGTTCCGCTACTTCCACCTTGGCGGTGACCCCGACCACGCCTTTCACATGCCCTGCCAGCTCCGTCGCCGAAGCTTCCCGCGCCTGCGCCCCGGCGGCGCTTGGTGAGGCTTCAACCTGGATCGTCATGCCGTCCATGCGACCGCGCTTGGTCAGCAGGATTTGGTAATGCGGCGCTAGCCCATCGCATTTCAGGATCTGTTCCTCGATCTGAGTCGGAAAGACGTTGACGCCGCGCAGGATGATCATGTCGTCGGAGCGGCCGGTTACCTTTTCCATTCGCCGCATGCTCCGCGCGGTGCCCGGCAAGAGGCGGGTTAGATCGCGGGTGCGATAGCGGATGATCGGCAGCGCTTCCTTGGTCAGGCTGGTGAAGACCAGCTCTCCCAGCTCTCCATCGGGGAGCACCTGACCGGATTCGGGATCGATGACCTCGGGATAGAAATGATCCTCCCAAATGTGCAGGCCGTCCTTGGTCTCGACGCATTCATTGGCGACGCCTGGGCCCATCACCTCGGATAGGCCATAGATGTCGACGGCGTGTATGTTGAAGGCCTGCTCGATCTCGGCGCGCATGGCGTTGGTCCAGGGCTCGGCCCCGAAGATACCAACCTTGAGCGAGCTGGCGCGCGGGTCGAGGCCCTGGCGATGAAACTCGTCGAGGATTGCCAGCATGTAGGACGGGGTGACCATGATCACGTCGGGCTTAAAGTCCTCGATCAGGGTAACTTGACGCTCGGTCATGCCGCCGGAAACGGGGACTGTCAGACAGCCCAGGCGTTCGGCCCCATAATGGGCGCCAAGACCGCCGGTGAATAGGCCATAACCATAGGCGATATGCACGGTGTCGCCGGGGCGTCCGCCCGAGGCTCGGATTGACCGGGCGACCACATCAGCCCAGGTGTCGATATCCTTTTGGGTATAACCGACAACGGTGGGTTTGCCGGTGGTGCCGGAGGAGGCGTGGACCCGAACGACCTGCTCCTTGGGCACCGCAAACAGCCCGAAGGGGTAGTTGTCGCGCAGGTCGCTTTTAATGGTGAAGGGGAATTTCGCCAGATCGGTAAGGCAGCTGAGATCGTCGGGATGCACCCCCGCTGCCTCGAAACCCTGGCGATAGAACGGCACCTTGTCATAGGCATGGCGAAGCGACCATTTCAGGCGTTGGAGCTGTAACGCCGCGATCTCGTCCCGGCTGGCGGTCTCGATCGGGTCCAGGTCCTGTTTGCGCGGCGTCAGATCCAGCATGGGGTGCGTCCCTTGGGGTCGATGGCCTCTATCTAAGCCGCATTGAGGCTAGGAGACAACGGGGCGGCTTGTTGTAGCAAGCCAACAGGGCAACCCGCTGGGGGACCCGCATGTCACCGGACCGATCGACGCCGCCGGGTATTCATGTTGCGTTCGGCACACCTATGCTGATCCGGCGGTATGCCGGCGCTGGTCTGAATATCTTTGCTAGCGGCGGCTGCCGGACGCGCCGTCTCGTACGGTTGTCGCCGGAACGGCTTGCCTGTTAGACTCTGGACCAGACCAACTCGGACTTCCCGAAAGGACCCCGCCATGAGCCGCATCGTCACCATCGGAGCCGCGCAGATGGGGGCGATCGCTCCGGATGAGAGTCGTGAGAGCTGTGTCGCGCGCATGGTCGAGTTGATCCGCCAAGCCAAGTCGCGCGGGTGCACGTTCGTAGTCTTCCCGGAACTGGCGCTGACGACGTTCTTCCCGCGCTACTTTGAGGAAGACATCAGCCGCATGGATCATTGGTACGAGACCGAGATGCCGGGGCCGGCGACCCGCCCGTTGTTCGAGGCCGCGTCCGAGGCGGGGATCGGGTTCTATCTGGGTTATGCCGAGTTGACCCCGGATGGGCACCGCTTCAACTCTGCCATCCTGGTCGACGAGACCGGCCGGATCAACGGTAAGTATCGCAAGGTGCATCTGCCGGGCCATTCGGAATACGAACCGCACCGCCCGTTCCAGCATCTGGAAAAGCGCTATTTCGAACCGGGGGATCTGGGTTTTGGGGTTTGGCGGCAACATGGCGGGATCATCGGCATGGCGATCTGCAATGACCGGCGCTGGGCGGAAACCTATCGGGTGATGGGGTTGAAGGGCGCGGAGATGATCGTGCTTGGCTACAACACCCCGGACCTCAACACCTCCGGTCACGAGCCGAACCATCTGCGGATGTTCCATAATCATCTGGCGATGCAGGCCAACGCCTATATGAACGGCTGCTGGGTGGTAGGTGTCGCCAAGGCCGGAATTGAGGATGGTTGTATGTTGATCGGTGGTTCCTGTATCATTCAACCCTCCGGCGAGATCACCGCCGTCGCCACCAGCCTTGAGGATGAGTTGATCACCACCGCCGGTGATCTTGATCTGTGCAACATGCCGAAGGCGACGATCTTCAATTTCGCCAAGCATCGGCGGATTGAGCATTACGGTATCATCGCAAGCCAGACCGGCGCTGAGTTGCCGACAAAACTGTCCGAGGTGGCGGAGTAAATCCTGTCTTTTAAATCCAAAACTGACTGTGTTTTCGCCATGGCTCGTGCACCCAGCTCAGTTAAAATCCAGGGCCAGATACGAGCTCAGCACGCTTTCAACCGTCTCCTTGTCCAAATCCCGGACAATGAAGACTAGGCGCGAGCGGCGGTCGTCACTGGGCCAGTCGTCGATCTTGGCGGGGGGGTGAAACATGTGTTGGACGGCATGAACCACAACCGGCTGATCGTCGATTTCGGCGACGTTCACCAACCCTTTGATGCGCAGGATATTGGCGCCATGGGTCTGTGCCATCATGTCGAGGGAGCCGGCGATCTTCGACCATTTCAGCGGCTCGTCGAAATACAGCACAAAGCTGTGGATGTGGTCGTCGTGGCGATTCACGTCATGGTGATGCCCGTGCTCTGAGCTCGTGGCTATGTCCCTCTTCGTCATGCCTGTCTTCGCTATGACGATGATAAACGTGGCCCTCGGTGTCACGATAGGCCTCTTCCTTCAACCATTGTGTCACGTCGGCGGTCTTGGTCAGCGGGTTATAGAGCCCGGCATTGAACAGCACGGCTGGGTCGACATCCCCGTGGTTCGACTCGATGAGCGGCGCGGCTGGGTTGACGCTGGCGAGCCTTGATTTAACGGTGGCCACCATCTCCGGGTCGGTCACGTCGATCTTGCTCAACACGATGCGGTCGGCGACTGCGGCCTGTTTCACGGACTCGTACTGTTGGTCGAACTGTTGCATCGCGTGATGCGCGTCGACAACGGTAATTACTCCGTCTAGGCGGTATCGGGTGATCAGGAACGGGTCTGCCATCATCGTATGCAGGATCGGCGCCGGGTCGGCGAGACCGGTTGTCTCAACGACCAGCCGCTCGAAAGGCGGCACCGTGCCGTCGGCGCGCTCAATGAACAGTTTGCGCATGGTGTCGACGAGATCACCGCGCACCGTACAACATAGGCAACCGCTGTTCAGCAGGATCGTATCTTCGTTCGACTGCACAACCAGGGCGTCATCGATGCCGATCTCACCGAATTCGTTGACGATCACCGCGACCTTGTCCATCGCCGGGTTCCGCATCAGTTTCGAAAGCAGCGTGGTCTTGCCGCTGCCGAGAAAGCCGGTGAGGATGGAAACGGGGACACGGTCCTGCAACGTGGGCTGGGTCTCGGACATCGCTGGAGCCTCCGGTGAATGCTATGCCGTATCTATCGGTGTGCGAACCTCTCGCCAAGCCCCTCGATCATGAGATGGCTGTTGCGAGGTGCAATTCTAACGCTGATCTCTGGATTGCGGAGACTATACGGAAGCAGATTGCCCGTCATCTCGGCGCCATTCATTCGATCAAGTCAGATCTTTTCAAGGCTCGATGCCGGTTGGGCGGTCGCTGCGTCTGTTGCAGCCTCGCTGTCGACTGGCATGGCGGCGCTGATCAGGCCCTCTTCAACCGCCTTGATTTGCAGCGCGAGGTACTTCGAATAGATACGTACATGCGGTAGGCCGCCGGCGCTGAACCAGAGGCCGGGTTGTTCGGTGCGGCGCCACATGTTGCGTTGCTCGCCACCCTCGTCGAAACCCCAGACCGTGCCAATACGGTCCGCAACCTCGTCCCCCAGATAAAGCCGCACGACGTCCTGTTGATTCTTGTAACCGGTGGCCGTCACCAGAAGGTCCGCCTCGATAACCCGCCCATCCTTGAGCAATACCCCCTCCGGCACGAAACGCTCGATGTCCTTGTACTGCAGGAGGCCGATGTCGCCGCTGACAATCAAGTCCGAACAGCCGACGTTGAAGTAGTAGCCACCGCCGCGCCTGAGATATTTCATTTGATATCCGGTATCGTCCGGCGGTCCATTGTCGAGAACGAAGCCGCGCGCGGTCAAACCGTCCAGGAGTGTTTTATCAGCCTTCTGCATCGCTGCCGCGGCGATCTGGTAACCCTCGACCAAAACCGGGTAGGGCGAGGCGGTCGCGAGGAGATCGCAATCCGACAGCGGTGGCCCCTCGGTATACATGCCGTAGACCGTCTGCGCCTGCGCTAGGCTGACAATCAGGGTGGAACTGCGCTGAATTATTGATACGTCGGCGCCGCAGGCGTGCAAGTCCTGCGCGACGTCATGTCCGCTGTTGCCTGTGCCCAGCACCAGCGCCTTGCGGTCTTTCCATGCATGGCCGGTCGCATATTGGCTTGAGTGCATGGTCGTGCCGGCGAAGCTATCAAGATCCGGCAGATCGGGGCGAACCGGGATAGCGCTGACGCCGGTCGCGAAAATCACATGGCGGGGTCGCATGATGCGGGTCGAGCCGTCTTGGCGGCGTAGAGAGATTTCCCACCGCCCGGTGGTCTCGTCATGGGTGCCATGGACGATCTCGGTGCCGGTCCAGACATTGATTTCCATGGTCTCGACATAAAATTCGAACCAGTTGGCGATCTTGTCCTTGGGGATGAAGACTGGGTAATTTTCTGGGAAGCGCATGTAGGGCAGGTGGTTGATGTAAACCTCGTTGTGCAAGGTCAACGAGTGGTAGCGCTTGCGCCAGGCGTCGCCGACCCGCTCGTGACGGTCGACGACCAGGGTGTCGACGCCAAGCTGGCCGAGACAAGCGGCGATGCCGAGACCCGATTGGCCCCCGCCAATAACCAATACCGCCGGATCATGATCTTCATAGGTCAGCTTATTGAGACGATGATCGAGCCAGTTCTTGCCGCCGAACTCGCGGGAATAGGCCTGACCACCCGGCCGGCGGGGCCCGTTCAATTCCTCATGGCCTTTAATCTCGTCCAGGGATGTCAGCAGGACCCAAGCTCGTAATACCGAAACCGTCGAGGCGTCGGGGACCAAGCGCAGGACACCGCTGGCGCGGCCCATCGAGGTATCAAAGGCGAAGATTGCTTCCACCACCTCGCGCCCGGCGCGGGTCACGATGCGCGGCCGCGTGCGGTCAGCGGCGATTCTGAAGTTCGCAGGTTGAATGGAGCCGAGTGTGTGTCTCAGAGTGCCGGCGATGGCTTCCACCCCAGTCATCGTTTGGATGTGCCAGCTGAAAGCCAGCAGATCGCGCCAATGCCCGTCTGCTAGAAAAAGCCGGGTCACGGCATCGATGTTGCGCTGTGTTAGAGCGGCGTCGAATTGCGCCAACCAATCGCGGGTGGCCGCTTCTGCATTCACATCACTCAATTTCAGAGCCTCGGTCATCAATCTATCACTCCTGTTGCCCCGCCATTCTCGGTGGGGCTGCCTTGGCAAGGTAACTTGACGAATGGTTCTGTCCAGATTTCAGCGCGAAATTTAGCGACTAATCACCTTCGCGATGGCATTGAGATTCGTGCTATGGCGGCATTGTGATCCGCTTAGAACACCCGTCATTATCGTCTGGGCGTCTTGCACAATACTAACCATATGAAGATAGTGGTTTTTCAATTCAAAGGGAGAAGATCCATGGCGAGTCACGCGACCGGCGACGGAGGGATTCCGCCAAGGGATGCGGCGCAGCGCGGATTGACGCGGATCATGACCCTCGGCGGTGCCTATGGTATCCGCAATTACACCGTGAAGGGTTTGCGAGACCAAAAGGGCAAACGCGTGCTCTGCGAAACCTTGCCTTTCTCGATCGAGGAAGCCGTGGCGGCCGAGGAAGCCGGTATCGATACGATGAAAGTCCGTTTCGATCCGAAAAATCCTGATTCCGCCGCCGCCATTCGCGCCGCCGCGCCGAACACGTTCATGGCTTTCTCGGTGCCGCTCCTGGCTGCTGCAACGGCGGATGAAGCCGTGCGTCTTGGCTATGACGCGATGGCAATCGGCGCCGATGCGATCATGTGCCAATGGCCCCCCAGGTTTGTCGCTGCCGCCGCCGAAGCCGGTATTCCGATCCAAGGTCATGCCGGCCTGGTGCCGAGGAAAAGCACCTGGACCGGCGGACTTCGCGCCGTCGGTAAGACACTCGACGAGGCGATGTGGGTCTACCAAGAGATCAAGGCGCTGGAGAATGCCGGCGCCTATGCGGTCGAGGTCGAGGTCATTCCCGAGGCGCTTTTGGCCGAGATTAGCAAGCGGACCACGCTGATGACCTCGTCGATTGGCGGCGGCAGTGGCGGCGACATCCAGTTCCTGTTCGCCGAAGATATTCTCGGCAATAATTCACCGCCATACCCACGGCACTCCAAGCAGTATCGCAATCTCTACAAGATGAAGCAGGAGATGCAGGCGGAGCGCGTGGCGGGGTTCAAGGAATTCGTCGACGATGTTCAGCAAGGTCGGTTCCCGGCGGCGGAACATGTCATCAAGGCCTCGGACAGCCTGATCGGTGACTTCCTCGCCGCCGTGGAGGCCGACGGTTAAGCGGCGTTGCGGGGCGTCTGGTCCGGCCGGAAATCGAGGGTAATGTCAGATCGGTAAAGCGCCCTGGGTCTCGCCGCTCATGGCTCCGGCAACTCCGGCGGATCCCGCGGATCCGGCAGGGCTGGTTGTTTGGCTTGGCTCACTGCCGACTTGGTTATCATCTGGTGCTTTTCCGCTGGCTTTGTGGGGGGCGGATTAGTCGCCGGGGTACCAGGACGGCTCACGCTTCTCGGCGAAACTGGCAAGGCCCTCCATTGCCTCGTCGGTTTGTCGTTTGGCGGCGTGCATTTGGACCAGCACTTCAAAATACATATCGTTAACCAGCAACCCGCCATCGTTCAAGATCGCCCGCTTGGTCTGGGCCGTGGCGATGGGGGCAGCCATCAGCAAATTGGTAATGACCGGCGTTGCCGCCGCGTCGAGGCCGCCGGTCGGGCAGACTTGATGCACCAGGCCCAACTCGAAGGCCTTGGCGGCATCGAACCGCTCGCAGGTCAGGGCATAGCGACGGGTGTTGCGCGATCCAATGGCGGCGTTCAACTGTGGAATGATCACGCTGGCCATAACGCCCCAGCGGGTCTCAGTGATCGAGAATAAGGCGTCCTCGCTGGCGATTACGATGTCGCAGGCCGCCGCGATGCCGGTGCCGCCGCCAAAGCAACCGCCGTGAATCAGCGCCACGGTTGGCTTCATGATTTCCGTCAGGCCGCGGATCGCGCTGGCGGTGCTCCGCGAAACCGCCACGTTCTCAGCCGGTGAGAGTTTGCCGATCTCTTTCAACCATTTCAGATCCGCGCCAGCCTGGAAATGCCGGCCATTGCCGCGAATGACGATCACCCGGACCGCGTCGTCGTCGGCGCATTGGGTGACGCCGTCGATCATCGCCTGGATCACTTCACCGTTATACGCGTTGTTCACCTCGGGCCGGTTGATGGTGACGGTGGCGACACCGCGATGGTCGACGTCGAGAAGGACGACAGGATCGGACATGGTAGAGCTCCGGTTGGTAAGGATTAATTTCAGACTCGAACCTAGGCCGGCTGCCACGCCCGAGCAACCATATGAAGTGAGACTGTGCGGGCCCTGTTCCTACTGAAAGCGGGAAGCCGTGGTCCAATGGAGGCGCGGTCGCGGCATTAGCCATAAATTCGACTTTTCACGCGCGTTTCGGGCTGGCGTGGCGGATAGTTGGCGGATATGGTCCGCCGCCATGAGCATGAGGCCCACGAAAACTGATCATCCGGCCGGGATCGCCTCGCGTATTCGCGAGATCCTGGAAGCCGAGGCCGAAGCGATACGGGCGGTATCCGTCGATGAGTCCTATGCGGCCGCCATTGACCTGATGCTACGCTGTCCGGGAAAAGTCGTTGCGACCGGCATGGGTAAGGCCGGGTTCGTTGCGCGAAAATTCGCTGCAATCCTAAGCTCGACAGCTTCTCCGGCGGTCTTTATTCATCCCGCCGAGGCGGCGCATGGTGATCTCGGTATGCTTGCTGACGGGGATTGCATTGTTGCTTTTTCAACCAGCGGGAAAACCCGCGAAGTATTAGAGTTCATCGAGCTGAGTCGACACATGAAAGTTGCCGGGGTTATCGGGATCACCTCGCACCGGGATTCTGGCCTACGTGACCTGTCGGACGTGATTGTCGACATGGGGATAATCGCCGAACCGTGTTCGCTGGGCATGACTCCTACCGCGAGTATGGCGGTGATGGCGGCGGTGGGAGACGCATTGGCTCTGGTGTTGATGGAGCGCAAGGGCGTCACGCGCGAAGAATATGGCCTGCGCCATCACGGCGGCTATCTCGGCAAGCGCGCCCGCACCGACAACCTGCCGGAGTGATCTGCTGGTCCGGCACGTCATCAGCGTGCTGGGCGCAACAGATTCATTCGGACGTCAATACTCGCCAACGCCGCGTCTCATGGTGCTATCCGGGTTCCCAACGCCACCCGCACCGCGCCGATCAAGGCGATGGCGATCGCCGGGGACAAACCGATATAGATCCAGAATGCGACCGTGCGCGCGGCCTCCACGGTCAGGTCATGGGCGAAGCCATGAGCGTTGGCGACGAGACCAGCGGTGGCCGAGCCGAAGGCGACCCCGATTGATTGCATGGTCGGCATCACCGAGGTGACCCGGTCCCTGTCGGCTTCTCCGGCGGCTTCCAGAACGAACCGCCCGATATGGCCCCAGGCAAGGCCACATCCGAAGCCAAGTGTGGCGATAGCGGCTACCGCGGCCCAAAGCGGCCCGTCCGGCAGAAACAACCCGACACCCAATAGGCCGGCGCCGGTGATCGCCGGGCCGATGGCGCAGGCAAGGCGGCTTCCGCCCCGACCGATTCCGGAAAATATAATGGCCGCCAAGGTCCAGAGCATCGATTGGGCAGTAACGATATAACCGGTGCTGATAACCGGGATATCGTGGATGACCCGAAACAGCAGCGGGCCATAGATCGCTGTCGTGGCGGTTGCGAAGGAGACGCCGAAGACGAACAGCACGCCGCCGCCGAGCACCGTCGTTGGTCTGAACATATCGCGCGGGAAAAGCGGTATGGCGGCGCGGCGCTCCCAAACGACCGTTGCGACAATAAGGGCCGCGCTAAGGCCAAGGAGCAGCGTATCGCCGCCGGGGATTTCGGATTTTCCAGCGCCGCCGAGCAGCAGCACCGAACCGCCAAGCAAGGTGAGGCGCGCCACCGGCGCCCAACTTCCCATCTTCTCACCGCCGCCGCTGTCCGGGACCGCGCGCATCGAAATCGCGATAAACAGACCGGCGGCGATGACCATCATGCCAAAACCCCACCGCCAGATATCGTATTCAGCGAAAACTCCGCCGATCAGCGGTCCGGCCAACGCGGCAATACCCCAACCGCTAGAGACCACGGCGAACATTCTTGCCCAGGATGACGATGGGAACAGGTCTCGCACCATGCCGTGTGAATAGGCGGTCAATAGTCCGGCGCCCAAGCCTTGGATAGTGCGGCCAACCAGCACGACTTCCATGTTTGGCGCCACGGCGGTGACCGCACTGCCCAGGGCGAACCCAAG
Organism: uncultured Alphaproteobacteria bacterium; assembly: GCA_937776645.1. GTDB lineage: Bacteria > Pseudomonadota > Alphaproteobacteria > Thalassobaculales > Thalassobaculaceae > JADHLJ01. The sequence goes on along the minus strand of CALMRI010000041.1, from coordinate 44,137 downwards.
CGATGCCAGGATCAACGAACGCCGTCCTCCCAGCACTGCTTTCAGCAAACCGCCGGCGGCCGAACTGATAACCGAGGTGATGACGAAGAGCGTGGTCGCCCAACTCAGAAGATCGAGGCCGCCAATATCTGCCACCACACTCGGCGCCAAGGTCGCGAAGATGAAGAAGTTAGTGGCGTGCAACGCGATGCTCAGCACCAGGGTCAGGGTGGAGAGTCGGTACCGCGCCGATAATAATTCACCCCAGCTGAGCACATGGTCGTCACTTGTCATTAACGGTTCCTTTTATGCATGAATGATCTTGAGGAAATGGCTGGCGCTGGATTTCCAAGGAGAAACTTGGTAACTGGCGAGGGTGCGGCAAACTGGAGGCACAATGGCTGATCGTTCCACCGACCGCATCCTTTTCTCGCTTAAGGCCTTGGGGCTCCAGTGCGTCGCCCCGGAATGAAATGTGCAAAAATTCCGAATATGCGACCTGCTGGGCTCAAGGGAAGAAGCGGTAGAAGAATAGTGACGACAAGTTGTACAGTCGTGAGTATCCCGAACTTCTACATCCCCGCTCGAGGAGCCTGGCCATGACCGTGATCCCCAACTCTATCCACGCTCGGGATATCGCCAGCATCGTCCATCCGCAGACCAATCTTGCCAAGCATCGCGAAGTTGGTCCGGTGGTGATCACCCATAGTGAGGGTGCGCGGATTTTTGATGACGGAGGTAAGGACTATATCGAGAGTGTCGCCGGGCTGTGGTGCGCCTCGCTCGGCTTCGGGGTTGAGCGGTTGGCCAAGGTAGCTTACGAGCAGATGCGGACCCTCGGCTATTACCACACCTATCGGCATCGCTCGAATCAACCGAATGTTGACCTGGCGGAAAAGCTGTTATCGATCGCGCCGGTGCCGATGTCGAAGGTGCTGTTCCAGTGCTCCGGATCGGAGGCCAACGACACCGCGATTAAGTTGATCTGGTATTATCACAACGCCATCGGCAAGCCGGAAAAGCGCAAGATCATCGCCCGTAACATGGGCTATCACGGCAGCACCGCGGCGACGGTCAGCCTGTCCGGAAAAGCAGACATGCACGCGGATTTCGGTCTGCCGTTTGCGCCTTTCCTGCACACCGAATTTCCGCATTACTACCGGCGTCATGAAGATGGCGAGAGCGAGGAAGCATTCTCCACCCGGATGGCCGATGCGCTGGAGATCATGATCCTGGAGGAGGGACCGGAAACCGTTGGCGGCTTCTTCGCTGAGCCGGTGATGGGGGCTGGTGGGGCGGTTTTGCCGCCGGCGACCTATTTCGAGAAAATTCAGGCGGTGTTGAAGAAATACGAGGTGTTGTTCATCGCCGATGAGGTGATCTGTGGGTTTGGCCGCACCGGCGAGATGTGGGGCTCGCGTACCTATGGGCTTGAGCCGGACATGATCAGCAGCGCCAAGGCATTGTCGGCGGCGATGCAGCCGATCTCCGCCCTGATGATCAACGAGAAGGTCTATCAGGCGATGCTGCAGCAAAGCGCCAAGCTTGGACCGTTCGCCCATGGCTATACCTATGCCGGCCACCCCGTCGCCTCAGCGGTGGCGCTGGAGGTGATCAAAATCTATGAGGAAATGGATGTAGTCGGTCGGGTAAAGTCGATATCGCCGACCTTCATGGGGGCGCTTGAACAGCATGGTGACCATCCGTTGATCGGCGACATTCGCGGTGCAGGACTGATCTGTGGGATCGAGCTCATGCGCGATGGCGTCGCCCGTGTCCCGTTCGATACCGGTTTGAAAGTGGCGGAGCGGTTTCAGGAGAACGCCTTGAAGCATGGTTTGATCCCCCGCACGGTTGGCGATCGCCTGGTTTTTGCGCCGCCGCTGATCATCACCGAAAGCGAAATAGCCGAGATGTCGGACCGCTTTGGTCGAGCGCTGGACGATACCTGGGCGGAAATTCGCTAACGTCTCACGACCAGCGCATCGCACGCCGCTTTTCGTTTGCCGGGCTCAGGCCGTGCGTGTCGGCCCCTATCTCGTCCTCCCTTCATGCTGCGAGGCTTGGGTAAAACTAACCCAGGAGTCGCGGACCTTAATGTCCACCGGTTTGCGGGACTAGCCTCACGAGTTGTGATCAATGAAAGTGAGGATTAGTCACCGCTGTGGTGAGATTTCGAGCCCGTGACAAAGTCATGCGCCGTAACCGGCAGCGTTAAAAGTGGCGTTTGCGTAAAGATTCTATATGAAGGAGTCAGTTTTTTAGAACGAGAACTATGCTGGGTCACGTTCGTAAAGAAAAATACAACGGTTTGCCTAATATCGCTCCAGCATCCAGAAACGATATGCTTCGGTTTTCTCAAGATGAGGTGTTTCCATTCGCGTAGCACGGAGCCGGTAACCATGCCTGCTGTAGAAAGGCATTAGATCGGAGCGGCCGACACAAAGGGTCCAACTCGTGTTAACCGATATGCCAATTATGAACGCGGGCCGGTCAGCTAGGAGGTTCTGTAAGACATAGGTTAATTCTTCATCAGAAAATACATTGGTGAAACTAGCGGAGAAAAGTAGGTCTACCCCGGTGAACATCTCGATTTGATCGAGTGTCGGCTCCTTAAGAGCGGCGAAGGTGAAAACAGAATTCTCATCAAAAGCGTCTGCTTCGGGATCAGTAGCCTTCAATACGGCTAAAATCCGCCTGGTGGCGTCCCTTCGGCCAGGCTGCAAATCGAGGCCCCGATAGTTTCTTGGGTGCACACCGAGATGCCGCACCAGCAGGTTTGCGGTCTGGCCATCTCCACATCCGCATTCAAGCACCCTGGCGCTGCTCCCGAATTCGGTACCTAGCTCTTCGCGCAACATCGTGAGCAGAATACGTTGATTTTCTCCGATGTCCTTGACTGGAATCCCGGTGACATCGTTGTTGGGGGTGTCGAACTGGTCCGAACGCCACCCGTTTCTTACCGCAGCGCGAGTGACAGGCATTGCCGCCCAGATATAGTAAAAAGGGTTCATAACCTGCCAAATAGCCAACCCACAGTCCGGACCTTTTTCCACGAGCGTTCGATATTTAGCGAAATTCTCTATTCGCTTCTTAGCGTTCTCGCCGAAACATCGCACGGCGTCGGCGGCTCGTCCGGCCAGCAGACAAGAAATTGCTTCATCGATGAAAGTGCTGGGCTCGTGGTTCGTTATACGGCGGAGCGCATCGAAAGTGTCTGAGTGACGGTCTGCGACTTCTCTCCAGAACGTCGAGGAAACCGTTTCCTCTATTAAAAGAGCGGCATCTGAAGCGTTTTCAAGGAGCCTTGATCACGCGCCGCCTCCTTGAAGAAACGGTGGATTTCATAGAATTCCCCGCGCGCTCCCATGGAGAGATCAAAATTCTGGAACCTCTTAAAAGTCGGTGTGAGCGCTGGATGTGGGGCCGACATCTAATTCGAGGTTTCCTATATGCACGACTTAATAATAGTTTCTGTGAGTAGTTTACTAACTGACGAATGATACCTATGCTCGGATAGACAGAGGGTCTAGATTATGAAATTCTATGATTGCAGCACCGCGCCGTCACCACGCCGGGTGCGGATCTTTATCGCTGAAAAGGGTTTGGAGATCAATACTATCGAGATTGATCTGCGCAATGGCGAGCAGATGGCGCCAGCATTCCGGTCTATCAATCCCAATTGCACGGTGCCGGTTCTGGTTCTCGACGATGGTACAAGACTGACCAGTACCGCCGGCATTCGCGGTTATCTTGAGGCCGCCCACCCGGAACCCAACTTGACCGGGGGCACCGCCGCCGAAAAGGGCCGGATCGCGGATCTTCAATGGCGGATCGAGATGGAAGGTATGATGGCGATGTCCGAGGCGCTGCGAAACTCTGCGGCGCGGATGCAAGGTCGGGCGCTCACCGGGGTGGTTGACTATGAGCAGATCCCGGCGCTGGCCGAGCGTGGTAGAGCGCGGGTCGAGCGATTTCTTAATGGTGTCGAGGCAATGATTGGCGACAAGCCGTTTGCCGCCGGAGATCATTACTCGGTCGCGGATATCGATCTTCTAGTGGTTGTCGATTTCGCCGGCTGGATCAAGATGGACTTGCCCGAAGGCGCCAGCAATGCCCGGCGCTGGCACACGGCGGTTAGCGGACGACCAAGCGCTAAACTGTAGACGGTTCCAATGTGCTTGTTTGGTCTCTACCGGTGGTAAGACAGATGTTCCTTCGACCAAAACAATAAAACGGACCGACGACAGGACCGCCCCCCCGGCCAGAGGCCACGGCGTAGGGCGAGCTGGGTATAGTCAATCCGATTCTCGAAGGGAGGAAAATTCATTATCCTGCTGCGCCGGGAATTAGAAGATTTGACGGAGTCCTCTACGCTCTACCCTTGGTCAGCTTCCCGATCATGCGGGCAAAGACCTGAGCTATATTTCGAGTGATTCAAGAAGGCCGAGTTCCATCGCTTTGATTTGCAATGCTAAATATTTGGAGTTTATGCGGCATTGGGCCAAGCCGCCGGCGATGAACCACAGGCCCTCTTGCGGCGTGCGCCTGAACATGTTGTTGAGTTCACCGTCGTCACCGATACCCCAGACCGGCCCGATGCGTTCTGCTATCTCGTCGCCGAGCGCGCGATGAACCAGCTCCTTTTGCGGATAATAGCCGGTCGCCAATACGATCAGATCGGTGGGGATTTTCGACCCGTCCTTTAGCAGCACGCCATCAGAAGTGAAGCGATCGATCCGATCGTTTTGCAGCAAGCCCAATTCGCCCTTGATCATCAGGGCTGAACTGCCGGCGTCCAGATTATAGCCGCCGCCACGGCGGAAATATTTCATCTGGTGGCCGGTTTCGTCCTCGCCGATATCGTACTTGAAGCCGATGCCCTTGAGGCCCTTGATCATCTCGTGGTCGAGTTCGAGCATCCGCTGCACGACTTGTTTATAAGCTTGAACGATCAGGGCGGGCGTCGCCGATGCTACGATGAGATCGCAATCCTCAAGGGGCGGACCTTCATCCCAGATGGCTTCATTCAGCTTTGCGCTCGGATCGATCGAAACGACGGTGGTGGAGCCGCGTTGAATGAGCGTCGTCTTCACGCCATGGCTGTGCAGGTCCAGGGCTATGTCGTTGGCGCTGCTGCCGGTACCGAGGACCAGCGCGCGCTTGCCAGTCCAGCTCGCGCCGCTATCGAAGCCCTCGGAATGGATGACCTCACCCTTGAAATCGTTGAGGCCGGGCAGTTCAGGGATCATCGGATAGCTGCTGACGCCGTTGGCAAAGACCAGGTGCCGGGGCCGCACGACCCGCTCGCTTCCATCACCGCGCTTTAGTGTTGCCGTCCAATTTTTGGCTGTTTCGTCCCATGATCCGCCGGCGAATTCCGTATCTGTCCAGCAATTGATTTCCATCGCATCGGCATAGAACTCAAACCAGTTACCGAGCATGCCTTTGGGAATGTATTTTGGCCATGTCGGTGGAAAATCCATGTAGGGTAAGTGATTGAGGTGGATCGAGTTGTGCAACGCCAGGGAGTGATAGCGCTTGCGCCAGCTGTCGCCGATGCGAGGCCATTGCTCAACGACTAGCGTGTCAACCCCAAGCTGATTGAGCCTAGCGGCGATCGACAAACCCGCCTGAGCGCCTCCGATCACGAGGACCGTCGGCTCGTGGTCATCGTAGGCAGTGGCTTTCTGCCGGATATCTTCCCAGTTGTTGCCGCCGAAATTACGGGAATAGGCCGCGCCGGTTGGCCGGTTGTCGCCGACCTTCTCAGCGAACCCCTCCAACTCTTCCAGTGCGGTCGAGAGGAGCCACGCCTTCATTGCGCCATCGTCGTCGGACAGCCGAATGATACCGGCGCCTCGACCGACCGCCGTAGTGAACTCGAAGATCACCTCGATGCATTCCCTACCGAGGCGACGGGTCTGTTTGGGCGGCTTGCGGCCAGGCGGCAAATGAAACTGCCTCGCCGCCGTCGATGCCTGCGCTGCTGCAAGCCCGGCTGCGACGTTCTCGCGGCCCTCGGCGGCCGAAAGGTCCCAGGTGAAGGCCAGGATATCGCGCCAATGGCAGTCCTGATGAAACAAGTCACCGATTTGCGCCAAATCCCGAGAATTTAATGCCGACTCGAACGCCGCGAGCCAGCGCTCGCCAGCGTGCCGGGCCTGCGCCACGCGTTGTTGCGTGTGCAAGGAATCATCCACTAGGTTCATCATGGGCTGCTCCTTAGGCCTGTCCTCAGACATGGTACGGAAGCACCGACCTCCGGAGAAGGACAAGATCGGCCAGGTCACCCTGGCAGATGCCTAGAGTAGCAAGTATCAATGACCCTGGCGTGGGTTTCCAGAGGTAATACTGACGCAGACCCTCTAGGACGGTGACAGTCACCCGAAGATCCGTTCGGTCGATAGAGGACCGATTGGCGGCTATGCTGTGTACAAAAAGCCAGTTAGCCACACTTCGGACGCACTGATGCCCTCGGTTTTATCGTCGATCGATGTGGCGCAGGATGTCGGCGAATGGGAACCAAGGTGGCATGGCATTTCCTGATGAGGGGGACGGCCTGAACATTCGCGGATCGCCGGCACCTCCGTCACGCTAGGATTAAACACCCATGCGATTGGCGATTACGTTGCGCAGTATCTCACTGGTTCCACCGCCGATCATGCCCATGCGGGCTTCGCGGAACAGGCGTTGCATGTCGCCCTGGACATAGCCCGCGGCACCCATAATTTGCATCCCAAGATCGGCGACCTTGAAATTGTTTTCTGTCGCCACGACCTTAGCGATTGCGGTTTCGGTGACCGCATTGGCGCCGGCATCCAGCATGTCGGCGGTGTGATAGGTCACCAGCCAGGTGGTTTCCATCATCATTCGCATATCCGCGAATTTGTGGGATATCGCTTGAAATTCACCAATCCGCTTGCTGAACCCTCGGCGGTCTTGAGCGAATTTTTGTGCGTCCTCGATAATCTTAATGCAGCCGCCCGCTGCCGCCGCAGCGATCAAGGTTCGCTCGAGATTTAGACCCCGCATCAATCCATGCCAACCGCCATTGAGCTGGCCCAGAAAACGATTACCGGGGATCCGGGCATCGTCGAAGAAAACCTTGTTCAGCAAGGTCGAACGGCTGCCCAGCGGATCCATTGGGCGCGCCTCGAAGCCGGGGCTGGCCATGTCGACGAAGAACAGGCTTAGCCCCCGTCGCCTGGCCTCCGGATCGGTCTTGGTGGAGACGATAAGGTAATCCGCCTCATGCGCGTTGGTTACGTAGACTTACTGGCCGGAGGTAATCCAATCATCGCCGTCCCGGAAGGCACGGGTGGGAATGCCCGCCGCGTCCGAGCCACTATCGGGTTCCGAGAAGGCGATAACGGTGCGGATCGTTCCGTCTTGCAGGCCTGGCAGCAGTTCAGCCTTTAATGCCCCATTGGCGAGGTCTTGTAGGTAGAGACCTCCATAGATCGCCGTAGACATGAACGATACGCGAATTCCCGGGTGATTATATCCCAGTGCCTCGATGAACACCGCTAGATCCCGGTGGCTGGCGCCTTGTCCGGCATGCGCTTTATCGTAGGGAAGGGTTAGCCAACCATCCATCGCCAAGGCCCGGTAGGCCTCATGGGGGAACTTTTGGTTGCGGTCTAATTCAGCGATCTTTTCGGGCGGTAAAACCCGCAACATCAGACCGAGCACATTGTCTCACATCAAGATCTGCTCATCGGTAAAGCCGAAGGTGCTATAGGGCATAATCGTTTACCTTATCGGTCCCTTGCGCCACGGCTAAGACGCCGTTGATGGAGCCAACGTCGCCGGACGCCAAATACTCCCGGCTCATATTGGCGGCGCTTCCTGAGCTTCGACGCCATTCAAAAGCTGGTGGATTGCGACGAGTGGGGGAGACATCGTTTTGGCGTTGGCCAGGATCTTGGCAAGCCGTTGATCATCGGCAAGGGCTTGGAGACTGGCGATCCCGGTACCTTCAACGAAAAGGGTGAGGTCGGAGATGGCGTCCTCGTTTGGTCGCAACTCGCGATCCTTGCCAGGCTGTGAACTGGCCACGTAGTCGACTTGCCAAAGCTGGGCAGTGATAATCCCCGGGCGCTCAATGATCCCCGGCAGGAACTCCTGCGCGAGCAAGGCGGTGAGGGGGATGTCTTCGCCATTGACCAAAATAAACCGGACCGTCATCGCCGCCGCACCGAAGCCGGATCCGATGCGCCGCAAGACCCGGCTCGCGGTGCGGTTGACCTCGCGAAAATGTGGCAGGATGCGTTGCGTCCACGGCGAGGAATTATTGGACTGCGCCAGATAAACCCGGCTAGAGACCACCTCCGGCTCGTCAAGCTCGAAATAGGTGAAGAATTTGGGAGTTCCGGACACGGTTTGGTAGTGCCGGGCCCGCCGGATACCCGGCACCTGGATCCGCTCGAACATGTGTTCGCGTTCATACCAGGCGTTGTAGTCGTCTTCCGCCTCGACATCGATACCGGACCAGACCGCGAGAATACCGTTGGTCATTTTCGCCTCACTAGCCATTGGGGTCCGTGTAATCCTTGATGATGTTCGGATCCGAGTCCGCGCTCAATCCAGGCCCATTGGGAACTGCGAAATCATTGCCTTTCGGGTGATTCCAGTCACTATGAATATACGCCTCAAGCCTGAGAAACATTTTCTCGACAAGTAACGCCCCCGATGCCGGCAATATCGCGCTTCCTCGCCCGCGCCGCGCCAAGACTTCAGCGCCTCGTCGGTGGTCAGGGGAATTCTCACGAGGTAACTTCCCACGTCCTCAATACGCATGGCCGTGCCTCTAGCTGGCATCGTCATTGGGGCTACGATGTATCGGGCGAGCCTATCATGCGAGATTCTGAAGCTCGCGGGCATGTAAGTTCAGTGTTCAGTATTCCACTTCGGACCAAGAACGAACATGGCTAATCTCCGTTTGAGCAGGTCGAACATGGATTGGACCCTTGGGTGGCGTTTTCGTCATGCCGGTTTTCGCTTGCGCCAATGCCGGTGTCCCCTGTCAGGGCTTAGCCCAGCGACCGTTATTCTCTTTGCATCGCTATGGCCCTAGTTTTGGCCCTGATTGGGAGAGGCAGTTGCGGCGCCGTAGCAGCACGGATACACCGGTAACCCGCTCATCAGTGCAAAGTTAACGTGCCAAATACCTGGTTGAGGGTATCTTGTTCTGAGAAATTGGCATAAGGCAACCATGGAATATTTGCGTTTTTTGCATAAAAATCGTCGGTTTCTCGGCTACGGATTCCTGCTGACGTTCCTCGCCAACTTTGGGCAAACCACCACGATCGCAGTGTTCGGCGGTGAAATCCGAGCGGTCTTTGCACTTAGCCATGGCGACTTCGGCTTGGCATACGGCATAGGGACGCTTTCTGGTGGCTTGATGCTGATTGGGGCCGGGCGGGCGATCGACCATTTTGATCTTCGGCCCTATACCACCGTCATCGCCATTTGCTTGGCTGCCGGTTGTTTTAGCCTGTCGCAAGCCAACGGTTTCGTGTTCCTGGCTGCCGCCTTCTTTTTGCTGCGATTGTTCGGCCAGGGATTGATGTCACACACCGCGACAACGGCGATGGCACGCTATTTCGAGCCCGGGGTGCGCGGTCGTGCGGTCAGTGTGGCGGTGTTGGGATTTCCCGTCGGCGAGGCGATGTTTCCCGGCTTGGCGGTATTTCTGATCGCTGCGATTGGTTGGCGCGAAACCTGGGTGGCCGCTTCGATCGCATTGATAGTGCTGTTCATACCGCTCTTGTTGCTCCTGCTACGGGGGCAAGACCTGCGCCATCAGGCCTTAGTCGCAAGGCTGGCAAGGGTCGGCACCTCATTGAGCGCCGCGCGGCAATGGAGGCTCGGCGAGGTGTTGCGCGATTGGCGGTTTTCGGTGGCCATGTCGGCCATGGTGGCGCCGGCCTTTATCACCACCGGGTTATTCTTCCACCAAGTGCATTTGGTTGATTCAAAAGGTTGGACGCTGGGTTGGTTCGCTACCGGCTTCGTTGTTTTCGCGATCATGAAAGTTGTCGCCTCGCTGGCTTCGGGGATTTTGATCGACCGCTTCGGCGCCCGGTCGATGTCGCTGCTTTACCTATTCCCGCTTGCCGCCGGCTTGCTGGTCCTGGGCTTTTCGAACGCGCCGGTATCGGCATTGATCTTCATGGCGCTGGCCGGCCTGAATGGCGGTCTGGGGCAGACGTTGATGGGCACGCTTTGGGCCGAAATCTACGGCGTCCAGCATTTGGGCGCGGTCCGAGGTTTGGTGTTTGGCCTGATGGTGGTCGTTAGCGCCACCGCGCCGCCAATTCTCGGCATTTTGTATGACCTTGACGTGACGGTCGAGGTGATCGCTTTTTACAGTGCCGGGTATTGCCTGTTCGGGTCGGCGCTGCTGGCGTGGTTGTTTTCGCCCGGTCGTCGGTCAGTTTCTAAATCCGGTAGGTGACGCGTTACGAGAGCCGCGTCGGCGTTATGATCCAAGCCGTCTTGTCGGGCTGCTCGATAGGGGGCAGAAGATCCTCGACGAGCGCGGGGCATCAAACGCCAGTCCCTGGAACATCGGTGCTTGCAACACCGCAAAATCGCCGCCTAATATTAACCAGCCAGCGGGGCCTAAATCCTCCGCTGAATCACAATATAAGCTATCCTAAATGTTACAAATATGCTCAGTCACGTATTGGTAGATCTCACAATACCGATATCAATATTACCCTTTGAAATAATGAAGCCGTGCGCAGAATATGCTGTCTTATCAACATTCGTTTCACGCTGGAAATCTAGCCGATGTGCACAAGCACGCGCTGTTAAGCGACGTACTTTCCTACTTGGTGCGTAAGGATAAGCCGATCTCTTATATTGAAACGCACTCGGGGAGGGCGCTGTACGATTTGAAAGGGGCGCAAGCGAGAAAAATTGGCGAGGCGGCTTATGGTATTCAGTCTCTGGAGAAAGTTTTTCACTCGGACCATCCTTACCTGCGTTGCCTTTCAAGAACGCGAGAAAACAATGGTCTAGACTATTACCCGGGGTCACCGATGATCGCGGCCTTATCCTTGCGTAATATGGATAAGTTGCACCTTGCTGAACTGCATCCGCAGGAATATCAGGCGCTCGCTATAAATATGCGGTCTTCGCGCGCGCGTATTTATCCGGGTGACGGCTGGCAGATAGCCCTTGGCATCGCGCCACCGACACCTCGCCGAGGCATGATATTTATTGATCCAAGCTATGAGGTTAAAACCGACTATGAAACTATACCAGCACGGTTAACCGTGCTTCATCGAATATGGAATATCGGGATTTTGGTGTTGTGGTACCCAATTTTGGAGGAGGGCACTCATACCCAAATGTTAGATGAATTGACCGAACGGTTTCCTAATGCATTTCGCCACGAAGTTTCCTTTCCTCTAATGCGGGTTAACTATCACATGGTGGGCTCGGGAATGTTTGTCGTTAACCCGACTTTTGGCATTGAGCATGGTGCCGCCGCAATTTCTCGAGTTTTCTCCTTTTGATACATTTCCATGAAGCCGCGGGCTTCATGATTCTCTTGGCGTCGGCGGCGATGGGGCGAAGCGGGGGTAGGGATAAATTATTACCCCCGCCCCTCAAGTTGATCTGTTGTGGTCTGCTGAAGTTTAGGTGTGGTCTATCAATTATACAGGTGCACTCGCCGTCAGAATTTTCGCCACCAAATTGCCGCCAAATGAGCCGCCTGGACAAAAAAGCCCCGGAACCTATTGATTCCGGGGCAAGTTGAACAGGGAGGTTTCACGTCTGGGAGACGAAGGACCCGAGGGCCCTGTTTCCAGGCAGAGGCCTGGAAAGAATGTTGCAATCCAACATTCACCATTAGAAATTAAGCGCAGGATAGCTCAAAAACCATGCCTATTTTAGCAGCTCCGCCATGCAAAAAATGCATAACTCGTATTTCGGGTGTTTTAGAACGGGGTTTTAGCGACTTCTTGGATTAGAAAATCTCTGAGCACGGTAATCCGCTTGGAATGGCGCAGTTCCTCGGGGTAAACGAAGTAGGCCGGGGCTTGTGGGCCTTCTAGTTCGGGCAGAATGCGCACCAGCGTGTCGTCGTCGGCGGCCAGATAATCAGGCAACGCGGCGATCCCAACACTGCCTTGAACCGCCTTAAATATCGCGTAGTAATTGTTGACTTGCACCGTCATCAAGGGGCGGCGCTGCCCGCCGCCGGATACCAAGTCACGCAGCCAATTAACCTTAGGAAATGGCAGATGCGGCGAGTCGCCGTAGGTGACTATCCGGTGGTAGGCTAATTCCTCGACCGATTTCGGCGTTCCGTTGTTGGCTAGGTAATGCGGCGACGCGTAGAGATGGTGACGAATAGTGCGCAGATGGCGCTGGATCAGATCCGGTTGTCTCGGCGGCGTGAGACGGACCGCGACATCGGCTTGGCGCATCGATAGATCGAGCTCATAATCGCTGATTAAAAGGCTGACGGAAATTTCCGGATAGTGCTCAAGGAATCCGCCGATCCGCGCCGCCAGCCAGGTTGATCCGAAGGCAACCGTCGTTGTGATCCGCAAGGGACCTCTCGGGCGTTCTCTACCCTCGCTGATGAGGGCCTCGGTGGTTGCCAACTTGGCGAACACATCGTGGGCGGTCTGGTAGAGGATCTCGCCCTGCTCAGTCAGAATTAAGCCGCGCGCGTGGCGATGGAACAGGGCGGTGTTGAGACTTTCTTCTAGATGGCTAATCTGCCGGCTGACGGCTGATTGACTCAAATTAAGCGCCTCGCCGGCATGAGTGAAACTGCCAGCTTTTGCGACGGTGTGAAAAACTCTGAGTTTATCCCAGTCCATCATTAAACTTTCATCGGGGGAAAGAGCTGGAGGCGACCATTTAGGATATGGTGACAGTGTGTCAGAGTTGCGGATGTTGCGGAAGGGCTCGCCTGAACGGGAGGGGTTTCGAACGGAAACACCGGCCGGGATGATGGGAAAGAAGGGAAGTCAGCGTGGTGGAAAGGTCGAATAATGCCGCCTGGGCCCAGGTGTTGAGCCAGCCCGGCGTGATTGCTCCCAGCATGGATCTGTTCTGTGTCCTCTCGCATAAGACGCAAAGGAATGACCGGGACCTTGGTTTTCTTTCCAAGGGCGCGGCTTGGATGCTGGCGCTAGACCGCCGCGGGCTCGCGGATCTGGTCAATCGGTTCTCCGAATGGCGGGCTGAAATGGCGGTTGATCTTACCCGCCATTTCAGCCCGCTGCTCGACGGGGTTCTGGAGGAACAGCTCCAGCGCCCGGAGGATGTATTTGAGACCGCCTTGCAGTTCCTGGAGCGTCGCGACGATCCGCACCGGGCTCTGGCGATCGCCGAGGCTTTTCTCGCTCGGGGACGGCGTAGGATCGGCGACGATGCGTGGAGCCCAAGCCGGCGTCCGCCGTGGAATTGGACAGCGGAGCGTCGGCTCCGGATCGGCTATGTCTGTGCTGAATTGACGATCCATCCGGTCGGCCTATCGATTCGCACGCTGCTGCTGCGCCATGACAAGGCACGCTTCGAGCTGTTCGTTTATGACTGTACGCCGAAGCCTGACCGGATCGTCGCCGGCCCTGTTGCGCTGGGCGCGGATGTGCTCCGGCCATGCCTGGGAATGTCGTCGCATGAGCTATGCCAACTGGTTCGCGACGACGGGATCGATATTCTGGTTGATCTGAGCGGTGCCGCCCTAGGGTCGGGTGACACTGTGTTCTCCCGATGCGCCGCGCCGGTGCGGGTTGGGATGATTGGATATCCTGGCGCCATGGGGCGCGATACGGTGGATTTCACGGTTGTCGATCCAGGGATGGTGCTGGGGAGTGAACGCGTAGGCTTCTCCGAACGCTTGATCGTGATGCCCGGAAGTTTCCTGCCCCATGATGACACTTTCACGGTCGGCGCGGAGCTACCGTCACGCCATGACCTTGGCCTGCCGGAAGACGGTTTCGTCATGGCGGCATTCAATCGATTGAATAAGCTCAATGTAGAGACATTGCAGCTTTGGGCGGGGTGTTTGAAACGCCTACCGCAGGCCGTGCTTTGGCTGTCTACGGATGACACGGCGGCGGCGGCCAACCTGGCGGTGTTGTTTGAGCGCATCGGTTTGCCCGCCGAACAGTTGGTGGTGTCGGCGAAGCTGGGGATCCTGCCTCATGCCCGGCGGCTTGCACGCGCGGATATCAGCCTGGATCCTCTTGGCTATAACGGTGGCTATGGGACCGCCCTCTCGTTGCGCTGCGGCGTGCCGGTGATCTGTCGCCCGGGCCAGTGTTTCGCTTGGAGAATGTCGGCGGGTCTTCTCCACCAGGCGGGACTTGGCGATTGCGTGGTCGCTTCGCCGCGGCACTATTTTGAGCTGGTGGCCAAAATCGCCGAGGAACCGGCCTACGCTCAGAAACTCCGGGACAGGCTAGCGGCGGCGACAGGCGCAGGGGTTTTCGACACCCGCCGATATGCCGCCGGGTTGGAGGCGGCGTTCCTGGAAATCGCCGCCCAGTATCAACAAAATATGGGCCGGCAAGAGATCGATCAGCAAGGGGCCGTGAACCGGGATATCGATGTGGCCCAGCTGCTGTCTTGACGCCGATTACTCGGCCGCTGCGGCCTGATCTTCCTGGCTGGCGAAGTATTTCTCCGCTTCCAACGCTGCCATACAACCGAGGCCCGCGGCGGTCACGGCTTGGCGGAATACCTTGTCGACGCAGTCGCCCGCCGCGAACAAGCCTGGTTGGTTTGTGCGGGTGGTGCCCGGCTCGACGATGATATAGCCCTCGTCATCCATCTCGACCTTACCCAGGAAGGCCTCGGTCGCCGGGGTGTGGCCAATAGCGACGAAAAAGCCGTCGGCGGGAATATCGCGCGCCGCGCCAGTTTTTAGATTGTGGATCCGCGCACCCTCGACCCCGGCCATCGGTTCGTCACTACCAAGGATCTCTTCGATCACGTTATCCCAGATGATTTCGATTTTCTTGTGGCGGAACAGTCGTTCCTGCATGATCCGCTCGGCGCGAAGCGTGTCTCGGCGGTGCACTAGGGTCACTTTCGAAGCGATATTGGCCAGATAGAGGGCTTCCTCGACTGCGGTATTGCCGCCGCCGACGACGATGACCTCCTTGCCCCGGAAAAAGAACCCGTCGCAGGTGGCGCAGGCTGACACCCCGCGACCATTGAATGTCGTCTCGCCCGCAAGGCCGAGCCATCGGGCTTGGGCGCCGGTGGCGATAATCACCGCGTCAGCGATATAAGTATCGCCGGTATCGCCGGTCAGCACGAAGGGGCGTTTCGAACCATCGATACTGGTGATGATGTCCTGGGCCATGCGGGTGCCGACGCTCTCGGCCTGCGCCTGCATTTGCTCCATCAGCCAGGGTCCTTGGATCACGTCGGCAAAGCCTGGATAGTTCTCCACATCGGTGGTGATCGTCATCTGCCCCCCTGGTTGCAGCCCAGCAACCAGAAGCGGGTTCATATTGGCGCGTGCGGTATAGATCGCGGCGGTCAGGCCCGCGGCGCCGGAACCGATGATCAGAATTTTCTCGCGGTGTTCGGTCATCGGGGGCCTTATCCTTCCGTCATAGGAACTTTGAAGATAATGTCCTTATCAAGTGCAGACAACCAGGCGATGGCATTGGCCTCAAGACAGTATTGAAGCGTGTCGTCCCGGCGTTCGGTGCCAACCGGCTGATCGCCGCCGAGCTTTCATCGGTTGTGGTTCGAATAAGCCCTTTGTATCCGCGCGCTCGGTTGCAGCCCAGGAACCAGAAGCGGGTTCATATTGGCGCTTTGCGGCCGGGAGGAGGAGCGGGTCCTTCATAGGGACGTCGAGCTTGCCATCGTCGCTCGGGTAAAGCTTGTAAAGTAGGCGAATCCGACCCTGCTGCCGTCTCGTTCGGCCAGCTGCGCCTCGATCGGTGATCCAGGACCGACGCCGACCTCGTTAATAGAGGCGGTGGTCTGATCAATGGATTTGGCAATTGGGGCTATCGGCCCACCGCATTCGTGGTCGCTTGACATGGTCCCGCCTTGGCCCGATTTTCGGACCATGCCGAGTCCAATTTTTGGAGGCCGGCCTGGACAGGAATTTTCCATGCCCGATTGGGTCATCATTGTACTGATCGTCACGAATATCGTGACCCTGGCGGCACTCTATTTCGCCACAAGGCGGATGTTGAAGCTACGCCGGCAAAAGCGCCGGGCCTTCGCGTTCAGGTCTTATCCAATCCGTCAGGTCAAACTGGAGGCGGTTGATCCTTGTTTCGCGATAACCGAGCATGGACCAGCGCCTGCCTCGACCGTTGCCTTTATCGGTGGCGAAGGGGTCGTGGCCTCGCTTTCGGATCGAGAGACGTGGGTCATCGCCGGCCTCGCCAAGTCGGCCCGGCGGGTCTTCGAGTTTGGGACCTGTAGTGGTAAGACCGCCCATGTCATGGCTCTGAACACGCCGGACGACGCCGAGATACACACCTTGACCATCCATCCGGACGATCTGGCCAACCTGGAATTCGGCTCGTCGGATGACCGTCACCATCAGGGGCAGGCTGCCACCGAGGCGGCGTTCACCACCTTTTACTATCAGGGCCACCCCACCGAGGTGAAAATCCAGCAGATCTTTTCCGACAGCAAGGCCTATGACGAAACGCCTCTGAAGGGCGGTATCGATTTGGTGTTCATCGATGGCGCCCATACAAGCAGTTATGTCGAGAGCGATACCGCCAAAGCCATGGTGATGCTGAGCGAGCGAGGGGTTGTCCTCTGGCACGATTACAAGCCCGACGCTCCGGATGTATTCAACTTTCTGAACGCGTTGGCCAAGGAGCTGGCCCTGATCCACATCAAGGACACCGACATCGTCATGTATCGGCGCGGTTGATCCGATCCTGGAAAAGTTTCACCAGCCAGCGACCGACCTGATCCGCTTGCTCATCGGAATAGCGATCGCGCCGCATCGGATAAATTGACCCGAAGCAACCGCGCGTTGACTCGGGATGCGCCTGGAGGGTGATCCCATTCGGCCGAATTGCAGAAGTGCGTTTGGGGAGAACGTACTCTGCGCGAGCACCACCGCGCCCGGT
This sequence comes from uncultured Alphaproteobacteria bacterium, assembly GCA_937776645.1. Lineage (GTDB taxonomy): Bacteria > Pseudomonadota > Alphaproteobacteria > Thalassobaculales > Thalassobaculaceae > JADHLJ01. The sequence continues at coordinate 27,056 of CALMRI010000041.1, read as the reverse complement.
GGCCGCGTCGTGACCTGATCCATATACGAGGTCAGCATCTCCTCTTCGACGATTGACGGGCTCATCCACTTGGCGGCTTTGGTGACCGCGTATTAATGAACGTCGACGCCCCAGCCTTGTTCGGCCGTCCGCACCTCGCCACCAAGAGCCTGACACAGAAACTGATGAGTGAAACAGATCCCGACCACCGGTTTGGTTGCGATAGTTAGAGTGCATAAATCGCCCAACGCCAGCATCCATGGCCCTTTTGCAACGACGCTTGCCTCGCTGCCGGTAATCAGATCCCCATCTCAGTCGTCAATTGAATCGGGAAGGTCGCACGTATAGGCATGGTAGACCCGATAGTCGAACCGATCCGTCGAATCCGGTCCGAGCAGGGGCCTGAACCAATCGGCCGGTGAGCCATGGGCACGAATGAAATCGGCGTCATAGGTTCCGGCCTCGAAGAGGCCGATGGTCGCTTTAGTCATAGAATTTCCCTAAATGCTTAGGCGAGAATACCAGAGTTCCGAAGTTGGGTAACCAGGAGGCCGGCGACCCGCTCGGTTTCCCGTAACGGCGTATAGTCCCAAATCTCCAGGCTGCCGTTGAACGCGCGGGCGCGACCACTTGCCAGAATGACTTGTAAAAAGGCAGCGCGGCGGCGCGACTCGGCTCCAAGCGGCAGCAGGTGCACCGGCTTGCCGGTGGAGCAGGCCTCGCTGACCATATTAATCGAGTCGGCTGTGACAATGATCGCGTCGGCCAACCCGAGAAAGCCAAGATATGGATTTGGCCCATCGCCCTGCCAAAGCACCGTGTCAGCGCGGGTGGCCAAGGGAGCCAGGGCCGCCATCAGACGCGCCCCGGTGCGCCGGGAGGTGGTGATCATCAGCCCGCAGCCATGGCTGTCGGCCAGAGCCGAAAGGCTTGCCGAGATCCGTGCCGCCATCGGGCCATCGACCGCGTATTGCTGGGTGTGGCCTCCGAGATTGACCGCGATGCGCGATGTCGGCAGATGCTGGACCTGAGCCGCAAAAGCGTCGGCTTCCTGGCTCAAAAGCGCATCGTTGATCCGATTGAGTGAGCCGGTTGTGGTGATTACGTTTGGCCCGCGTGTCGGGTCGTGCTCTGGCACCACCAAGGTATCGAAAAGGTCGGGTGAAATGCGTGGGTCCTGGATATGAATGGTGTGAACCCGGCCGCCTGACAACCGCTTTAGCGCGATGCTGGCGCCGGCATGGCGCCGCCCACAGGTGATTGCGATGGCGGGATAAGGCGGACCCAGCGTATTGCCCGCCGACGCTGCTGGTATGCCGGGTAGCCGTGCCAGGCAGGGCAACATGCGCAGCAGTTTGCCAGGGGTGATGGTTTTGACAATAGTCTCAAGGCCCATGGCCTTTGCCAGGCCTCGCGCCTGCGCCTCCATGCCGGCGGTACCGTCGGAAAGTATCCAGCATTGCGGGGCGGAAATGGACATCGGATGGACCTGTCGGGGTCGCGGGAAAGAGGGTGCGGCGCAGCGTGGGTCAGCCTAGACGAATCACAGGATTATAACAACTTTGCGCAACATTCTTGCGCCGAGTGCTTGTGCAGCTTTATGATCCGCCCGGCTGCTGTTAGAGCGCGATCAGCTTAGTCGAAATCGCATAATGAATTATCTGGCGATGAAGACTAACGGGTAAATCGCCGTCTATCATATTGTTTGAGAGATGAATTCACAAATTTCGCCAAGCCCGCCTTGTGACTCGATACTCATTGCTTCGGCTCTGCAGAGAGCGGCGAAGGAAGGACCACCGGAATGCAACGCGTCAAACTTGACCGGATTGATCGTAAAATCCTGCGGGATCTGCAGGATAATGGCCGAATTACCAATGTGGAGTTAGCCAGCCGGGTGGGTATTTCTGCACCGCCGTGCCTCCGCCGTGTCAGGGCGTTGGAACAGGCCGATTTTATCCGCGGCTATCACGCCGATATCAATCCCGAAGCTTTGGGTTTCTCCGTGATCATTTTCGCTTTCGTTGGCCTTTCCAGCCAAGCCGAGGCCGATCTAGTGGCCTTCGAGGAGATGGTTGGCGAATGGCCGGAAGTGCGTGAATGCCACATGCTCTCCGGCGAGACGGATTTCCTGTTGAAGATCGTCGCCCGGGACTGGGATGCCTTTCAACGCTTCCTAACCAGCAGCCTGACACCAGCGCCGAACGTTTCCAACGTCAAGACAGCCTTGGCGTTCCGAACCAAGAAGCAACTGCCCGGCGTGCCGATTGACGTCCGTGTTGAGGAGGAAGGCTTGGGGACCTAAAGGGCGAGCGTCCCAGTGGTCTGTCGGGTTTACGGTTTGTGTTTTTCGTTTCTATTGGCTCAAGCGATTAAAAGAATGCAGAAGCCACGGTCCTAGACCGGCCTCGAAAACCCCCATCACACCTCGGGGCAATCCGACGCCCCGTTAGGGTCACACTATCGCACGTCATCCCGCCGCGGGGCGGGGCCCATTCCTCCGGCTTTCGTTTCAGAGTGAATAGCTCAAAAAATTACCGTATCACCGCCCATCGGGTCGGCGATGACTGAGTGGGTCCCGCACTGCGGCAGGATAACGGCGGACAAGATATTAACAGCGCCGACCGTAGTTAAAAAACTCACGAAACCGAGATGCTTAGAACCTCGTAACCCTTGGTCCCACGCGGAGTCGTGACTTCGGCGCTGTCGCCGACGCGCTTGCCGATGAGGGCGCGGGCGATGGGTGATGACGTCGAGATCAGGCCCTGGGAGATATCCGCTTCATAGGGGCCGACGATCGTGTAGATGGATTCCTCGTCAGTGTCCTCGTCGGCGACCTTTATGGTCGTGCCGAACGTGACGGTATCCCCACCGATCTTTGACGAATCGATTACCTCCGCGCGGCTGATCACATCTTCAAGCTCGGCGACCCGTCCCTCAATGAAGCTCTGGCGCTCACGCGCGGCATGGTATTCTGCATTTTCGGAGAGATCGCCGTGTTCTCGGGCTTCAGCGATAGCCCGTATGATCGCTGGCCGCTCGACAGTTTTGAGCTGTTTCAGCTCGTTCTGCAGTCGCTCCAGGCCATCGCGCTTTATTGGAACCTTCTCCATCGTAATGCCCATACCCACTTAATTCTTGAATGCCTGTCGTTCACAGCTACGTCATTCGACGTTAACCGGCACGTGCCTTGCGACCGCCAAAGGTCAGAAGGGCTCGCTTAGATAGGATTGCAAGGGCGCCACTTCAAGATGGCCCTTGCGGATTGCGCTGATCGCCTTAACAGCGGCTCTCGCGCCCTCCACAGTCGTGTAGTATGGAGTATTGTGGGTCAAAGCCGTGCGACGCAAGCTGAAACTATCCGCGATCGCTTGGGCGCCATCCGTGGTGTTGATCACCAGATCAACATGGCCGGACAACATGTTATCGACCACGTGCGGTCGACCCTCCAGGACCTTCTTTGTGCGATCGACCTTGAGGCCTGCTCCCTTAAGGGCTTGGGCCGTGCCGGAGGTGGCAAGCAGCTGGAAGCCCATCTGGGAAAGCTCGCTCGCGATCTTAACAATTTGCGGCTTGTCCTCGTCGCGCACCGAGACGAATACCGTGCCGGTTGATGGCAGAACCGTACCGGCGGCGAGCTGACTTTTGGCAAAGGCGGCGGCAAAGTCGGTGTCGATTCCCATGACCTCGCCGGTCGACTTCATTTCCGGGCCGAGAATGCTATCGACGCCGGGGAACCGGGCGAAGGGGAATACCGCTTCCTTGACCGCAACATGTGTTGGGATTGTTGCGCGGCAGATCGAAAGCGGCGAGCGGTTCGCCGGCCATCACGCGAGCGGCGATCTTGGCGATCGGGCACGCCGGTCGCCTTGGCGACGAAGGGCACCGTGCGGCTGGCCCGAGGATTGACTTCAAGGAGAAACACTTCGCCATCCTTGACGGCGAACTGAACGTTCATCAGTCCGATGACCGAGAGCCCGTCGGCCAGCAGTCCGGTCTGGCGGCGGATTTCGTCGAGCACCGCGGGCGCCAGCGATTAGTGGCGGCAGCGAGCAGGCACTGTCACCGGAATGAATGCCGGCTTCCTCGATGTGTTCCATGATGCCGGCGATATACGAGGTCGCTCCATCCGCGATGCGAATCCACGTCGACCTCGACCGCGTGCGACAGATACCCGTCGATCAATACCGGGCTAGAGCCGGATACGATCACCGCTTGCTTCATGTAGCGGCGCAGTGAAGTAACGTCGTGGACGATCTCCATGGCCCGTCCGCCGAGCACATAGGATGGCCGGATCACCACCGGATAACCGATCCTCGCGGCCTCGGTCTTCGGCCTGTTCGTTTGTCTTGACGATACCGTTATCCGGCTGCTTCAGACCCAGTTTGCGGATTAGTTTCTGAAACCGCTCGCGGTCCTCGGCCAAATCGATAGCGTCGGGAGAGGTGCCGAGGATCGCAATGCCGGCGGCTTCCAGCCCGTGGGCGAGCTTGAGCGGTGTCTGCCCGCCGAATTGTACGATCACGCCCTTAACGACACCGTTACGCTGTTCGACTCGGACAAGTCTCGATCACGTCCTCGGCGGTCAACGGCTCAAAATACAGCCGGTCGGAGGTGTCGTAGTCGGTGGAGACGGTCTCGGGGTTGCAATTGACCATGATGGTCTCGAACCCAGCCTCGGCAAGCGCATAGGCCGCGTGGACGCAGCAATAGTCGAACTCGATGCCCTGGCCGATCCGGTTCGGACCGCCGCCGAGAATGAGAATTTTCTCACGGTCGGTCGGCTCGGACTCGCATTCCGCTTCCTCCAACCCGTCGCCCTCATAGGTCGAATACATATACGGGGTCTTGGCGGGGAATTCGGCAGCACAGGTATCGATACGTTTATAGACCGGGGTGATGCCAAGCGCGCGGCGCTGGTCCGCGACCACATCCTCGCTGAGCCTGGTCAGGGTTCCCAGACGGGTGTCCGAGAAACCCTGTTTCTTCAATGCCAGCATTGCCTGGCGGTCGGTCGGCAGCCCGTTGGCGCGCACCTCGGTCTCAGTTTTAACGATCGCCTCGATTTGGCGCAGAAACCAGGGGTCGATCGTCGAGGCGCCGTGGATCTCCTCGACCGTCAGCCCGAGGCGAAACGCCTGGGCAATCCGCAGCAACCGCTCTGGTACCGGTTCGGACAGCGCCGCGATCGCGCCTTCGCGGTCGACCAGCCCATCTTCATCGACCGGCAGTTCGACCTCGTCGAGGCCGCTGAGGCCGGTCTCCATCGAGCGCAAGGCCTTCTGCAGCGATTCCGGAAAAGTCCGGCCGATCGCCATCGCCTCGCCGACGGACTTCATCGACGTTGTCAGCTTGACTTCGGCGCCGGGGAATTTCTCGAAGGTGAAGCGCGGCATCTTGGTGACTACATAGTCGATCGTCGGCTCGAAGCTGGCCGGCGTGACGCCGGTGATGTCGTTGTCGAGTTCGTCAAGTGTATAGCCGATCGCCAGCTTGGCGGCGATCTTGGCGATCGGAAAACCGGTGGCTTTCGAGGCCAGCGCCGAGGAGCGCGAAACCCGCGGATTCATCTCGATGATCACCAGCCGTCCGGTCTTGGGATCGATGGCGAATTGCACGTTCGAGCCACCGGTATCGACCCCGATCTCGCGCAGCACCGCGATCGAGGCGTCGCGCATCCGTCTGGTATTCCTTGTCGGTTAGGGTCAGCGCCGGGGCGACGGTGATCGAATCGCCGGTATGGATGCCCATCGGATCGATATTCTCGATCGCGCAGATAATGATGCAATTGTCCGCTTGGTCACGGACCACCTCCATCTCGTATTCTTTCCAACCGAGGACCGATTCCTCGACCAGCACCGTGCCGACCGGCGACATCCTGATCCCGGTGCGAACGATCTCCTCGAATTCCTCGACGTTATAGGCGATGCCGCCGCCGGTACCGGCCAGGGTGAACGAGGGGCGGATGATCGCCGGCAGGCCGATAGATTCGAGCGCAGCCTGGCTTTCCTCCGCGTTGGAGACCAGATGTGAGCGCGGCGATTCCAGCCCGATCTTGTCCATCGCCTGGCGGAACAATAGTCGGTCTTCGGCCTTTTCGATGGCGTCGAGATTAGCGCCGATCAACTCGACCCCCAACCGCTCCAGGGTGCCGTCCTTGGCTAGCGCCAGCGCAATGTTCAGCGCCGTCTGCCCTCCCATGGTCGCCAGCATCGCATCCGGTTTCTCCCGCTCAAGGATGCGGGCCACCGTCTCCGGGGTGATGGGCTCGATATAGGTGGCGTCGGCGAGACCCGGATCGGTCATGATCGTCGCCGGGTTTGAGTTCACCAGGATCACCCGGTAAGCCCTCTTCCTTCAGGGCCTTGCAGGCCTGGGTGCCGGAATAATCGAACTCACAGGCCTGGCCGATGACGATCGGGCCGGCGCCGATTATGATGATCGAGGAGATGTCGGTGCGTTTAGGCATGGGTGGTTCAGAGTGCCTCTTCCATCAAATCCATGAACCGCTGGAACAGATAATGGCTGTCCTTCGGGCCGGGGGAGGATTCGGGGTGGTGTTGGACCGAGAAGATCGGTTTGCCGGTAACGTGCAGTCCCTCGATCGAGCCGTCGAAGAGCGAGCGGTGGGTGACTTCGACACCGTCCGGCAGGCTGCCCTCGGAGATGACGAAACCGTGGTTCTGGCTGGTGATCTCAACCTTGCCGGTGGTCAGGTCCTTGACCGGATGATTGGCGCCCCGGTGGCCCATATCCATCTTCTCGGTCTTGGCGCCCAAGGCCAGCGATAGCATTTGGTGACCAAGACAGATTCCGAATATCGGTTTGCCACTGTCGACCAGCTTGGCGATCTCCGGCACCGCGTATCGTCCGGTCGCCGCCGGGTCGCCGGGGCCGTTCGCCAAAAAGATACCGTCAGGGTTCAGCGCCAGGATGTCGTCGGCGCGGGTATCGGCCGGGACCACCGTCACTTTACAGCCGAGCGCCGCTAGATTGCGCAGGATGTTGCGCTTGGCGCCGAAATCCATGGCAACGACGCTGTATTTGCTCGGCGGAGCCGGCTGATAGCCTTCGGTGTCCAGATCACCAAAAGCCCAGTTGCCGCCATCCCAGTCGTGGCTTTGCGTGCAGGAGACCTCGCCCGCCAGATCCATGCCTTCCAGGCCCGGCCATGCCGCCGCTTGTCTTTGCAGAGCCGGAATGTCGAATACCCCGTCCGGAGCGTGGCAGAGCACGCCGTTCGGTGCGCCGCCGTCGCGAATGCGGCGGGTCAGGCGGCGGGTGTCGACGCCGCTGATCCCCGGCAAGCTTACCGATTTCAGCCAAGCGTCGAAATGCTGGTCGGAGCGGTAATTCGATGGCTCGGTCATGTCGGCGCGCAGCACTAAACCGAGCGCGTGGGGCGTCGGCGTCTCCACATCATTCTGGTTGGCGCCGAGTATTGCCGATATGGGGAAAGGTGAAGGTGATGATCTGTCCGGCATAGGAGGGATCGGTCATGATCTCCTGATAGCCGCTCATCGAGGTGTTGAAACAGACTTCGCCCACGGTCGTCCGCGTCGCGCCGAGGCCACGCCCCCAGAACACGGTTCCATCAGAGAGAATAAGGGCTGCTGTGCAGCCCGAGGGCTGTTTGGGTGCGGCTTTTTGGCTGGGATCGGTCGCGTGCGCGTCCGCCATCGAAGAGCAATCCATGGATGCTTGATCGGCACGGTAGTTACGCGAAACGCACCGGGCGGTCAACCTCTATTATTTTAGAATATTTGTTTGTTTTCAGTATGTTAACAAAATACTTGCGTTTCCTCGGCGATTCACCGTTAAGTGTCTCACTCGCTGTCTGAATTGTCCGGCAAGATGTTTGGTGGGGGTATGTGAGAGGAGCGCTACAGTGATTCGCACTGAATTAAATGAGGCGCTGAAGGTCTCCATGAAGATCGAGGAGAAGTGTGTGGTTAGCACTATTCGCCTGATTATGGCGGCGCTTAAGGACCGGGATATCTGTGCTCGGACCGATGGCAATCCCGACGGCGTGGCTGATGAAGAAGTGCTTACCCTACTGCAGACCATGGTCAAGCAGCGCACCGAATCGATCCGTCTTTACGAAGAAGGTGGCCGACTCGAACTTGCCGAGCAAGAGCGCGAGGAAATTGAGGTCATTCGCCGTTTCATGCCGCGTCCGCTCGATGGTAACGAGCTGGATGGAGCGGTCAAAGAAGCGATCCGCGAGGTCGGGGCCCGCGATATGAAGGATATGGGCAAGACCATGGCGTTGCTGAAGCAGCGTTATCCCGGTCGGATGGATTTCTCCAAGGCCAGCGGCATGGTCCGCCAGACACTGGTCGGCTAACCGCCTTCGCCCGCGAGGCTGCTATTCGCCTCGGCGCTGGCCTGTTTACGCGTCTCACCCAACGCTGAAAGATCCGTCCAACCCGCTTCGAGCAACACCTCGGCCGGGCGAAACCGCGCCTTGTAGGACATCTTGCGGGTCTGGGCGATCCAGTAGCCAAGATAGACATAGGCAAGCCCCTGGCTCACCGCGCGCTCTATCAGGTCCAGAACCATATAGCTGCCGAGGCCGCGGTCGGCCAGTTCCGGCGAAAAGAAGCTGTACACCGCCGACAGGCCGTCATCTTGCACGTCGACCAACATGGCGCCGAGGAGATCGTCGGACGTGGCGTCGCGGTATTCCAGAACCCGGGACTCGATCGGCGAGCGTTCGACCATGTCGCCAAAATCGACATAATCCATGAGGCTCATCTCGCCATCGGTATGGCGCGAGGACTGGTATTGCTTGAAAAGCAGGAATTGTTCGGTGCTGGCCTGGGCCTTGCGCCACGCGCTGGCCACGTCGCTGTTGCGATTTTTGATCCTGCGGAACGAGCGTGTCCAACGAAAATCTGCCGCGCGAACCCGGATAGGTAGGCAGGCCCGGCAGGTCGGGCAGGCCGGGCGGTAACAAAGATGCTGGGTCCGGCGAAATCCGGCCCGGGCTAAGGCGTCATGGCTGTTGCGTCCGCGGCGGCTGGAGATGTCCGCGACCAATCGACGTTCAAGCCGATCCGGAAGGTAGGGGCACGGCATGGGCAGGGTGTGAAAGAACACCAGCGGCGGAGTGGTCGTGCCGTCGAACATCGCGTTGCCAACTCGCCGTTCTAGTTCTCAAGATTTGATCCGAAGGGGATCGTGAACGATTTCCAGGTCGCTCGCAACCATACGGGGCCGCGGCGGCAATTTATCGATTGCAAGTGCGCTCTTGGATGCGCAGATTGAAAGTCGTTGTGTCTGCGGCTAGCCGAGCCAGGACTTCGGTGTTATTGACAGCTAACGAGTTGACGCCAACGGTCATTTTGCGGCTTGAAGCGAGGGGTAACGGCCTAATCTCGGTTTGCTGCTTGGTTCGTTATGCGAGCCGCCGGCGCCGATGATTAGCAATTCGAAAGGCTGTTAGAGCATGCCGAGCTTACCGCCCATCGTCATATAGCCGCCGATCACCGAACGACGACGACAACCCAACCGACGATGACAAACATGAACGACCTACCGGAGATTATCCGGCGATGATGACTCGACTTCACCCGCCTCATTGAACTATTTCGTAACTTTAGGTCATTTGTAAGGACTAATCGATCATCTAATTGATTTCACGTGAAATAAGAGTAAAAAAATCATCAAATTCGGCGATCTCAACCATCGCGTTTGGAATGCTGTTTCGGAACCGATTGAAAAGCTGTTTCGGAACATGGATAAAAGGGCCGGTGTTCAGGAAGCCCTGGCTAGGTTGGACGGGCGTCCGGAAGTGCTGGTTCACGAGGACGTGGAGCACGCGAGCGATATCGGGCGCGGGAGAGACAGCCATGGCGATTGATCAGCGCCACTTTCGAGATGTGATGGGGGCCTTTGCGACGGGGGTGACCATTATAACCACCATGGTGAACGGCGCCGCGCACGGCATCACCGCGAATTCCTTTTCCTCGGTTTCGCTGGACCCGGCGCTGGTGCTGTTTTGTCTTGGCCGCTCCTCGACGAATTTTGACGCTTTCATGGCTGCCGATTGTTTCGCGGTGAACATTCTAGCTGCCGGTCAGGACGCGCTGTCGACCCGATTTGCGGTTTACGAGGGCGATCGGTTTGAAGGCGTGCCGTGGCAGCCCTGGGAAACCGGCTCGCCGGTCCTCGACGGTGTGGTGGCCGCCGCAGATTGCCTATGCGAGGCGAAACACGATGCTGGCGACCATATCGTGATGATCGGTCGGGCGGTTCGGGCCGAGGCGCTCTCGGACGCCCCGCCGTTGCTCTATCATCGCGGTAAATACGCCCAGATCGGTTAGGCCGTTCTGCCCTTTGCCTCGGTTCGGCCGAGCGGCCGGGGTTTAAACCCGGCGGCGTCAAGGGCGCCGATGATCTCGTTCACGTGCTGGGCGTTGCAGGTCTCGACCACCGCGTCCAGTTCCGCCAGTTTTATGGGGAAACCCCGGAGCAGCTGGTGGTGGTAAATCTCGATGATATTGCGGCCTTGCTCGCCGATTGTGCCGCAGATCCGCTCCAGCACACCGAGCTCGTCATTGATTTTGACCCGGATGTGCACGAACCGGCCGTCCGCACCAGGCCGCGCATGAGCATCGAGGCGAATAGGCGGGAATAAAATTGCCGGCTCAGATCACCGATGGCCAAGCGCTGGCACCCCGGCCGCTACTGCGCCCGTGACCACGAGTTTCTCTTCCTAGTCCAGCCTCCGGATAATCGCCTCACGGTCCTGGTCTAGATTGGGTGAAGGGGCCCGTGTCGTCGGATCGGCAAAGCCGGAAATCTTCACCGGGTTGCCGACAACCCGCATCGGCCCTGTAACCGGATCGTCGACGCTCACGATCATGTTACGGGCCAGTGTCTGGGGATGGTCGGCGGCCTGGCCAACATTGTTGATCGGTCCGCAAGGCACGCCGTATTCGTCAAGCACCGAGATCCAGTGTTCCGTCGTGCTGGCCTGCAAGATAGCTTCCATCTCGTCTTTCATCGCCTCGACGTTCCGGTTACGCAGATCATTGGTGGCGTAGCGCGGGTCCGTGGCCCATTCGCCCTGGCCCAACGCCTGAGCAAGTTTAACGAACAGCGAGTCGTTACCTGCGGAAATGATGATGTAGCCGTCTTCGGTCCGATAGGCCTCGAATGGCGTAATCGACGGATGCCTAGCGCCCAATGGGCCAGGGGCAGTGCCGCTAGTAAAATACCGCTGGACGGCGTTTTCCAGCAGCGCGACCTGGCAGTCCAGCATGCCGATGTCGACCTTGCTGCTCTCGCCGGTGAGTTGGCGGTGAAACAGGGCGGCCTGGATGCCGATGGTCGCGTAGAGGCCGGAACCGATATCGCCGATCGACATACCGATTCGCGTGGGCGGCGTGCCCGGATGGCCGGTTACGCTCATGATACCGCCCATACCCTGAACCACCATGTCGTAGGCCGGGCGGTACATCTCCGGGCCGGAATGTCCGAAACCGGACGCCGCAGCATAGATCAGTTTGGGGAACTTCACGTGCAGATCCGCCCAGCCAAAACCGAGTTTTTCCATGGCGCCAGGGCGAAAATTCTCGACGATCACATCTGCGGTTTGCAGAAGTTTGCCGAATATCTCGCGGTCGGCGTCATCCTTAAGGTTCAGCGCGATGCTTTCCTTGCCGCGGTTTACCGACTGAAAATACGCCGATTTTCCATTTACGAATGGGCCATAGTGACGGGCGTCGTCGCCTCTGCCGGGTGTCTCTACCTTGATCACTCGGGCGCCAAGTTCCGCGAGCATCATCGTGCAGTATGGGCCGGCTAGGATGCGAGACAGATCGATGACGGTGATGCCGCTGAGCGGGCCCTGGTGGGTGTTCTCGGAAGTGGCCGGGTTGGACATTGAGTTATTCCCCTGGGTCGACAATCGCAAAACAGATGGAGGTCGTTGTAGTCGAAGCACGGCCCCGTTCACAAGATCGTCGAGATTGGCCCGATCACTAAGAGCGTCAAGACCGGAGCGTCGGGGCCGCCGCTTTAGGATCTGAAGCGCGGCGCTGCGTTTCGCTGGTCTTGCGGTTATCACGTTAATGTATACAAAGTCGCTTGCAGCCTGCGTGGGCCGTGCTAAGTATCGTTTGCAAATCGTCGCAGAAAGGGTGCAAACTATCCCAGCTTCGACAGGATCAACAAGAGCACGAGGCCCTTCTTTGGGATGATGCGTTCAGAACTCTTTTGGGAGGCTCGGACGTTCCCCAGGCCAAGCGCAGGGATGCGCGATAGGGGTGGCGTGACACTTCCTGCGACGGAGCTAAATGCCGTTTTATGGACAATCTCCAGGCCTCACCATGAGCAATGAAATCGACCGATTTGATCAGGAAGTCCGCAGGAAATCATGAGCCTCGACGAAACGAAATCAAATTCCGAGAGCCGGCCGCGGCCCCCCTATATGAAGCCGACGGACATCACGGATCCGAATTTCTTCCACAAGGTGGTGGACTGCCAATGGGCCTGTCCGGCGCACACGCCGGTGCCGGAATATATTCGGATGATCGCCCAGCGCCGTTACACCGACGCTTATATGGTCAACTGGGAATCGAATGTGTTTCCGGGCGTCCTCGGGCGGACCTGTGATCGACCGTGTGAGCCGGCGTGTCGGCGCGGGCGGATTGAGGATAAACCTGTCGCAATTTGCCGACTGAAACGCGTCGCTGCCGATTACCGGGGCGATATCGAGCATCTGATGCCCGAGATCGCGCCGAAAAACGGCAAGCGGATTGTCTGTATTGGGGGCGGACCGGCCTCGTTGACCGTGGCCCGCGATTTGGCGCCGCTGGGCTATCACGTGGTGATTTATGACCGTGATGCGTCGGGCGGCGGCATGATGCGCAGCCAGATCCCGGCGTTCCGACTGCCGGAAGCGGTGCTTGATGATGAGGTTGAGCGGATCCTTAAGTTCGGTATCGAAACCCGCTTCAACCAGAACGTCGATAGCCTGAAGTCGGTTCTGGAGGAGGATTTTGACGCGGTTTTCGTTGGCACCGGTGCGCCGCGCGGTCGTGACCTGAACATTCCCGGTCGCGAGGAAGTCGGTGGTAATTTCCATATCGGCATCGACTGGCTGATGAGTGTCGCTTTCGGCCATACCTCGAAGATCGGCAAGCGGGTCATCGTGCTTGGTGGCGGCAACACGGCGATGGATTGCTGCCGGACGTCGAAGCGGCTCGGCGGCACCGACGTCAAGGTGATCGTGCGAAGCCCGTTCGAGACTATGAAGGCCTCACCATGGGAAATTGAGGATGCCCAGAGCGAAGACGTGGATATCCTCAACAACCACGTGCCGCTGGAATTCGTTCTCAAGAACGGCAAGCTGGTCGGTATGAAGTTTGATAAAGTGGCGCCGGTCTTTGACGAATCCGGGCGCCGCAAGCTTGTTTCGACCGGTGAAGAACCGTTGTTCTTCCCCTGTGACGATGTGCTTTGCGCCATCGGCCAGGAGAACCACTATCCTTGGATTGAGCGCGACATCGGTCTCGAGTTCGGCGAATGGGACATGCCGGTGGTCGACGAGACGACTTTTCGTTCGACCCATCCCAAGGTATTCTTCGGCGGCGATGCGGCGTTCGGGCCGGAGAACATCATTTGGGCGGTGCAGCATGGCCATCAGGCGGCGATTTCGATCCATCAGATGTGTGAGGATATCGATCTGAATGATCGACCGGCGCCGAATGTCACTCTGGTCAGCCAGAAGATGGGCATGCACGAGTGGTCGTATCACAACGATATTTCCAACGATCAACGCTACCTCGTGCCGCATGCCGACAAGACCAAGGCGCTTGGTAATATCAAGCTGGAGGTCGAGCTCGGCTTTGACGAAAAGCTGGCCTATGACGAGGCGATGCGTTGTCTCAATTGCGATGTTCAGACTGTCTTTGAGCATTCCATATGTATCGAATGCGATGCCTGTGTCGATATTTGTCCGGTCGATTGCATCAACTTCACGATGAACGGTGAAGAGGCGGATGTTCGCCAGGCGCTCCGGGTGCCGGCGCTTGATCTTGACCAGGACCTCTATGTTTCAGAAATTCTGCCTACCGGGCGGGTGATGATCAAGGACGAGGACGTCTGTTTGCATTGCGGATTATGTGCTGAGCGCTGCCCGACGGCGGCCTGGGACATGCAGCAGCATTTGCATAATGAGGCGCGGGCCAAACACCAGGAGCTCGCGCGATGGGGGTGAACGATTTCGTCATCAAATTCGCCAATGTGAACGGATCAGGCTCCGCCAGCGCTAATGCGCTGTTCGCCAAGGCCATCTTCCGCATGGGCGTGCCGGTTGCGCCGAAAAATATCTTTCCCTCGAACATTCAAGGATTGCCGACCTGGTTCGAGGTTCGGGTAAACGATAAGGGCTATCTCGGGCGCCGCGAAGGCATCGACATGATGGTGGCGATGAACCCGCAGAGCTGGGACCGGGACGTGGCGGAGGTCGTGCCGGGCGGCTATCTGCTGTACGACAGCACGTTCATCCGCGAGATCCAACGCGACGATATCAAGACCATCGGCGTGCCGCTCACCAAGATGTGCAACGAGCGTTTCACTATCCCGCGTGAGCGGCAGTTGTTTAAGAATGTCGCCTATGTCGGCGCCTTGACGGCGCTGCTGGACATGGACTTTGAGGTGGTCAAGGGAATGCTTTCGGAGCAATTTCGAGGGAAGGACAAGCTGATTGCGCCGAATGTAGACGCCTTGGAATTGGGCCGGAATTACGCGCTGAAATACTTCGATTGTCCGTTGGATATTCAGGTGGTGACCTCGGATGCGGTAGGTGACCGGATCCTGGTCGAGGGAAATGCCGCGGCTGGCCTTGGCTGTGTCTTCGCCGGCGCCACGGTTGCCGCCTGGTATCCGATCACCCCGTCGACCTCGGTCGCCGAGGCTTTCGAGAAATACTGCCACCAGTTGCGCATCGAGCCGGAAACCGGCAAGAAGAAGTTCGCCATCGTCCAGGCCGAGGATGAGCTTGCCGCTATCGGCATGGCGATAGGCGCCAACTGGAACGGCGCGCGCGCCTTCACTGCGACCAGTGGTCCTGGCATCTCATTGATGAGCGAGTTTCTTGGTCTGGCCTATTTCGCCGAGCTGCCGTTGTTGTTGTTCAACATTCAGCGTGGTGGGCCGTCGACCGGCATGCCGACCCGCACCCAGCAGTCGGATATCATCGCTTGCGCCTATGCGAGCCATGGCGACACCAAGCACGTTCTGTTATTTCCGTCCGATCCCACCGAATGCTTTGATTTTGCCGTTCAGGGCTTTGATCTGGCTGAGCGGTTGCAGACCCCGGTGATCGTGATGAGCGACCTTGACCTTGGCATGAACGAGTGGACGACCAAGCCGTTCACGATCGATGAGACCATGGGTTTTGATCGTGGCAAGGTGCTCAACGCTGAACAATTGGACGAGGTTGAGCGGTTTGGCCGTTATCTCGATGTCGATGGCGACGGCATTCCGTACCGCACCTATCCCGGCACGCATCCTGAAAAGGGGGCGTTCTTCACCCGCGGAACCTCGCATGACGAATATGCCGGCTATACCGAGGACGGCACGGTCAACGCCCGGGTCATGCTGCGGCTCTCACACAAATTCAATACCGCCAAGACGCTGGTGCCGGCACCAGAATTCGGCCAGAAAACCCAAGGCGCGACGATGGGCCTGATCCACTTCGGCACGACCGCCGTCTCGGTGCCCGAAGCGATGGGCATGCTGGCCGATAGCCAGATCCATCTCGATACGATGCGACT
This sequence comes from uncultured Alphaproteobacteria bacterium, assembly GCA_937776645.1. GTDB lineage: Bacteria > Pseudomonadota > Alphaproteobacteria > Thalassobaculales > Thalassobaculaceae > JADHLJ01. Next base: position 11,289 of record CALMRI010000041.1, on the reverse strand, counting down.
GCGCGGCTTTCCGTTCTCGCAAGAGGTTGATGATTTCATTTTGAGCCACGACAAGGTGTTCGTGGTTGAACAGAATCGCGACGGCCAGATGCGCTCGCTGTTGGTGAATGAGTGCGGGCTGGATCCGGCGCGGTTGGTGCCGATCCTGAATTTCGACGGCTCGCCGATCACCGCCAGGACCATTGCAAACATGGTCTCGGAACATCTCGGGCAAGCTGTTGCAGATCGATCGGCTAGCGGCGTCGCCGCCGAGTGAGCGCGACGGGAATACCACGTTAGACATTTGACGTTCCGGGATCACGGACATGACCTACATCGCCAAGCCAAAGTTTCATCACCCCAAATTACCGCTGAACGACCTCGGTCTGACGCGGCGGGACTACGAAGGGGCGATGTCGACGCTTTGTGCCGGTTGCGGCCACGATTCGGTCAGCGCCGCAATCGTCGAGGCCTGTTTCGAACTGAACCTGCCGGCGCACCGGGTAGCAAAGATGTCCGGCATCGGTTGTTCGTCGAAGACGCCGACCTATTTTCTGTCGAAAAGCCATGGCTTCAATTCGGTTCACGGCCGCATGCCGTCGGTAGCCACTGGTGCTAATCTGGCGAATAACAGCTTGAAATATATCGGCGTATCCGGCGATGGCGATACCGCCTCGATCGGTTTCGGGCAGTTCGCCCACGCGGTACGCCGGCAAGTCGATATGTTATATGTGGTTGAAAACAATGGCACCTATGGGTTGACCAAGGGGCAGTTCTCGGCGACCAATGACCGGGTCTCGGTCGGCCGTAAAGGGCAGAAGAACGCCTTCGGCGCGATTGATCTGGCGGCGATGGCGATCCAGCTTGGCGCCAGCTTCGTCGCCCGCAGTTTTTCCGGCGACAAGGACCAATTGGTGCCGCTGATGAAGGCGGCGTTGTCGCATAAGGGCTTCGCGTTTATCGATGTGATTTCGCCGTGCGTCACCTTCAACAACCACATCGGCTCGACCAAAAGCTTCGAGTTCGTGCGCGATCACGAGCATACGGTGACCGGGGTCGATTATGTCCCGCATCGAGAGACTATTACCGTTGATTACGAGGAAGGCTCGGTCATCGATGTAACCCTGCACGACCAAAGTCGGGTGCGTCTGCGCAAGCTCGATACTGGGTACGATCTATCCGATCAGGCCGGTGCGCTGCAACACATCATGTCGCACCAGGCAAAGGGCGAGGTGGTTACCGGCCTGTTGTATCTGGATGCCGGCGAGACCGAGTTGAAGGAAAAGATGGACATGGTCGCCGCCCCGCTAAATTCCCTGGGGGTCGCGGAACTTCGTCCGGGCATGGCGGCGCTCGAGAAGATCAACGCCGGTTTGCGATAATTTACCAAATCGCGTTTTAACGGCACCCCTCATTCCAGTCGTCGCCAACCGTGTCGGATCGCGTTAGTCTGTCGGCCTTCACTTTGATCCGCGCCCGGAGGCTTGATCATGAGCACCGTCGACCCGCACCGTGTCGTTCTGACCGGCGAGAATCCCTTCATCAAAATCAGCGAGAAGGATGGCGATCCGCTGACCACCGACGCCAGCTTTTGGCGGATCATCTTTAGCCCCGCCGGCCCCGGTCATGTGCTCTATATCAAAAGCGAGCTGACCGAGGACCAATGGCGGATCTTTTCTGACAACATTGCCATGGCGCGGTGGCTGCAAGGCAGTATCCAGGGCATTTTGAATCCGGCGACGGCGGACACCGCCATTCAGGTTATCGATGCCGAGTTCTCGCAATCCGGTGACATGCGGGATTTCTGGACCGAGGAGATTGTCTCCGCCGACGAAGAGATTTCCATGACCTGGTATGATATCGGCGATCCGCTGCTCGTCCATACTGATCCGACGACCAATCCGAAGCGCCCGGTCGGGGTTTGTACGGTGCTGATCCCGGCGGCTGGCACGCGGCTGACTATCAACGGCGTGCAAGCCAAGGGCGAGGCTTGGCCGAGGGAGCGGGAAGGGCGGCCATTCAGCACCAGTTGCCTGGCTTTTTCCGAAAGCTGGACCGAACCGCGCTAGAGCCATGCGCCGGCCTTGATGAATGACGATCAGGTCGCCGTCGTGCATGAATGGCTGCAGCGGGATGTCTTCGGCGAGGAATCTGCGGCCAAAGAAGCCGGGCGAGACATGGACGAGAAAACCTAAATGGATAGCGATGGTGATGCGCACGGCGCTGGAGGCTGAACCGGAATTCCCTCCGTTTCGCCCGCGGTTTCCCTGGCTCGGCCGCGATCTGCAGACCCTGCGCAATTCCTTCACGGGATCGCGGCCCCCGGTTGCCGGTGTCGAGACCGAGCGATTGGTCTTCGAAATGCCTGACGGTACCGGGGATCGCTTGACCGGCGCACTATCGCGTCGGGGCACTACCAACCCAGCGGCTAGCCGGGCTCTAGTGGTTTTGGTGCACGGTCTCTCCGGGTGTGAGAAAAGCGCCTATATCCTTGAGAGCGCGGGGTATTTTCTTGGCATCGGACACCCGGTCCTGCGGCTCAACCTGCGCGGTTCGGCGGCGACGCAGCCGCATTGCCGCGAACATTACCATGCCGGTCGTGACGAGGATCTGGCGGTGGTTCTGGATCAGTTGACCGGACGCGGGGAACTGCAGGCGGGCCTGGTGCTGATCGGGTTTTCGCTTGGCGGCAACATGGTGCTGAAGTTTCTCGCCTCACGAGGCCGGGACTATCCGCTGTGTTGTGCGATCTCGGTCTCCGCCCCGATTGATCTGGCGGCGGCGGCCGAGCGGCTCTTGCAGCCGCGCAACCGCTTCTACCATGCCTGGATGCTGCGCCATATGAAGCAGGACGCCATCGCCGCCAAGGAGCTTGGCGCGCGCGAGGCGCGGACCATTCGAACCGCCCGGACGATCTATGAATTCGACGACCGGGTGGCCGCCCCGCGCAACGGCTTTCAAGGCGCTCAGGACTATTACCGGCGGTGCTCGGCCGGCCAATTCCTTGGTGATATCAGAGTGCCGACCCTGGTGATCCACGCGCTCGACGATCCGTGGATCCCGGCGCGGGGCTATTTGAACATCGATTGGACGTCCAATCCCTATCTGAGCCCATTATTGCCGCTGTCCGGCGGGCATGTCGGCTTTCATGACGCCGAGGGGAACTTGGCACAATCGGGTGGCGGCGTTGTTCATTGAGAAGCGCGGCGCCGGGCGCCTATGATTGGCCGGGCTGCCTCTAGAGGTTGACGGCTCAACCCAACGTCGGCGACCAGATCTGCAGTCTCGCGGCTGCTGCGCTGGATACGGCGGCTAACGCACAGAGCGTTATCGCGAGCCAGTTGGGCAACCTCGAGTAGGCCGTCAATGGAATGCTTGGTCACCTCGGTGCCGAGGTCCGTGCCTTGAGTCTCCAAACTATACTCCTGGAGGGTATTCGGGATGCGACCGACGTAGGTTTGGGCAACATCGTTGATTCTGACCTGGCTCGCGAGTCGGCAAAACTGACGTCACAGCAGGTGCAGCAGCTATCGTGCAGGCGTTGGGTATCGCCAATCAGCGGATGCAGTCCCTGCTTGGACTGTTCCGATAAGGTGATTGAACATCACGTGGCTGGTGCCACGTTGATGGGGAAAGGCGTGCCGTTTAACGTTTCCTCACGTTGGTTTTCTTGACAGGTATTCCCCTCCTGCGAGACAAAGCGCGATGGCAACAGGTTATTAAAAACAATGCCTCTTCAATTGACTGTCAGGCCGGGTGAGAAGCTCATCGTCCCGTTGTAATAAGCCTCCCATTGCAAGACTTGAAACGGTGTTTCACGGCGGCCTCAGGCCGCACGAAACCGGCTCCTTGATGAGGACAAACCTTATACGAGGTGTTTTGCGCATTGTTCCGCGGTACGGCGACGCCCTGCACCTCTATGGCACGCTGCTCCACCAACAAGGTTTGAAGCGTCGATTTCTCTCGATTGTTGCAGGCTAGTTTAGAAACCGAAGCGACGTCCGGACCAGCGGCGACGGCGCCGGTCGATTCCTGTTTGGCGCTGCAGGAAGTTAGTGACCAAGGCGGCGGCCGCAATAACAGCGCCCGTCATCGAGCGGAATTGATGCTCGACCGGCTTGAGGAAATTCGAACGGGTTTACTGCTTGGATCGATCCCACGCTCGCAACTTCATGAATTGGCGAGGCCGCACGGCAGACCAGAGAAAGCTTCGTTGATCCGGCTCTTAGCGCCGTTCTGGACGACATTAAACTTCGCGCCAGGGTAGAGTTCAGATAAGTTGGATGCATGCGAAGATTAAAATCACAACATTATTATATATTTAGTCCTGATATAGGATTATCGAATCCGTTAATCTGGGTGTTGCAGCAGTCATATCCGATCCATATACTCCGCTCGATTTTTGGGGGCTCGTAAAGCTGAGCGCGCCAGTGGCGTGGCAGTTTGGAGGATGGGGATGCGGACGACGCCTGCGCCGGACTACGAACCGTCGGACGACGAGGGTTTTATGAACTCCACACAGTTGGAGTTCTTTCGCCAACGGTTGTTAGAGTGGAAGAATGAATTGGTTCGTGACGCGGGGGAAACCTTGCATCATTTGACCGAAGGAAACCTGCAACAGCCGGATATGGCGGATCGCGCCTCGTTGGAGACGGATCATCAAATCGAACTCCGGACTCGGGATCGTGAACGCAAGCTGATCAACAAGATCGACGAAGCGTTGCAACGGATCGAGGAAGGGACTTACGGATATTGTGAGGAGACGGACGAGCCAATAGGGCTACGCAGGCTGATTGCGCGGCCGATCGCGACCTTGAGCTTGGAAGCCCAGGAACGTCACGAGCGTCTCGAAAGGACGCATCGCGAAGATTGATCCAACGATCGATCAAACAGATTGTTGGCTGCCCGGTGGGGAGGGGCCGGGCGTTGGTCGAGCGCAACGACGCGCGACCCAGACACCCTGGAATTCTCCGCCTGTATGCTTTCCATCGGGGACGTCGCCGTAAGTCAGCAATAGGTGTTTTTTGTGCCAGGCATAGCCGGGACGAGGGAAACGACGTAGTCTCGGTTTTTGAGCAGGCGCCAGCCGGTGTGGCTCTGCTGACCGTGATGACTGGGTTTTTGACTTGCTTATGGTCTGCCATCGACCCGGTGACCCGCCTTTTGCGGATATCATGCAGTTCAAGCAGAATACCAACCGGGCGGCCCATCTATTACGCCGCTTGATCGGCGAGTGCATTGATCTACGGATTGCGCCCATGTGTGGCCTGAAGCCGGTCAAGGCTGACGAGAGCCAATTGGAGCAGGCCGTGGTCAATCTGATTGTCAATTCCCGTGACGCGATGGGCGGTAAGGATACGATCCAGGTGAGAACCTACAATGATGCGGCCAATGAACCTCGTCGCAAACGCAACGAAGTTATGCCAGCAAGAAAATTCGTGCTGCTGGAGGTTGACGATTCCAGGACCGACATTGCCAAAAATTTGGACCGAGTGGTCGAGCTCTTCTTCTGGACCAGAGATGTCAGCTTGGGTGCCGGCCTGTGGCTGTATACGGTATACTGTACAGTCAAGAAAACTGAAGGTTTTTATTTTGTCGATACTGCTATCGGCGTCGGCACGAAGTTTTCGATTCATCTGCCGACCCACGACGGAGTGAATTAGCCGAGGTGGGTCAATTATCCTCGGAGGGCCTTACCGGAGCCGGCACGATACGGTTGGTCGAAGATGAGAGCCTCGGGCATTTGTTCAACGCCCGGGCACTGCGCGGTAAAGTTATCAAGTAATTGAGGTCCATTCGGAGTAAGCGACCCGACCATGCGCCAGGAGGGCACCGATCCAATCGATTAATGATTACGGATGCCACTATGCCCGGACATTGATCGTGAAGGTTCGTTGGACCATGCCGGACGTGCCGATGATCTGTATTTTAAGACATTCCGAGGATGCGCTCTGTCAGGAAATCAAAGATGATATAGCAATCCACTTCCTGCACAAGCCGTTCAGACTGAAACACTTGGCTGGCAACGTGAAGGAGGTAATCGCGCTATAAGCCCGCCAGATGCTCCGGATCGACTCGACCCTGATCGGCCGCCTTATGGGGAACAAACGAGCACTGTCCTTGGTGCTGGGGAGCGCCGTTCCCCAATATATTGAGAGTTGCCCAACACCTAGTAAACTAAGGGCATCAAATCCTTGATGTTGACGAGAACAAATCAAGAAAATAAATCTTGCATTTGAGAACAAACCAAGTACTTTACGTTTCACAGAGCGTGGGGGCGGGCAACCAGGCTGTGGCGGCAGGACCTTAGCCGGGACCCAACGCGGTTTTCGCAACGAGAGACGGTAACCGCGTTGAAACTGGCCCGTGCGTGTGAGATATGGAGGCGGAGAATGTCGGTTACACCCTTACGAGTTGTAGAGCGGGATCCCATGGACAAGTCCAAGGCGTTGGAAGCGGCCCTCGGCCAAATTGATAAAGCCTTTGGCAAAGGCTCGGTGATGCGCTTGGGTCAACGGGAAAATGCGATCGATGTCGAGACCATTTCGACTGGATCAATCGGGCTGGATATCGGTCTTGGCATTGGCGGGTTGCCGAAGGGACGGGTCGTAGAAATCTATGGCCCGGAAAGTTCGGGCAAGACCACGTTGGCCCTGCATGTCATTGCCGAGTCGCAGAAAAAAGGCGGCATTTGCGCCTTTATCGATGCCGAGCATGCGCTTGATCCAGGATATGCCCGCAAGCTTGGGGTGGATATCGACGAGATGTTGATCTCCCAGCCCGACGCCGGCGAACAGGCTTTGGAAATCGCCGATACGCTGGTTCGCTCCGGGGCGATTGACGTTCTGGTTGTCGACTCGGTGGCGGCCCTGGTGCCGCGTGCCGAACTTGAAGGCGAGATGGGCGATACGCACGTTGGCTTGCAAGCCCGGCTGATGAGCCAGGCGCTTCGCAAATTGACCTCCTCGATCTCCAAATCCAAGTGCCTGGTCATTTTCATTAACCAGATACGCTTGAAGATCGGCGTCATGTTTGGCAGCCCGGAAACCACCAGTGGCGGCAATGCCTCTGAAATTCTATGCGTCGGTGCGGCTCGATATCCGGCGGATCGGTGCTATCAAGGATCGTGACGAAGTGGTCGGCAATCAGACCCGGGTCAAGGTGGTGAAGAACAAGATGGCGCCGCCGTTCCGGGTGGTTGAATTCGACATCATGTATGGCGAGGGCGTGTCGAAGAACGGCGAGCTGCTGGATCTGGGTGTCAATGCAGGCATCGTCGAGAAATCCGGATCCTGGTTCAGCCATGACGGTCAACGCATCGGTCAGGGGCGCGAGAATGCCAAGGCCTTCCTGCGGGCCAACCCGGAGGTCGCCGCGACCATTGAGCGGTTGATCCGCCAAAATGCCGGTCTTGGTCGCCGAGATCCATGTTGGTCGGCCCGGAAGAGAAGGACTGACGTCGATGACGCAGACGCGGATATGATGACGGAGATCGAGCCCGATTGATTTGATCGGTCCCGGTCACTCCAAGCCAGTCGGTCCTCGTCTTCCGGTTTGGTTCTCCAATACCTATGAGTTAGCCCAGCGGGTCGGCTCAGAGGTTTGCCAGCCCAGGCCTTGCATCGCCGGCTCGGCGGCGATGCCGTGCTAGCCTCGCGAACCCTGTGAAACCGTGTTGAAATCGTCTTCTAAAAAACTGGGCGTACTGCTCCCGATGAGCCCTTCCGAAGCGTCGGGCCATGCGGCAGAATGCGCGGCGGCGATAATTCCAAGCTGGCGATGGTCGGGGTGTGGCGCGCGGTCCGGCTGGACTCGCCGGCGTCGAGCCAGTAAAAACCGTGCCGCTGCGGCGGGGATCGCGAGGTCTGCCGTCCGCCCGGAGATGAGGTGGCAGGACGATGCAGACGGTCAGCGATATTCGAACGGCATTTCTCGACTTTTTCGAGGGCCAGGGCCACGCAGTCGTCGCTTCAAGCCCGCTCGTCCCGCGCAACGACCCAACCCTGCTCTTCACCAATGCCGGCATGGTGCAATTCAAGAACGTGTTCACCGGGGCGGAGAAGCGCGACTACGTCCGGGCCGCCACCTCGCAAAAATGCGTGCGCGCCGGCGGCAAGCACAATGATCTCGAAAATGTTGGCTATACCGCGCGACACCACACGTTCTTTGAGATGCTCGGCAATTTCTCTTTCGGGGACTATTTCAAGGAAACCGCGATCGAGCATGCCTGGAACTTGATCACCCGGGATTATGGTCTGGACAAGGATCGATTGCTTGTAACGGTTTATGCCGAGGATGAGGATGCGGCGGTGCTTTGGCGAAAAATTGCCGGGCTTGGCGACGACCGGATCATCCGTATCGCCACCTCGGATAATTTCTGGGCCATGGGTGATACGGGCCCCTGCGGACCCTGTTCCGAAATTTTCTATGATCACGGCGGCCATATTCCCGGCGGCCCTCCAGGCAGTCCGGACGAGGATGGTGACCGGTTCATCGAGATCTGGAACCTGGTCTTCATGCAATATGAGCAGGTGACCAAGGAGCAGCGGATCAGTCTGCCGCGTCCGTCTATCGACACCGGCATGGGGTTGGAGCGGATCTCGGCGATCATGCAAGGCCACCATGACAATTACGACATTGATTTGATGCGCTCACTGATCGAGGCTTCGGCCGACGCTTCGAACCAGGATGCCGATGGTCCGCATAAGATTTCGCACCGGGTGATCGCCGACCATCTTCGGGCCTCGTCCTTTTTGATTGCCGATGGGGTGTTGCCGTCGAATGAGGGACGGGGATATGTGTTGCGTCGGATCATGCGCCGGGCGATGCGGCACGCTCATATCATCGGTTGCACGGATCCGTTGATGTGGCGTCTGGTGCCGGCCCTGGTGCGCCAGATGGGCGGTGCGTTTAGTGAACTGCACCGGGCGGAAAGTCTGATCGCCGAGACACTCAAGCTCGAGGAGACCCGGTTCAAGGAAACCCTGGATCGCGGCCTTCGGCAGCTGGAACGACGCCACCGCCGGGCTCGGCGATGGGGCGGATCTGCCTGGTGAGGTTGCGTTCAAGCTGTATGACACCTTTGGGTTTCCTCTGGATCTGACACAGGACATCCTGCGAGGGCAGGGCCGCAAGGTCGAGCAACTGGGCTTCGATACTTCCATGGAGCGCCAGCGTGCCGCCGCTCGAGCCGCCTGGTCGGGCTCCTGGCGACGCGGCGACCGACGGGCTTTGGTTCGATTTGCGCCAGCGGGTCGGCGCTAGTGAGTTTTTCGGCTACGCTACGGAGGCCGCCGAGGGGCAGATTGCCTCCCTGGTGTCGAACGGCGCCGAAATCGACGCGATCGATGCCGCCGACGCCATTGGTGTCACTGGTGAAGGCGGCGGTGAAGAGCGTAGTGCCGGCGCACCGGAAATTTCAGTGATCGTCAATCAGACCCCGTTTTACGGGGAATCCGGCGGTCAGATGGGCGATGCCGGCCAGATGCTGTCCGTCGATGGGGCGGTGGTGGAGATTACCGACACCCAAAAGCGCGTCGGCGACCTGGTTGTCCATAGTGGGCGGTTGCGTGAAGGGCCGCCTGGTGGTGGGGGACGCGGTTGCGCTTAAGGTTGATGCGGCGCAGACGCGCCCGCCTGCGGGCCAACCATTCGGCAACGCATCTGTTGCATGAGGCTCTGCGCCGGCACCTTGGCGATCACGTTTACGCAAAAAGGGCTCGCAGGTTGCGCCGGAGCGGCTGCGCTTTGATTTCAGCCATTCAAAAGCGGTGGACCGCGCCACCCTCAAACTGGTTGAAGCGGAGGTCAATGCGCGGATTCGCGGCAATTCGCCGGTGACGACCACGTTAATGGACCCGAACTCGGCGATCGAGGCCGGGGCGATGGCGCTGTTCGGTGAAAAATACGGCGAGGAAGTCCGCGTTGTCTCAATGGGCGGCGGTGAGGCGCTCAGAGGGTAAGCCGGCTTATTCGGTCGAGCTGTGCGGTGGTACGCATGTTTCCCGCACCGGTGATATCTCTGTCTTTCGGGTGCTTTCGGAGGGGGCGGTCGCCTCGGGGGTGCGCAGGATCGAAGCGGTGACCGGCATCGGGGCGCTGGACTATTTCGATATGCGCGATGGGTTGTCTGGATCAGGCGTCGGCGTCGTTGAAGGCCTCGCCGGATCAATTAGCCGGATCGCGTCGCGGCCCTGGTCGAGGATCGCCGGCGTTTGGAGCGCGAGGTTCAGGAGCTGCGCCGCAAGCTGGCCAGTGGCGCCGGAGCGTCCAATGGTGCTACGACCACCACCGTGGCGGGGATCCAGTTCGCCGGCCGTTTCCTGGAGGGGGCGCCGGCCCGTGAGTTGAAGAGCATGGCGGACGCCCTTAAGCAGGAGATCGGCTCGGGCGTTGTGGCGATTGCCGCGAGTTATGACGGCAAGGCGTCCCTGGTCGTCGGGGTCACGGCTGACTTGGCCGAGCGGATCAGCGCCGTTGATCTGGTTCGTGCCGGTGTCGCCGGCGCTTGGCGGCAAGGGGCGGTGGTGGTCGGGCGGATATGGCCCAGGCTGGCGGCCCCAATGCCGACGGAGCGGCAGCGGCGTTGGTGGGCGGTGGAAGCGGCGTTGGCGGATCTTGGAGCGAGTTGAGAACGGGACCGTCGACGCCTGATTGATTGAGCCTTTTCCGCCGCCGGGCATGGGTATCGTGCCGGAACGGGGCAATCGGATAACCAAGGGAGCTCCGATGAGCGAGCAAGTACGATTCGGTGGAACGGCTTCTTATATCGCCACCGAGGATTTGATGGTTGCGGTGAACGCCGCGGTCACGTTGGAGCGACCGCTTTTGGTCAAGGGTGAGCCGGGCACCGGCAAGACGGTTCTTAGCCCATGAGATCGCGGCCTCGTTGGGCAAACCGTTGATTGAGTGGCACATCAAGTCGACCACCAAGGCGCAGCAGGGGCTCTACGAATATGACGCGGTCTCGCGCCTGCGCGACAGCCAGCTCGGCGAGGAGCGGGTGCATGACATCGCAATTATATTCGGCGCGGCAAGCTCTGGGACGCCTTCATGGCCGACGAGCAGGTGGTTCTGCTGATCGACGAGATCGACAAGGCGGATATCGAATTTCCAAACGATCTGTTGCTTGAACTCGATCGCATGGAGTTCTTTGTCTACGAGACCAAGGAAGTGGTGAAGGCGAAGGCAGCGGCCGATCGTTATCATCACTTCGAACAATGAAAAAGAGCTTCCGGACGCTTTCCTGCGGCGCTGCTTTTTCCATTATATCCGTTTCCCCGACGAGGAAACCATGGAGCGGATTGTCCA
>CALMRI010000040.1 GCA_937776645.1 uncultured Alphaproteobacteria bacterium | reverse complement strand
GCGAAATCTCGTCACCCTGAAAATACATGTTCTCTTCGAAATCCGGCCGCGCGCAGCTCGGTGCGAAGCGGTTGCTTTCCAGATTGAAGCCGCAAATTGCAATGCGTTTCAGGTCGGCCAAGACGAGAATCCCCTATTCTTAATTCTAGAACGTATGGTTATAGGTTGAATCCACACTAGATCGGTCGGCACATGTGGCGCGGGTTCGCGTCGAGATGATGATAACGCTTGGCCTGATACAACCAGCACATCCCGCCAAAGCGTTTGCGGCCCTGTTCGTGGATCGGCAGGTTCATCATCTGTTTCAGGCTGACGTCAAAACGAAACTCCATAACCTCGCGTCCCGACCGTGGCATTCGCCAAGGGCCCTGTGGGTATAGGTCATCCAGCCGACAAACCAGCGAGCGTCAATCCGCCGACCAGCACCAGTACTCTTGGCCAGACCATCACGCTCGAAGCCTCGAAGTCGCGGAAAGGCCACAATGGTTTCACCATGGACATGTCGAGTATCGTGCGAAGCATTGCCGCGCAGGTGCGTCAATGGTGACGCGGTGACGGTCGCGGAATCAATACAATCTTGCGCGACTGGCCCCTCAGATATCCCGCACATCGATGATACCCGGCAAGGATTTCACCGCCGAACGGATGCGGGCATCGATTTGATATGCATCGGGAAGCGCCAGGTCGACCTCTCGTTCGGCGGATTGCACCACCACCTTGACGGCCCCGCGACCGCGGGCATGGGTCGACAGAAAGGTTTGTAGTTTTTCGACCGTTCCCACGTCCTTCAAATAGACTTTCAGGCCCTTCGCCGCCGATTGCATCGCCTCATCCAACAGCTGGATGCGACTGGCGATCAACCGCACCGATCCCTCCTCCAGCTTGGCATCGACCCGCACCAGCAAAGGCTGGGTACTGTTCAGAAACTCCCGCGCCTCGGCCAACACTTCGGAGAAAATGGTGACTTCGAAGACGCCGGCACGGTCGCTCATCTGCACGAAGGCGTATTTGTTGCCGCGCTGATTAGTTCGAACCCGGCTGGCACCGACGATGCCGGCAACATTGATTCGCCCGGTCCCACTCTTAGCCTCGACAGTAGCCGCGATTCCTGAAGATTCGACCACGCCTACCCGCTCCAACGCTGGGCCATAGGCATCCAGCGGGTGCGAGGAGAGGTAAAAGCCGATAGCCTCGAACTCATGCTGCAACCGGTCCAGCGCCGACCAGTCATGTCTGGCCGGCAATGCCACCTTAACCTCCTGCTCCTCGCCGGCGCCCCCGAAAAGGTTGGTCTGGTCCGACGAGCGTTCCTCGGCGGCGGCGGTGGCATGCCGTAGCACCATGTCGGCACCGTCCATGAGCTGGGCGCGATTATCGTGCAATCCGTCCAGCGCGCCGGCCCGCACCAAGTTCTCGAGACTGCGCTTATTGACCGAACGACTATCAATGCGGGTAGCAAAATCACCGAGGCTCGTATAAGGGCCATTCTCGGCGCGCTCGCTCTCAAGGGCGACCATCGCCGCGCCGCCAACATTCTTGATCGCCGCCAGGGCATAGCGGATAGCCAGCGTACCATCCGGCAAAGATTCAACTAGGAAATCACGGCCCGATTTGTTGATGTTGGGGGGCAAGAACTCGATGCCCTGGGCCTGAAGCTCGGTGCGAAAAATGTTCAGTTTATCGGTATTTCCCATGTCGTAGCACATCGACGCAGCGAGGAATTCAACCGGGTAGTTCGCCTTCATATAGGCGGTGTGGTAAGCGACCAGCGCATAAGCCGCCGCATGGCTCTTGTTAAAACCATAGCCGGCGAAGGCGGCGATCGTGTCGAAGATCGAAGAGGCCTTTTCCCGATCCACGCCATTGGCCACACTACCGTCGACGAAGGTTTCGCGCTGGGCATCCATCTCGGACTGAATCTTTTTACCCATCGCCCGGCGCAACAGATCAGCGCCGCCAAGGGTATAGCCAGCTAATACCTGGGCAGCCTGCTGCACCTGCTCCTGGTAGATCATGATGCCAAAGGTTTCCTTAAGCACCGGCTCCAGTTTCGGGTGCATGTAGTCGACGGTCTCCGCACCATGCTTGCGCGAGATATAGCTAGGAATATTAGCCATCGGCCCCGGACGGTAGAGCGCCACCAGGGCGATGATGTCCTCAAAACGGTCAGGCCGCATCCGGCGCAGCACGTCCCGCATGCCGGAACTCTCAAGCTGAAACACCCCGGTGCTATCGGCGCGGCCAATCATCTCGTAAGTCGGTGCATCGTCGATCGGCACAGATTGCAGGTCGACCGTGACGCCGCGTTCGGCGACCAACTCCACCGCCTTTTTTAACACCGAGAGCGTTTTCAAGCCCAGAAAATCAAATTTCACCAGCCCGGCCGGCTCCACCCATTTCATGTTGAATTGGGTCGCCGGCATGTCCGAGCGCGGATCGCGATACAACGGCACCAGTTCCTTCAACGGCCGATCACCGATCACCACCCCCGCTGCATGGGTCGAGGCGTTGCGGTACAGTCCTTCAAGCTTCAAGCCGATACCGAGCAGGATCCGAACCGACTCGTCCTCATCGCGCTGGCGCCGGAGTTCTTTTTCGCTCTCGATCGCCTCGCCCAGGGTCATCGGGTTGGCCGGATTGTTGGGTACCATCTTGCAGATCCGATCGACCTGACCATAGGGCATTTCAAGTACCCGGCCGACGTCGCGGAGCACCGCGCGAGCTTGCAACTTACCGAAAGTGATAATTTGGGCAACCCGGTCGCGGCCATATTTTCGCTGTACGTACTCGATCACCTCGCCCCGGCGATCCTGGCAGAAATCGATGTCGAAATCCGGCATAGACACCCGTTCGGGATTGAGGAACCGCTCGAACAACAGGCCCCAGCGCAGCGGGTCCAGATCAGTGATCAGCAACACCCAGGCAACCACCGACCCAGCGCCCGATCCGCGTCCCGGTCCGACGGGAATATCCTGCGCCTTGGCCCATTGGATAAAGTCCGCGACGATCAAAAAATAGCCTGGAAACCCCATCTGATTGATCACCCCAAGCTCCATCTCGAGCCGTTCCCGATAGGGGACCGCCGCGGTTTGGCGCGCCTTAGCGTCCATTGCCGCGGTGAACACATGACGTTCCAGCCGCGACTCTAGGCCGGCCTCAGCCATCACTCGCAACTCGTCGCCCTCGTCGCGCCCCTCGCCGGTGTCGTAGGCCGGTAGGATCGGGTCGAGGGTGGTTGGCATGAAGCCACAGCGCTCAGCGATCACGATCGTATTGTCGACCGCCTCGGGCAGATCAACAAACAGCTCCCGCATCTCAGCGGCTGATTTAAACCGGTGGTGCGAGGTGACCTGGCGGCGCATGGGATCGCTGATCGTCGTCGACTCGGCGATACAAAGCAGCACGTCATGCGCCTCGTACATATCCTCGCCGGCAAAGTGGCAATCATTGGTGGCGACCAGGGCAATGTCATGGCTATAGGCGAGGTCGACCAATTCCGGTTCGATCCGCCGCTCACTCTCTAGAAAATGGCGCTGCACCTCGATATAAAGGCGATCCTCGAAAAGTCGGTGCAAAGTCCCCAGCATGCCCTCCGCCTCGGCTTTACGATCCTCCAGCAACAACCGCCCAACCGCTCCATGCACGCCGCCGGTAAGCGCGATCACGCCGTCGGTCTTGCCTTCCAGATCTGCCATCGTGATCTGCGGTACCTCGGACCCGTCTCCTTCGAGAAACGCCTGGCTTACCAAGTCGAGAAGATTGCGATAGCCAGCGTCGGTCTGCGCGATCAGAACTAGGTGATCTGGTGCCAGTGCCACATGGCTGGTGCCCCCGACCACCCGCAGCCGGCGCGCATCATCGACTTCTTCGTGGCGCAGGTTAAGGGTTACGCCTATAATTGGCTGCACGCCTCCCTTGGACGCGGTGACCGCGAACTCAAGCGCGCCGAACAGATTGCCGCTATCGGTGACCGCGACCGCCGGCATCCTGGCGCCCTGGCAGAGCCCGACCAGTTCCTTAACTTTGATCGCCCCCTCGGCCAGGGAGTAGGCAGTGCGAACAGTCAGGTGGACGAAATCGGTATGTGGCATAGTAGGTCCCCTCGGATCCCAGACAGGATTGCACAAAGACCGCCGGGGGTCAGCCGGAACAGGACAGGAACGACCGCATGATGTGGCGGTAGGCCTTCTTTTCTCCACAGGATTTTGTGGGTAAAGAGCGGATTCGGATAGTTCCTTAACTCTCGTAACGTCACGCTACTCTTCACACAACGTCGACGAGTTTCCCACCTTGCAGGGTTACGATCCGGTCCATGCCACGAGCTAGATCCATGTTGTGGGTTGCCACCAGCGCAGCGATACCGGTGGCGCCGACAATCCGGCGAAGTTGCGCAAAAACTTCGGTCGAGGTTTCCGGGTCGAGATTGCCGGTCGGCTCATCCGCCAACATCACAGCCGGGGCATTCGCGATCGCGCGGACGATGGCGACCCGCTGCTGCTCGCCGCCGGAAAGCCGCGAAGGCCGGTGCTCGACCCGGTCGGCTAGGCCAACTAGTTCCAGCAGCTGGCGTGCCCGGTCCCGCGCTTCGTCCTTGTCCAGACCACCAATTAATTGCGGGACCATGACATTCTCCAGCGCCGTGAACTCAGGCAACAGATGATGGAACTGATAAACAAAACCAATGCCATCACGGCGAATCCTCGTACGCTCGCCGTCCGAAAGTGGGCCGCAATCGCGGCCACCGAACAGCACTTGACCAGCGGTTGGTGGCTCCAGCAAGCCAGCGACATGAAGCAATGTCGATTTTCCTGATCCGGACGGGCCGACCAAGGCGACCATCTCACCGCGCTCGATACGCAGGTCGACACCCCGCAAAATTTGCAGATCTTTGGTAGCTTGGTGATAATGTCGGATCACCCCGCGTAGCTCCAATGATGCAGCCGAAGCGTTCGGACCCGCTTCTACCGTCCCTAAATCGATCCTGCTCCGCGCTCCATCAACCATGGCGCAAGGCCTCGACCGGATCGGTACGCGCCGCGCGCCAGGATGGATAAATCGACGCAGCGAAGGAGAGGAACAGCGCCATCACTATCACCAGAGTGACCTCAAGCACATCAACCTTGGCCGGCAGCCGTGACAGAAAGTAAATTTCCGCCGAGAACAACTCAGCTCCGGTAAAAGTTTGCAGCCCCTGACGAATCGATTCGATATTCCAGCAGAACACCAATCCCAGAAGCGAGCCCACACCCGTGCCAATAACCCCAACACTAGCTCCGGACATGAAAAAAATCCGAGTGATCATGCCGCGCGAAGCGCCCATGGTCCGCATGATCGCGATCGATCCACGTTTGTCATTCACCAACATGATCATCGACGAGACGATGTTGAATGCCGCCACCAGGATGATCAGCGTCAAAATCAGGAACATGACATTTCGTTCGACCTGCAACGCGTTGAAGAAACTAGAGTTCTTCTGTTTCCAGTCCACCGCATAGCGACCATCCCCAATCACGAGGGACAGCGACCTTCGGATCTGGTCAACCTGATCCGGGATCCCGACCATCACTTCGATCGCGTTTACGGTGTCACCGCTTTTGAAGAACAGTTGCGCCTGATCGAGCGGCATGTAGATGAAGGTGTTGTCGTATTCGAACATGCCGACATTGAACAGGGCGACGATCGTGAAGGCCCGCATTCTGGGTACGCTACCGAAAGCCGTCGGCGTACTGGACGGGGAGATTAAGGTCATCTTGTCGCCGACGCCCACCCTTAACTTTTCGGCAAGGCGCGAGCCGACGACAATAGAGGGACCACCGGAAAACTTCTCCAACGACCCGGCGACAATACTGTCTGGGATAATACCGCGCGCCATCAGTGCCGGCGCACGAACGCCACGAACCAACGCCCCGCTGGCAGCGCCGTTGACCATCGCCATCACCTGGCTCTGCAATTGCGGGGTAACGCTGTACACGCCAGGAATTTCACCGATCCGCACCGCAAGCTGGTCATAGCCAGTCATCGGCGATTGTAGCCCATGCACCGTGGCGTGCCCATTCAAGCCGAGGATGCGCGTTAGCAGTTCCGTTCGAAACCCGTTCATCACCGACATGACAATGATCAGCGTAGCCACGCCAAGGCCAATGCCCAGCAGCGAGAACCAGGCGATTACCGAAATAAACCCTTCTTGGCGGCGCGAACGAAGATAGCGCAGCGCCACCATTCGCTCGAAGCTTCCGAACACTGCGTTCTCCCGTTCCGGTCTCGTACCTAGCCCACGAAACGGTTGATCACCGCCTCGGGCGTCAATTCCTCGGTCTCGCCGGTGCGCCGATTTTTCACCTCGACCACGCCGTTCTTGACGCTGCGCGGCCCGACAACCACCTGCCAGGGCAGTCCGATCAAGTCCATATCAGCCAGCTTTGAGCCGGTCCGCTCGTTCCGGTCATCGTAGAGTGTCTCGACCCCGGCCCCATTGAGTTTCCGGTACAGATCCTCGCAAACATCGGTGCAGGTGGCATCGTCGATCTTGACGTTGACCAACCCGATATGAAACGGCGCCACCGATTCCGGCCAAATAATACCGCGATCGTCATGGCTAGCCTCAATAATACCGCCAACCAGACGCGATACCCCGACACCGTAGGAGCCCATATGGACCGGCGATTCCTTGCCGTCCGGGCCGGTAACCCGCGCGCCCATCGCCTCAGAATATTTGGTGCCAAAATAGAAGATATGCCCAACCTCGATGCCGCGCGTGGTAATCAAATCAGCCTCGGGAACCGGACAGGTCGACGGATCATGCTTCTCGTCGGTCGCCGCGTATCGCGATAAAAAAGAATCGACGATGGGTTGCAGATCGCCGTCGATATCGATGTCCTGGGACAGCACATCAACGTCAAGCCAATCCTTATGGTAATAGACCTCGCTCTCGCCAGTTTCGGCCAGGATGATGAATTCGTGGCTCATATCACCGCCGATCGGCCCGCTATCAGCGGCCATCGGGATCGCCTTCAAGCCCATCCGGGCATAGGTCTTCAAATAGGCGACAAACATCTTGTTGTAGGATTTAACCGCGCTGGCATGGTCCAGATCAAAGGAGTAATTGTCCTTCATCAGGAACTCGCGGCCTCGCATCACCCCAAAACGAGGCCGTACCTCGTCGCGGAATTTCCATTGGATATGATAGAGCATCAGCGGCAACGCCCGATAACTCTTCAGATGCGTGCGAAAGATGTCCGTGACCTGCTCCTCGTTGGTCGGCCCGAACAGCATGTCTCGGTCGTGCCGATCCTGTATCCGCAACATTTCCTTGCCATAGCCATCGTAACGACCGCTCTCGCGCCACAGATCAGCCGACTGAATCGTCGGCATCAGCACTTCTTGCGCCCCGGCTGCGTCCTGCTCCTCGCGGACGATCTTTTCAATCTTTCGCAACACCCGATAGCCCATCGGCAGCCAGGAATAGATCCCGGCGCTGGCCTGCTGGACCATGCCGGCCCGCAGCATATAGCGATGCGAGACGATCTGCGCCTCCTTGGGCGTGTCGCGCAATGTCGGGAGGAAATAGTTGGTCAGTCGCATCGGCGTCCTCGCTCGATGAAATCAGGGCAAAGATCCAGCCCCAGGAAACGTCGGAACTTTAGGATCTCGTATTGGGGCTGTCCAAATGAAATCCACGAAGCCGGCGCAAACATCGTCGCGCGGTCAATACGCATCAATGAAGACGAAAACAAGGCGTCCGTCAAAGGGGTGGCAGCGAGCCGCGCAGATTGTAGTTCAGCAGCCCAGCCCAGAACCGTTCAAGTTGGCGGTAGGCGGTGCTCGCCCCACGCAGGTTATCGGAACTGATGTTATTCTGTTCAAGCGCATCGGCATGCCGGTCGAACATGCCGGAGATCTGCGAGCAGAGCTCCAATCCCTTTTCCGACAGCCGCACCCTGATCGAGCGTCGATCATGGGTCGAGCGTTCCTGGCTAAGGTATTTGTTCTCGACCATCTTACGAACGTTGTACGAAACGTTCGAGCCGAGGTAGTAACCGCGGTTGGTCAACTCACCCACCGTCAACTCAGCCTCGCCGATATTATACAGAATAAGGGCCTGGATATTATTGATATCTTCGGTGCCACGACGATCGAGCTCGACCTTCACGACCTCGAGAAACTGCCGATGCAGCCGCTCGACCAGCTTAATCGCTTCAAGATACGCCTGCCGCGTCGTCGGAGGAGCGTCGTCGCCGGCGGAATTTTTGGGTGAGATTTCAGCCATGGACCTTAGGATACAATTATCAACACTAGTTCGGAAACCTAATGCCTGCATTAGCTAAATTTTGCAGACCAACGCAGCTTAATTACCGTGAATCATTCGATAAATTCCTGAAAAATCCAGCGGTGCGTTCCCTTGCCCCACAAACTGCTCATACAATTTAAGGGCATGGGCTCCCAATTGTGCGTCATGACCGGTGGACCGGGCCGCATCCTGAGCCAAGTTCAAGTCCTTGGCCATCATCGCAGCGGTAAACCCCGCTTGGTAATCCCGATTTGCCGGCGAATTAGGCACCGGCCCAGGCACTGGTAGATAGTTGGTCATCGCCCAGCACTGGCTTGAGGATGTCGAGGTGATATCGAACAATTTCTGCGCATCCAGCCCCAATTTCTCGGCCATCGAGAAGCTCTCGCAGACAGCGATCATCGAAATGCCTAGTATCATGTTGTTACAGATCTTCGCCGCCTGCCCGTTGCCGGCGCCGCCGGTATGCACAATCGTCTTACCCATCACGTCGAGATACGGTTTCGCGCGCTCAAAGGCCAAGTTTCCGCCGCCTACCATGAAGGTCAAACTGCCCGCCTCGGCACCGCCAGTACCGCCTGAAACCGGGGCATCTACCATGTCGAAGCCGGCTTCGGTCGCATTCGCCGCCACCGCCCGCGCCGACTCAACATCGATCGTCGAGCAATCGATCAGCAGTGCCTCGGACGGCGCGTTCGAGATTACTGCGTTGCCATAGACTTCGCGGACATGCTTGCCCTCGGGAAGCATGGTGATCACCACCTCCGCCGCATCGAGCGAGGCCGTCGCAGAAGTCGCCGCCTTACCGCCAGCCGCTACAAGCCCGGCCAGAGCGCTTTCGACCAGATCGAAGCCCATGACATAATGTCCGGCAGTCAACAAATTCTTGGCCATGGGCAGACCCATGTTTCCAAGACCGATAAAGGCGATGCGGGTCATGGCGGATTCTCCCATATTTCGATCGAGCGTTGTTTTCCGTCGCGCTGTTCTCAGTCGAACGTCAGCTCGCGCCACGGCACCGGTTCAAAATAGCCCGCGACGGCGGCATCGGAAACCTCTTCCAGCCGCGCCGGGTCCCAATTTGGTTTGTGATCCTTATCGACCAGCACCGCCCGAACCCCTTCGGGAAAATCATGACCGCGGGCGAAGTGCTGTGACAAGCGAAATTCCATGGTCATGGTCTCGGCGAAACTGGTCGCTAGAGCGCCGCGGCGGATCTGCTTCAAAGTCACCTTAAGACTGGTCGGCGATTTAGAGGCCAGGGTTTCCAACGCGTGCGCGGCAAACGTCGACCCCGCTGCGGTCAACCGGGCGACGATCTCCTCAGCGGTGTCAGCCGAGAAACATTGGTCGATTTCGGTTTTCGCCACCGCCGTCGGCGCAGCGCCGGCCGCGACCACAAAGCCATCCAGTACCGTTTTTACCGCCGCGTGCACATCACCCGACAGATCCGCCGCGTGCAGCCCCGCCTCTAGATCGTCAAGCGTATCCGAGGCGACCACATGGGTGGCGATCCCCAGCTCCAGGCAGTCGCCGACGGTGACCGGCGCGCCGGTCAGGGCCAGATAGGTCCCGGTCTCGCCGGGCAGGCGCGACAGGAACCAGGCGCCGCCAACATCGGGAAACAAGCCGATCGTCGTCTCCGGCATGCCAACCCGGGTGCGCTCGGTCGCAACCCGGAACGCGCCATGCACTGACAACCCGACCCCGCCCCCCATGCAGACCCGGTCTATCAGCGCGATATAAGGTTTAGCGCTGGTGTGGATCTGATGGTTGAGGATGTATTCCTCGTAAAAAAAGTCCTGGGCCAGCGCCGGATTGGCGTCGCCATCGTAATCAATAATCGCCTGGCGCACCGCGCGTACATCGCCGCCGGCGCAAAACGCCCGGTCGCCGGCCCCTTTGATTACCACGGCGCGGATCTCCTCATCCTCCATCCAGGCGGTGAAACGCATCCGCATCTCATTAATCATGTTCATCGTCAACGCGTTCAGCGTCTTCGGACGGTTCAAGATGATCGTGCCAATGCCATCGGCGACGTCGAACAGAACTTCAGGCTCCATGGTCTTCAATGTCTCCAAAATTAAACGACGCAGTCCCCGGCGAGAACCGGAGGACCGATTCGCATCAGGTCAATCATCCAACAGCTTACGGGCGATGATCACCCGCATGATCTCGTTGGTACCCTCAAGAATTTGATGGACCCGCAGGTCGCGCACCAGACGCTCGATCGGGAAATCCTTCAAGTACCCGTAACCGCCATGGATCTGCAGCGCTTCGTTGCAAACCGCCGAGCCGATATCGGTGGCCAACCGCTTAGCCATGGCGCAATGCATGGTCGCGCCGGGGTCGCGCCGTTGAAGGCTGTCGGCGGCGCGTTGCACCATCAGCCGGGCCGCATCTAACTCCGTCGCCATATCCGCCAGCTTAAACTGGATCGCCTGGAACGCAGCAATCGCCCGGCCGAACTGTTTGCGCTCCCGTGCATAGTCCCGAGCTGTCTCCAGCGCCGTGCGCGCACCACCGATTGAACAGGCGGCGATATTGATCCGCCCGCCATCCAACCCAGCCATCGCGATTTTGAAGCCATCACCCTCGGCGCCGACGATGTTTTCCACCGGCACCCGGCAATCCTCGAAATTGACCATCGCGGTGTGCTGACTGTTCCAACCGAGCTTGCGCTCCTTGTTGCCGACGGACAGGCCCGGCGTGCCCTTCTCGACCAACACACAAGAAATTCCGCGGGGCCCATCGGCGCCAGTACGGCACATCACCGCATAGACATCGCTTGTCGGCCCGCCGGAGATGAAGGCCTTGCTGCCGTTCAAGACATAGTGGCTATTGCCATCCTGGCGCGCCTGGGTCCGCAGCGAGGCGGCGTCGGAGCCGGCGTCCGGCTCGGTCAGGCAATAGCTGGCCATCGCCTGCATGCTAGTGAGCCGGGGAAGGAAGCGTTCGCGGATTGCCCGATCGCCGAAATCATCTATCATCCAGGCGACCATGTTGTGGATCGACAGATACGCCGCCGTCGAAGGACAAGCCGCCGCTAATTCCTCGAACACGATCGCCGCTTCCGCGCGCCCAAGGCCGGAGCCACCGACTTCCTCGGAGACATAGATACCGGCGAGCCCGAGCCCGGCGGCTAGGCGGAGTTGCTCGATCGGAAAGATTTCCTCGGCATCCCAGCGGGCGGCGTGCGGCATAAAATGATCAGTGGCAAAGCCCCGCGCCATGTCACGGATCGCGAGTTGTTCCTCGGAGAGCTGAAAATTCACGATGAAGGGCCTTTTCGACATCTAAGCACGGGCGGCGGAATCATAGGTTGAGAGTTAGTTGAATCAACGACGTGAGCTGAAAAACCATCGCGCGAACACGCCCGCACAGCATCCAGGCGTTTAGCCTCAAAACGGCGCCCTATCTGCCCGGCGGGACGTCCCGTCCGAAACCTCACGCCCCCACAGTTACGTCCCCAAGCGCGCACCGATCTCCAGCTGGTTCTCGGCCAAAAACTTGCCAGCCTTCACCTTGCCGCCCTTTCCCAGGCGCAGTCGCTTGACCCGGATGCCACCAAGGCCGGCATTGATAGTGATGCTTTCGTCATCGATAGCACAGACCCGCCCGGGGCGGCCGGAGCCGGCCGCCGGCTCGCAGTCGAAGATTTGCAGGGTTTCACCATTCAAGGTGGTCCAGGCACCGGGCGCCGGGTTACATCCTCGAATCAAATTATAGACCTCACCGACCGAGCGCTCCCAGTCAATCTTGGCGCTGCCAACCCGGCACCAGCTCTCATAGGTTGCCTTTGACTCGTCCTGGATCAGACGCGGCGCATTTCCGGCCCGCACCAGTTCGATCGATTCCAAGATAGAGGCCACGCCGAGCGGGAAAATCTTATCGAAATAGACCGTGCCTAGGGTGTCATCGGGGGTAATCTCGACTTCCTTCTGCAGCAGGATCTCGCCTTCATCTAATCCGTCATCCGGCCAAAAGATCGTCAATCCGGTTTTCTTAGCGCCCCAAAGGATCGGCCAGTTGATCGAGCTGGGTCCTCGATGCAGCGGCAGCAGCGAGGGATGGAAACAGATCGTGCCAAACTTGGGAATATCGCGTGCTGCCTCTGGCACGAAGATCGTCACGAAGGCCAGGATCATGAAATCAGCGCCGCAGGATTTGAGCTCCGCCAACACGTCCTCATCCTGGTAATTCGCCGGCTGGCGGACCTCCAAGCCATGGTCCAGCGCCGCCTGCTTGATTGGGTCAAAGGGCCGCCCCTCGACATCCGGCGCGGTATAGACCGCAACCACCTGGTCGACGCCCTTTTCGATGATTCCGTCCAGGCACGCCTTGCCGAAAGCCTGTTGTCCGTTGATGACGATCCGCATGGCCCTGCCCTCTCCCAATTCCTATTCGCCCGGCGGCGACGCCGAGACACTTTCATCATTCCAGTGACAGCCTTAGTATACTTGCAGACACACGAACAACAGGAAAGGCCAAGCCATGCCCTTCAATGGCAAGGATCGCGAGACCGCGCAAACCACCCTGGCCCAAACCGGCCCGGCCTTCCCAACCACCCGTATGCGCCGCAACCGGCGCACCGAATGGTCTCGGCGCCTGACCCAGGAAAACGTGCTGACGCCGGCCGATTTTATCTGGCCGGTGTTCGTGCGCGAGGGTGACAACCTCACTGAGCCAGTGGACGCCATGCCCGGCGTGGTGCGCTATTCCTGCGACACCCTGGTCGATGCGGTTAGCGAGGCCAAGGACCTCGGCATCCCGGTGATCGCGATCTTCCCGTTCATTGAGCCGGAATTGAAGGACGCCGAGGGATCCATCTCGGTGCAGGAGAACAATCTGGTCTGCCGAGCGATCCGGGCGGTCAAAGCGGCGCACCCGAACATCGGCGTGCAATGCGATGTGGCTCTCGACCCGTTCACCAACCACGGCCATGACGGCCTTTTGGATGTCCATGGCGAAATCGTCAACGATGCGACCATCGAGGTGCTCTGCCAACAGGCGCTGATCCAGGCCGAGGCCGGGTGCGACGTCATCTCGCCCTCGGATATGATGGACGGGCGTATCGGGGCGATCCGTCACGCCCTCGACGCCCATGATTTCGGCCAAGTTCAGATCATGGCCTATTCGGCAAAATACGCCTCCGGCTTTTATGGCCCGTTCCGCGCGGCCGTCGGCTCGGCCTCGACCTTGGGCACGGCGACCAAGGCCACCTACCAGATGAACCCCGCCAATACCGACGAGGCGCTGCGCGAGGTGGCCCTGGACATCGCCGAGGGCGCCGACATGGTGATGGTCAAGCCAGGCATGCCCTATCTCGACGTGATTCGCCGAGTAAAGGATCGTTTTGGTATGCCAACCTATGGCTATCAGGTCAGCGGTGAATACTCGATGATCCAGGCGGCAGCCCTAAACGGCTGGATCGATGGCGAGAAATGTATGATGGAAAGCCTGATCGCCTTCAAGCGCTCCGGAGCCGACGGGGTGCTGTCTTACTTCTCGGTCGCGGCGGCCAAATTGCTGAGGCAGGGATAAGGAGGAATAAGCACGAGGCCACCGGCGCGAAAAACGCGATCGCTACGACGGGCGGGTTGGGTCTGGTGTTGCGGGATCGAGAGATGTTCTCACGCCCTCCCATACAAACAAAAAAACGGCATTCTTCCCTCGGCCAGACGCCGCCACCATATTGAACGTGCCAATGCCCAATGCAGGCTTTCAACGGTCAATCGCCAGACATCGCGTTCACGATTGCTTGCGCGGCGCTGTTGTCGACCTCCCACGGTCGGGCTTAAACTCCCGGCAGTGAGGCTCATCACGCCGGGGAGAATTTATCATGGCCGCCAGTTACGACCGCGCCGCCGAGTCACTCGGCAACTTTCTGCA
>CALMRI010000039.1 GCA_937776645.1 uncultured Alphaproteobacteria bacterium | reverse complement strand
TCCAGGAAGAAGACTATCCGGTCGCCTATTACCTCCCGCAATCAGACGTCCGGATGGATCTGGCCAAGCGATCCGATCACTCCAGCCATTGTCCTTTCAAGGGCGATGCGTCGTATTGGTCCCTCGAAGCATCCGGAAAGAGAGCCGAGAACGCGGTCTGGTCATACGAAAACCCGTTCGATGAAGCCGAGGTGATCAAGGGTTACGTCGCGTTCTATGGATCGAAAGTAGGCGCGATCGAGGTTGATTGACCAGCGGCATGGAGACGCCGGTTGCTAGACGAACCGCACTTCGGCCCGGCCTAACCCCTCAAGCTCCACACTGACCTCAGCGGGCCTGTCGAGGAATACCGTCTTCACCACGCTACCCAGCATGACGAAACTTCCGGCGCGTAGCGGTTGGCCGAGGCTGGCCCTGTGATTGGCGAGCCAGGCCAGCGCTTCCATCGGATGGCCGAGGATATCCGCGCCCAGGCCCGTCGAGTGGGCCTCGCCATCAATGAACAGGGTGCCGAGGATTTTCGCCAGATCAAGGTCTCGCCAGTCCGATTGCTCCGGCCCCAGGACCACGCCGGCGTTGAAGAAGTCATCGGCGATCAGCACCGGCGCCGTCAGCGCGGAATAATTCTCGTAGCGGTCATCGACCAATTCGATGGCCCCCATCAGCGCCGAAACAGCGTCGGCGGCGCTTTGTTTAGTATAGGGGCCAATGGCGCCGGGCATATCACTGCCAAGTCGCGCGGCGATCTCACACTCGACGCCGATGTGGTGAAAACGTTTTAGGGGTAACTCGATGCGCTCGTGGAACTCGGCGGTCGTGAAGACTTGGCCGGCACATGGATGGTCGATGTTCAAGAATGTCTGCATGACCGCAGTGGTGCAACCGATCTTGTGGCCGGCCAGACGACCGGCGCCGCTATTGGCCAATATGTGGTGCAGCGCCACCTGGACTTCGTAACCTTCGCGCTCGGTGCTTGGCGTTAGATGCGGCGGTGGGACGGGCGTGGGGGCGCCGCCGAGACGCGCCCGGGCCAGGAATTGGGCGCTGGCTTCGATCTTTGAATCTTCCATCATCGATCTTTCTAGCGGCTCTTGGCCTGGGCTTCTTGCAGGATCGAGGCAGCGGCGTCGGCCAGGACCTGGCAACCGGCGACGATATCTGCATCGTGACTATCCTCGGCGAAATCGTGACTGATGCCAGCGATCGATGGGATGAACAGCATGGCGCAAGGGAGTTTCTCGTGGATCACCATGGGATCATGGCCGGCGGCACTGGGCATCCGGCGCCAGCACCCAGGCGCTGTCCGCTCCGCCGCCGCGTCGATATGGGCCTGAAATCCGTCGTCCATTTTTGACGGCTTGATGGGCGTGCGCGACGAGAGTACCTCGGCGCCAATCCGTCCCCGGTCATGGATCTCGGCGCCGATTGCCTGGACGATGCCCTCCAGACGGTTGAGCAATGCCTCGTCCTGATCGCGGAACTGCAAGGTTAGCTCGGCCCTGCCTGGCACGATCGATGAGGCGCCTGGTTCGATCGTCGCATCACCCATAGTCCAGACCGTGCGTTCGTTGGCGACGATGGGAAACTCCTGATTGATCCGGTGCGCCATCTCGAACATCGCGGCGGCGGCATCCTTGCGCCGGGCCATGGTGGTGGTGCCGGCATGGTTCTGCTCGCCGGTGAAGACGATACGCATGCCGCGGATGCCGACGATGGCGGTGACCACGCCGATTTGCTCCCCGGCATCTTCCAGATAGCTTCCCTGTTCGATATGCGCCTCGAGATAGCCGGCATGACGGCCCTCCTCGATGGCCAGTCTGGGCACATCGGCCAGGCCGGTGCGGACCAGGGCGTCCGCCAGGGATTCTCCATCGGGCCCGGTCGCGGCGGCTTCGTCCAGCGGATCAAGGGCACCGCACCAGGACCGGCTGCCAAGGCAGCCGAGGAAATTGCTTTCCTCGTCCTGCCAGGAAACCGCATCGATGGCGAGATCGGCGGTCTCAGGGTCCTCGGCGCAGGCCCGCGCGACCTCCAGCCCATAGATCACGCCAAGCGCGCCGTCGAGCCAGCCTCCCTCGGGTTGGGTGTCGGAATGCGAGCCGATGATCAGCGCCGGCCCGTTCTTGCGCGAGCGTCCAAGCACGTTCCCCACCCCGTCCAGGGTCGCGTCCAGCCCGGCTTCTTCGTAGCGCTTCTTGAGCCAGCGCCGCGCTTCCATGTCGGTATCGCTGAATGCCGGGCGGACCACCCCGTGGCCGACCGTTCCAATCGCCCGCAGGTCTCGCAGATCCTTTAGTAGACGCTCGGCGTTGATCTTCGGCATGTCGAGGCTCCCGGCGATTGGCTTGGTTTCACCCAACGCGATTGCGATCATCCTATTCAGAGCCGGGCGGGGAAGGAAGCCGTCGTTGCATCGACGGGGTGGTTGCGGCACCGTATCGTCTACGCATTGACCAAAGGAGACTGTTTCATGGCCCGCATTGCGATGGGAGGCAAGGCGATCCAAGGCGCCAGCGTTGGGATCCTGATGTTGCAAGCACGTTTCCCGCGTATTCCCGGTGATATAGGCAATGCCGGCACCTGGCCTTTCCCTGTGCACTATCGGGTTGTATCGGGCGCCAGTCCGGACCGGGTGGTCCGTCAGCGGGCGGTTGGGTTGCAGAACGCTTTTATTGACGCAGCCCAGGAGCTGGTGGAGATGGGGTGCGATGGCATCACCACCAATTGCGGTTTCCTATCGTTGATCCAAAACGATCTGGCCACGGCTGTTGGGGTGCCGGTCGCGACGTCGTCCTTGATGCAATACCCGATGATCCAGTCGCTGTTGCCGCCGGGCAAACGGGTTGGCGTGCTGACTATTTCTTCGGCGAGCCTAACTGCGGATCATCTCGCCGCCGCCAATGTGCCCCTGGATGCACCGGTGGTCGGGACGGATGAGCTTGGTGGAGAATTCACCCGGGTCATTGTGGGTAACGAGGAACGCCTTGATGTCGAGGCCGCCGAGCGGGATCTGCTGCAGGCGGCGGACGCCTTGGTGGAACGGCACCCGAATGTCGGGGCGATCCTGCTGGAATGCACCAATATGACGCCATATTCCGATGCCATTGCGGCGCATACCGGTTTGCCGGTATTTGATATGTACGGCTTCATCTCATGGTTCCAGACCGGGCTACGGCCACGGCGTTTCAGCTGATCACGCGGCCCGGCATGATGATCACGATGACCGCCTGGCGCCCATTTACCGTGGTGTTTCTGGCGATGCTGATCGGCGCCGTTCCGGCGCTTGGCCAGGCCTCGGAAAAGCTGTGGTTGCCAGTTCATGGCATCGCGATGCACGGCGTTCCGAAATACGCGATCGATTTTAATCATTTCGACTATGTGAATCCCGATGCTCCGAAGGGTGGCGCGTTGCGGGTCGCGCCGGTCGGGAGCTTCGATACGCTGAACCCCTATAGTCTGGTTGGAGTACCAGCGGCCGGTGTGTCGTCGCTGGTTTTCGAAAGCTTGCTGACACGCTCTGGTGATGAGCCGTTCACGCTCTATGGACTGCTTGCCGAGCGTGTCGAGGTACCGGACGACCGTCGCTGGGTGATCTTTCATCTCAACCCCAAGGCCCGGTTCCAGGGCGGTGCGCCGGTCACCGTCGATGATGTGATTTTCTCCTGGAAGTTGCTGAAGGATCAGGGGTTGGCCAACCAGCGGGGGTTCTATCGCCGGGTCGAGACGGTCGAGCAGGTAGGGCCGCATGCGGTCCGGATGTCGTTCGCGCCGCCGGTCGACCGGGAGATGCCGTTGATCATGGGATTGATGGCGGTATTGCCGCGTGCGGTCTACCAGGTCCGGGATTTCGAACGGCTTGGAATGACCCTGCCGGTGGGCAGTGGTCCGTATCGCCTTGCGTCGGTGGAGCCGGGCCGCGCCGTCGTTTATGCCCGCGATCCGGATTATTGGGGTGCGGATCTGGCGGTGCGGCGGGGCCAGCACAATTTCGAGAC
Source organism: uncultured Alphaproteobacteria bacterium (assembly GCA_937776645.1). Classification (GTDB taxonomy): domain Bacteria; phylum Pseudomonadota; class Alphaproteobacteria; order Thalassobaculales; family Thalassobaculaceae; genus JADHLJ01. The sequence continues at coordinate 23,644 of CALMRI010000039.1, read as the reverse complement.
GATCCGATATGACTATTACCGTGACGCTTCGGCGGCGTTCGAGGCATTCAAGACCGGCGCGGCCTCGATCCGGTTGGAGCCGGACCCGGTTCGCTGGGCCACCGGCTATGATTTTCCGGCGCTACGCGACGGCGCGGCGCAGCGCGGCGAAATCGCGCATGGTCGACCGTCTGGAATGTACGGTATTGCGATGAATACACGCCGCTGGCCCTTCGGGTCGCCGGCTGTACGCGAGGCGATGATCCTGGCCTATGATTTTGAATGGTCTAACAGAACCCTGTTCCATGGCGCTTATTCGCGCACGCAAAGCTATTTCGACAACAGCTTATTGGCGGCATCAGATCCGTTGGACCGGCGGGGAAAAACCTTGCTCGATCCTTATCTGGCTGAGATCCCGGCGGTCGATATAGAGCATGGGTATCGGCCCCCGAAGACCGATGGAGGCGGGCGCAACCGGAAAAATTTACGCCAAGCTCAAGCGTTGCTGCGGCAAGCCGGGTTTCAAGTGCGCCAGGGCGTTCTGTTTGACCCAGCCGCCGGCGCCCCCGTGGTTTTGGAATTGCCGCTGGTGCATCCGCGCGAGGAGAAGTTGGCGCTTGCCTATGCCAATGCCCTGAAAATCTTGGGAATCAAGTTGCGGGTGCGCACTGTAGACACCGCGCAATTCCAACGCCGTTTGCTGGATTTCGACTTCGACATGGTCATCCATCATTGGGCGATGTCGCTGTCGCCAGGCAATGAACAAGAGCATTATTGGAGCAGCGCCGCTGCGTCCCGGCCGGGTAGCCGAAACTATCCGGGTATCCGATCAGAGGCGATCGACTGGATGATCACCAAGCTGACTACGTCGCGGGACCGGGAGGAATTTGTTACTGCCGTGAAGGCGCTGGATCGACTGCTGCTGGCGGGTCGCTACGTCGTGCCATTGTTCCATCTTTCCGCTGATCGCGTGGCCTGGAGAGCCGGCATGCGGCGGCCCCGCACCACGCCTCTCTATGGCGTTTCGTTCGATACCTGGTGGTGGGATCCGTCCGCCGACACCCGATAGCGATAGACCCAGGCCGACATGGCGGCGGGGACGACCTCGATCCGCTCCGCACGCCAGTTCTGCAGCGCAAAACTGTTCGAGATCACCAGGGTTCCGTCACCGACTTCCTGGTCCAGCTTGGCCTGCAGGCGCCGCATCGCATTGATCATCAGGTAGCAAAAGACCAGATCGGCATCGCCAAGCGGCATGCGTAGAAAATTTCCATAGCGAATTTCCAAGTTCGGGCGGCGCTGCACTAGTTGTCGCACCTTGCAGAACAGCCAGGGCAATGGCGACAACTCGATACCGATCACCTTGGCGCCCGGAAACCGCGACGCCAAGGCAAAGGCCAAGCGCCCCCAGCCGCAGCCCAAATCATAGGCGATCCGTGGCGTTTTCTCACCTGCGATCAGGTCGAACATCACCGGTAATACCAGGCGATGGGTCGGCATCGGCGGCACCCCGGTGATCACGGTGAAGACTAGGATAAGCAGACCCGCCAAGAGCATGATGACAAGCGTGGTGGCCTCGTTTGTCGGCAGCGCCGTGACGTGGTCGAGGAAGTCGAGCATCGGATCTGCAATCATGGTAAGGCAATCGAGGCGGGCGCGCCCCGCGTTCGCCCAGCCAGCAATAGCGATCTATAATATCAGCCGAGCGATAGCGGTCTATAGCAACAAACCACGCGAAGCGCGATGCACCCCTCGGCGTTGTTCGATTAATGTCAGATTGGGTCACCTGCCGGAAACCTGGAATATCCTAAATGTCGATTTCCGAGAAACTAACCGGTTTGAGCCTGCGCGATAACGTGCCGATTGCGATGGTCGGTTTGGGGCATGCAGCGACACATTGGATTGGCGCCACCTTCTACATGCTGCTGCCGTTCCTCGCGAACTCGCTGGGTCTGAGCTATGCCGAGACCGGTTTGCTGGTCAGCGTCATGCATGTCGGCTCGCTGCTGGCGAATTTTGGCAGCGGACCGCTGGTCGATATGACCGGCCGCCGGGTGCTGTTCCAGGTGACGGCGGTGACGGTAGGGGCAATCGCGCTGGCCGGTCTTGGTGGCTTCGGTGGGATTGACGGATTGGGATCATTGGCTTGGTTGGCGGCAATGGTCGCGATCATGGGGGTGATGGCAAATCTCTGGCACCCACCGGCGCTTTCCTATCTTTCCGAACGGTATCCACGAACCCGTGGTTATGCACTGTCGATCCATGCTCTTGGCGCCAGCCTTGGTGATACCTTGGCGCCTTTGGTCGCGGGGGTCGTGCTGATCCGAATGAGTTGGCAGGATACCGCCTCGGTGGCGGCGATACCCGCGCTTTGTGTGGCGGTATTGCTTGCCTTGGCGATTGGGCCCAGCGCTCGGCGGGCGATGCACGGCACGTCCAACCCTGGTCTCGGCTTTCGGACCTATTTCTTCAGTTTAGCCGGCGTTTTGCGAAATCGGATTATCTTGTCGATCTGTATCATGAGCGGGCTGCGCAGCATGACGCAGAGCGGCTTGACGGTGTTTCTGCCGCTCTATCTGGCCAATGTCGCGGGGGCCGGCCCGGCCATGATGGGGGCGGTGATGGCGGCTCTGCAAGCCGGTGGGTTGGTCGCGACACCGCTGGCCGGGATCTTGTCGGATCGGATCGGCCGCCGACCGGTTGTCATGGCCGGACTCACCGCCTCGACAATGATCATTTGTTCGCTCAGTTTTCTTGGAGATGGAATAGCTTTCGTCGCCGGAATCACGCTGCTTGGCTTTGCCCTATTCGCGATCCGGCCGGTCGTGCAAAGTTGGATGATGGACCTGACGCCGAAGAACATGGCGGGGTCGGCGACCAGCTTGATGTTCGGCACCCAGAGCGGCTTCAATATTTTAATGCCGGTAACCGGTGGATTGGTTGCCGATGCCTTCGGTCTGACGGCGGTTTTTTATCTGCTTGGCGTGACCATGTTGCTCAGCAACGCGGTGGTGTTCTTCCTACCAAAAGAGAGTGACCGATAGGGGTCAGTTTTTTGACCGGCGGCCAGGATTGATGATCGCGCGCGCCAATTGTTCGAGATCGATGATCGCTTCTTGGTATTTTGCTCCCATCAAAACCGTACCTTGCAGCCGTGCTCCTGACAGATCAGCTCCCTGCATATCGGCGTCTTTGAGCTGCGCGCCGGACAAATCGGCGCCGCGCAAATTAGCACCGACTAAGTTGGCTGACCAGAGACGCCCGGTTGCCTGACCGTTGGCGTCACGGATATCCACGGCGCTCATCGTTGCGCCGTTCAGCATGGCGCCGGATAAATCGGCATTGTTTAAATTGACACCCCTGAGATCGGCATCGCGCAAGTCAGCGTTGCGAAGGTTGGCGCCGGCGAAATCCGCCATGACTAGGTTGGTTCGCCGCATGATCGCGCCTTCCAGGATCGCCCCGCTCAAATTGGCGCCGGCGAGATTGACGTCCGATAGATCGACATTCGATAGGTCCACCTTCGCCAGTTCCGCGCGTGTGCCGCCGCGCCCCTGCTCACGGACCCAGAGCTCGTGTTCGTCGACGATTCGGCGGACCGTGCGCGAACGGTCGCCGGTACCAGAAACCAATTGCGCGCCAGTCAGATCCGCCATGGATAGGTCGACATTGTCGAGCGTGGCCCCCTGCAGATCGGTTCCCCGCAGGCTTGTGTTATGGAGGATCGCCCCGTTTAAATCGGCGCCGTTCAGTTTGGCTCCGACGATCATAGCGTCGGTCAGATTAGCGCCGGACAAATCCGCGCCGATGAGATTGGCCCCTTCCAGGATCACGCCGGTTAGATTGGCGCCACACATAAGCGTCTTTTCCAAATTGGCGCCAACCATGTTGGAGCGGGTAAGATTAGTACCGGAGAGATTGGCATGCCCCATTGTAATTTCGTCGATCTGCGAGCGCATCAAATTGGCGCGTATCTGCATCGCCTCGCCGCCTGGATTATCGCTGATCAACGCGCCGCCACGAAGGTCGGCTTCCTTCATAATGGCGCCGGAGAGGTTGGCTTCGCGGATTGACGCGCCGCGCAACTCCGCTCGCGTCAGATTGGCGCCGCTCAGCTCGGCGCCATCGAGATTGGCGCAGAACAGATCGGCATAGCTGAGATCGGCATTAGACAGCCTGCTGCGGGCCAGATTGGCGCCTGAAAGCCTGGCCGACCGCAAATTCGCGCGGGTTAGCTGAAACCTGGACAGGTTCATGCCGGAAAGTTCAGCCTGTGCGCCGCCCGGCTTGCGCTGCAGCCACTGTTCGTGGCGCGAGATAACTTCCAGGATTGCTTCCGGCATCATGACGAGAAATCCAACTCAATTGGTCCGTAGCGTATCGTCTGCGCCTTAGTGACTTACTGACTGAGATTCAGGGGATGTTTTAGGCCCAACCATCAACGACCACTCTGAATATGCTGCTGGGGTTTGCTGAGTCGGAATAAAATTGAGGGTCGATCCGTACGTTCCACTCCAGCTCTTCACAACGTATTGCCAGAGCGATGTGGCCGTCGGTCACTCTGTTATTTTCGACCGTGATTTCGTGATAGGCAATGGAGGTGTCGCGCAATGGTTCACCGTTCACAGCCTTCAAGGAATAGGCTATGAAACCATCGCCGAGCGTGAAAGAGGCGTCATCTCTGTTTTTGGACACGTCCGCAACCACGTTCATCTTGAGATCCTGCAACTGCCGATTGATCCAAGTCAGGGTTTCAAGTCTTCCCAGCTCCGTCATTGTCTTATATCCGGTTGGGCCCTCGATTTATCGGTCATCGCTGAGATAAATCATTGGTTTCAAGAGCCGAACCAACGGTCAAGCATCTCTTTCGCCTCAAACCTAACGCCTTTGGCACTGTTAGTTGTGCAAGTGGAGAGCCATTTTTCTTCAGGCTATTTCGATGCACTGCGATCATTTTTTCTCCCAGTCTGGCATCCTAGGTATCGATTTCATGCTGTTTATATACGATCAATAGAAACCGTTATGGGACGAATACCAAGGGTATCTAAGATTCCTTGCCAGTGATCGCAACATCCAACTGCTCCATCACCAACGACGCATCCGTGAGATTGCAGTTGGTGAGGTCTTCATCTGTCAGGCTCGCGCCGGTCAACGGTTTTCCGGGCGTGGTTTGCACCGCTCGGTAATCCCGATCGCGCGACGCGGGCCTATTCAGCGGGTCCCGGCACTTCCACGGGTGCCTTGGCCGGTAGGTCCGGCGTCTTGGCGCCGCTGCTCCCCTCTATCGCCGCCAGGAACAGCGAGAGCATCGGCGGTATAATCAGCAGGGTCAGCACGGCGGACAAAGCCAAACCGCCGATTACCACTGAGCCTAGTCCGCGATAAAGCTCAGACCCGGCGCCTGGAAACACCACCAGCGGCAGCATGCCGAGCACGCTGGTCAGGGTAGACATGAAGATAGGTCGGATTCTGTTTCGGGTTGCTTCTAAGATAGCGGCACCGGGCGCCATCGCGTTGGCGCGAAGATGGTGCAGGGTCTGATGCACCAACAGGATGGCGTTATTGACGACGATGCCGATTAAAATGACGAAGCCGAGCAGCGTCAGCATGTCCAAGTTCTGCCGTTGGAACTGGCTCAGCAATACCAGCCCAATGACGCCACCCGCCGCCGCGACCGGTACCGAGAGAATGATGATCAACGGGTAGAAAAAGCTCTCGAACAGGACCGCCATCACCAAATAGACGATGATCAGGGCCATCACGAGATGCACCACCATCTCATCCCAGGTTTCGGTCAGCTTGTCGGCAGTACCGGACATTTGCAGTTTGATACCCGGCGGCACGCCCTCTGCTTGCAGGACCTGGATGACCTCGCCTCTGATCAGGTCCATCGCCACTTCGAGTGGCATGTCGGTCGGCGGCTTGATCTGCAAGGTGATGGTTCTAAGACGTTCGCGATGCCTAATCTCGGTTGGCCCCGAGGTAACCACGATTTCGGCCAGGGTGCTGGCCGGGACGATCATGCCGTCATTGGTGACCACCGGTAGATCGTTGATGCCTTGGGTAGCCAGAATGTGGCGCTGAGGACCCCGAAGGGTGAGGTCGATGCGCTCGCCTTCGACGGTGATCTCGGCGACGCGTAAACCATCATTGAAAGCATCCACGGTTTGGCCCAGGTCCTGCGCCGATATGCCGTTATCCGCCAAACGCAGCCGATTGGGTATGATACGGACTTCCGGGGCGCCGAGGCTCAGCGCCGGGCGTGGCCGTATTTGTGTGCCGTCTTTGCTCGGCAGGATCTTACCAACTTTGCCAAAGGCGCGTTGGGCGACACCGACGATTTCCTCCAGAGACCCGCCGGAAACATCGAGATCAATGGACCGGGCGCCGCCGACACCGCGACCGAAAATCGATCTTTTATTGAAAAAACCAAAAGTCGCCGGCTCGGATGTTAGGGATTTTCGAAGAACTGGGATCAGTTCTTCCACGCGTTGCGGGTCGACCGAGATGGCCCCAGCGATGGTATTGGCGCGAAATGCGACGAAAAAGAATTGCTCGATGGTTGGTGTACCATCCTCGATTTCGGTGCGGCTCTTTTCGGGGTCCCATAGGGCCTCGGTCGCACCCTCGACCTTACTGGCGATCGTGGTCATGGTTTCCAGATTGTAGCCTGGAGGCGGCAGGATATAGCCGATGATGAGGTTGCGGTTACCATCGGGAAGGTAGTCGAGTTTCGGCAGAAGCAGGAAAGTCACCAATCCGGAGAGCACCATGATTCCAGCGACAACGCTGATCGCCAGGCTCCGGCGGCGCGATACTGCCCTGGTAAATGCCAAGATCATATCGACGAAACCGCTGGCGAACGGATCGACTAGGGGAACCCGGCGCCGGGCTACCACGTCTTGAAGATCGCCCTTCAGCAATCGGCTGGCGAGCGCCGGAATGACGGTGACCGAGACCAATAGGGACAGGGTCACCGCAACCGAGACCGCCACTGCGATATCGCGAAAAAGTTGACCGACCTCAAGTTCCATCACCAGGATCGGGATGAATACCATGACCGTGGTCAGCGCCGAGACCAGGACCGCGCCCCAGACTTGGTTGGCGCCATGGTAGGCGGCATCCTTGATTGGCATGCCGCTATGCCGCAGGCGGTAAATATTTTCCAGCACCACAATCGCGGCATCAACGACCATGCCGACTGCGAAGGCAAGGCCGGCCAGCGAAATGACATTGATCGACCGGCCCATCGCTGCCATCGCCACGAAGGAGCCGATCACCGAGACCGGTATTGCCAGGGAGACCACCAGGGTGGCGCCAAGGCTGCGCAGGAATAGCATCAACACGATCGCCGCCAGGGTGCCGCCGATATAGATATTCTGCTGCACCAAATTGATAGCTGAATGAATATAGGTGGTCTCGTCATAGACCTGGGTGAGGATGAGTTGTTCGGGGGCGAGGAAATTCTTGTTTACCTCGGCGACAGTCGCGCGAACGCCTTTCATCACGTCGATGACATTGGCCCCGGTTTCCCGATAAACTGGCAGGGCCAGCGCCGGCCGCCCCATTGTTCGAATCCGAGCTACTGGCTCTTTGTAGTCGAAGATTACATCGGCCACGTCGGCCACGGTGACCCGAGCCACCCGGCCTGACATTTCGTCTTTTACCGACCGTAGCACGACGTTGCGCACCGCCTCGCGAGAGACGAAATCACCCTCGGTACGCACCACGTATCGGCGCTTACCTTCGTCGACGGCGCCGGCAGAAATCGATGCATTCGCGCTACGAAGCGCGACGACGACCTGGGGAACGGTTAAGCGATATTGGGCGAGGCTCTCCGGGTTCACCACGACCTGCATCTCGCGTTCCGCGCCACCATAGACGCGAACTTCGGAGACCCCGTCGATCCGCTCCAGGCGATCCTTGATCACGTCCTCGGCGAAATCAAAATAGGTGTGGATAAGTCGCTCGTTCGTCCCGGTTCGCCGTAGGATTAGCCAAGCGATGGCCTCGTCCTCGGAGCCGGCGGTATTTAATGTCGGCTCATCCACCTCGGTCGGATAACCGCCAACCCGGTCGAGACGGTTGGCCACCAACAGCAGGGCCTTGTCCATATCCTGGGAAACGCCGAATTCCAGGGTCACCCTGGCGCGACCGGTCTCGGATTGGCTAACGATCGATTTCAATCCCTCGACGCCGCGAAGCTCGTCCTCCTGGCGATTGACGATCTCGCGTTCGATCTCAGCCGGCGCTGCCCCGCCCCAGGTGGTGGTGATGGTGATCACTGGACGGTTCACGTCGGGCGTCAGCTGAATGGGAATGCTTTGCAGGGCCACGCCGCCGAACATCACGATCATGAGAACCGCGGCGATGACAGCAATAGGTCGGATAATGGAAATCGAGATCAGGCGGTCCATTATCGTCTATCTCGCATCAAGAGGTTTGACGGACTGACCGGGGCGAAGCCGCTCGTTGCCGCGGACCACTACGATGTCACCCGGCTTCAACCCACTCTTGACCTCGAACCGGGCCCCGATCGCGTTGCCGGTCATAACCTGACGGATCGCCGCCTTGCCGTCCTCGACCACGTACACCATAGTGCGTCCCTTTAGGATGACGATCGCGTCCTTGTGAACCGTAACCACTTCATTGGCGCCGCCGATCGGGATCTGCACGGTCACCGATTGATTGCTTGCCAGGGAACCCGAGCGCCCGCCCAGTTCCGGGGACAGCCGGACACTGCGGGTCCGGGTCCGGGTGTTTTCTTCTTGCACGACCACGCGCACCGCCGCGTTCAGCATGCGGCCATCCTGAAGGGTTACCCGAACCTTGGTTCCCGGCAGCAGCTCCCCGGTGCGGATGGCCGGGACGTCGGCCTCGATTTCCATATCCCGGTCGTTAAGCAAGGTGACGATCGGATCTCCGACCCGGGCATAATTCCCAGCGACGGTGTGGCGGACGATCACCACGGCCGGATAGGGCGCGGTGATCGTCGTGTCCTTGAGCGCGATATCAGCGAGATTGAGATCGGCCTGTGCTCGGAGCAGATCGGCCTCGGCCTGACCAAGGGCGCTGCCGGCGACTTCCATGTCCCGCTCGGTGTCCTCCTGGCGATCTTTGCGATAGGCCGTCGAGCCGCGCAGCGAGGTCACTCTTGCGTAGGTCTGCTGCATCTTCGCGAGATTGGCCTTCTCGCGGGTGATCTGGGCCTCGGCCCAGCGAAGGTCGGCGACGCGCAATGTGCGCTCGCTTTGCATTCGGTCGGCCGAGAGTTTGGCCAGAACGTCGCCGCGCCGTACCCGATCTCCGACCCGAACTGTCATCTCGGTAACCCGTTCGGCTATCCGGGTGGCGACAATTCCGGATCCAGGCGCGACGAAGCGGCCGATTACCGGCATTGTCTGCGCCTGTGGCTCTAGCAGAACCTTGTCGACGCCGACCGGTGTTGCGTCCTGTTGAGCGGCGCCGGGGTGCGGGGTAAGCCACAGCGTCGCCGTAACGAGGAGGCCGAGGACCGGCTGGTATAGGACCTGTTTTGGTGCGGTCATAGTTTGGCTTCCGGCTCGACAACCGCTAGCCAGTTCCAGCACGAGCCGCACCCGCAAGATTGGTTTCGAACAAAACATGGGTCAATCATCACCGGGACTATATCAAATATCACCGGTTGGCCTAGCGGCATGATTTTGGAAGATAGGTGCCGGGTTTCAGCATTGAACGGCGTGGCGTTTTCTATAGGGTGGAGGCGAAACTTATCGACCTGATCGGGATCAATTGTGGGGGTATGCGGGCGTCTTTGTTCGGCCGACGCGTACCCGCCCAGGACATCTTTGGCACGGTCCGGTTGACGGACCCAGGGTCGTCGGGGCTATAGAGAGCGGGATATCGGCGATACGGCGACCCTGTCGGACGCCGATTGGCTGATGATCTAACGAGGGGCGACGCTACCGTCATGGGCAAACGCTAAGACTTGTTCAAGCCACCGGAGCGGTTGCGGCGATTGCAGATCGAGGTTACCACCTCATGCAATCTTTTCTGTCAGGAATGTTCGCGGACCATAGGCGTTCGCGAAGGGAGCTGGACCGATAAGCATCTCACGCTGGAGAAATTCGACCGGTTGATCGAAAATTCACCGCCGGCGGAAATTTTGGTTCTGCAGGGTGTCGGCGAGCCGACACTTAACCCGGAACTGCTGCAGATCACTGCTTCGGCCCGCGCCAGTGGCCGGTTCGAACTCATTACCCTGAACTCGAATGCGGTGACGCGGACGCCGGAGTATTTTCGTCAGCTGCGCGAGGCTGGGCTGGATTATGTCTGTGTATCGGTGGATTCTTTCAACCCCGAGATCGCCGAACGCTGCCGGTCCGGAACCCGTGTCCCGAAACTGAAACGGCTGTTGCGAGAGATCTATCGGGAATTCGGAGTGATCGTGATCTCGATGGTGGCGAGCAAGCTGAACATGTTCGACCTACCAGCGACTCTCGAGGAACTCAACGCAATGGGCGAGGCGTTATTGCCGACCAAACGCTTCACCGTCGAAATTCAACCGGTCATCAACTATCAGGACGATACCTCGAACCAGCCGCGTACGATGTTCAATCGCCGGGAATTGGAGATGCTGCGCGACATGCTTGCGGCCATCGGCGACGCCCTGCCGCGCCTAGTTCTGAGCCTCAATACCGCGCCGATCGAGAAGCCGAAACCTGGCCAGCGTTGTGGTCGGCCGTTCTTTTCCCCGTTTATCACCGTAGACGGGTTCATGACCCCGTGCTGCACGAGTTTTGATCCGGCGACCTATCAGCACACCAATATTCTGTACACGCCGATGACGGAGGCCTGGAGTTCCGCGCCAGTCAATGGCTGGCTAGAGAAATTTCTCGACGAGGGCGATGAGATTTGCCGGGGCTGCTGTTTCGACATGGGTGGCCTCCTGCGCAACGAAGCGACCGAATAGGCGGCGGAGCGAAAATCATGTGCGGCATCTGCGGAGTGATCGGCAAGAGCGCCCCGGAGGTCGTCGCCCGGATGATCGTCGCGATGCATCACCGTGGCCCCGATGGTCAGGGCCAGTTCGATGCGCCGCGGGCCTCGATCGGTATGGCCCGGCTGGCGATCCAGGATGTCTCCGCCTGGGGCGATCAACCCATGGCTAATGACGATCAAAGTATTTGGATCGTCTACAATGGCGAGCTTTACAACGGCCCCGCCGAGCGGGCGCATCTACAGGACAAGCGGTATCGTTTCCGTTCCACCGGCGATACCGAGGTGGTCCTCAAACTCTATCAGGAATATGGCGAGGCTTGCCTGCCGAGGTTGCGCGGGATTTTCGCATTGGCGATCATCGATCTTCGCGGCGGGCCGGGGCGGGAACGATACCTTCTGGCGCGCGATGCCATGGGGGTGAAGCCGTTGCTCTATAGCCAGACTAAACGCGGTATCGTCTTCGCGTCCGAGCTGAAGGCGATTCTGGAAAGTGGTTTGGTGGAGCGGCGGGTTGATGCCGCTGCGGTGCGTTCCTTGCTCTTTCGAGGGTCCGTCTACCAACCCGCGAGCATGATCAAGGGCGTCGAGATGCTGCCCCCGGCGCATGTCCTGATCCAAGAACGGGGCCAGACTCGGATCGAGCGATATTGGACTTTCGCAACCGACCGGCGCGCCGAGTTGAAAGGCCTTGGCTATGGCGAGCAGGTCGAGGCGATGCGTGAACTGATGCGTGACACAGTGAAGGCCCAGCTGGTCAGCGATGTCCCTGTCGGCGCCTTTCTGTCCGGCGGTGTCGACAGTGCGGCGTTGGTGGCGCTGATGGCTGGGGAGGCGGCGGGCCGGGTCAAGACCTTTTCGGTCGGCTTTGATGAGTCGCTGCGGGCCATCGATGAGACCGGCGAGGCCGGTGTGATCGCCGCGCATCTTGGCACCGATCATCACCGGATCGCCGTTGAGGGTGCGGAAATAGCCGAGAATTTCGACCAGGTGGTCATGGCTCTCGATCAACCCTCGGTCGATGGGTTGAACAGTTATTTGGTCTCTCGGGCAGCGGCGGCGCATGTGAAAGTGGCGATCTCCGGCACTGGGGGCGACGATTTGTTCATGGGCTATCCCTGGCACGCCCGGGTGCTGGCGCAGCCGCCGGCGCCGGACCACTTCCTGGATGCCTATGCCGGCTATAACGCTGAGTTTCACCAGACCTTTGGCGATGGTGATGTCGGCCATCTGCTGGCACCGAAACTGCGCAACGCGATGCGCGAGCCGGCGTCGCGCGGGATCTTGCAGACCGATGAGTTGCCGGATGCCGGCGCGGTGGACCGGATGACCGTGCTTACCCTGCGCGGCTATACCAACAACCAGTTACTGCGCGATATCGATGCCATGTCGATGGCGCATTCGCTTGAGGTGCGGGTCCCTATCTCGATGTCGAGATGATCAATTTCGCGCTCTCGCTGCCGGTGGAGGCGCGGATCGCCAAACCGGTTCCCGATGACCCGATGCGCAATTCCTACCGAGCCAGCGGCATCAAACGGATCCTTATCGATGCCGCCCGACCGATGCTGCCCGAGGGATTTGATGCCGTGCCCAAGCGCGGCTTTGGCATGCCGTTCAACCGCTGGGTGCAAGGACCGATGAAGGACCTTGCCGAGGCCAGCTTCGATGAGCGCCGCGCCGCCAACCATGGCGTGCTGGATCGCCGGATGATGCCGCAGCTTCGCCAAACCTTCGAGGCGGGGCGTCTGAGCGGCTGGCGGGTCTGGTTGTTGATGGTGCTGCAGCGATGGTTGGAGCTGAACAAGGTGACGGCGTAGCGCTAACCCGATTTGGCGGTCATGAACAGCCATGGGTTTGGTCCCCGGCGGAATTCCCAAAAGGCCAGCAATTGGTCCAGGTGCTCCATATCGCGGAGCTCGGGGTAGGCCTCGATGTTGCGGTCGGAAGGGAGAATGCGCTTGATATCATGGCTGGCGGCAAAGCGTTCGATGAAGGCCTGATTGAAGCCGACCTCGAATTTGTTGTGCAGCTCGACCTGGATATCGAAACCGGCCAGCGCCGGCGCCTTGCCGGGATCGAGCAGGTCCAGCTCGGCACCCTCGATATCGCAGACCACCACCGTTTCGCCAGCCGGGAAAGCCGCAAAATCTTCGTGACTGAAGGTGCCGCCAAGGGTGATGCGGTCGCGAACACCGTTCTGTTCAGCCATTTTGGCGCAGACTTGCCGGGCGTTGTCATCGGTGTCGTAGGCCCAGATCCGGCTGTTCGGTAGCAGCCGCGCCAGGCCGACGGCGTAATAGCCTTCCGCGCAGCCGATATTGACGACATTGGCGGGGCCGCGCGCTTGAATATGCTCGATCACCGGGTGCAGTTCCGCCTCGTAACAGCCCAACAGCTTGGGCACGAAACAGCCCTCGGCGGCGCCATTGGGCAATATCATTCCGGCAAACGGGCCACCGCGTACCGCCAAGCCGCCATGATGGACCAGGGTATTGGCTCAGCAATTGCGACCGGTGCTGTGCCGAGATCCTGAGGATCCGCCGCAACCGTTCAATGGGTTGGATGTCCTGGCTATCCAGCAAGCGTCGCAGGCTCGTCAATGTCGCCTCGTGCATATCCACTTGGATGTCCTCGTTGTTGGCCGCTGCGGGAGGCTGGTCGATTGTTCTTTTAGAGTCTATCCACCGCGACCTGGGATACCGCAACCGAAGCGTCGGGCGTCGCGGCGTTTTCAAGGGCGCGCGTCGGCGGTGACCTGTGGGGCGAACTTTGATGATGCGCAGGCGGTGGATAGGTGACACACCATTCTCGCTATCGCATTGTTAACCTCTTGACGCGCGATGAACCTGGGGGCCGCGATGACGCTGTTGTTCACCCATGAAGCTTGCCTCTCCCATGATATGGGGCCGACGCATCCGGAGCGTCCGGCCCGGTTGGAGGCCTTAAACGCGGCTTTTGCCGCCGCGGCGTTCGATGGGCTTGACCGTCGTGAGGCGCCAAAGGCGACGATTGAGCAGATCGCCCGCATGCATCCTCGCGCTCATGTGGAGCGGGTGTTGGCGGCGGTGCCTGAAAGCGGTCTGGTGCGCCTCGACGGTGATACCGCGATGTCGCCCGGTTCCGGCGAGGCGGCGCTGCGGGCGGCGGGCGCGGTTTGCGCCGCTGTCGATGCAGTGATCGCCGGCGAGGCCTCGAACGCGTTCTGCGCCGGCCGTCCGCCGGGACACCATGCCGAAGCGGAAACCCCATGGGCTTTTGTCTGTTCAACAGCGTCGCCATCGCTGCGGCACATGCGCGCGCGGTGCACGGGTTGAAGCGCGTCGCGGTGATGGATTTCGACGTGCACCACGGTAACGGCACCCAGGCAATGTTCTGGGACGAGCCGGATCTGATGTATGCCTCGACCCATCAGATGCCGCTTTATCCCGGCACCGGTTCACGCGAGGAGCGCGGTGCCCATGGCACGATCATCAATGCGCCGTTGCACGGCGGCGCTGATGGTGAGACGTTTCGCGCCGAGATGACCGAGATCATTCTGCCGGCCTTGGATGGTTTTGCGCCGGAATTGTTGATCATTTCGGCCGGCTTCGACGCGCATGTCGATGACCCGCTGGCCGGTCTGTGTTTCGTCGAGGAGGATTACGCCTGGGTGACCCGGGAACTTGTCGCCTTGGCGGACCGCCATGCCGGTGGGCGGGTGGTCTCTTCCTTGGAAGGCGGTTACGATCTGGATGCGCTGGCGGCATCGGCGGCGGCGCATGTGCGGGTGTTGATGGACGCGCCAGCCGGGTGATGGAATTGCCTTGCATACGGCTTGTTTGCGACCCCAGGCGCGCCTACACTCCGGCCCGGTTCTGAGGAGGTTTCGTGTGACCGAGCAAAGCAATACCGTTGAGGCACTCAGCTTTGAGGAGGCGTTGGCTGAATTGGAGCAAATCGTCGGTCGTCTGGAAAGTGGTCAAGGCTCCCTTGATGACGCGATCAAGGCCTATGAGCGCGGGTCGGACCTGAAGAAACATTGTCAGAAAAAACTCGACGAGGCGCGGATGAAGGTCGAGAAAATCCGCCTGCCTGAAGGTGACCGGGGGGTCGAAACCTCGGAGTTTGAAAGCTGATTATGGCGCGTGGATCGAGTAATCAGAGTAAGCTACCCCTCAGCCAAGCAATGGCTGATTGCGCGGAGCAGGTCGAACGGATGATGGATCTGTTGCTGCCCAAGGTAGATGATATCGAGGCCCCCCTCCTGGAGGCGATGCGATACAGCTCGCTCGGCGGCGGTAAGCGGTTGCGCCCTTTCATCGTTCAGCAATCGGCGGCGCTGTTCGGGGTTGACCCGCGCTGCGCCATTCGGGTCGGTGCAGCGGTGGAATTCATGCATTGCTATTCGCTAATCCACGACGATCTGCCGGCCATGGATGACAGTAATCTCCGCCGCGGCAAACCGAGCTGCCATGTGAAATTTGGCGAACCGACCGCCATCTTGGCCGGCGATGCGCTGCAATCCCTCGCCTTTCAAGTCCTCGGGTCCCAGGAAACCCATTCCGACGCAATGGTCCGATGCGAGTTGGTGACCGCGCTTGCCAAGGCGGCTGGGGCTCCTGGTATGGCCGGCGGGCAGATGATTGACCTGCTGGCCGAGACCCAAACGCTGGATGTCGGCACGATCACCCGGCTGCAGCGGATGAAAACCGGTGAAATCTTCTCGTTCTGCGCCACAGCCGGGGCGATCATGGGACGGGGCTCGGTACGGCAGTTTCACGCGCTGCATAATTATGCCCAGGAATTTGGTCTAGCGTTTCAGATCGCCGATGATTTGCTGGATCTCGAAGGGAATGTGCAGGATACTGGTAAGCCCATCGGTCAGGACGTAGCGGCGGGTAAGGCGACCTTCGTCTCGGTGCTCGGCGCCGATCGGGCCCGTTCCCAAGCTGGACTGTTGAGTGGTCAAGCTGCTGGGGCGCTTGATTTATGGGACGAATCGGCCGACCTATTGAGAGAAACCGCGCGATACATCGTCGAGCGCGACGGATAAGGGAACCACACATGAGCGAGACAGGTACGCCGATGCTCGATCAGGTCAGGCTTCCGGCCGATTTGCGCAGGTTGAAGCCGGAGCAACTGCCTCAGCTCGCTGGCGAATTGCGTAAGGAAATGATCGACGCCGTTTCAGTTACCGGCGGTCACCTCGGCGCCGGGCTGGGCGTGGTCGAGCTGACGGTGGCGTTGCACTACGTCTACAACACGCCGGAGGACAGATTGATCTGGGATGTGGGCCATCAGGCTTATCCCCATAAGATCATTACCGGACGGCGCGATCGGATCCGCACCTTGCGGCAGAGCGGTGGGTTGTCCGGCTTCACCCGGCGCTCGGAAAGCGAGTACGACCCGTTCGGCGCAGCCCATAGTTCGACGTCGATTTCGGCGGGCCTCGGAATGGCGGTGGCCCGCGATCTGAAAGGCGGCAACAATCACGTGGTCTCGGTGATTGGCGATGGTGCGATGAGCGCTGGCATGGCCTATGAGG
Source organism: uncultured Alphaproteobacteria bacterium (assembly GCA_937776645.1). Classification (GTDB taxonomy): domain Bacteria; phylum Pseudomonadota; class Alphaproteobacteria; order Thalassobaculales; family Thalassobaculaceae; genus JADHLJ01. The sequence goes on along the minus strand of CALMRI010000039.1, from coordinate 7,164 downwards.
CGATGAATAACGCCGGCTCCTCGGGCGCCCGGATGCTGGTGATCCTGAACGATAACGACATGTCTATTGCACCGGCGGTGGGCGCGATGAGTGCGTATCTCTCGCAGCTGATCAGCTCGCGGCCATACCGCAATCTTCGTGATCTCGCGAAGCAGATCGCCCAACATTTTCCGAAACAGATTGAGACGACGGCGCGCCGGGCCGAGGAATACGCCCGAGGCATGGTGGTCGGCGGCACTTTGTTCGAGGAGCTGGGTTTCTATTACGTCGGGCCCGTGGATGGGCACAATCTTGACCATCTCCTGCCGGTGCTGAAAAACATCCGTGGCGCCCGGCAGGACGCCCCGGTATTGCTGCATGTGGTGACCGAGAAAGGCCGCGGTCACCCCTTCGGCGAGCAGTCGGCGGAAAAGTATCACGCGGTCCAGAAATTCGACGTGGTGACCGGTACTCAGGCCAAACCTAAGGCCAATGCGCCGTCCTACACCAATGTTTTTGCCGGCGCCCTGATCGCCGAGGCCGAAAAGGACAAACGGATCGTCGCGATCACCGCCGCGATGCCATCGGGCACGGGCATCAACAAATTCGCCGACCGGTTCCCGGATCGCAGTTTCGACGTCGGTATCGCCGAGCAACACGCGGTGACTTTCGCCGCTGGATTGGCGACGGAAGGCCTGAAGCCGTTCGCCACGATCTACTCGACGTTTCTGCAGCGGGCTTTCGATCAGGTGGTCCATGACGTGGCGATCCAACGTCTGCCGGTGCGTTTCGCGATTGACCGGGCCGGTTTGGTCGGAGCCGATGGCGCAACCCATGCCGGGGCCTTCGATCTTACGTATCTGTGCTGTCTGCCTCACTTCGTGGTGATGGCGGCAGCCGACGAGGCCGAGCTGGTTCATATGGTGGCGACTTGCCGGGCGATCGATGATGGCCCCTCGGCGGTGCGCTATCCTCGGGGTGAGGGCGTCGGGATTGAAATGCCCGAGATTGGCGTCCCTCTGGAGATCGGCAAGGGGCGAATTCTGCGCCGGGGCAGCACGGTGGCTATCCTCTCCTTGGGCAGCCGTCTTGCCGATAGCTTGCAGGCGGCCGATGACCTGGCGGCGCGCGGGTTGTCGACCACGGTGGCGGACGCGCGTTTCGCCAAGCCGCTGGATCTGGAGTTGCTGCGGGGCCTGGCCGGTTCCCACGACGTACTAATCACCATTGAGGAGGGGTCGGTCGGCGGTTTCTCCAGCCACGTCCTGCATGCTTTGGCGAGTGAGGGGTTATTGGATGGTGGTCTGAAAGTGCGGCCATTGACCCTACCGGACCGTTTTATCGACCACGGCTCCCCGGTGGTCCAATATGCCGAGGCCGGACTGGACGCCGCCGCGATTGTCGCGACCGCGCTTGCTGCGCTTGGCCAGGAAAATGTCGTGAGTCCGGTGCGTGCCTAGGTCGGGGCCGAACTTGTTCCTCGGATGAGGGGCACGGTCGTAGTGGTCTCCAGACTTTATCAAGCTTATATCATCGGGTTGATCCTGGCGGTGTCGGGTCAGCGTGGCGCGGCGGTGGCGGGTGTCCGGTTGCTCCGGGGCGTCCAGCGCTCGGGCATCGCTGTAGTGGTGTCAATCGACGAGGCGGGTGGTCGGCGCGAGCGTCTTGGCCATCGTCGTCGTTTGATCCCAATAATCGAACGTGTCGACGAGATTATTGCGGCACCCGGCGCGTGCTACCGCTACCAGTGGCGTTGCGTTGATAATTTTCGCGCACTGGTTCCGGGAGAGCCTCTTTGGTCAACGGTACCGCCGCGCTCTTGAATTCGTGCCGCGTGTGGATCTCGGCGCGCACCTCCTGCTCGTCCAGCAATCATCGTATCAAGGGCGTGGCAAGCGACAACCCCCGAACGTTAAGCAATTCGGACGGCTCTAGCGACACAGTCTCATAGGCCGTTGTGAAGAAGTAGGTTCGGGCGGTGCTCGGCCTCTCGGAGGTATCGGCGAAAACATGGGCGAACTTACCAGCGCGCGGAACCGCAAAATGAGGGCCCGGAATTCCTGGGCTTCAGCGAGGTCGAGGCCGGTTGGCGGAAAGGTCCATGACCAACCCTTACACGCGGGTGTCGACGACCGAGGTGTCGATCGTCGATGCCATGTCGAGAAGCGATAATAGGTGGTGTCCCGGGAAGAGATATCCAAGCGGCGAGGTGTCCGAAACTTCGGCAACGGGACCGGACAGCCGCGCTTTCAAGAAGATTGTATAGGGAAGGCTCGGCGGATCGGAAAAATTGCCGAGGAACCAATAGATACCCACGCCGCCCGCCGTTCCGATCAGACCACTAGTAACTAGTGCTGGTCCTGGTCGTCGATCCCGTGCGGCCCGGCGCCCATACCTTCTGGTGCGCCACATTGCGCAGCGTGCCGCAACAAATGATCGGTCAACACGCAGGCCACCATCGCCTCGCCGACCGGCACGGCGCGTATTCCGACACAAGGATCATGGCGTCCCTTGGTCATCACTTCGACCTCGGCGCCGAACCGATCGATCGAGCGGCGCGGTGTCAGGATAGAGCTGGTTGGTTTTACCGCGAACCGGGCGACGATGGGCTGGCCAGTCGAAATTCCGCCGAGGATCCCGCCAGCCCGGTTGCTCAGGAACTCCACTCGACCATCGACCATGCGCATTTCATCGGCCGCCTGGTCGCCGGCGATGGCGGCCAGGGAGAAGCCATCGCCGATCTCCACGCCCTTGACCGCATTGATGGTCATCAGGGCGGCGGCGATATCGCTATCGAGTTTGCCGTAAACTGGCTCTCCCAAACCGGAAGGCACGCCCTCGGCGACGATCTCGATCACCGCGCCGGCGGAAGAGCCGGCCTTGCGTACGCCATCCAGATAGTCCGACCAGCGGCCCGCCGCCTCCGCATTCGGCGACCAAAATGGGTTGCGCTCGGTTTCGGCCCAATCCCAGGCCGCGCGATCGATCTTGTGCGGGCCGATCTGCACCAGGGCACCGCGAATCGAGAAATGGTTGCCGAGCCGACTTGCCAGGACCTTGCGCGCAACCCCGCCGGCCGCAACCCGCATCGCCGTCTCCCGCGCCGATGACCGGCCACCACCGCGATAGTCCCGGATGCCATATTTAGCTTGATAGGTGTAATCGGCATGCCCCGGGCGGAAGTGATCCTTGATGTCGCCATAGTCACGCGACCGTTGGTCCTGGTTCTCGATCATCAAGCCGATCGGCGTGCCGGTGGTTTGGCCTTCGAAAACGCCCGAAAGAATCTTAACTTCGTCCGGCTCCTGGCGCTGTGTGGTGAAGCGCGATTGGCCGGGCTTGCGCCGGTCCAGATAGAACTGAATGTCGGCTTCGGTAATCGGGATTCTCGGCGGTGTTCCATCAACCACGCAACCAATCGCTGGACCGTGGCTTTCCCCCCAGGTGGTGAACCGAAAGGCATCGCCAAAACTGTTGCTGGCCATCTAGGTCTCCGAATTGCGCGCCCAGAGTGCGATCGATTTAATCGGAGCCGTAAGGCGACGACAAGTGAATCGTGACCCGCACTCCAGCATATTGAACAAGATACGGATTCACAATCCACGCTTAGTTATGTTGAAACTCGGCGCTAAACGACGGAAATGTCCGGGGCGTCCACCGCCTTCATGCCGACAATGTGATAGCCGCAATCGACGTGGTGGGTCTCACCGGATACGCCACTGGATAGATCGCTCAGCAGATAGACCGCCGCGCCTCCAATATCCTCCAGTGTGACGTTACGCTTCAGGGGCGAATTGTATTGGTTCCACTTCAGAATATAGCGGAAATCGCCGATACCGGACGCCGCCAAGGTCTTCATTGGGCCGGCTGACAAGCCGTTCACCCGGATTGCGTCACCGCCGAGATCGACGGCGAGATAGCGCACGCTGGCTTCCAAGGCTGCCTTCGCCACACCCATGACGTTGTAATGCGGCATGACCCGCTCGGCGCCATAGTAGGTGAGGGTTAGCAAGCTGCCGCCATTGGTCATCATCGTCGACGCGTGCTTGGCCACATTGGTGAACGAATAGCAGGAAATGTCGAGGGTGCGCAGAAAGTTGTCGCGCGTGGTGTTGAGATACTGGCCCTTCAACTCTTCCTTGTCGGAATAAGCGATCGCGTGCACCAGGAAATCGATCGATTCCCAGCGTTGTCCAATCAACTTAAACGCCTCGGCGATGCTGTCTTCGTCGGTGACGTCGCATGGCATAAGCATGTCTGACCCGACGGATGCGGCCAGCGGCTCGGCGCGTTTCTTCAGGGCGTCTCCCTGATAGGTAAATGCGAGTTCACCACCTTGATCGGCGACGGCCCTGGCTATGCCCCAGGCGATCGATCGATCGTTCGCCACGCCCATGATCAGGCCTCTTTTGCCGGCCATGATCCCTGCGGGTGTACTCATATGCGCCTCGCTTATCCTGGAAAAGGCCAATCCACGCTCAGCTGACCACCTCAATCAGCTAACGGACCCTATCCTACACCAAAGGGATGGGTGGGCAAACGGGACAAGCGAATGCCAAGCGTTTGATTCATCGCTCGTCCGGGTGGTTGACCAAGCCCTGCCGTTTGGTTATCCGCGAACCGATTAGTCCGGCGGTTGTCCGGCGTATCGCCAGGATGAGGCGACGGAGCTGGACATCGCCGTGTTCTCGCCCCATCTTTCGAGCTGTGGGTAGGATTTTGCGAGGGTATGCGCGGTGTATCGTGACAATTCCCTGATTCCCAAAGAAGCCATCCGGATGGCGGCTTTGGGGGCATTGGTGAAGCGGGACCGCTCCTATGGCGATGTCGCTGGTGAGGTGCGCCAATTCGCCGCCCGCATCGTCGGACCGTCATTGGACTTGCTCGGCACCTCGATCGAATTGTTAAAGCTTGAGGGATTGATCGAGGGCGTTGCGGTCAATAAGGCGAAAAAGGACGAGACAGAGACAGAGATGCTGCGGCTGACCCAAGCCGGCAAGGAAGCCCTCAAGGCGTATTTGCGGACCAGTATTCGTCCAGGCGCCTCCGACTTAAACAGACTGGTTATCGCGCTGAAACTGCGATTTATCGATGTGCTCGATGCTGAAGCGCGGCGAGACCAACTCGAAGGCTTGAAGCAAATGTACGAGGGGGAGTTGATTAGGCTCCAGGATCTCTCGTGCCACGCGGAATGGTCGGACGGCCTGATGCCTGATTGGTTGAGCTTCGAGCTCGACATGATTTCGCGCCGTATCTCCTGGTGCGGCGGGTTGATCCACCGCACATCTTCCTGAGGCTGACCGATTTGGTTCGACCCGGCTCATTCGAGCAGCCTATCGGCAGGCGAAAGACGCTGAATCTTCACTCCAAGAAATTGAAATAGAAGATATTTTATGAGCAGTCGTGTGGTTTGGGCGATCGTTGTGGCAGACAGATAAGGTTTTACAGTATTTGACCTTCTTCACCATATTTAAACCACGATCCGAGGGGGGAGGGGACTGAACAACGGCCCGGCGCCATAGGCCGGATGGGATGCAGATGGATGGCGACGCGTTCAAGACCTATACGGCCGAGATACTCGCGCTGACGCTCACTCCCGGTGACATCGTCGTCATGGACAACCAGCCGACCCACAAGGTCGCCGGCATCGCCGAGGTCATCGCCAAGCGAAAGGCCCAACCGTTCTACTTACCGCCATAATCTCCAGATATGAGCCCGATCGAGATGGCTTTCTCGAAGCTCAAGACCGCTATCCGAGCTGAGCCGGCCCGCGCCATAGACACACTCTGGAAACGCATCGGGATCATCCTCGATAGCTTTACGCCGAAAGACTGCGCCAACTATTTCCAAGCTGTGGGACAGCAACACTCAATGGGAGAATGTCCTAGCATTTCGTAGCGCTGAAAACCCCTCATCAAGAATGATTTTAGCTTCCGCGCGGCGGTGCTGAAAGTACTCCATTTCGAGACCAGGTATTGGACCTTCCGGCTCTCCACTCCCTGCCATCACTGCAGGCTGAGAATCACGCAAACGCTGGCCACGCTAAAGATCCGGGCCATTCCAGAAGATAGAAAGCGAGCCTGGCATCCGGCCATCCGGTCCATTGTCCATAGCGGGTCGTAGTGGCTGCGCCGACCGAGAAATACAAAACCGTGCGCCACTGATGGTCTTTTGCAAAAATAGGTTTTTCGAGGCGTCGGCGTAGATGGCAAGGAATACGTCGTGCGTGCGGTCGTCCAACTCGCTGGGCGTATCCTCTTCGGGATTCAACGGATCGACCGTCTCTGCCTCGGTATCCTTGGGTTTAGCCTTTACAATTCTCCCGTCGCGCTCGATTGCAGACGAACGCCGATCTACAGCAAATGTTGACCACCGGTCACGAAAATCTCAGTTCCGGTAACATAGGCACTATCCTCGGAACAAAGGTAATAAATGGTTGACGCTACGTCCTTCGGTTGGCCCAGGCGGTGCAGGGGGATCCGGGGAATCAGCACTTCGGTTTCCGGGGAGAGCATCGCGGTTTCGATCTCACCGGGCGCGACGGCGTTGACCCGAACGTCAAGCTCGGCGAACTCATTCGCTAATTCCCGGGTCAGGGCTGAAAGCGCGGCCTTGGAGGTGCTATAGGCCGAGCCGGCGAAGGGATGGATTGAATGCCCGGCAATCGAGGTGACATTGACCACTGCGCCCTTGCCCCGAGCCAGCGCCGCCGCTAATCCGCGGGAGAGTCGCAGCGGCGCGAAGAAATTGAGCTCGAATACCTGCCGCCATGCCTCGATATCACCATTTAGACAGCCGAGGCGCTCTTTGATCGGCGATTTAGGCGACCATCCCGCGTTATTGACCAGCGCGTGGAGCGGTCGGCCCTCCAAAAGCTGGTTGACCTCGACAATGAAAGCGTCGATCGCGTTGGAGTCGCCAAGATCTGTTCTGATGTGGTGCGACCAATTCGGGTCCCGTCGGCATTCCTCGGGCGGTGCATCGCGCGAGCAGGTGATGATCTCCCAGTTCCGTTCGCTGAAGAAGCTGACGGTCGAATGGCCAATGCCGCGGCTGGCGCCGGTTAGCAAAAGGGTTTTCCGTGGATTGTTCATGTGCTGGAGTCTATGCCGTTGAGCGATAAGGTCAACGGCTGGAAAGGATCGTCATGCACCACGGCTTGTACGCGGTATTCCGGGCCACCCT
>CALMRI010000038.1 GCA_937776645.1 uncultured Alphaproteobacteria bacterium | reverse complement strand
CTACTTACGGGGCTACGAGGTCCGACATTGGTGTTGTGTGGGCGTGATGATCAGTTAACCCCGCCGGCTCATTCGCAAGAGATGGCCGACCTGGTGCCCGGCGCTGATCTGGTGCTGCTCGACGACTGTGGTCATTTGCCGGCGCTGGAGCGATCGGACGAAACGAGCGGGGCCTTCCGGCGGTGGTTTTTATTGTGAGTTATGAAATTAATAAAACGTCACAATTTATTGTTTAATAATGAAATAGTGATCGTATTCCCGCAATGAAGTTATTGGCGAAAGCAAACGGGGCCACGCGACGGCGGCCCCGATTTTCGTTGGTGAACTCAACTCAGTCTATTGTTGTCCAGTCTTTTGTCGTCCGGTCTATTTCCGATTGTTGATCGGGACATAGGGGCGTTCAGTCGGACCGGTATAGAGTTGACGCGGCCGACCGATTTTCTGGGTCGGATCCTCGATCATTTCCTTCCACTGGGCGATCCAGCCGACCGTCCGGGCGACTGCGAACAGCACCGTAAACATGTCCGAGGGGAAGCCCATCGCCTTCAGGATAATGCCGGAATAGAAATCGACATTCGGATAGAGGTTGCGCTCGATGAAGTACTCGTCCTCGCGGGCGATCTTCTCGAACTCCATCGCCAATTCCAGCAGCGGATCGTCAACGCCGAGATCCTCAAGAACCTCGTGACAACTTTGCATCATTACCTTGGCGCGCGGATCGTAGTTTTTGTAGACCCGATGGCCAAAGCCCATGAGGCGGAACGGGTCATCTTTGTCCTTGGCTTTCTTGACGTAACTGCCGATATTATCTTTATGGCCGACTTCGTTCAGCATGTTCAGCACGGCTTCGTTAGCGCCGCCATGGGCGGGACCCCAAAGCGAGGCGATGCCGGCGGCCATGCAGGCGAAGGGATTGGCGCCGGAGGACCCGGCTAGGCGAACCGTTGAGGTCGAAGCGTTCTGCTCATGGTCGGCGTGCAGGATCAGCAACCGGTCCATCGCCTTGGCCAGGACCGGGTTGACCTCATACTGCTCGGCCGGGACGGCGAACAGCATGTAGAGGAAGTTCTCCGAGAAGCTAAGGTCGTTCTGCGGGTAGTTAAACGGCTGACCGATCGAATATTTGTATGCCATCGCGGCAATGGTCGGCATTTTTGCAATCAGTCGATAGGACGCGACCATCCGGGCATGGGGATCGTTGATGTCGGTGGAGTCGTGGTAGAACGACGACAACGCGCCGACGACACCGCACATGATCGCCATCGGATGGGCGTCGCGACGGAAGCCCCGGTAAAAATTGATCAATTGTTCATGCAGCATCGTGTGATAGGTGATGTCGTGAACGAATTTATCCCGTTCCCCGCCGTTCGGCAGATCGCCGTACAACAATAGATAGGCGACCTCGAGAAATGAGCTTTGCTCGGCCAGATCCTCGATCCTATAGCCTCGGTGCAACAGCACACCGGCATCACCATCGATATAGGTGAGGGCGGATTCGCAAGATCCCGTCGAGGTATAGCCCGGATCATAGGTGAAATGGCCGGTCTGGGTGTAGAGTCGGCGCACGTCGATCACGCTCGGACCGACACTGCCATCAAGGACAGGCATCGCGAATTTTTCGCCGGTTGCGTCGTTGATTAGCGAGAAAGTCGCCGAATTCGTCTTGCTCATACTTTGAAATCCTTTGTCCAAGCCTCTTGGAGAAGCTCTCGTGAACGGTCGGGCGATTTGTCTAGCCCGTTAATCGTAGTCTACCGGCTCGGCTGGTTTTCAGCAAATAGCCTTGATGCGCGCGCGGGCTTCATCTGGCCCGAGGATCGCAAGCACCTCAAATATTCCAGGCGATGCATTGGAGCCCGTCAGCGCCGCGCGCAGCGGTTGTGCAACGGCACCCAATTTAACATCATTTTTCTCTGCGTGAACGCGAACAATGGCTTCCAGCACACCCTCACTCCAGGTATCCACTTCCGTTAACGCCTTCAGCAATCCGCGCATCAGGTCGCGGGCTTCGTCGGTCAGCAGCGCGGTTGCCTTGGCGGTCATCGCCAAGGGTGGTGTCGCTGCGTAAAAAGCCGCGCTATCGGCAAGCTCGACAAGGGTTTTCGCCCGCGCCTTGACCCCGGGCAGGCCGCGCTCAATCCGCCCGCGCGCTTGCTCGCTCAGGTTCAAACCCGACCGTCCTTCCAGGCGTTCAATTATCAGATCAACGATTCCGTCGTCCTGGCTTTCGCGCAGATAGTGACCGTTGAGATTGTCCAGCTTAGTCATGTCGAACCGTGACGCCGCCCGCCCTACCCCGTCTAAGTCGAACCATCCGATGGCCTGGTCGCGACTGATGACCTCGTCGTCGCCATGACCCCAGCCAAGCCGCAATAGGTAGTTGCAAAGCGCGTCCGGCAAATAGCCCATCTCTCGATAGGCCTCGACCCCCAATGCGCCGTGACGCTTGGATAATTTGGCGCCATCCGGGCCGTGGATCAGGGGAATATGGGCGAAGGTTGGGACCGCCCAATCCATTGCCTCGAAAAGCTGAACTTGGCGGAACGCATTGTTCAGATGATCATCACCGCGAATCACGTGAGTGATCGTCATGTCGTGGTCATCAACGACCACGGAATGCATGTAGGTTGGCGTTCCGTTTGCCCGCAGCAGGATGAAGTCGTCAATCTGGTTATTTTGCACAGTAACCGGCCCTTGGACCAAGTCTTCGATCACGGTTTCGCCTTCCAGCGGCGTCTTAAGGCGGACGACTGGATCGGCGCCTGCCGGCGCCTCGCTTGGGTCACGGTCGCGCCAGCGGCCATCGTAGAGCGCGGTACGCCCTAATTTTCGGGCTTCGGTGCGCATTTCCTGCAATTCATCCGGCGAACAATAACAGTGATAGGCGCGGCCCTGAGCCAGCAACTCACGCGCGACGTCGCGATGGCGATCGAGCCGGGAATGCTGATAAACCGGTGTCTCGTCACTGGACAGGCCAAGCCAGTTAAGGCCGCTCAATATTGCCTGCGTGGCCTCGCCGGTCGACCGGACCCGGTCGGTATCCTCGATGCGCAGGAGGTATTTGCCGCCCATGTGCCGGGCGAACAACCAGTTGAAAAGCGCCGTTCTGGCACCACCGATATGGAGGAAGCCGGTCGGTGAGGGGGCAAATCGAGTTACAACAGTCATAGCCCTAGATGAATTTCTCTTAAAAGTTGCGTGTGATGGAGAATCTCGCGATCTTGATGGTTCAGCGCCGTGTTTAGTATACCCCTTTCTCGACGGCGACAAATCGACCGCGCACCCAGGCCTGTTACTGGGTGTGTTCTGGGGGTAGGTTTTCCAACCCCGACGGACGTAGGGTCTAGATGGTGGGTTTGCGTCAGAAAGCGCTGACTATTCTTGCGGACCCGGCTTCCCATGTGATCGATGAGCGAAGCTTGGCGTATGTCGCTATCCAGATAGCTGCGATCGACGAGGGTCCATCGTAGCTGCGATGGGCGGAGACGATGTTTAACCAGACCTTCAACTCCAATCGCCGTCGAATTCGGACTGCCGCCGTTAACAAGGCCTATGAATATCGAGACACGCATCTCCGCAGGCCACGCAAAAAGCCTGTCGAGGTTGCTGACATGAACAAAATCTTCGGGGAATGGCCGGCCCGGATTGAGTGACTACTGCACTCACTCAACGCCTAATAGGTTCTCAGCAAACCCACGAGTTTGCCCTGCACCGTGACCTGGTCGGGGCCAAAAATGCGGGTTTCGTATAAAGGATTGGCGGGCTCCAGCGCGATTGCGTGGTTCCGTTTACGGATATGTTTCAACGTCACTTCCTGATCCTTGATCAAAGCAACCACGATGCTGCCGTTCTCGGCGGTGTCGCAACGCTGGATGATCGCCGTGTCACCATCGAGAATGCCGGCATCGATCATCGAATCTCCGGCCACTTCAAGGGCATAGTGTTCACCGCTACCGAGCATGCTGGGTGGGACCGTAACGGTGTTGCTGTGGTCACGAAAAGCTTCGATCGGTGTGCCGGCGGCAATCCGGCCATAGAGCGGCAGCGAGATGGATTCCACCCCTCCCGGGTTGCCCGTTTCGCCAGCTGACCCAGCGGTCGATGCTCCATCCTGAGAGGCATCGTTGGTCAGCGTGCCCCGATTGCCGTCGCCGGTGAGGGCGCGAGGGAAATTACCCGGAATGACATTTGGCGAAAAGCCGTGTGGCGACGTGCGATCCTCGCTCGCGGGATGGACGGTGCGAGTGGCGGCACTGGTTTCCGGGAGTTTCAGCACTTCCAACGCACGGGCTCGATGGGCCAGACGGTGGATGAAGCCCCGCTCCTCAAGCGCTGTGATCAAGCGGTGGATCCCGGACTTGGATTTTAAATCCAACGCCTCCTTCATTTCATCGAAGGAAGGTGAAATTCCGGATGCCTTCAGCCGTTGATTGATGAATAAAAGCAGTTCGTGTTGCTTCCTGGTGAGCATGACAGCATCCCGACGCAGTGCGAACAAAGGAGAAACATTATCTTTGTTCTACTTTGGTTCTCAGCAGCCGTCAACCACCTAACCCTGAACCGGGGGTAAAGCCTATTTCCGGCTCTAACCCTTCGGTTGGGATGGTGTTTGGTGCTTAGGGTAAGCCACCCTCACAGGTCCAGTTTGTAGAATCGGGCGGCGGTGTCATGGAACATAGCGCGTTTTTCATCCGCCGAAGCGCCGCTGGCGATGCGCTTAAATAGATTCCAATAGACCGCATAGCTTGAGGTCACTTTGTCGACCGGGAAGTTGCTTTCGAACATGCAGCGCTCCGGTCCAAAGGCCTCGATGCAGGTTTCGAAATAGGGTCTCCAAATTTGCGCCAATTCCTCGGAACCCGGCGGTGTCGACCGTTCCTCGAATTTGTAACCATTGATCACCATGCCCAATCCGCCGAGCTTGGCATGCACGTTCGGGCGCTTTGCCAATTCCTTGATGTCGTTCTTCCAGGCGGCAAGATTATCGTCGCGCTTGCCGGTATAGGGACCGATGCCCATCGGGCCGGCGAAGTGGTTTAGCACCATGCGCTGATCCGGAAACGCGTCGGCGAGGGAGCCTACATCGGCGATTTGGGTGTGATAAAGCCAAGCCTCGAAGGAGAGATCGAAGGTGGCGAGCTTGGCGAAGCCCTGGCGGAAGGTGGGGTCCAGGTAGATTCCCGCCGGCGGATTGGTGTGGCTGTTGTTGATATCGAGGCTTGGGTCGAAACCAGCGCCATAGCGGGTGCCGCGAAACCGCCCATTGCCGGCTGCGACTTGGGCAGCGAGGACTTCCTCGACCGCCGCTCCCATGGTCAGGTTGGCAAACCCGACGATGCCGGCGCAGATCTTGGTCTTACCGTATTTGCCGCTGGCGCTCATCGCAGCGATGCCGTTGACGAACTCGGTCTCACCGATCGGCTTCATCGCGTCCGGCCCCTCGCGCCGGTACATCGAGGCGCATTCCAGGAACACCGTGGCGACAATGTTGTGACCGCTGTTCAAATCTTCCAGCAGGTCTTCGATCAGATAACGTTTTCCGCGCATGTCCCAGAGATGATGGTGCGGGTCGACGATCGGCAGTTCCGGTTCGAGGATTTCTTCGTTGATTTGAGCCAGCCATTCTGCATTGGGCGAGGGGATACGAGATTCGAGCAAAGATGCGCCGTCACCGCTCATGAGAGTCTCCAATTTTCGATCCGGGCGAAGCGTCGCCGCGAGAAACTGCATCATAGCAAATAGGATTGGTCGTGGATCGCCGGCAAGTGTCCTATCGCATGGGTGATCCGGGTAGTGATGTGGGCGTTTTAAAGGCTGATTAGGCTGCCCGAGAGTTCCAGGATCGCCATCCAGTCGCCTTTGGCGCGTGCCGGATCGTGGGCTGGCCGGATGATCAGGCAGTCGGCCTGGGCGAGGCGGGCCAGCATCGAGCTGTCCTGACGATTAAAAGGGGTCGCTATGCGCTCGCCATTCTCGTCGATCGCCAGGGTTGCCCTGAGATAGTCCTGGCGTTGATCGTTCGGTGTTAGCGCCGCACCCAGGCGGGCCTGGCTCGAAGGGGCCGCTTGGCGCTCAAGGCCGAGCATCGCCTCAATCGCCGGTTTGACGAAGATCATTGCGCAGACCAGCGTGGAAACTGGATTGCCGGGCAGGCCGAGCATCGGTATGTCGCCAACCTTCCCGAATATCAGTGGTTTGCCAGGCCGCATGGCAATGCGCCAGAAATCGACTTCCAACCCGCCCGGACCAAAGGCCTCGGTCCCCAATGCCTTTTGCACCAGATCATGCTCGCCCACCGACGCGCCGCCGGTGGTCAGGACGAGATCCGCACCCCGCGCCCCGCGCACCAGTTGCTGGATGCCCTCGATCGTATCCGGGGCGATCCCCAGCACTACCGGCTCGCCGCCGCAGGCGCGCACTAGCGCCGAGAGGGCATAGCTGTTCGAGCTGACAATCTGGTTCGGCCCGACCGGCTCTCCCGGTCGGACGATTTCGTCACCGGTGGCCAGAATGGCGACCTTTGGACGTCGCCGCACCATGATCCATGGGACGTTCATCGCCGCGGCAAGGCCGACATCGCGGGCGGTGATCGCCCGGCCCGCCGAGACCCCGACATCGCCTATTTCGAAATCAAGTCCGGCCGGGCGGATATAACGCCCGACGAAAGCCGCCTCGCGTACGGTGATCCGGGCACCGTTATTTTCCGATTCGGCGTCGACATCCTCCTGGATGACGATCGAATCGGCGCCGTCCGGCACCGGGCCGCCGGTGAAAATACGGACCGTCTGGCCTGCCTGGAGGGGGTGACCATACGAGCCACCGGCCGGCGCGCTGCCAACCCGTGTCAGGGTCGTCGGAACTCTGCCCACATCGGAGGCGCGCACGGCATAGCCGTCCATGGCCGACATCGCCATCGGCGGTTGGGTGCGACGGGACCTGACCGGTTCGGCGGTGACCCGGCCCAAGGCCTGGCTGACCGCGGTTTCCTCAGCAGGCATCAGCGGTACCGCCGCAAGGATGCGCTCCAGCGCAACGGCGACCGGGAGTAACGGATCAGCCGCCACGCCATTCTCCCGACTTGCCGCCGTCTTTGTGTAAAAGTTTGATATCGCCAATGCGCATGCCCCGATCGACCGCCTTGCACATGTCATAGACCGTAAGGGCTGCGATGCTGACCGCCGTCAGGGCTTCCATCTCGACGCCGGTGCGACCGTTCAGCTTGCAAGTGGCAGTGATATCTACGGTGTTGCGTTCAGGATCACAGACAAGCTCCACCTTGACTGAGGCTAGTGCCAGCGGATGGCATAGCGGGATAAGATCCGGTGTCCGCTTCGCCCCCATGATCCCGGCCAGTCGGGCGACTGAGAGTACGTCACCCTTGGCCACGCCATGGTTCATGATCAACGCCAGGGTATCGGGCTGCATCACCACACTGCCGGCGGCCGTTGCGGTGCGGCTGGTGACGTCCTTGGCCGAAACGTCGACCATCACCGCATCACCGTTGGCGTCGAAATGGGTGAACCCACTCATTGTGTTGCTCTCAGATCATCGCGGATGATACCGGGGTTGGCGCGCGCCGGATTGGCCAGCAATGTTTTTGTCGCGCCGGCCACATCGTCCTGGCGCATCAGCGACTCGCCGATCAGGAAACAGCGCGCGCCGATCGTCGCCATCCGCGCTAGGTCTTCGGGCGAATTAAGTCCGCTTTCACAAACTAGAATCCGGTCATCGGGCACCATCTTCGCGAGACGTTCCGTGGTGGCGAGGTCAGTTACCATGGTCTTGAGGTTGCGATTATTGACCCCCAGCAGCGGCGAGTTGAGCCGCAACGCTCGTTCCAGTTCAGCCTCGTCATGCACCTCGATCAGCACGTCCATGCAAAGTGCTTGGGCGGCGGCTTCCATCTCTGCTGCCTCGGTATCGTCGAGTGCCGCCAGGATCAACAGGATGCAATCGGCACCAAGCGCGCGGGCCTCGATAATCTGGTGGGGGTCGAGCATGAAGTCCTTGCGCAGCGCCGGCAGGCTGACGGCGGCGCGGGCGGCGCGCAGGAAATCATCATGGCCTTGAAAAAACGGCTCGTCGGTCAGCACCGAAAGACAGGTAGCCCCGCCAGCTGCATAGGCGGTGGCTAAGGCCGGTGGGTCGAAATCAGCGCGGATCAGCCCCTTGCTGGGGGAGGCTTTCTTGATCTCGGCGATGAGCCCGTAGCCGCTCGCCGAGGCAGCTCGCAGGGCCTTGATGAAGCCGCGTGGGGGGGGGGCCTGGCGGGCAATATTTTCCAATTCAGCTGGCGAGCACTCCTGCTTGCGCAGGGCGATATGCTCGCGCTTGACGGCGCAGATCTTGGCAAGAATATCGGCCATCGCGGTTTCAGTCCCCCGAGGTGGTGATCGCCACCAGCGCTGCCAGTTTGTCGCGGGCCCGGCCACTGTCGATAGCTTCGGCCGCCAGGGCCGCTCCGTCGGCGATCGTGGTCACCTTGCCGGCAATGATCAGCGCGGCGGCCGCGTTCAGCAGGACGATGTCGCGATAGGCGTTCTTCGCACCATCCAGGACATCCCGCAGCGCCTGAGCATTTTCCTCCGGCATGCCGCCGCGAATATCCTCCGGCTTGGCAAGTGCCAGCCCCGCCTCCTCCGGATGGATCTCAAAAGTGGTGACCGCGCCTTCTTTCAGCGAGGCGACGAAGCTCGGGCCGGTCGTGGTTATCTCGTCCAGGCCGTCCGAGCCGTGTACGACCCAGGCCCGTGTCGAGCCCAACCCCTTCAGGACGTGGGCCACCGGTTCCACCCAATCCTCGGAGAAGACGCCGACCAACTGACGCTTGACCAAGGCCGGGTTGGCGAGCGGGCCAAGCAGGTTGAAGATCGTTCGGGTGCCAAGTTCGGCGCGCGGGCCGCCGACATGGCGCATCGCGGTGTGATGGCGCGGCGCCATCATGAAACAGATTCCGGCCTCGTGAACCGCCCGCTCGACGAGCGCCATCTCGCAGTCGAGATTAACTCCTAGCTGGCTCAACACGTCGGCGGCGCCGGTTTTCGAGGATAGCGCTCGGTTGCCATGCTTGGCGACAGGGACGCCGGCGCCGCTGACGACAAAGCTCGACGCAGTGCTGATGTTATAGGTGCCAGATGCATCGCCGCCGGTGCCGACGGTGTCGATAGCATCGTCCGGAGCGCTAATCGTTGTCGCCTTGGCCCGCATGATCCGCGCGGCGCCGGTGATTTCCGCGACGGTCTCGCCGCGGACTCTCAAGGCCATCAGGAAACCGCCGATCTGCGCCGGCGTGGCGTCGCCCGACATAATGATGTCAAAGGCCCGTTCGGCCTGCGCTTCGCTCAACGCGTCGCCATTGGCGACGAGGCCGATCAGGGCCTTCATATCGAGAATATCGTCACTCATGACGCGGCCTTCTGCAAGTTCTCCTGCAGCGCATCAATCGACTGCATCGGCGCTGCTTTCAGCCCGGCGAGACGGAGGAAATTCGCCAGCAATTGGTATCCATATTGTGAGGCGATGCTTTCGGGATGGAATTGCACGCCGAAAATCGGGCGACTTTGATGGCGCAGCCCCATGATCAGGCCATCCTCGGTTTCCGCGGTGATCTCCAGGGTATCGGGCAGGGACGCCCGCTCAACCACCAGCGAGTGATAGCGAGTCGCCGTGAAGCTGCTCGGCAGGCCTTCGAAGATCCCAGCGCCTTGGTTATGCATGTCGCTCATCTTGCCGTGCATTGGCTCCGGGCCGCGGATGATCTCGCCGCCAAAGGCCTGGCCGATGCACTGATGGCCAAGACAGACGCCAAGGATCGGCAGCGTCACGGGCGCTCGCCGGATTAGCTCAAGACAGATCCCGGCCCGGTCCGGGTCACATGGACCGGGAGAAATGATTAACCCGCTTGGCTGTAGCGCTAAGGCCTCATCGACGCTGATTTGGTTATTTCGGTGAACCACGACCTCAGCGCCCAGCTCTCCGAGGAAATGCCAGAGGTTGTAGGTGAAGCTATCATAATTATCAACTAGAAGAAACATTTTCAATCACTTATAGTGTGTTATTGAGGTGAAGATAGAGCATCACCTTAGTCTTATATCAATTCGGCGGGTGTGGCGGAAGAGACTGACCCGGTGTAGAAGCGGCGTGGGGGCCGGAGCGGCCTCGTCAAGGGAGTCAAGATGGCTCGTCACGCACGGCATGGCGAAGGCGGCAAGTCGAGGGGCGCCGGCGCGTCGAAGTGGCGCTGGCCTACCCGGGCATTGCTGGGTGCCGCGGGGGTAGCGTTTGCCGCTGGCCTTGGCGTTGGCATGATACTCGATCCTATCAATCCGACTGGGCCGGTGGCGTCCATATCGAGACCGCCGCAAGGCCCGGCGTCCGAACCGACGGGCGCCGCTGTGCCCGCCAGGACCGCCACACCCCGTTCGGCTCCGGCGTCGCCGCTGTCCCCGATCAGGTCGGTCATGGCGCACCTGGCCACGCGACCCCTGGGCTGGCAGCGTATTGCCCTTGCGTCCGCGCCAGACCCCGCGCCCCGGCAAGTTTGGGCCGAGAACGCGGTTCGCCATTTGGTGCCGTTGGGAACCCCGATGATCGCCATTATTCTGGAGGATATGGGCCTTGACCGCCCGCGCTCTGAGCGGGCCACGCGGTTGCCGGGGCCGCTGACGCTTTCGTATCTGAGCTATGCCGATGACCTGATCGCCCAGACCGGTTCGGCCCGGGCGCGCGGCCACGAGCTTATGCTGCACCTGCCGATGGAACCGGAAGGCGATGCGGATCCTGGCCCCAGCGCTTTGTTGAAGAAGATGAGCGATGTTGAGTTGCACGAACGGATCGATTTCGCGCTTGGTCGGTTTCCGGGCTTTGTCGCGGTCAACAACCACATGGGCAGCCGTTTCACCGCCGACCCGTCGCGTATGTGTCTGGTGTTGGGGGCGATCCGTCGAAGTGGCCACTTGTTCCTCGACAGTCTGACGACGCCGCGCGCGATAGCGCTATCTTTGGGTCCAAAAATGGGAGTACCAACGATCGCGCGTGATGTGTTTTTCGATGATGTAGGTAGCCAGGAAGAAGTCTGGTTTCGCCTGCTGAAGGCCGAGCAGATCGCCGAGACCAAAGGCGCTGTGATTGCCATCGGTCACCCGCGTGACGCCACCCTGACTGTGCTTGAGGATTGGATTGCCGAGCGGGGCAACCGCTCGGCCGAGCTGGTTCCAGTCAGTGCTATCGCCCGGGTGCGCCTCGGTCAGCAACAGCTGGTCATGATCAAACCATGAGTACGCGGTGGCGTTGGTCCGGTCTCGCCGACATGCCGGCTGAACTATTGCTGGAGGTGATGCAGACCCGTCAGGACGTTTTCATTCTCGAACAGCGCTGCCTTTATCCGGATATTGATGGTCTGGACCCGATTGCCCACCACCTTGTCGGTCGTAATTCGTCAAGTCTGATCTGCGCCTATTGCCGGGTTTTCGCACCTGGCGACTATTACTCCGAGCCGGCGGTCGGTCGGGTGCTGGTGACCATGGCGGCGCGCGGCAAGGGCACGGCGCGGGCCTTGATGGAGGAGGCGCATCGGTATTGCCAGAAGCAGTTCGCCACCCCAGCCGTTCGGCTGAACGCACAAACACAGCTTCAAGGTTTTTACGAGAGCCTCGGCTACGCCCCCGTGCGCGGGCCCTATGACGAGGACGGCATCCCGCATGTAGAGATGCTAAGGGCCGGGTTAGGGGCGGCACCCTAAGATTGGGCCGTATCCACTAAGTCCGGAGTATTTTGGGCCGGTCGTCTATTGGAATTAGTGTTTACTCGGTCTGGAATACGTAAATGCCGTCCCGCGCCTCGAAATTGACCAGCGCGGCACCGATGCTGGCGACGGGTATGACGGCCGCGACCAGCATGATCTTCAGTGGTGGCCGCAGCCCGATCCCGGACACAGGACGATTAGCCTCTTGGTGATCGTCTGGGTTAATCTCATCCTGAATCAGTTTGGCGCTATTAGGCTCGTATCAGGATCATAGCAAGGCTAAGATCCAAAGAATCGTGCAAAACGGGGGGGGATTAGAGCCATGCGGTATTGTGTTGTCGGGGCTGGCGCCATGGGCGGGCTCTATGGCTTGGGACTTGCGGCCAAGGGGCACGCTGTCGATTTCCTCGATGTCAACCAAAGCCATGTCGACGCGATCAACCGTGGCGGGTTCCGGCTTTCCGGCGTCACCGGTGACAACACCCAGCCGGTCAAAGCGACAATCGACCCTGAAAGCCTTGCCGGCAGCGCCGACGTCGTGTTGTTTCATCCCCATACCACTGGCACTCGAGACGCGGCCAAGTCGGCCGGAGTGGTGCTCAAGCCCGAAGGCTGGGCAGTGACCCTCCAGAACGGTATCGGCAATGTCGAGGCGTTGGTCGATGCGCTGGGCAAGACACGGGTGGTCGGCGGTATCAGCTACCACAGCGCGGCAATGGGAGGGCTGGCGCACTCAATCCATACCAATGCGGGGCCGACCTATCTTGGCGAGCTTGAGGGCGGCGGCAGCCCGCGTGTCGAGGCCCTGGCGGCGGCTTTGTTGGATGCCGGCTTCGCGCCGGAAGTGGCGCTGGACATCATGAGCGTCATCTGGACCAAGTTCGTGCATAACTGCGCCATCAACGCGGTTTGCGCGGTCTCGGGATTGCGGTCCGGCGAGGTGGCAAGGGTAGTGGCGGCAAGTGAATTGCAGACCCGGGTGCTGGAGGAGGTGTTGGCCGTGGTCCAGGCCAAGGGTATCACGCTGACTATGGAGGACCCCATCGCCTACATTAAATACCATACCTATCTCAGGTTCAATAAGCCGTCGATGCAGCAGCATATGGAGGCGTCGCGGCCGACCGAGATCGATTCCCTCAACGGTGCCCTGGTTCGCGAGGCTAAGGCAATTGGCGTTCCCACCCCGTTCAACGAGGCGCTGACGATGATGGTGAAAGCGCGTGAAGCTGCCGTCGCCGAGGCGGCCAGCGGTATCGAACGCGACTACGCGGCGATGGAGGCGGAGGCCGACAAGGAGATGGCAGCCCGCCACTGAGGCGTCCGCGGTTCGGTTGCTGTTTTATCCTCGTGGAGAATGCTACGCGAAAAAATTTTCTGCGGTCACGGTCCATTCGACGATGCGCCGTTTCTCAGCGGCATCGGGGTCAATTTCTTCCAGACGGGTGAACTCTCGGGCCGCGTCGTTGTGACGGCTTTGGGCTCTGTAAATTCTAGCAAGAAGGAAGCGCGCCTTCGCTTCGGAATAGCCTAAACGCAACGCGGCGAGGGTCGATTTTTCTGCCAACGCTTGGTCGGCGACAAGAAAGGCGGAATGCCCCATTTGATAATGTACCGATGGATTTTCGGGAGCTGACACGCTTGCTCGAGACAGATGGTGAATAGCGAGGCTATAGGAGGTTTGGACGAAACTTGCGAGCCCGAATAAATAAGCGGCCTCGCCGGAACCCGGAGCCAATAGTTGAGCCCGCCGAGTTTGTTCCAAGACCCTTGCCTCGAGGCCCTTATCGAGCAACCAAAGTTTGGCGAGTTCGATCCTGGGCCAAGGTGAGTCAGGCGCTAAAGCGATCAGTCTTGCAAGAAGGCGACTTTGGTTCGCGACGTTCTTGAGGCGACCGAACAGTATCGCCAATCGTGAACAGACGAGCGCGGAGGATGGTTCTAAAAGTGCAGCAGCAAAGAACGCCTTTCGCGCTTCGTCGAAGCGTTGTGAATCGTGGTGAAACGTTGCTAGGGTGCACCAAGAGAGGACGCTATCTGGGAAGAGTTGGATCGTGTCCTTAATAGCGTCAAGGGCGTCATCTCGGCGGTTTAACGCTATGAGTAGCTTTGTAAGTTCGATCCGCGCGTGGATCCAGCTCGGGGCTGAAGCAATCTGGTCGCGGAGAAAGCGCTCGGCAACGCCATTTCGTCCCTCCGCGAGCAACCGGCGTATCGTCCCGGTGACTTCGACGTCTCGCGACTGGTTCATTGGGTCGCCGGCGCAAGGTGAAATACCGCCGGCCCGATCTCGTCGATCACCACAGTTTCAGGTGCACCCAGTGTCTGAACCATCGACGCCCATTGGGATTTGAAGGCGCTGAAGCTGATATACGCCTTATCGCGTCTTCGCCCGTCAATCTTAACCTCGCCCCGGTGCCTTGGCAAAGTTTTCCTAGGACTGCCCTGGGGCTGTAACGCGTTGAAGACATCGGCCATCCGCTGAGATGAACGCTGCGTGTTGCTAATTTCCAGACTTGGGGCGAGGCGGGCAAATAATTGTCGATCGGTTTCCTCGTCGAAATTAACTTTATCGGAACGAAGGCGGGGCGAAAAGAGTTCTTCGACGGCCTCGACTGCATCGGCACCCGTTGCGCTGACATAGCTTACCTGATTGGAGATGAAGCCGGCGTGCCAGGGATGTTGATCTGGGCAAAGGCCGATCGCAGGAGTTCCCAGGAGCCGGCTTTCAAGCCCCGTGGTACAACTCGTATGAATTGTCGCCCGCGCCGCCATTATCCGGGGATATGATCGCGATCGGTGACGATGTGCACATTTGGCATCTGGGCGAAACACTCGGCCCAGGGCCTGTGGTTCTCCGACGGGTGGGGCGAAGGATTACCGGTATTTCGGCCCGTCGCTGTGCGAAAATCCGAATGAAGCGGGCCATCTCCCGGAGATTTGAGTGTTCCCATTCCAACATTGTTTCGAAGCGCTGCAGATCTCCATGAACCGTGGGGTCGAGAACACCGATACCGACGCGCCGGAGATAGGCTGAATATGTGTCGATGTCGAATGGATTGATGGAAGCGTAATTGGTGTTAACTAAAACGAAGTCACCGTGTTCAGCGCGCAGCCTTGCCGCCCTAGCGCGAGGAGCATCGCCCAAGGCGCGGAGCAGCACATCCGTGCGTGGGTTCCCGACGATTGCAATTCTGTCACGTGTTTCGGGAAACCATTTACGTAATATATCTCGGTGAATCGTGCACTGCATGAAGAATATGTCGGTAGATTCTATGGAAACGGGGTCATACAAACTCTTAATGTTTGACTCATCGATCAAACCAAAGGCCTCTTCCTCGATTGAGGTTACGATATGGCCGTGACTTTTGGCGACGCGCATCAGGGCGCTCTGGACGCGATTGTTGCCCTTGAAAAGCACAATTCCTGGTGGAAGGTCTTCCATGTGCCGGTGGAACCACCATTGTTGGGCGATCACCACGTCGAAACCGAGGGCAAGGCAATCAAGGGCGATCACTTGCCGGGATGCGAGTTCGCGAAACGATTCCTCAATGAGAAGATATAGATAGGTCATCGGTGCTGTTCCATAAGTGTTGCTTGCTGCGACTCATAGGGAGCCTGCGCGGTTTGGGACAGTGTTTGTTAGCATGCCAGTCGAGTTGAAATCGTACGAGCTAGCCGCTGAGGTGCCCGTCGTTAACCGTCCCTGAGGAATTCCGTTGTCCAGCGTTGGTAGTCGGCGTCGCGTGTCACCCGCTTCATAAGATCGGCCGAGGCGATCCCTTTGAGATCCTTGGTTGCGGCGCCATCCCGCAGCGCCTTCAAGGTGTCGTGCACCGCCTGAACCGCCGCCGAGAATGGCTGATGGCCCTGTAGGCAGATTCGCACGTTGCGCGACGAGAGATAGTCCAAGTCCGACATCTCCGGCCCGACGCCGCCGAGAATGAAAGGCAGCTTGATCGCGGCGGCGGCCTTGTCCAGCTGGTCCCGGCTTTTCACCCCGACCAGGAAGATCGCGTCGACCCCCGCCGCCTCGTAGGCTTGGCCTCTGGCGATGGCGTCGTCGATGCCGGTGACGGCGGCGGCACTGGTGCGGCCGGCGATGACCAAGCCCGGATCTTTCCGGCCTGCCAACGCGCCCTTCATCTTACCGACGCCCTCGGCGACCGAGAGTAGTTTAGTCTGACCGACCAAGCCGAACGGTTGCGGCAGTTCAGTATCCTCGATCGACATGCCGGAAATACCGGCCATCTCCAGCTCCTCGACCGTGCGCTTGACGTTCAGCGCGTTGCCGTAGCCATGATCCGCATCAACCATCAGTGGTAACTCCGATGCCCGGTTGATGCGCTGCGCCTGCTGGGCGAATTCGGACAGGGTGAGAACGATCAAATCCGGCGCGCCAAGCACGGTGAAGGAGGCGATGGAGCCGGCGAACATGCCTATCTCAAACCCTATATCCTCGGCGATTCGGGCCGATATCGGGTCGAAAACCGAACCCGGATGGACGCATCGATTACCCTCGAGAACGGCACGGAAACGTTTGCGGCGGTCACTGAAGCGCATGGAATTAACTCCCCAGTCGAATGGTTGTTAGCTGCGGCCGGCGGACACGCCGCCATCGACCATATAAACGCCGCCGGTGCAGAACGAGCCTTCCTCGGAGCCCAGGAATAACATCAACCGGGCGACCTCTTCGGGCTCGCCATAACGCCGTAGCGGGGTGGTGTCGGCCATCGGTTGTGCGTTGCCGCGGTTCGGATTGATCACGTCTTCCAGTCGGGTGATCATTTGGGTATCTATCGGCGACGGGTTGACCGTGTTGACACGGATCTTGTCCTTGGCCCCCTCCATGGCGCCGGAGCGCATCAGACCGATCACCGCGTGCTTGCTGGCGATATAAGGTGACAGTTTCGGCACTGCGCGGATACCGGCGGTCGAGGAAGTGATCACGATCGAGCCGCCGCCCCGCTTGGCCATTTCCGGCATGGCGTATTTCATGCCCAGCCAGACGCCACGGACATTCACCGCCATTACCTTGTCGAAATCATCGTCGCCCTGGTCTTGGATGAAGGCGATCTTGCCTTCGATCCCAGCGTTCAGCAGCGTGACGTCGACACCGCCGAAACGCTCCACGGTTTTGGCAATATAGCCTTTCACCTGCTCGGCGTCGGTGACGTCGGCGGCCATGTAGGCGACTTTGTCTTCGCCGATAGAATGGGCGACTTTGGCTAGCGCGTCATGATTCAGGTCGACCAGCATCACCTTGGCGCCTTCGCTGGTGAACAACCGGGCGGCCGCCTGCCCGATGCCGCCGGAACCGCCGGTAATGATCGCGACCTTGTTGTCGAGCTTGCCCATGATGCGTTCTCCCGTCGATGATGTATTTTCAGCATTCAGACGGTTCCTCCGGCTCCTGACAAGTAGGTTGCGGTTGTAGAAATTGAATTGGTCCGTTACACGCCCCACAAGATCGCCTATGTGTTGCGGACAAGGAGTGCGGAAGGCTGGATATGAAACGCCTGCTTGTGGTCGCCCATGTGCCATCGCCGAACACCACGCGGCTGCGCGACGCGGTGCTTGCCGGCGCACGGAACCCGGATATCGACGGCGTCGAGATTATCGCCAAGACCCCGTTCGAGGCCGGTCCCGGTGACGTGCTGGCTGCAGATGCGGTGATCCTTGGCACCACCGAGAACCTTGGCTATATGAGCGGCGCGATGAAGGATTTTTTCGACCGGACTTATTATCCGGTGCTGGAGATCGCCCAGGGTAAGCCCTATGCGCTGTATATCCGCGCTGGCCTGGACGGCACCGGTGCTAGGCGAAGCGTCGAGACGATCATCACCGGTTTACGCTGGCGCGCGGTTCAAGACCCGCTGATCTGTCGAGGTGATTGGGATGAGGTTTTTGTCACCCAGTGCAAGGAACTCGGCATGGCGATGGCCGCCGGGCTAGAAGCGGGGGTATTCTGACACTCGTTTTCAGGGCGCCGCCTGATGCTGTCTGGCGCGCGCCAGTTGCCCCTCGCGATGGGTGACATAAGCGGTTGAGGCAAAGATGACCGCGCCACCGATCCAGGTCCAGATTGTCGGCAGCTCGTCGAAGATGAAATAGCCCATCACCGCGATGATCGGCAGGCGGATGAAATCCAGCGGTTGGATCTGGGTGATCTCGGCCAGTTGGATCGCCTTGGTGTACATCAGATGGCCCGCCGTGCCGGCGCCGGCTAGACCGATCAGCCAGAGCCAGGTTATCGGGTCCGGCCAGATCCAGACATACAGCGCCGGGATCAGCGCCATCGGCGACTGCAGCAGCGCCATATAGGTGACGATGGTTTCCGGGCGCTCGGTATCGGTCAGTTTCTTGACGATGATGATGGTGATCGCGATGGCCACCGAGTTCAACAACGCCAGGAGCGCCCCGGTCGACACCGCCTCCATGCCTGGCCGTAGCACGATCAGCATGCCGGCGAAGCCGATCGCCAGCGCGGTGATCCGGCGGGCTCGGACCACTTCGCCCAGGACCAGTGCCGCGCCTATGGTAGCGAAGAGCGGCGCTGTGAAGCTGAGCGCCGTGGCCTCGGCCAACGGGATCAGGGTGATCGCGGTAAACCCGGTGACCATGCCGACGAAGTTGAACAGCGATCGGGCGGTATAGAGCCCGATCCGCCGGGTCTTCATCACCCCTGGCCCCTGGCAGATCAACCAGGGCAGCATCATCAGGAATGCCAGGAAATTGCGAAAGAACACCACTTCCAGCGAATGTAATTGTTCCGCCGCCAGCTTGATGAAGGCGCCCATGATCGAGAAAAAAATCATCGCGCCGGTCATCAGCAGAGCGGCGAGAATCGGTTTGGCAAGGGGCTGCCGCGCCGGTTTTGGAGCTGGCGTGACCGGGGTTGATTTCGGGGTTGGGGCCGGGGCTGCTCTCACCTAATCGACCGGGGCGTGAGACACCGGCCTATAGCACCGCCTCCGCCAGAAGCCGGATCGCCTCGACCGAGCCGGTCCGGGCAATAAGGGTATCGACGTGGCGTTGCTTGGCGGCGGCTTTCCAATCCGAGAGTTTTTCGACGATGCGCTCTTTCGGGCCGACCAGGGACACCTGATCGACCAGCGCCTGGGGCACCGCCGCCGCCGCTTCGCCGCGTTTACCCTCGAGGAACAGGTTTTGGATATGCGTTGCTTCTGCCTCGAAACCGATGCGCTTGGCGTAGTCGCAGTAGAAGTTTTTGTCCCGTGCGCCCATGCCGCCAATATAGAAGGAGATGTTCTCCCGCACCGGTCGGCTCGCCACTTCGACATCGTCATCGATGCTGATGTAGCACATCGGCATCACCGCAAAATCGTCCAGCGTTCGGCCCTTGCCGGCCTTGGCGAAGCCGGCCTCGACATGCGGTGCGAAAACGTCGAAGCGGGTCGGGTCCATATAGATTGGGATGAAGCCGTCGGCAACCTCGGCCGCCACTTTGACACCGGCCGGCGAGATCGCGCCGGTGACAATACGCATCGACGGATCGCCGTGCAGAATGCTTTTCAGCGGAATGCCAAGGCCGGTTGCCCCCTCGCCCTTATATGGAAATTGATAGTGTTCGCCTTGGTGGTTCAGTGGCCCCTTGCGTTCCAGGACATCCCGGACGATGGAGACATATTCGCGCAGCCGGGTTAGCGGCTTACCGAAGGGGACCCCGTGCCAACCCTCAACCACCTGCGGGCCGGACGGGCCGAGGCCGAGGATGAAGCGTCCACCGGACATCTGAGACAGCGTGATCGCGGTCATCGCGGTCATCGTCGGCGCCCGCGTGGTCATCTGGATGATGCCGGTTCCGACCTTGATCTTTGACGTCTTGGCCAAGGCCCAGGCCGCGGGCGTCACCGCGTCATGGCCCCAGGATTCCGATGTCCAGAGCGAATCAAAGCCCAGGTTTTCGGCTTCGGTGATCAAATCCATGTCCAATGCGAACTGGCCGCCACGGCTGCCGATGCTTAAACCCAATTTCATCCGCTTGCTTCCTTCCGATGGTCGTCGCCCGATAGACGTCGCCTCATAGTTGCTGCCCCATAGACGCTACGGAGAGTTCCGTGGCAGGTTTGTTACTAGCAACAATAAGTGCGACGCCGAAAAATAGCGACGCTCCCGCGTCATTGATCACGGCGCGGTCGAAATGACCCAGGCATGACAAGTTGAACTCGGGTTGAAAACGGGGCTGGAAAAGGAATGACGATGAAAATCGGAATGTACATGGCGACCCAATGGCCACAGGGAGCGGATCTTGGCCAGGAGATGGCCAATCTGTGCGAGCAGACTCGAGCGGCCAAGGAGAACGGCTTTGCCTCGGTGCTGGTCGGCCAGCATTTCCTGTCGGAGCCATTGCAGATGATCCAGGCCGAGCCTTTGCTGGCGCGCCTTGTGGCGGAGGGCGAGGGTATGGAGTTTGGCATCGCCATCGTTCTTCTGGCCATGCAAAACCCGGTGATCGTGGCGGAATACGCCGCCTCGTTGGATTGGATCACCGGCGGCAAATACATCCTCGGTGTCGGCGTTGGGTATCGCCAGGAGGAATTCGAGGGGCTGGGCGTTCCTTTCGAGGAACGGCGGAGCCGCTTTGAGGAGGCGATACCGCTGATCCGCCGGCTGTGGACCGAGGACAAGGTCGAGCATCGGGGCGAGCATTTCACCGTCGGTGGTCTTAGCGCCAGTATTCGCCCGAAACAGGCGGGCGGACCGCCGATCTGGGTGGGCGGCGAAATCCCTCCGGCAGTGCGCCGCGCCGCCCGCCTCGGCTGTCCCTGGGTAATTCCGCCGACCATGCATTGGGACGATGCGGTGCATCGCCTGGGCGTGTATAAGGCGACGATGGGCGAAGCCGGCACCAGCAATCCGCATGGCCAGCCGCTGATCCGTGAGGTGGTCATCGGTGCGACCCGCGAGGCCGCCATGGCAGCTGCCGGCCCGCATCTCCTGGCCAAATACGAGTCCTATGCGTCCTGGGGGCAGACAGCCGCGAGCGAGGGTAGCCTTGCTGATCGCTTCGACGAGTTTTGCGCAAAACGTTTCATTATCGGTGACGAGGCAGAGGTGGAGGATGAAATGGCCCGCTACCGCGACGAAATGGGTGTCGACCACTTCCTGGTGCGGCTCCAGTGGCCGGGCTTTGAACAAAAAGGCGTGGTTGATGCGGTCGAGCGGATCGGCCGGGTCGCGGCGCGGTTGGGCTAGGGATTGCCCATCCGTTCCGGTTCGTCACGGCAGGAAATGCCGCTGACTAACTTTGTTCCGATTGCCATCGGGGTCCCGCCTCGTCTAATGCTGTCGCCGCACCGTCAAGGGGCGTGAAACAATAACCTGCCGTCATCCCACCGTAGGGTGGGATGACGGGTTAAGAGAAGCCTACGGTTCAGATCAGGGAACGGACTATCATGTCAAAGAAGATCGCGATCATCGGTGGCTCGGGCGCCCTTGGCGCCGGGTTGGCCAAGCGTTGGGCCAAGGCCGGGCATCAAGTGGTTGTCGGCTCGCGCGATGCAGGGCGCGCTGTGGAAGCGGCCGTGCGGCTGAACCAGGAGGCTGGTACCAGCACGATCACCGGGGCCGGCAATCCCGAAGCGGCGGCGGCCAGCGAGATTGTCGTGCTGACCGTGCCGTATGCCAACCAAATGCCGACCCTGGAGGCGATCGCCGCGGCGCTCGACGGCAAGATCCTGGTCGATGTCACGGTGCCTCTGGTGCCGCCGAAGGTCCGCACAGTTCAAGTTCCCGAGGGTGGTTCCTGCGCCAAGGCGGCGCAGGACAAGCTTGGCGCTGGCGTGCGGGTGGTTTCGGCCTTCCAGAACGTCGCGGCGACTCATCTGGACGACCTCGACCATGCCATCGACTGCGACGTGCTGGTCTGCGGCAATGACCCGGCGGCGCGCGAGGAAATTGTGCAACTCGCCGGGGATGCCGACATGAAGGCCTGGCACGCCGGTGTCATCGCCAACTCGATTGTGGCCGAAGCCTTGACCTCGACGCTGATCTTCATGAATGCGCGGTATAAGATCGACGGGGCCGGCATTCGAATGACCGGAGAACCCGGTTCCGCCGACCCTGAAGCGACGGCGTAGAGCCCATGTCCACCCGCATGACCCTCGCCGCGCTGCAGGGTATCCCCCAGGTTCAGCCTGGTGATGATCTGACATCGATCGTGATTGCGGCGCTTGAGGCGTCGCAAGAGGTGTTGGCCGATGGCGACATTTTGGTGGTGGCGCAAAAGATCATTTCCAAGGCCGAGGGCCGGATCGTCGCGCTTGAGGATGTGGTGGCGTCCGAGCGTGCCGTGGCCTTGGCCGCCGAGGTAGGCAAGGACCCGCGCCAGGTTGAGCTGGTGTTGCGCGAGTCGCGGGAAATCGTCAAGCATCGCCCCGGCGTGCTGATCGTGGAGCAGAATTTGGGGCTGGTGATGGCCAATGCCGGCATCGACCACTCCAACATCGAAAGCCCGGAGGGGTGCGAACAGCTTTTGCTGCTGCCGCTGGACCCGGATGGAAGTTGTCAGCGATTGCGCGACGGCTTGAGGCAACGGCTTGGCGTGACGGTCGGCGTCATTGTTAATGACAGTATCGGTCGGGCCTGGCGCGTCGGTACGGTTGGCCAGGCGATCGGTGTTGCCGGTCTGCCGGCGGTGATCGACCTCCGGGGCGAGACGGATCTGTTTGGCCGCGAGTTACTGGTGAGCGAGCAAGCCGTGGCCGACGAACTGGCGGCGGCGGCATCGCTGCTGCAGGGCCAGGCGGCCGAGGGCCTGCCGGTAGTGTTGATCCGGGGGTTTGTCTCCGACGCACCTATACAGGGCGCCGACGCGCTGGTGCGTCCGCGCGAGATGGACATGTTCAGGTGACAACGCGGGCAGTGGGTGATGCGAAGATCGCGGTGCTCTCTGGCGGTGTCGGCGGCGCCAAGCTGGTGCTTGGCCTGAGCCATGCCGCCGCGCCCGAGCGTCTGGTCGTGGTGGCCAATACCGGCGACGATTTCCACCATCTCGGCCTACACATCGCCCCGGATATCGACTCGGTTGTGTACGCGGTGGCCGATTTGGCCGACCAGGAGCGGGGCTGGGGCCGGGCCGGCGAGACCTGGACCTTCATGAAGGCGCTGGCGGGATTGGGTGGCGAGGCCTGGTTTAATCTCGGTGATGGTGATCTGGCGATGCATGTGGAGCGAACGCGCCGCCTGGCGGACGGGGAGACCTTGACCGAGGTAACCGCCGGCCTGTGCCAAGCGCTTGGGGTGAAGATCCGCATCCTGCCGATGACCGACGATCAGGTGGCGACCATCGTCGATACTCCGGACGGGCCGTTGGCGTTTCAGAATTATTTCGTGCGTGACCGATGCGCGCCCAAGGTGACTGGGTTCCGCTTCCAGGGCATTGCCGACGCCACTCCTAACCACTCGTTGATGCATGATCTGGCAAGCGGTGAGATTGGCTCGGTGCTGATTGCGCCGTCGAACCCTTTTGTCAGTGTTGACCCGATTCTGGGGCTGCCTGGGCTGCGCGCGGCGTTGCGGTCGGTGGCCGGGCCAAAGCTGGCGGTTTCCCCGATCGTTGGCGGCGAGGCGATCAAGGGACCGGCGGCGAAGATGATGGGCGAGCTTGGCGTGCCGGCCAGCGCCGCCGGCGTTGCCCGCCACTATGCCGGGTTCATCGACGCCATGGTAATCGACACCGTCGACCGCGCTCAGGAAGCGGAAATCCGCGCTTTGGATATGGAGGTGCTGGTGACCCAAACGGTGATGCGCTCGCTTGATGACCGCAAGGCGCTGGCCGATACCTGCCTCGAATTCATCGCTGATCTCGGGAGCCGGTAGTGGTCGTTGCCGTCGTCCCGCTGAAGAACCTATCGCAAGCGAAAAGCCGGTTGGCGCCGTTGTTGAGCGATCTAGAGAGACGGAATTTGGTTGTCGCCATGTTCGGTGATGTCCTAGCGGCGCTGAAGCAGGCCAAGGGCCTCTCGGAAATATTCGTTGTAGCGGACGGGTTGGGCGATCGGTTGGACGGTGTTTCGCTGATCCTGGAGGTTGAGAACCGGGGTTATGACGAAGCCGTAGCCGCGGCGCTGGCCGATCCCCGGGTGGCCGGCGCCGAAGCGATGCTGGTTCTGCCGGGCGACCTGCCGATGGTTAGGCCCGGTGATATCGAGGCGTTTATCGGCAAATTCAGCTGTAAAGAGTCTAAGATCGGCAAGCTGGTAGGCCCGACGGTTCGGATCGCGCCGGCCCGCGACGGGGACGGCACCAACGCGCTTCTGCTGGCGCCGCCAGGCCTGATGGCGAGCCAGTTCGGACCCGGCAGTTTCGCGCGCCACCGCGCCGCCGCCGAGGCGCTAATCTCCACGGTTGAGATCGTCGCGCCGCCCGGGCTTGCGTTCGATATCGATACTCCTCAAGATCTGCTCGATTTCTGTGCTCGTGATGGCGATACCGGTACCCATGACTTTCTCCGGCGGAGTGGTGTGGTGGACCGGCTGACGCGTGCGGGCTGAAGACCGAAAACCGCCGATATATCGGGGATGACCTTGTCAAAAGAACTCTATTGGATCGATCCCGCCGAGCGGCCGGATGCCGTCGCCGCCCAGGCTTTGGCGAGGAACACGGATCTGCCGGCGCTGATGGATGCCGCCGCGCGGATGCGGGACCATGGTTTCGGCCGGCATATCAGCTATTCGCGCAAGGTGTTCATTCCGCTGACCCAGCTGTGCCGGGATGTCTGCCACTATTGCACCTTCGCGCAGGCACCTCGGGATCTGAAACAGGCGTTTCTTGTCACGCGATCAGGTGCTGGCCATCGCCCGCGCCGGCAAGGCGGCCGGCTGCAAGGAGGCGCTGTTCACGCTTGGGGACAAGCCGGAGCTGCGCTATGCCGCCGCCCGCGAGGCGCTGGAAGAGATGGGCTATGCCTCGACCCTGGCCTATCTGCGCGACATGGCGTTGCTGGTTTTCGAGGAAACCGGCTTGATGCCGCATCTCAACCCCGGCGTGATGTCACCAGCCGAGATCGCCAGCCTGCGCGAAGCCTCGGTCAGTATGGGGATCATGCTGGAAAGCGCTTCGACACGGCTGATGGAGAAGGGCGGCTGCCACCATGGTTCCCCCGATAAGGACCCGGCGGTGCGTCTGGAGACCATGGCTGAGGCCGGGCGCCAGAAAGTGCCATTCACCAGCGGCATCCTGATCGGCATCGGCGAGACCCGGTGCGAGCGGATCGACTCGCTGCTGGCCCTGCGTGATCAGCATGATCGTTTCGGTCAGATCCAGGAAGTGATCATCCAGAATTTCCGCGCCAAGCCGCAGACCAAGATGGCCGATGCGCCGGAGCCGGATCTGGCGGATCTGCAATGGAGCATCGCGGTCGCCCGTCTGATCTTTGGGCCGAGAATGTCGATCCAGGCGCCGCCAAATCTTTCCTATGGCGATGCGGCGCATCTGATTCCCGCCGGGATCAACGATTGGGGCGGCGTGTCCCCGGTGACGCCGGACCATGTTAATCCAGAAGCGCCCTGGCCGCATCTGGAAGTGCTGGCCCGCGATACCGCGTCAATGGGCAAGATCCTGGTTGAGCGGCTCTCGATCTATCCGGCGTATGTGCGAGACGTGGAAAACTGGCTTGATCCGGGGTTCCGCGCGGCGGCGCTTTCGGCGGCCGATGCCGATGGACTGGCGCGCACCGAGGATTGGTCGCCGGGCCGGGCCGAGTCGTCTGACAATAAGATCCCCGAGCTTGAGGTCACGCCTGGTTTTCTCGCCGATGCCGAGCTTGACCGGGTGCTCGACCGGGCGATGGCCGGAGATCCACTGAGCGAGGACGAGATCGTTCGACTGTTCCATGCCCGCGACGGCGAGGTCGAAACCGTTGCCAAGGCGGCGGATGAGTTGCGGCGCAAGATGAATGGCGACACCGTGCGCTATGTCGTGAACCGCAACATCAACTATACCAATGTCTGCTATTTCGGCTGCAAGTTCTGCGCTTTCTCGAAGGGCAAAACCCAGGAGAGCCTGCGCGGCAAACCCTATGACCTGGCGCTCGAGGAAATCGTTCGCCGGGCCGAGGAAGCCTGGGAGCGTGGCGGCACCGAGGTTTGCCTGCAGGGCGGCATTCATCCGGACTATGACGGTAACACCTATATTGAGATCACCCGGGCGCTGAAGGCGGCGCTACCGGATCTGCATATCCATGCGTTCTCGCCGTTGGAGGTGCATCAGGGCGCGCGGACCCTGGGTATCCCCTTGGACACGTTCCTTGGCCGCCTGCGTGACGCCGGCCTTGGCAGCCTGCCCGGCACCGCCGCCGAGATCCTCGATGACGAGGTCCGCGCCGTACTGTGTCCCGACAAGGTCAATACCGCCCAATGGCTGGAAGTGGTTGAGACCGCCCATAATGTCGGCCTGCGGACCACCTCGACGATCATGTTCGGTCATGTCGACAAACCGATCCATTGGGCCCGGCACCTGATCCGCCTCAGGGAATTGCAAGCCCGCACCGGCGGCATTACCGAGTTTGTGCCGCTCCCATTCGTGCACATGGAAGCGCCGATCTATCTCAAGGGCGGCGCCCGACGCGGGCCGAGCTGGCGGGAGAATGTGTTGATCCATGCGGTGGCGCGGTTGGCGCTGCACCCGCTGATCACCAATATCCAGACGTCCTGGGTCAAGTTGGGGCCGACCGGGGCGGGAATTTGCCTGGATTCCGGCGCCAATGATTTCGGTGGCACCTTGATGAACGAGACCATCACCCGGTCCGCGGGCGCCAGCCATGGCCAAGAACTGGAGCCCGAGCAAATGGACGCGGTGATCCGCTCGCTTGGCCGCAAACCGGGACAGCGCTCAACCCTCTACGGCCCGCCGAACGAAGCGCAACGCGCTCGCTCCTATGGCGCCGCGCCACTGGCGGATGTCGTCAATACGCCGGTTCGCAAGTCCCGGCGGCGTGATACCGCGGCTGATCTGGTCCGCCCTGGCTATGAGGCTCAGGGCGCCGCCGATTGATCGCCTAAAACGGAAGTAATCCCGATATGTCCGACGCCGCGCTGACCTTCGGTTTGATGTTGTCCAACCGGGGGCCGGTCCTCGGCTACAGCACACCGGCTGAGTTGATCGAGTTGGCCGTCGCGGCGGAGCGCAGTGGTCTTGTTGATACCGTTTGGTCTGGTGATGCGTTCCTGACCAATCCACGACTGGATGCAATTACCTTGCTGACCGCGGTGGCGGCGCGGACCGAGCGGGTGCGCCTTGGCCCCGCCTGCATGGGTAGTTTTACCCAGCGCGCGGCCCTGGACCTGGCCTATCAATGGGCCAGTCTGGACCAGATTTCTGGCGGTCGCACAGTGATGGTTGCCTGTGTTGGCGGCGGGAGCGGCGAGGCCTGGGAACGTGAAGATCGCAACACTGGGGTCGCCTCGGCTGACCGCCGGGACCTGATGTGGGAGCGGATCGCGCTGTTGCACCGGCTTTGGGCGGAGGACGAGGTTACCTTCCAAGGCCGCTTTCACGACTACGAGCAGGTGACCATCACCCCGAAACCCTTGCGTCAACCCAGTCCGATCTGGGCGGCGACCAATATCACCCGGCTCGCCAGTGGTGGCTCGTCCGGCCGGATGCCGGTCAAGACCCTGGCCAAGGTCGGAGAGATCTGTGATGGCTGGATGACCCACTCGGTCAACCCCGCGACATTTGCCGAGGCCTGGGGGCATATTCGCGCCTCGGCCACCGTTAATGGCAAGGATCCGGAGGCCATGGATAACGCGCTGGTGGTGAATATCTGTGTGAGGGATGATCCTGCCGAAGCCTTGGCCGAGACCGTTGATTTTCTGGCCGACTATTACGGCATTCGCTTTTCGCCGGAGCGCACGCGCGATTGGACCGCGCATGGCTCGGCCAAGGCTTGCGCCGCGACCCTGCGCGCCTATGCCGGCTCCGGGGTCAAGCATATGGCGCTGCGGATGACGTCGCGCGATCAAACCGGACAATTCCAGCGGCTGGTGAATGATGTGCTGCCGTTGGTAAATCAGATTTAAGCGATAAGGGAGACCGTCATGACGATCGGTGTCGGACTGGGAATGGCGACCTATACCTTCTCGAGCGCCGAGGGATATTGGCGCTGGGTAAAGCGCTGTGACGAAGCTGGGGTGGACTCGCTGTGGCAGACCGATCGGTTGGTCTCCAAGGAACCGTTCCTGGAATGCATGAGCGTGATGGCCGGGCTTGCCGGGGCTACTAAAAAGGTGAAGTTCGGAATGAATGTCGCCTCCATGGGGCTGCGCGATCCACTGCAGACCGCCAAGCAATGCGCGACGATTGACTATCTCTCGGGCGGCCGCTTGCTGCCGGCTTTTGGCCTGGGGAGCAACCGGTCCCGGGATTTCATTGCCACCGGTACCGCCACCAAGGCTCGCGGCCAGCGGATGAATGAGGCGTTGGAGATTATGAACCGTCTGTGGAGCGAGGATGAGGTCACGTTCGAGGGCCAGCACTACCAATATGAGAAGGCTAGTATCACCCCACGCCCGGTACAATCACCACTGCCTCTTTGGATTGGCGGCTCTTCCGATGCGGCGATCGAGCGGACGGCGAGATATGGCACCGGCTGGCAGGCCGCCGCCGACACGCCCGAAGAGGCCGGCATCGTTGTCGAAAAGATCCTGAAGGCTGCCGATGCGCATGGCCGACCGATCGACCATGATCATTTCGGCGCCGCCATGGGAGTCCGTTTCGGTTCCTGGGACGAGGAACCAGTGAGAAGAATGGCTGCTGATTTTGAGAAGCGCCTCGGCAAACCGGCCAGAGAGGGTTTCGTGATCGGCGGTGCCGACGAGATGCTTGAGCGGATTCAGGCCTATGCGAACCACGGGGTATCAAAGTTCATCTTGCGGCCGATCGGCGCAGGTGACGCAGAGATGGAAGACCAGACCGAGCAGCTCATCGAGAAAGTCCTGAGCCGGGTGAAGGAGCTGAATGATCCCGCGCGGGGCTGAAGTGGACGATGACCCTTCTGCACCATAAGTTTATTCCTTCCTGGGTGACATCCGGGAAGACACGTGTCTTTGTTTTAGAGGCTGAATGGTGCCTCGATTCGAAAAATAGAGGTGTTGGACCATGAACTTTGGATTTCAGATAATGCTACGCGGCGCTGGGGCGAGACCGGAAGGGATCACCGCGATCGCGCAAAAGGGCGAAGTCCTGGGCTTTGACGTAATTGCGCCAAATGACCACATCGTCGTTCCTGGCGGTATCGAGAGCTCCTATCCCTATACCGATGATGGCGTCTGGCCGGGAGCTTCGGTGGTGGAATGTCATGAGCAGTTGACGGCGCTGACCTACATTGCTGGCAAGACTGAGAAGATCCGGATCCTGACTTCGGTCATGGTGGTGCCCTATCGGGCGCCGGTGCTGACCGCCAAGATAATCGCCTCGGCTGACGTTCTTTCCGGGGGGCGGGTGACGGTCGGTATCGGGGCGGGGTGGATGGCCGAGGAAATCGCCGCAATCGGCGCTCCACCATTCGCTGAACGCGGCCAAGTTACAGATGAATATATTAAAATATTCAAGGAGTTATGGGTATCTGATAACCCATCATATGAAGGAAAAT
This sequence comes from uncultured Alphaproteobacteria bacterium, assembly GCA_937776645.1. Taxonomy (GTDB): domain Bacteria; phylum Pseudomonadota; class Alphaproteobacteria; order Thalassobaculales; family Thalassobaculaceae; genus JADHLJ01. The sequence goes on along the minus strand of CALMRI010000038.1, from coordinate 21,619 downwards.
ACGCCCGTTTTTCGGACCTGCATTTCAAGCCTCTACCTGTCCAGAAGCCGCATCCGCCGATCTGGGTCGGCGGCGAGAGCAAACCGGCCTTGCGCCGTGCGGCCCGACTTGGCGACGGCTGGTATCCTGCTTCGAACAATCCGAACTTCCGCGTTGCGACGCCGGAACAACTGGCCGGACGCCTGGATGTCTTGCGCCAAGTTTGCGACGAGGAGAGTCGGGATTTCAGGAGCCTGGATATCGGCTACTTTTACACCGATGGGGTCCATGCTAGCGAACGCCGGGACGAGGATGGCAAGCGCAAGATCATGACCGGCACGCCGGCGGATATCGCCGGCGACGTCGCGGCCTTTGATAAGGTCGGGGTCGGCACGATGATCTTCATACTCCAGCGGCCGGAAGTTCAGGAGACCTTGGATCATATGGAGTGGTTCGGTTCCGAGGTGCTGCCGCTTTTAAAATAAGCTGCCAAGCAGATAGAAAAACATGGCGGGCGGGGCGAAAGCGCCGTTGCCAGTAACGAATGAAGGAGACCGGGATGATATTCGGATTTGGATTGCCCACGCGCGGCCCGCTGGCCGAGCCGGTGGCGATCAAGACGCTTCTCGCCAAAGCGGAGACCCTGGGGCTCGGTTATGTCTCGGTGTCCGACCATATCGTGATTCCGAAGACGATTTCGCCGCTCTACCCCTATTCCGATACTGGTGAGCCGCCGTTCCCGCCGGATGGCGCCTGCCTGGAACAGTTGACGCTGATGTCCTACATCGCGGCGGTTACTTCGAATATACGCATTCTGTCCTCGGTGATGGTCGTGCCGCATCGTAATCCCGTACATACAGCCAAGACTATCGCCACCATCGATGTGCTCTCTGGCGGCCGAGTTACCATTGGCTGCGGTGCCGGCTGGATGGAGGAGGAGTTCGAGGCGATCGGCACCGAGCCGTTCAAGGAACGCGGTAAGGTGACGGACGAATATCTGGAAATCTTCAAAGAGTTGTGGACGGCGGAATCGCCCTCCTACCAGGGTAAATACAACAGTTTTACCAATTTGAAGTTTGAGCCAAAGCCGGTGCAAAATCCGCACCCACCGCTTTGGATTGGCGGTGAGAGCCCCGCCGCGAAACGCCGTGCGGTGAAGCATGGCGACGGCTGGTTCCCGATTGGCGCCAACCCGAATTATCCGTTGAACACGTCGGAGAAATTCGCCGCCGGCCTGTCTTCCTTGAAGCAAATGGCCGCCGAGCATGATCGTGACCCGGCAACCCTGGACTTGGGCTTCTGGAGCAACTGGGATCACGAGGTCGCCGATCGCAAGACCCCTCAGGAAGGCGCCCGGCACATCATGACCGGTGGCTCCGGCGCGATTATCGACGATATCGGCTCGCTCAAGGACATGGGCGTCGAGATCTTCATGTTTCAACTCGCCAAGCCGGACAGCCTGGATGCCTCGATCGCCTCGATGGAACGGTTTGCGGACCAGGTGTTGAGCAAGTTTTAGCGGTACGAGGGCTTAGATAGGGCAAGCGAAGAGAGCGTGGGAACCATGGAACTCGAAGCAGATTATATCGTTGTCGGGGCCGGCTCGGCTGGTTGTGTGCTGGCCGACCGGTTGAGTGAGGACGGCTCAAAGGTGCTGGTGCTGGAAGCGGGGCCCAAGGATCTCCATCCGATGATCCACATTCCCGCCGGCATTCTGCATCTGCTGTATAACGAGAAGGTCAATTGGAACTACTCGTCCGAGCCGGAGGAGACCACCGGCAATCGGCGCATCCATTGGCCGCGTGGTCGGGTGCTCGGCGGCTCGAGCTCGATTAATGGCATGCTCTATGTTCGGGGCAACCCAGCCGACTACGACGGCTGGGCGCAGATGGGGTGCCGTGGTTGGTCTTTCGACGAAGTGCTCCCATTTTTTCGCAAGTCGGAAAGTTATAAAAGCGGTGGGGACGACGATTTTCGGGGCCGTGGCGGACCGTTGGAGGTCGAGGATTACCGCAATATCCTGACCCTGACCCACAAATTCGTCGAGGCGGCGGAGGAGGCCGGGTTCAAGAAAAGTGGTGACCTGAACGGGGCCGAACCGGAGGGGGTCGGCTACTCGCAAATGACCCGACTGGGCCGGCGACGCGGTTCCACCGCGCAAACCTTTCTTGCCCGAGCGAAGCGGCGCCAGAACGTTCAGATCGAGACCAACGCCATTGCCACCCGGTTGCTGTTCGACGGCAAGCGGTGCACGGGGATCGCGTTTCGGCAAAAGGGTGTGGACCGGCAGGCCACCGCCCGGCGTGAGGTGATCGTCTCCGGCGGTTCGGTCAACTCCCCGCATTTGCTGCAAGTCTCCGGTATCGGACCGGCCGCGCACCTGCACTCGATCGGGGTTGATGTGCGTCAGGACTCGCCAGGGGTCGGTGGTAATCTGTCGGACCACTACGTCGCCAGGATCGCCCACCGGGTCCGTGATACGGTCTCGATTAACCAGCTTAGCCGGGGAATGCGGCTGCTGCGGGAGATCGGAAAATTCGCCTTGATGGGCAACGGCGCGCTTACTTTCGGGGTGACCAGCGCCCAGGTGTTCAGCCGCAGCCGGGAGGGGCTCTCCAGTCCGGACCTGCAGTTGTTGTTCACCCCAGCGAGCTATCAGCAGGGCGTCATCGGTACCTTGGAGAAGGAAGCCGGCATGACCGTGGCAGTTTGCGCCGTGCGCCCGTCGAGCCGGGGGACGATCATGGCAGCCTCGGCCGACCCGTTGGAGCGTCCGTTGATCCGGCCGAACTATCTGTCCGATCCCGACGATATGCGGGTCATCCTGGCGGGGATGGAGCAGGCGCGGCGGATCTTCGCCCAGCCGGCCTTTGCGCCCTATAATGTGGCGGAAACGCTGCCGGGATCAGGGGTCAAGTCGGAGGCGGATCTGCACGCCTATGTGCGCGAGCAGGGTAGTATCATCTATCACCCCGTGGGGACCTGCAAAATGGGTGAGGATCCCCTGGCTGTGGTGAGCCCGCGCCTGGCGGTGCACGGCATCGAGGGATTGCGGGTGGTCGATGCCTCGGTGATGCCCACGGTGACCACGGGAAATACCAACGCTCCGACCATCATGATCGCTGAAAAAGCCTCGGCGATGATCATCGAGGACGCGAAAAACGCGACGTGACATACCAGTAAATCACGGCTTGAAGAGGGACATAATGCATGGCCGAAATAGAAGCTAAAAATGTGGCAGGGGTTGAGATTCCCAAGGCCGAGACGCCCAAGGCTGGGATGCCTGGTGCGGAAGAGATCAAGGGCGCCGCCGAGGGCTTGGTCGATCTGATTAAGCTGCGGACTTTCCCGTTCGGGATGAAGCTGTTCGAGGACGCCGATGAGATGATGGCGATCCAGGGTCTGCGGACGCCGACTGCCGGCAAGTTCTTCACTACCTGCCAGCTGGTTACCCAGGTTCGCACCGCCGGCTTCACGCTTGGCATCGTTCAGGACAATCTGCGGCCCGGCGCCAGCTGTGGCGCTAATATCGGCTTGGAAGCGATCCCGGGCGATGTCGGTTCCGGCGAGAAGATGACCGGTGTCTGGTTCGGTAATCAGGAGGCCGCCGCGGCGCATCAAGCCCAGATGCCGAGGGTCGAGGCTGGCCGCTATTCCGGGCTTGCCGCCTCACCACTGCGCTCGAGCCGTCTCGACCCGCCGGATATCTGCCTGTTCTATGCCTCGCCCGGACAGATGATTCTATTCATCAATGGGCTGCAATATCACAACTACCGCCGCTACGACTTCACCCTGACCGGCGAAAGCGCTTGCGCCGACAGCTGGGGACGGGCGCTGTCGACCCGCGAGACTAGTCTGGCGCTGCCCTGCTATGCCGAGCGTCGTTACGGCGGCGTCGCCGATGATGAATTGTTGATGGCCTGCCCGCCGGACGAGTTCGTGCGCGGAGTAGAAGGGATGAAACATCTCGCCAAGAATGGTCTGCGCTATCCATACCCGCCTTATGGGGCTTTTGCGGATCCGGCAGAAGGGATGTCCAAGAGTTACAGCTAACCGAATACGATGTCGCGCGGCTGGCGTGTTGCATGACATCGTGGTGACGTCTAAGCTTGCAGACGTGTCGCGCTCGGGATGAATTGTCTTGCCCGAATGGCAGCCTCTTGGCCCTTGGTGCGGCTGGAAAATGCGTTATAAAAATGCATTGAGGGAGGAGTCATTCAATGAAACGTCGTGCCTTTATTCAAAGTGCTGCCACAGCCGGTGTGGCGGGCGCGGTTGCCGCCGCCGGTCTATCGGCGCCCGCGATCTCACAGGGTAAAAAAGAGCTAAAGCTTGTTACGTCGTTCCCGAAAAATTTCCCGGGTCTTGGGACCTCCGCCGCCCGCGTCGCCAAGCGGATCACCGCCGCCACGGGTGGTCGGGTTACCGTAAAACTATTCAATGCTGGTGAATTGGTGCCGGCATTCGGTGTGTTTGATGCGGTTTCCCAGGGTAATGCCGAGATGTATTTCTCGGCTGAGTATTATTTCCCGAGTAAGTCGCAGGCCTTCAATTTCTTCACCGCGGTACCGTTTGGCATGACCCCGGCCGAGCAATATGCCTGGGTTCTATACGGCGGTGGCCAGAAATTGTGGGACAAGCTGCACGGCGAGTTCGGCATGAAGCCGTTTATTGGCCCCTCGACCGGCACCCAGATGGGTGGTTGGTTGAATAAGAAGATCAACAAACTGGATGACTTCAAGGGCGTGAAATTCCGCATGCCTGGCCTTGGCGGCGAGGTGTTGCGGTCGCTTGGTGTTGCGGTGGTGAACTTGCCGGGGGGCGAGGTCTTCCCGGCGCTGCAATCCGGGGCGATTGACGGCGCCGAGTGGGTTGGGCCATGGCATGACCTAGCCTTTGGCTTTTACAAAGTGGTTAAGAACTACCATTGGCCGGGTTTCCACGAGCCGGGCACGATGGGCAGCTACGCGATCAACCAGAAATTTTGGGACAGCCTTGGCTCCGAGGATCAGGCCATCATCGAGGCAGTGCTGCAGGCCGAGTGCTTCATTCAAACCGCCGAATATGACGGGGCGAGCCCAGGCGCGCTGGACAAACTGATCAAGGTCCACGGCGTCGAATTGCACAAATATCCCGAGGACCTGCTGCTGGAGTTGGGCCGGGTGTCCGGCGACGTGGTGGAACAGGTCGGCAGTACCGACGCCACCTCCAAGGCGGTCTGGGAGAGCTATCGAGACTTCCGAAAAACAGCGATTGGATGGTCGAGGATCGGTTTGCAGGGCTTCATGAACGCCCGAAACCTGCCGTTTAAATACGGTAAGGGCTAAGGCCTGATTGACCCATGGAAACGCCCGCGCCGGAGCGGCTCCGGGGCGGGCGTTCTGTGTTCTGATATCATTCGACTGTTTTAGGAGGGCTTGAGCATGCGCTCTCTCGCGTCGCTTGCGCGAGGCATTGACGCCATCAACGAGTGGATTGGCCGGACGGTCGCTTGGCTGGCGCTGGGGATGGTGCTGATCCAGGTGATCGTGGTGGTCATGCGCTATGTTTTTGGCCTCAGCATCCTGATGATGCAGGAGTCGATATGGTACATGCATGCCATCGTCTTCCTGACGGCGGCGGGCTACACCCTGCTGCATAATGGCCATGTCAGGGTGGATATCCTCTATGGCAATGTCGGGCCGATCGCTAAGGCCAGGATCGATTTGCTCGGCGTAATCGTTATCCTGCTACCTATTTGCGTGATGATCTGGTGGGTCTCCTGGCCCTATGTGATGGCTGCCTGGGCAGTGCGCGAGGGATCGGTCGAGATCAGTGGTATCCCGGGTGTCTACCTGCTGAAGACCTGCATGCTGGTTTTCTCTGGTGGCCTGGCGATCCAAGGCGTTTCTCTGGCCATCAAATCCTGGTTCACACTGATGGGTATCGAAGTAGGCATCGCAATCGGGGATGACTCCGAGGAGCCAGGACTATGACCGGCAATGAAGTTATGGTCGCGGTTATGGTGATTGGCGTTTGCGGCGCGTTGATGTGTGGGTTTCCCGTTGCTTTCACCTTGACCGGCGCGTCGATGGTCTTCGGCCTGATCGGCTACTTCTTCGACATATTCTCACTTTCCTTCTTTGGCGTGCTACCAAATCGCATTTTTGGGGTGATGACTAACGAGGTGCTGATCGCGGTGCCTCTCTTCGTCTTCATGGGGGTGATGTTGGAGCGATCCAAGGTGGCCGAGGAGTTACTCGACACCATGGGGGCGCTGTTCGGCACGATGCGCGGCGGCCTTGGAATTTCAGTCTGTGTGGTTGGTGCGCTGCTCGCCGCCTCGACCGGGATCGTCGGTGCGACTGTGGTGACCATGGGGCTGCTGTCACTGCCGACCATGCTGCGGCGCGGATACGATCCAAAGATGGCGACCGGTGTCATTGCCGCGTCGGGTACGCTCGGCCAGATCATTCCGCCCTCAATCGTCCTGGTCGTGCTCGGCGACCAGATCTCAAATGCTCATCAGGAAGCGCAGCGCTCGCTGGGAAACTGGTCGCCGGACCCGGTATCGGTCGGCGACCTATTTGCCGGGGCGCTGCTTCCGGGGCTGGGGCTGGTCGGGCTGTATATGCTTTATACTGGGGTGATTTGCTGGCTTAAACCCGAACTCGGACCGGCGATCCCGCGTGAGGAATTGTTGACCGATGCGAGCGGTGGTCTGCTCTCGCGGGTGTTGCATGCGATGGTCGCGCCGGCGGTGCTGATCATTGCCGTTCTGGGCTCGATCCTGGCCGGTATCGCTACGCCTACCGAGGCGGCGGCCGTCGGGGCGATCGGCGCTACTTTGTTGGGTGGGTATCGCCTGGGATCGGACCGACCGCAGCCGATCTATACTGCGGTGTTTTCCTTGGTGGCGATTTTGATCCTCGTCGCGAATGTGGACCTTCGAGTTGCCCGCACCGTGATCACCGGCGTTGAATGGGCCGCGATTATCGCCGCTGGCATCGCCTGTGCCGGCGTTGCCTGGGGAATGCTGGTAAGTTTTGCCAGAGTGCATGGCAACGGGACGCTGGTGGAAGTGAACCGGCAAACCATCCGTATCAGTGCCATGGTATTCGGCATCGTCATCGGGGCGCAGTTGTTTTCTCTGGTTTTCAGGGGCTTCGGCGGCGACGAAATTGTCCATGAAATCCTGAGCGATCTGCCCGGCGGGACCATCGGCGCCGTGTTCGTGGTGATGCTGGTGCTGTTCATCCTGGGGTTTTTCCTCGACTTTATCGAAATCACCTTCGTGGTGGTGCCGATCGTGGCGCCGATCCTGTTGATGATGGATTTGAACCCGGTCTGGCTGGGGATCATGATCGCCATCAATCTGCAGACCTCGTTCCTGACACCTCCCTTTGGTTTTGCCCTGTTTTACCTGCGCGGTGTTGCGCCGCCGGAGGTGACCACCGGCATGATCTATAAGGGGATCATTCCTTTCGTGATGATCCAAATTTTCATGCTGGTGCTTCTGTCTGTGTTCCCAGGAATGGCCACCTGGCTACCAAGCGTGATTTACGGAACCTCGTGATGCGCCGAGAGGGATGGTTCGCACCCGCCCGGATTAGACCACGAGGAGCAATCCAAGCCCGGGCGATCAGATAGTGCAATACGGCCCGGGCTACACCGTCTGTCACCTTGCCGTGCGGCGTGAGGTGACGCATTCTGCGGCGGCCTTTCTCGATTAACTGCGAGGCCCTGATGTCCCATGTTTTCCCCCGCCACTCGCAATCAACACCGCCTGTCGTCGTGCGCGGTGAGGGGTGTTACATGGTCGATGCATCCGGGAAACGCTATCTCGATGGTTCCGGCGGGCGGCGGTTTCCTGCCTCGGCCATGGCGACCTGGAGGTTTCCGGCGCGATCAAGGCTCAGCTTGACGCAATTGCTTTTGCCCATACGGGATTTTTCACCAGCGAACCAGCCGAAGAGCTGGCCGATCTATTGATTGCCAACGCTCCGGGCAACCTGGACCGGGTTTATCTGTTTTCAGGCGGTTCCGAGGCCAACGTCGCTATCTGATCGCCCGGCGTCAAAGCTATCACGGCAATACCCTCGGGGCGCTGTCGGCTGGCGGCAACGAATGGCGCCGTGAGCCGTTTCGCCCCTTGTTGATAGATGTCACTCATATAGATCCTTGTTTTGAATACCGATTGCGCGAGGAAGGCGAGAGCCCGGGGGAATATGGCCGCCGTGCCGCCGATCTCCTGGAAGCTGAGATCCAACGTCTGGGGCCGGACAGCGTGATGGCCTTCATGGCCGAGCCGGTGGTCGGCGCGACGATGGCGGCGGTGGCGGCGGCGCCTGGTTACTTCAAACGGATTCGTGAGATCTGCGACACTTATGGTGTGTTGCTGATCCTTGACGAGGTGGTGTGCGGCATGGGGCGGACCGGCACACTGTTCGCCTGTGAGCAGGATGGGATCGCTCCGGATATCGTCTGCATCGCCAAAGGGCTGGGTGCCGGTTATCAGCCGATCGGCGCGATGCTCTGTAGCAGCCGGATCTATCAGACCATTGCCGAGGGATCGGGTTTCTTTCAACACGGGCACACCTATCTTGGCCATCCCGTCGCCTGCGCCGCCGGCCGCGCGGTGGTCTCCGCGGTATTAAATCGCGGTTTGCTCAGCCGGGTCCAAGCCCAGGGCGTCAAACTAACAGCGGCTCTGCACGAGCGTTTCGGCCAGAATCCGCATGTCGGCGATATCAGAGGGCGTGACCTGTTTCAGGCCTTGGAATTCGTCACCGACCGGGAGACCAAGACGCCGTTCAACCCGTCTGTCGGCGTCAATAAGATCGTCAAGAGGGCAGCCTTCGAGGCTGACCTGATCTGCTATCCCATGGGGGCACCATTGACGGTCGCCAGGGCGATCATGTCCTGGTGGCGCCGCCCTTCATCATCCAGGACGAGCAGATCACCGAGCTGGTCGACAAATTGGAAGTGGCGGTCAAGGCGGCGGTTGGCTCATAGCGGTCATTGGCTGCACCTTCACCTTGCTCCAATCGGGTTCCGCCTGCTATTAAACACACATTCAATTCACCCTGACCGGTGCGTCCTGCCTTAATTGTTGGGGCCTTCGTGCCTGTTCATGGAAGATCCGCGCCTGTGACTTCAACCACCGCGAACGAGACCAACCCGTCGACTGACGAGGGCCTGAGCGGCACGGCGCGCGCCGACCAGTTCGCCGATGGCAGCAAGTTCGAGGTCGATATCCTGATGCGAATCACGCGCATGGGGCTGGCTCACCATTGGCGGATGACGACGGCGGTTGTCGCAACGATTGGCGCGGCGATCTTTCAACTCTTCATTCCGCGCTATGTCGGCCAAGCCGTCGACCATGCCCAGGGCCTGTTGGGCGGTGGGGTGGCGGCGGGCGGTGATGCTCATGCGGCCCTGTGGACGGCGGCGAGCATGATCGTCTTCTTCAGCGTGCTGCGCGGCGTGTTTTCGATGATGCAGAACTATCATGGTGAGAGCATCGGCCATTGCATCGGATATGAGTTGCGCTTGGCCTTTTACGAGCAGGTGCAGCGGCTCTCCTTCAGTTTTCACGACAAGGTCCATACCGGCGATCTGATCACCCGTGGGATGCTCGATCTTGAGGGCGTGCGGATGTTCATCAGCACCGGGGTGATCCGCACGCTGCTACTGACTGTCCTGATCGGCGGCAGCGCGTATTTTCTGATGAGTACCGACGCGGTGCTGGGTCTGCTGGCTTTGTCCTTCGTGCCGTTCGTCGCCTGGCGATCGGCCGTGGCGCGGCTCAAGCTGCGCTGGATGTGGCTACTGATGCAGGAGCGCTTGTCGGTGATTACCCGGTTGATGGAAGAGAACCTCACCGGTATTCGGGTGGTTCGGGCATTCAGTGCGCAAAAATTCGAGCTCGATCAATTCGAGAAGGCTTCCGAGGATGCGCTCGGCGTCGCCATCCAACGGGTTAGCGTGCGGGTCAGCAACACCACGGTGATGAGCTTTGCGTTTTTCGCCTCGATGGTTCTGGTGCTTTGGGTCGGTGGTCTGAAGGTGATCGATGGCGAGATCACCGTGGGCCGTCTCGCCGAGGTTCTGACCTTCATGATGCTCCTGCAGATGCCGGTTCGCCAAATTGGGATGATGGTAAACTCCTTCGCCCGCGCCTCGACCTGCGGCGTGCGCTTGTTTGAGGTGATCGACCGGGACCCTCGGATTAAGGACCGGGACGCGGCGCCGCCTCTTGAATTGAAGCGGGGCGTTCTGACTTTCGAGAATGTTGCGTTCAGTTTCGGTCCGGAATCGCCGGATACCCGAGTGCTTTCCGGAGTCAGCTTCTCGGTCGGTCCGGGTGAGACATTGGGGATCGTCGGACCGCCGGGCTCCGGCAAGTCGACCATCGCCCATCTGGTGCCGCGTTTTTATGACGTGACCGGCGGACGGGTGAGCATCGACGGCCAGGATATCCGCGATATCTCTTTGGACTCGCTGCGCCAGGCAGTCAGCGTCGTGCAGCAGGATGCGCATCTGTTCACCGCCTCGATCGAGAACAACATCGCCTATGGGGATCCCTGGTCTGATGGCGAGCGGATCGCCCGGGCCAATCGATCGGCGCAATTGCATGATTACGTCGCGCGTTTGCCTGGGGGCTATGAAACCCTGGTGGGGGAACGCGGGGTGTCTCTTTCCGGTGGTCAACGTCAGCGTTTATCGATCGCGCGGGGTATTCTTTCCGACCCGGCGATCCTGGTGTTTGACGACTCAACCGCCGCCGTCGATGCCGCCACCGAGCAGCGCATTCGCGTGGCCTTGCGCGACGGGCAGGATAAGCGCGCGACGGTAATCATCTCGCACCGGCTTGGCTCGCTCATGCATGCCGATGAGGTTTTATTCGTTGAGGCTGGCCGCGTTGTCGAGCGCGGTAAGCATGAAGAGCTGCTGGCGCTCGGCGGCCGGTATCGCGATCTTTACCAACTTCAATCCAGGCCCGGAATCGACCATGGCGTCGACATGCCGGGAACCGGCGGTGAGCCATGAGCACGACCGGCGGTGGCTCGCATCCGCCCAAGGCGGTTGTTGGCTCTCAGGTAAGCCAGGACGAGGAGATGTTCGGCCGGGCTTTTGATGGTCAGGTGATCCGCCGTTTCCTGGGGTTCTGCTGGCCTTACCGCAAAAGCCTCTGCGTGGCCATTGTCTCGGTTTTGGTGTTCACCGCCTCTCAGGTCGCGATCCCTTTCGTGATCCTCTTGGCGATTGATAACGCCTTAGTCGAAGGCCGCCAGGACCGGGCGCTGCTGGAGATGATTGCGTTGATTTTCGCGGCGGTGGTGATCCTCAACTACGGCGCCAACTTCTTGCAGGAAAGTTTGGTTGGCTGCGCCGCCGAACGGGTGTTGATTGATTTGCGCCGGGCGATGTTCACGCATTTGCAACGGGTGTCGCTGTCCTTCATGGACCGCACAGAGGTTGGACGGCTGATGTCCAGGCTACAAAGTGATGTCAGCGCGCTTCAGGAGTTCCTGGAAAGTTCGATCTTCGCGGTCGGCGATCTGGTGCTGTTGGTCGGCATTGTCGCGGTGCTGCTGGTGCTTGATTGGAATTTGGGACTGCTGACCCTATCGATCGTGCCGGTGCTGTTCGTGATGCGGATCATTTGGTTGCCCCGTGCCAAGGAGGCCTTCATGCGCGCGCGCGAGGCCAACTCGATCGCCAACGGCGCGCTCGCCGAAGCGATCCACGGGGTGCGCACGGTCCAAGGTATGGTGCGTGAGAAGGTCAATTTTTCGCTCTATGACGATCGGGCACGGCAAAACATGCTGGCGCATTTTCGGGCCGCTAAATTTGCTCAGATCAATGTTCCGATCGTCGACACCTTGACCGGCGGCGCGATGGCGATCGTCATTGTGGTCGGCGGCAATCAGGTGTTGGGAGGAACCCTTGATCTCGGTGTCATGGTGGCCTTCATCTTCTACGTTCAGCGGTTTTTTGATCCTATCCGGTCGTTGACGTTGCAATACAGCTTGATGCAACGGGCGATGGTCTCGGGCCAGCGGATACTTGAGGTCCTGGACGTCAAAATCGCGGTAGAGGACAAACCTGATGCCATCGACATGGTGACTTGCGAGGGGTCGATTGAATTTCGCGACGTAACCTTCGGCTATGTGAAAAATCAGCCGGTGTTGCGGAACGTATCGTTCAAGGTCGCTCCCGGCGAGACCGTGGCGCTTGTCGGTCCGACCGGGTCGGGCAAGACCAGTGCCACGGCGTTGGTACACCGGTTCTATGACATCTGGGATGGCGCGGTTCTGGTCGGTGGCCATGATGTGCGCGATGTTACCCAGCGATCCCTCGGCCAGCATGTCGCCATGGTCTTGCAGGAGCCTTTCCTGTTTACCGGAACGGTTTTCGACAACATCCGATATCGTTGCACCGACGCATCGCGAGAGACGGTCATCGAGGCGGCCAAGGCGGTCGGGGCGCATGAATTTATCGAGAAATTGGCTGACGGTTACGATTCCATCCTGGAACAGCGCGGCGCCAACCTGTCGCTGGGTCAACGTCAATTGCTGAGTTTTGCCCGGGCGATCGTCGCCGACGCGAAGATTTTGATCCTCGATGAGGCGACGGCGAATATCGATAGCTATACCGAAATGCAGATCCAGACGGCGCTGGCCAAATTGCTTGAGGGGCGCACCGGCCTGGTGATCGCCCATCGGTTGGCGACAATTCGCGGTTGTGACCGGATCATTGTGCTCCAAGATGGAGAAATCTGCGAGGAAGGTCCGCATGACGCGTTGATGCAGGCCGGTGGCTTGTATGCCGGGCTCTACACGTTGAACTATGCGTCCTTCGATGATGTCGCCGACGATGTGGCGGACAGCTTGATCGGGACAGCCGGAACGACCTGAGCGATCAAGCCCCGTTGATCTCGTGGGTCAGTTCTTCCTTTAATCCGGGTTTGTGGATCTTGCCGGTCGGCGTGCGGGGAAATTGCTCGGTCGTGCGAAACGCGATGTGACTGGGCACCTTGTAAGAGGCGAGCTGAGCCCGGCAATGGGCGATAAGGGCCGGCGCATCCACCTCTGCACCGGTTTCCAGTTCAACGGCTGCAGCGACGATTTCGTCCTTGGTCGGATCGGGAATGCCGACCACATACGCCTGCTTGACCGATGGATGCTGTACCAGCACTTCCTCGACCTCGATTGGCGCCACGTTGACGCCGCCGGTTTTGATGATTTCCTTCAGCCGGCCGCGATAGCGCACGCGACCGTCGGTGCCGATCATACCGAGATCCCCGGTCAGGAAATAACCGTCGGCGTCGAACGTGGCGGCGGTCTGCTCGGGGGCTTTGAAATAGCCGGGCGTGACGTAACCGGCGACCGCCAGCTCGCCAACCTCGCCATCGGGCAAAATTGTATGGGTTTCCGGGTCGACAGCGCGCATCGTCATGCCCGGCAGTGGCAGGCCCTGACTGTGGAGGCGGAGTTCCAGTGGGTCCTTGGCGTCGCAAACTGCGGCATTACCGTAGGTCTCGGTAGAGCCATACACGTTGCACAGCTCAGTGGCGCCTAGGGTGTTGATGATCAACTCCACATCCTCCGGCAGGCCGATGGTCAGTCCGGTGCGCATTGACGCCACCCTTGCCGTGGACCAGGACGGGTGCTCGCCAATCGCACGAGCCATGTTGGCCATGCCGTAAAATACGCTGCAGCGTTCCTGCTCGATCAGATCTAACGCCTCACCAGCCTCAAAACTCTCGTGCAGCACCATGCAACCGCCATGAGTCACGATCGCCGGCATCGCGTTCGACGAACCGAAAGACCAGAACAATGGTACCGCAAACCAGAGCCGGTCATCAGCGGTTAGATGCTGGCGCTCTCCGATATCGAAGCCGTTGGAAATAAGATGCCGGTGGGTCAGGGTCACGCCCTTCGGGTCGGCAGTTGATCCAGATGTATAAAGGATGAAACAGATATCATCCGGAGCCACGCCGGATTGGGCGTCCGCCAGAGCGGACTCCGAGACGGCGTCGCCACGAGCCAGAAAATCGTCCCAGCCGATGATTGCCCCTTCGCTCGGCGCATCGATCGAGATCACCGCCCGCAGATCCGGCAGCGCCTCGGTGCTGAGCGAGCCCGGGGTCGCCGTGGAAATTTCCGGACAAAGCGCGCGGATGGCATCAAGGAACAGCCTGCCGCGCACCGAGGAAATGGTGACCATGGCGACCGCGCCGCTATGCTTCAAGGTCCAGGCTAACTCGCGCGGGGTCGAAAACGTGCTGATCGCCGTTGCCGTGGCGCCGATTTTGTTGATGGCGAAGGCCGCGATTAGCCATTCCGGTCGGTTCGCCGCCAGCAACCCCACTCTGTCGCCGGGCTTAACGCCGAGCGACAGCAGCGCACGGGCAAATCGATCGGTTTGATCACACCAGCCGGCATAGCTGATCCGTCGGTCCTGCCAGACCATCGCCTCGGCATCGCCGCGAAGGCCGGCCATCTCGTCCAGCAAACCACCGAGGGTAAGGTTTTTGGGTCTTTCGGCCATCGTCTTCTATGTCCTGTTGGGTTTGATTTAGGTGTAAAGTTCCGGCGTTTGACGTCTTTGGACGGACGATCAATCGCCAGCCCTGCCCATGCTCAGTACACCGCCTTGCGTTTGGCGAGAAAGGCGGCGACACCCTCGACGAAATCCGGGCCGGCGCGGACCTTGTTGCCCAACTCCTGGTCCAGAGGCTCGCGGGCTAGCGCGTTGGCGGCGATCGTCGCGCTAATCTGGGTCTTCACCGCTTGGACGGCTGATGGGCTGTTCGCGGCGATGGCCTCGGCCTTTGCCAGCGCCCAATCTAACAAGCCGTCTGCCGGCACCACCTCGATTGATCAGCCCCAGAGCGGCGGCCGCCTCGGCACTGATCAACCGCCCGGTGAGCAACAGGTCCATGGCGTGTACTTGGCCGATCTGTTGGATAAGTTTCACCGTGGCGCCGCCAAATGGATAGATCGACCACTTTACTTCAGGCAACCCAAAGCGGGCGGTCGGTACTGCCGCGCGGATATCGGTGGACAGCATCAGCTCGACCCCACCGCCGACACAGTCGCCATTGATAGCGGCGATGATCGGCTTGGCATAGGTGTCGGTCTTCAGCAGGGCATGGTTGATAATAACCGCCAATTCCTCAGTGGCGGTGAGATCGCCGCTGATATCGGCGCCGACATTGAAGGCGCGGGCGCCAGCGCCGGTGAGGATGATGCAGCGGGTCTCATCGGCCTGCAATTCGTCCCAGATCCGGCCCAGATCGGCCATCATCTCGCGGGTCATCGCGTTGAGCCGGGGCTGATTGTCGATAGTAATGAGGGCGATATGCCTGCCGTGCCGGTCCAGCTGTATGTCCATCTCGATTTTGTTCCTCGACGTTGCGCTCCATCAGAGTCTCGATATGGAGCATGTTCGCCTTGTTTCGGCAAGCAGACGGCTGGTGTTGAGGGCTATCGCGTGGTCGTTAAGGGCGATAAACTTTCCTCGTGATGACTCGGCGAATAGAGGCGGATAAAGACCATGAAAGCAGTGCTTTGCAACGAACTTGGCGGTCCCGAAAACCTGGTGTTGGGAGAGGTCGACTCGCCAAAACCCGAGCCGGACGAGGTGCGCATCCGGGTGCGCGCGGCGGGTTTGAATTTCGCCGATACCTTACAGATTGCCGGCAAGTACCAGTCCAAGCTGCAAACCCCGTTCATTCCAGGCATGGAGGTGGCGGGCGAGATTCTTGAGATCGGCTCCAATGTCAGGCGCCCGCTGATTGTTGGCCAGCGGGTCATGGCGTTTATGCGCGGCGGCGGCGCCTTCGCTGAGGAGGCCTGCGTGCATGGCGACTGGTTGGTGCCGGTGCCGGACGCCATGGATGATGTGACGGCGGCCGGTTTTCCGACGGCCTACGGGACCTCGAACTTTGCTCTCAAGCATCGCGGCCAGCTCAAGGCCGGCGAAACGCTGCTGGTGCTTGGCGCCGCGGGCGGTGTCGGTTTGACCGCGGTGGAGATTGGTAAGCAGATGGGGGCAACGGTGATCGCGGCGGCTGGTGGTCCGGAGAAATGCGCGGTTACCCTGGACCACGGCGCTGATTTCGCCATTGACTACAAAACCGAGAGCATTCGTGATCGGGTGCGCGAGATCACCGACGGGGTTGGCGCCGACGTGGTTTATGACGCGGTTGGCGGTGACCCGTTCGATCAGGCGATCCGGGCGGTGAACTGGGAGGCGCGGATGCTGGTGATTGGCTTTGCTTCGGGACGCATCCAGCAAGTGCCTGCCAATCTGATCCTTGTGAAGAATATCTCGGTGATCGGCGTCGTCTATGGTGCCACGACCGAGCGCGACCCAGCCTATGGAGCAAGTTTTGTTCAGGATGCCGCCGATCTGTTTCGTCAAGGCAAAGTGAAACCGCATATAGGCAAGATTTTTCCGCTGGCTGAGGCTGGCGCGGCGTTCGAGGCGTTGTTGTCGCGGGCGTATGCCGGCAAGATCGTGCTGACCACATGAACGACTTGGCCCCGGTCCGGGCTGGTTGATGAGCAATCCGAAGCGGATCGCCGCCGCCGATCTGGACCTTTCGGAATTCATCCGTCCCGGTGACCAGATCATTAGCGGTCAGGCCAGCGGCGAGCCGGTGACCTTGACCGAGGCCCTAGTCGCCCAGCGCGCAACCATCGGCCCGGTAAGCGTGTTTCTCGGCCTGTGCCTATCCGAGAGCTTCCAGCCGGCACATGCGGACCATATCGAGTTCCGCAGTTTTGGGCCAATGGGCGCTTCGCGGGCGCTGGCTAAGGCCGGGGTGCTGGACATCAGCCCGATCCATTATGGCCAGATCCATCGATATATCGAAGACGGGCAGATCGGCTGCGATGTCGCCTTCGTGCTGCTCTCGCCGCCGGGGCCGGATGGCAGGCACGGCTTTGGGCTGATCAATGATTATATCCGCTCCGCCATGGCCAAGGCCCGGGTGGTGATCGCTGAGGTTAATGATCAGGTGCCCTGGGTCCATGCCGAGGGTAGCCCCGACATGGAGCGGATCACCGCGATCATCGAGACCTCGCGTCCGCCGCTGACCGCCGCGCCGGCCCGGATCGGACCGGTGGATGAGGTCATCGGCCGCAACGTCGCGCGCTATATCGAGGATGGCGCGACCTTGCAGATTGGCATGGGGGCTATCCCCGAAGCCGTTGCCCGGGCAATCGGCGACCGCCGCGACCTTGGCTTTCACAGCGGCATGGCGGGAGATTTTGTCGTCGACCTGATCGAGGCGGGGGTGATCACTAATGCCCGTAAAGCGATTGATGCCGGCGTGTCGGTGACCGCCGTGTTGCTGGGCCGGGACAAGCTGTACCGGTTTGCCGAGCGCAACCCGTTGATCAAGTTGCGGCCGTCCTGGCACACCCATGACGGCGACCTGCACTGTCTGGAGCGGTTTTGTCAGCGTCAATTCGGCCCTGGAGGTGGACCTTACCGGTCAAATAGGCGCCGAGGAGACTGGCGGCCAGATCGTCAGCGCCATCGGCGGTCAGCCGGATCTGGTGCGGGCTGGTCATCGCTCACCCGGCGGTCACTCGATCATCGCCCTGCCAAGCACCGCGCGTGGCGGCATGGTCAGTCGGATCGTCCGGACGCTTTCGGGCCCAGTGAGCACGGCCAGAAGCGACGTGGACGTGGTGGTGACCGAGCATGGCTGGGCGGATCTGCGGGGCCAAAGCCTGACAGAGCGGGCCAGGGCTCTGAAAGCGATCGCCGATCCGGAGCATCTGAGCGGGCTGGGTTAACGAGCCGGCGGGTCGGAGCGAAGCCTTGAGCCCGCTTACGCTTGAATTTGGCGCCAAACCAAGCGAACCTCGCTTCCATGCATGACGTGATCATTATCGGCGGCGGGTTGCATGGCTGCAGCACCGCTTATCATCTGCTCAAACGCGAGCCGAGCCTCAGGCTTGCGGTGGTCGAGAAGGACCCGAGTTATGAGCATGCCGCCTCGGCTCGCTCGAACGCCGGTGTGCGGATCCTGTTCTCTCAGGAAGAGAATATTCAGATGTCGCGGTATGGCCATGAGGTTTATGGCGGATATACCGAACTGATGGCCATCGACGGAGTGCCGGGGCAGCTCGACTTTTACCGCCACGGTTATCTGTTCATCTCCAATACCGAGGCGCAGGCCGAGCAGATGCGGGCCAATCACGCCTTCCAGACTGCGATGGGTTGCGACGTGCGCCTGCTCGACGGGCCGGGGGGTGGCGGCGTTGTATCCATGCTTTCGTGCCGAGGGGATCACCGCCGCCGCCTATTCCCCGAATGACGGCTGGCTCGACCCGCATGGCGCGCTCAATGGGATGCGGCGCAAGGCGCGTTCCTTGGGGGCCACGTTCATCGACGCCGAGGTTAACCGGATCGAGATCACCGATGGCCTGGTCCGTGCGGTTACCTTGGATGACGGTCGGCGCCTCGCCTGTGGCCATTTGGTCAACAATACCGGCGCCTGGGCAAACCAGATCTGCCAGATGGCCGGCTTTGAGATCCCGGTCGTGCCACTGCCCCGCGCCACTTTCTATTTTGAACCGGCCGAGCCGATCGGCATCACCCCGCAAACCCGCGACGGCCAACCCGTCGGTATTCGGCCCGAGGGCAAGGGCTTCATCACCGGCAACACCGACTTCAGCCGCGCCGGAGCCTTCGACTGGAGCGTCGATCACGCGGTGTTTGAGACCAAGTTGTGGCCAAAGCTGGCGCGGCTGGCGCCGGCGCTGGAGACCCTGAAGGTGTTGAACGCCTGGCCCTGCCACTACGCCTATAATCGGTTCGACGGTAACATGTTGATCGGCGCCTGGCCGGGCGGACCGGACAACATGGTTATGGCGACGGGATTTTCGGGCCACGGCTTGCAGCATGCCCCGGCGGCGGGGCGGGCGCTTTCGGAGCTCATTCTGGACGGGCGATTCGAGACCATCGACCTCGGACGGTTCCACTGTCGCCGGGTGCAGGAGGGACGGCCGGAGCCGGAGACCGGGATGTTGGCTTGAAGTGGCGCATCAACGGCGGACGAAAGCTTGACCACCTTCAAGTCTGACGAAAACTCTATCCCGTTAACTTCCTGCGATACGCGTAGTTCTTATCCAACCGCTCCATCAGATAATCCCCGTATTTGACTGGCTCGAACGCTTGCGCGCCCTTGATTCCCTCGATCGGCGCCACCATGGTGTGCATGGAGGGGTCGAAGAAATACGGCTGGGAGTATCGCTCGGTTTCGGACAGGTTGCGCACCCGGTGCGGCGTTGAGACAAAGGTGTTGCCGGTCCAGCGGGCTAGGATGTCGGCGACATTGAGCACGAAGGTGCCGGGGATGGGCGGCGCTGGGATCCACTGGTTGTCACGACCGCGTACCTCCAGGCCGCCGACAACGTCCTGGGCGACCAGGGTCAAAAAGCCGTAATCGGTATGCGGGGCGGCGCCGTAGAGGTCTTCCTCCGGTTCCTGCGGCCAGTAATGCAACAGGCGCAGGAATTCGGTCGGGCGCTCGAACTCGGTGTCGAAACAGGTGTCCGCCAAACCAAAGCCGCGGGCAATTGAATGCACCAATCGCATCGAAAGTACCCGCATTGCCCGCATATAGCCAAGGCACACGGCTTCGAAATCCGGCACCTCGGCCGGCCATTGGTTCGGGCCGGCCAGCGGGACCTCGGCCAGCACGTCCGGGTCGTCCGGCGCCAGGTCGTGCATGGCGACGAAGGACTCGCTTTGGTTTGGTTTTGTGACCTTGGCGACGCTGGAGGTGACGATGGTCGAGCTTTTGGGAATCATGTAGCCGCGATGCCAGCGGTTCAGCCCATAGCGACACTTAACCTCATCGGGAAGCGCAAAGAACGCCTTGCTGGTCTCGCGCACCCGCTCGATCTGGGCTTCCGGGATGCCGTGCCCGGTGATATAGGCGAAACCAATATCCGTCAGCGCGCCTTGTAATGCCATATCGGCGGAATGACGGTCTGGGGTGTCGGGACCGGCCATCGCCTGGATGTCTATTAGGGGGATCGTTTCCGCCATCGCTATTTCATTCCCGCCCCCGAATTCTTTGCCCCCGGGCTGTTTGCCAACGGGATTTTCGATGACGGGAACCCTTCCGTCTTTTGTTCTACTCGAGCACCGGCATTGCCCGTTGATTGTACATGATCGAGCGTATGCGGGCTCGTTCCTCGTCCGACAAGGTGGATTGGTCAACCGATAGATCCTTACCGACCGCCATGCCGGCCTGGACAGCCGGCCGCTCGCCCAGTTCCTTAAACCAACGCTTCATATATCTGAAGTCATTAAGGTTTTGGCGTTGAAACTCCCAATTCACGCACCAGGGATAGCAGATCATGTCAGCGATCGTGTACGCATCCCCGGCGATGTACTTGTTGCGATGGAGAGCATTGTTGAGCACCCCATACAGCCGGTTGGCTTCGTCGGTGAAGCGGGCCACGGCGTAAGTCTGGTCGCCTTGCTTGTCTTCCAGACGGAGGAAGTGACCGCACTCGCCCAGCTTCGGGCCCTGGTTTGCCATCTGCCAATTGACCCATTGGTTGACCGTGTGACGGCCGCGCATGTCGGTGGGCAGGAACTTGCCGTGCTTCTCGGCGAGATAGAACATGATCGCCCCGGACTCGAAGAGCGAGAGCGGCTCACCGCCGTCGGTAGGCTCGGTATCGACCATCGCCGGCATCCGGTGGTTTGGGTTAATCTTCAGGAATTCAGGCTCGAACTGATCGCCCTGGCTGATCCGGCAAGGCACCACGTTGTAGGGGGTGCCCAGCTCCTCCAGAAGAATGGTGACTTTCTTTCCGTTCGGGGTAGGCCAGTAGTGTAAATCGATCATCATGGGCTCCGATCGGGATTGTCTGCTTTGCAGTCTGGCGGCCACTATCGGGGGGTGGCGCGGTGCTGTTAAGTGAAATATCGCGATGAGTGTCGGCGCTCCCAGGCGTGGCGAGCGTAATTGGCGGGCGTTCGGGGCTAGCCCATCATCCGGCGGATAATCATCGCGATTGGCACCATGCGGGAGATCGCGGTGCGCTTGAATTCCTCGATTGCGGCGTGGGCCTGATCGGCGCTGGCTGGCGCCGGGCCAAGGTCGATCTCGCCAGCGATCCGCCCGGCATGCCGGTGCCCAGCCTCCCAGCCCCTGTCCATCAGCGCCCGCAAGCGGCCATCGGCGTGCATCGGGGCAATCATCGACCAGGTAAGGGCGAGAAAACCCGGCCAATAGGCGAGGTGGCGATACAGGCTGGGGATGATCCGGTCGCTCGGATTGGCGCCCAGTTCACTCAGCGCCAGCACCAGATCGCGGACATCAGGCGCAAGCGCATCCAGGCTGGGCAATGTGGGGATCGGGTTTTGTACCGCCCCGATCGAGGCGTCGGAGCGCGCCGGGGCCTCGTCGGTGGGGGGCGCGGTTAGTGCCGAAAGGGCAATCAGGTTCAGCGCGTTACCTCGGTTGTAACTATCGAGAATGGCGATAACCGTATCCCGGTCGCCGTCCGAGACGCCGGCGGCTCGTATTGCCGCGGCCGGGAATAACGGCATATCCGGCAATCCCAGACTATCGAATAGAGCGGCGGCCTCGCGCGCCGCCGAGCCGGAG
>CALMRI010000037.1 GCA_937776645.1 uncultured Alphaproteobacteria bacterium | reverse complement strand
ATTTCAAGCGCCTGGCGCCGCTTCCGCCGGCATCGTCTGGCGGTAGTAAGCCTTTGGGTGCTGGCCCTGTTGTTCGCTGTGGTGGTACCCGCGCCGGCCTTGGAAGCCATGCTCGGGCTTGACGCCGATGCGGTAAATCTGTTCGCCCGCATGGCGCCGCCCAGCGCGGCTCATTGGATGGGCACCGACGAACTGGGCCGTGACCTGTTATTGCGGCTCCTGCATGGCGGTCGGGTGTCGCTCCTGGTCGGCTTCACGGCGGCGGTTGCGGCGGCGGTGATAGGCACCACTCTTGGCCTGATATCCGGCTATTTTGGCGGCAGAGTCGACGCCATTGTGATGCGTTTCGCCGACGGGGTAATTTCGCTGCCGCTGTTGCCGCTGCTGATCGTCCTAGCCGCGATCGACCCTGGCAAGCTCGGTCTGCCGGAAGAGATCACCGGATCGGAATCGTTCAGCCTCTATCGCATTGTTGTCATCATCGCGCTGGTCGGCTGGCCGACGGTGGCGCGGCTGGTGCGGGCGGCGACCCTGAGCCTGCGTCAGCGCGAGTTCGTTCTGATTGCACTAGCCCAGGGTTTTGGCTCGGCCCGGATCATGTTCCGCCATATCCTGCCGAATACAGCCTCGCCGATCCTGGTCGCCACCACCTTGACGGTGGGTAACGTGATCCTGTTCGAGAGCGTGCTGAGTTTCCTTGGTCTAGGCATTCAACCGCCGGTGCCGAGCTGGGGCAACATGCTGACCGGCGCCCAGGATTTAATCTCCGAAGCGCCGGCATTGGCAATGTGGCCGGGGACATTGATTTTCCTAACCGTAATCTCCTTCAACCTGCTTGGAGACGGCTTGCAGGCAGCCCTCGATCCACGGTCGCGGCGGGTGAGCTGAAAGGATCTACTTCCCGTTTTCTTCCCGCAGGTCGGCGAAGACCCGGCTGGCCACCATCATGGCGCCGCGTACGCAAGGCACGCCAATATAGCCGGACAGGTGCAGCATGGCTTCAAGCAGCTCGTCCTCAGTCCAGCCTTGGCCGATGGCGAACCGTAGATGAATTTCCAGCTCGTCTTCGCGTTGTGTCGCGATGTCCGAGACCACGCAGATCATCGCCCTGGTCTTGACGTCGAGGCCCGGCCGGGTCCACAGCGCGCCGAACACCGTCTCCGTGGCGACATCCAGAAACTTGCGCATGATCGGGTCGCCATAAACCCCGTTATTAGATCGCTCATAGGCCTCATCGCCGTACATCTTGCGGCGCAAGGCATCGCCCTTCTTGTAAAGCTCGCTTCTTTCAACGTCGGCCATGTCGGTTCTCCTGGTTGGTATGGGTGATTGTTTAATAGCCACGGCGCCGCGTTTCAAACCGTCGTTCCCACTATCCGTATGCCCAGCGAAAGCTCACTGGTGTCCGGTAAAATCTCACCTGTCGTCCTCGCGAACGGCAGAACCCAAACCTAAGCACGTTCAGTGTAACCGATGGGCGAGGAATAGGAGCAATATGTCTCTATTTTCCGCCATTATCAGCCATTCACGCCACCGATCGGCCTCAAGCTTCAGCCCTGCCGCTCGCCAGGGCGACGGTCTCGGATACTTGATAATGCACGCAACGTTCGAAAGGTCTCGGCCCCATTCAAGATCCGTATCTCCAGCGAAATCTGGGGATGCAATTCGTTGTTCAGTGTCCAATAAAAATTGTGCCGAGGCCTCAAACCTGACCACCGGAAACGTCGATGGTCTGACCAGTCACATAGTCGGCGTCGCTGGAGGCGAGGAAACAAATGACCCGCGCCTGGTCGACCGCCTCGGCCATGCGGCGCAGCGGGATGCTTTCGACCGTCATTTCCTGATCATCGGGACTGCGTTGCTCCCAGCGCGGGCGAATGCGTTCGGTCAGAGTCATGTTCGGCGCGATGGCGTTCACCGTGATGCCAAAAGGTCCAAGTTCGCGCGCGGCTTTCTTGGTAAAAGCGATCACCCCGCCCTTGGCGGTCGCATAGGCGCTGCTGCTGGCGTCGCTGAAACCGCGCCCGGCGATTGAGGCCAGATTGACAATTTTACCGGCGCCCTGGTTCTTCATCACCGGGATCACCGCCTTGCTGAACAGGAACATGCCGTCGAGATTGAAGGAATTGATTGCCTGCCATTCCTCCAGGGTCAGCTCATCGGTGCGGGCCGCCGGATTAGCGATTATCGTGCTACCGCCGACCGCGTTGACCAGGATATCGATTTGCCCGTGATGCTCGACCACACTGGCGACGGCCTTGTTGACCGCGACCGGGTCCAGGGCGTCGGCATTATAGGCAATCGCCCTACCACCAGCTGCCGAAACCTCGGTCACCAGCTTCTCCAGCCGCTCATCATTGACGTCGACGGCGATGATTGTGCCGCCTTCCGCCGCTATGATGTCGCAGGAGGCTCGGCCAATTCCGCTCGCGGCCGCCGTAATCAGCGCAACCTTATCCGTGAACCGCATGACACTTTCTCCCCGCTGTGGGTTTCTCAACCCAAGTTGCAAGGAAGCCTAGGCGCGCGTCACGCATTCCGGCAATCAGGGCCAGGCATTGATCACGTTATCGATTGGCGGCGCGAAAACGCGACGCGGGAGAAAGACGTCTCCTGCGCCGCTGTTACCGTCACTAATTCTCGATGGCGTTGATGCAATACGAAGGAAAAAGATTCGCACTTGAGCCCACGAGAGATGCGGCCCTGAATTTCTCTCGACTTCCGGCAAAAATTCTGCTGGATGAAAGGCAACCGTTTACAATATTCAATGGTTTGGTACCGTGCCATTCTGAAATGGCGCCATCCGAAGAACGCCAGCCTTCAAAATAAATATAGGGAGCTGAAATGTTTCGTTTAGGAACTTTGACAACCTCGATCATTGGGGCGGGAGCCCTAATCGCTTCCATCAGCGTCGCTAGCGCCGTGGAGCCCGTTAAACTTCGCTGGGCATCGGATCATACCGGCCCACCGCATCCGGCCGGTATCGCGGAAGTCTATTTCGCCGAACAGGTCGAAAAGAGAATTCCTGGCAGTAAAGTTCAAATTTTCTGGGCTAAGTCGCTTTATACCATCCCGCAGGGCGTGAAAGCCCTAACCCAGGGTAACCTGGAAATGATCACGGGCCAGTTCGGCAAGACCTCCAGCGTCGAACCTCTGGCGAACGTGCTTCTGGGCGCCGGTAAACTGTCCACGGTTGGTGCCATCGATGGCATCGACTCGACCAAAACCTTCTCGGATTTGGTCGCCCATTTTGACAAGGCGCACGACATCACCATTTTTGGCGCCGGTCATCTCAGCATGTATATGGGCGCCGGCGCGGTGAAGAGCCGGCTGATCGGCCCCGCCGATTTCGTCGGCAAGAAGATGCGTTCCATGGGACCGGCCGAAAACGCCTTGCTGAGTGCCTTGGGCGCCAATCCCCAGGCCATGGCCTTCGGCGACGTGCCACCGGCCCTGCAAACCGGTGTAATCGACGGCCTTCTCACGTCTCTCGGTGGCTTTAATGCCACGAAAGAGCAAGCGCCTTACTTCACGGTTGCCGGCCTGAACGGGATCGTTGGCGACTACTATTGGTTCGGCGCCTCCAATCGTTGGTGGACCAAGCTTTCGCAAGAGCAACGCGATGTCCTGACCGATATCATCAAGAATGATTTCATGCCGTTTCAGCGCGTGATGAACTACTGCAATGACAAGCGCACGCTTGCTAAGTTCCAGACCACGGATAAGTCCGCTCCCGGCGTCTATATCATGACCCAAGCCGAAGCAGCCGTCATCAAGAAGGTGGAAAATGGTGCCACCGATGCCTGGATCAAGACCAAGGTGAACGATGCTGGCGACAAGCTGGTCGACCAGTTCACGATAGAGGCCGAAGCTTTGGTCAAGGCTAATCCTCCAGGGTCACATGCCCTTGAAAAGACGGATTGCTCGAAGTACGAAAAGTATTTCGCGCGCTACACCAAGGGTAGCGAACTGTACAAGGCGAAAAAACGGAAGTAACGGTTACTTTCGCTACAGAGCTCTAGGGGCTGCCACCTTGGTGGCGGCCCCTTTTTTAGGGTAACCGCAACCTTAGCGGATGGGAAATCGATATGGATGGGTTTCTTGCGTTTTCACACCGTGTGAAGGAAGGGGTTTACTCGACGCTAGGCTGGATTGCCTCGGCCCTACTTCTGGTTTTGACCTTGTTCGCGATGCTTGAGATCGTTCGCCGTTACATTTTTAGTGTCGTATTCGAATGGGGCCAGGACGCGATCATCGTTGGCATGATTTCGGCGGTGGCTTTCTATTTCGCAGTAACCCAAGTGCGGCGCGGCCATCTGGTGATGAGCGCGATCGTGCAGTGGATTCACGCCCGTGGCCATTACAAGACGGTGGGGATAATCAGGATCATTGTATCGGCGGGTATCACGCTTTTTTGCGGCGCCGTTGGCATCACCGGTTGGTCGACCCTCGCCTACGCGTGGAACAGAGATTTGACCACTTACAGCCTGATGATACCGCTATGGCCGTTTTATCTGATCTTGATGTTTGGATTCCTCTTGATGGCCTTCGTCGCGCTATTGCAGGTGGTCGAGGACATCATCGGTTTCGCACGCGAGGAATATCTCGACGCCCCAATGGAAATGACAACGGACGTCTAGTTCGCCCTTCAGCAAAGTTTTTTTTGGGGGCCGTTTCATGGCCGGTTTAGCGCTTACGCTTTTTGGACTGCTTTTCGTTGGGGTGCCGATTGGCATGTCCCTGGCCGGCTCCACCGCCGCCATGGTGCTTTTTGACGATTTCCTGACCTTCGGCACGCTGTTCGAGGCGTTTTTCATCTTCATTAGCAAATACACACTGATCGCCATCCCGTTCTTCATTTATGCCGGTTTTCTGATGGAAAAAACCGGCCTCGTGCGCGGCCTTTTCAATTTCGCCGATGCGTTGATCGGTTGGGTACCGGGCGGGTTCGCCTATGCGACCTTGATTGCCGCGGTGTTGTTCGGAGCGATTTCGGGCTCCTCGACTGCTATGGCCGCCGCGATGAGCGTCATTGCCTATCCGGAGATGATAAAGCGCGGCTACCCCAAATGGATGGCCGCTGGCGTGATCGCGTCGGCCGGCGGTATCGCGCTGCTGATTCCCCCCAGTATCACGCTGATCCTGTTCGGCGTAATCACCGAGATTTCCATCGTCGAATTGTTCTTCGCCGGCGTGGGTCCAGGTATCATGCTGGCGATCAGCGATGCGGTGATCATCGTTTGTGTGTCCGTATTCATCGTCAAGTTGCCGGCCGGTACGTTCGAGTTGAAAAAAGTTTGGACGGCATTTTTGGAAGCCCTGCCGGCGCTATTGATGCCGGTGGTCGTCCTCGGCGGCCTTTATGGCGGTCTGTTCACACCGACTGAGGCCGGCGCGGCGGCGGCGTGTTACGCGCTGGCCTATGGCGTGATCTTCAAGCGCAAGGAATTCCTGAAGGAATTGATGCCCGTGACCCGCCGCACGATGAACTTGACAGCGGTCGTGTTCTTCCTTCTCGGTTGTGTTGGGATCTTCCAATTCTACCTTGCCAACATGGGCTGGCCGCAGGAGATCGCCGCCTGGGCGGGATCGTTCGAGTTGTCCAAACACGGGTTTCTATTCGCCCTCATGGGCACCTTGTTGGTGCTTTCCATGTGGTTGACCGGTGTCGCGATCCTGGTGCTTACCGTGCCGATTTATTTTCCGGTCGCGTTGGCGCTTGGCGTTGATCCGATCCATCTGGGGATTCTGACGGCGCTATGCATCGAAATAGGCAGTGTCATCCCGCCGGTCGGCCTCAACCTGTTTGCCGTTAGTGGCGTTACAGGGCTGCCGGTCACTCAAGTGATCAAAGGATCCTTCCCGTTTTGCATTTCCGACTGTGTCGTGCTGGTAAT
Organism: uncultured Alphaproteobacteria bacterium; assembly: GCA_937776645.1. Taxonomy (GTDB): domain Bacteria; phylum Pseudomonadota; class Alphaproteobacteria; order Thalassobaculales; family Thalassobaculaceae; genus JADHLJ01. The sequence continues at coordinate 21,948 of CALMRI010000037.1, read as the reverse complement.
CGTGCTGTTGTTCCCGATGCTAGCGCTGTGGCTGCCCGGTCAGTTGATTACGTCACACTTCTGATTCTGCCCCCCCTGGGCGTGCTGGCCTTGCCGAAAAAGCCACCACTGTCAGGATATAGGGCAGCACCTGGGACAATTTTGTACCGGGATCTCGCCAATGCCTGGCACCGCCACGCCCTGGAGGCGGATCACCACCGCGTCGAGGAAGCCAAACAGCAGACAGACGGCGAGCGCCGACCAAGGGCCCACTTGCCGAAAATTATCGCCACCAGCGCCAGGTAGCCCTTGCCGGCGGTCATGTCGCGAATGAAGGGGGCGGAATACTCTGTCGACAAATAGGCGCCGGCGCCCCCGCAAACCATGCCGCAACACTGCACGGCACCATAGCATTGCGGTTCGGCTCAAGATCTCGCGGCGGCAGATTTAGCTGTAATAAATAGACGCCCTCCCGCTACAAGGTGAGCGCGTCAACGCGCTGGGAAAGAGACCAACATGACAGCTACGACATCGAAAGTGACCTGGGTATCCGGGCTGCGCTTTATCGGCGGTACCGGAAGCGGTCATGGCGTGATCATGGACGGTTCGCAATCGGATGATCCGGATGGCAGTCTCGGCCCAAGCCCAATGGAAATGCTGCTGCTTGGCCTTGGCGGTTGCTCGGCGATCGATGTGGTTCATATTCTCAAACGCATGCGCCAACCGGTGGAGGATTGCCAGGTAGAGCTAGCAGGAGAGCGAGCGGCCGAGCCGCCGCGTGTCTTTACCAACATCCATGCCGTCTATACCGTCACCGGCGCCGGCCTCTCGTCTGACCGGGTCGAGGAAGCGATACGCCTCTCGGCCGACAAATACTGCTCGGCCTCGGTGATGCTGGGAAAATCCGTGAAGATCACACGGGAGGTAACAGTCGTGGATACCGCAGGGGATGCGGGGGCAGATTAAAGGCCGCCCCCGCATCTCTCAAATCCCAGTTTAAATCCCCCGAACCAGATCCAGGGTCTGCTCAGACGCGCCGCTTTCGACCTTGCGAACCGCTTCGACCAACGCTGCGTTGGCCGGCGCCTCAATGCCGATCTCGGCGCCCTTGGCGGCAACGAAACCGTTGATCGCAAGAATTTCGGTGCGGCGTTTCTTGGCGATATCCTGAGCCATCGACGGGCGTGAATCGTCGCTTCGACCGACCGAGCTTGCTTTCATCTCGGCTTCCATCTTGGCAACCATCGCCGTGTCGCCCTCTAGGCCGGCGACCCAATCCTCGGGCGCAAATTTGTTGATGGTCTCCAACTCATAGCCCAAAGCTTGACCAATTTTCACCGACTCGCCGGCCAAGCGAATCGAGAGGCGCCGAGTGATCTGCTCGTTGTCACAAGCGTTGGCGCCATAACCGGTCGCGGCGCAAACCCCGTTACGCATGGCATTGGCGGTCAGCTTCGACCAGCGCTCCCCCCAGAGATTGGTGGTGGCCTTAGCGCTATCGACGACTGACAAAAGCCGGACGATCTCCTGGATTCGCGGCGAGACCCGTCCATGAACCTCGCCAGCCCGAAACACCGTGTGCTTGTTGCCCCCCAACGGCACACCGCGACGGACCGTCGCCGGTCCGGTCAGCTCAACCGCGATCTTAGCGGCGATACAGCCGGTGGTGCGGCCCCAGCCGACAATGCTGGCGATGGTTTCCTCGTTGATGCAATTCTGTAGCGAAACGCAGAAACCGGTCGGCGAGAGATAGTCCTTGATCAGGGTCGTGGCCCAGGCGGTGTCGTAGGACTTCATGCAGATGAAGGCGATGTCGATTGGCTTTTCGCGGGACAGTGACTGCACCTCGGTCAAGCTGATGGCGCGCGCCTTGGCGGTGAAGCATTCGGGCTCGGTAAGGCCGGACAGGCTGATGCCCTTTTCATTAATCGCCTTGATGTGTTCCGGCCATGGGTCGATGAAGGTCACATCCTCACCCTCGCGCGCCATGTAGCCACCAACATAGGCGCCAACCGCGCCGGCGCCGACAATCGCGATCCGATATCCCATCTCAACCCCCAGATAGTGCAGAATATAGTCGTTGTTAAAAGCGCCGGGCGATCAACTCGGGTGGTCGCCGCCACCAACGGTCAGGCGGTGCATCACGCGGCGCTCTCCATGATAGTCATTAAGCGCCCGATGCTGCGTGCAGCGATTGTCCCACAGCACCAGGGTACCCTTGCGATAGCGGACCCGGCAGGTGAAGTCCGGCTGACTGGCATGCTCTCGCAGGTAATCCAGCACTGGCTTGCTCTCATCCTCGGTCATATCTTCAAACCGGCTCAGATGCCCGGCACTGACATACAGCGCCTTGCGCTGGGTCTCCGGATGGGTGCGCACGATCGGGTGGAGCGCCGCCTGATCGGCGCGATCCAGATTGTCGACATTGAAACGGGTCATGTTCATCACCTGCGCCCGTCCGCCCGACCCCTTGAGCGCCGCCGAATACTCCGCTTGCATGTCGCCCAGAAGGTCCTTCATGCCATCGGAGAGAGCATCATAGGCATTATACAGGTTGGTCAGCATGGTATCGCCGCCCTTGGACGGCATCTCCAAGGCGTAGAGCATGGTACCAACCGGCGGATTTTCCGAGAACGACATGTCGGAATGCCACCTGCCGCCGAAGTTTTTCTGCTCGTCCGGTTCCTTGCGAATCTCGAAGATCTCGGGATGGTCGTCCAGTCCCTTGACGAAGGGATAGGCTTCCAACGGCCCAAAACGTCGAGCAAAGGCCTTGCACTGTTCAGGCGTCAGGGTCTGGTCGTGAAAGATGATCACAAGATTCTCCAGGAACGCCTGGTGGATCTTGTCAAAAGTCTTATTGTCCAATGGTTGGGAGAGATCCACGCCATCGATCTCAACGCCCATAGCGCCCGAAATCGGGGTGAGAGAAATTTTCTCGTAGCTCATCTGTGGTCATCCCGCTTGGCTGCAACGTGCCGATAGAATTGGACATTAGGGTCGATTTTGCAATCTCGGCCCCAGCCATAGGTGTGATGATCGAGGGTCGATCAAGTTCCGCAAGGGCGACGACAGGGCCAAGGCCCGGGGCCGCTCGGCATAGTGGGGCGACGGAAATGCCCGAGAGGCCCCGCATTCGGATCAAAACGAACTGTCCCCCCAACCTTCGCTCACTGGTGTCCAGGGATTCGGATCTGTAATGCGGCTCGCATTATCAAGTCTCCGCCACCACAAATCACCACGTTCCGCGATGATCGGACGTTAGTCTTGGCAGATTTGGATTTCCCCAGACAGCAATGGGGATGCGGATGACGGGTGCAGTGCTTGGGCGGAAATGGTGGAGCCGCCAAGAACCGTGAAAGTTCGCGAGTTCCAACGCCGTCGTGCTAACAATCCTGGCAGCAAACCACTTCACCGGAAATCATTATGACCACGTCATTCCCCCATCTTCTCTCACCACTGCGGGTCGGCACCACAGTCCTGAAGAACCGAGTTCTCATGGGGTCGATGCATACAGGTCTTGAGGAGGCGCCGGATGGATATGCCAAGATGGCGGCTTTCTATGCCGCGCGCGCGCGCGGCGGTGTGGCACTGATGGTCACCGGGGGCATCTCGCCGAACGCCCAGGGCAAGCTTGGGCTTGGCGATGGCGAGCCGGCCTTTCCGGATTGCGCCGACAAGCATCGGGTGATCACCGAGGCGGTCCATGCCGAGGGCGGTAAGATCTTGCTGCAATTGTTACATGCCGGGCGCTATTCCAAGCAGGCCGACCTCGTCGCGCCATCGCCAATCCGGGCGCCGATCAACAGTTTCGAGCCGCGGGAGTTGTCCGGGGCGGAGATCCAGCAAACCATCGAAGACTTCGCCGACACCACCGTCCTGGCCGCCAAGACCGGTTATGATGGTGTCGAATTGATGGGCTCCGAAGGCTATCTGGTTAGCACGTTCCTCAGCCAGCGCACCAACAAGCGCGCCGATGATTGGGGCGGTACATGGGAAAACCGCAAGCGGTTGTTTGTCGAGATCGTCCGGCGCGCCCGCCAGAAAGCCGGCGCTGACGTCATTTTGATGGCGCGGGTTTCAGTGCTCGATCTTGTCCAGGGCGGCATGACCGGCGCGGAGACCATGGATCTCGCCCGATCTCTGGAGGCCGCCGGCGCCGACATCCTGAATTCCGGCATCGGCTGGCACGAAGCGCGGATCCCAACGATCATGCATTCGGTGCCGCGCAATGCCTTTGTCTGGGCAACCGAGCGGATCAAGGAAGTCGTCTCGATCCCGGTGATCGCCTCGAACCGGATCAATACCCCCGAGCGGGCCGAGGCGGTAATCGCCTCTGGTCAAGCGGACATGGTTTCGATGGCTCGGCCGTTCCTCGCCGATGCTGATTTCGTTGCCAAGGCCGCCAACGGGGCCGGCGGCGAGATAAACACCTGCATCGCCTGCAATCAGGCCTGTCTGGACAACATCTTCTCGGGTCGGTTGGCCACCTGCATGGTGAACCCGCGCGCCTGTCACGAGACCGAATTGATTATCGAGCCGGCGGCGAGCGTCAAAAAGATCGCCGTAGTCGGCGCCGGTCCCGGCGGCATGGCGGCGGCGGCAACCTTGGCGGAGCGCGGTCACGCGGTGACGCTTTATGAAGCGGAGAACCGGCTTGGCGGCCAGTTCAACATGGCGATGGCGATCCCTGGCAAAAAGGAATACGGCGAGACCATCCGTTATTTCTCCAACCGGTTGGCGCAGTTAGCTGTCGATATCAGGCTGTCGACCCGGGCGACGGTAGCCGGATTGACCGACGCTGATCATGACGCCGTGGTTCTGGCCTCCGGCGTGACCCCGCGGGCGCTCGATATCGAGGGCGCCGATCATCCCAAGGCGATGAGCTATGTCGATGTGCTCTGGCATCGTCGGCCCGTCGGCGAACGGGTCGCGATCATCGGCGCTGGTGGTATCGGCTTTGATGTCGCTGAGTACCTGACCCACGCGAACGGGCTGGTTGGTCCCGATGACGCGGATGTCGACGCCTTCCTCGCCGAATGGGGTATCGATACGACCCTGGGCGAGGCCGGCGGCGTGACGGCTTCCGGCCCAGTAATGCGCTCAGCCCGCCAGATCACCTTGTGCCAGCGGTCCGAGGCGCGGTTCGGGCGCAGCCTCGGTAAATCCACCGGCTGGGCGATCCGGGCCACCCTGCAGATGAAGGGCGTCGATTTCCTGGGCGGGGTGACCTACCGGCGAATCGACGATGCCGGTTTACACGTGACCGTAGGCGACGAGGATCGCCTAATTGAGGTCGACTCTGTGGTGATCTGCGCCGGTCAGGAACCACTTCGCGATCTCCAGGAGGGTCTGGAGGCGGCGGACCTGCCGGTCCATTTGATCGGCGGCGCCGATGAAGCCGCCGAACTCGACGCCCAGCGCGCGATCGATCAAGCAGTGCGGCTGGCGGCGACTATGTAGCAGGATAGGGATGGCCTACTGAGATATTGCCCGCAAGGCGCTGCATCTGGATATACGGTCACCGTCGTGTTCATGATGGTGCCAGCATCGTACTGATTGCGATGGCTGAATGAGTAATTGCCAATTTATATACCAGATAGTGTCATTCCAAGCTAAGCATGCACCATCGCTCAATCGCTGTGCCTAGTTTCAATTCCGATTCTTCCCGGAAAGGTTGCATGTTCTTCGTGTCTGATACTGTTTTGCCTATCGTTTTATCTCTTACAGCTGCTTTTCTTTTCGCGCTCGGGGCTCAATTCCAGAGTGTCGGCCTGACGCATATGGGCTCCCGCAGTGGCGCAACGATTACAATTTGCACCTCGGCAATGCTGTTCGTCCTGGCCGCGCCGATCTTCCTGGAGATCGACCACCTATTGCATCCAGCGGTGTTGATCTTCGTCCTGGTTGGATGTTTTCGCCCGGCGGTCTCGGCCAATCTGGCGCTGGCTGGCATACGGTATATGGGCCCAACGCTTTGCTCCACCCTAACTTCCACAGCACCGCTATTCGGTGCGGCCTTAGGAGTTTTCTGGCTAGGGGAGATTTTGACCTGGCCGACGGCGGTTGGCACCCTGGCCATCGTCGGGGCGATAATGATGCTGACCAAAAGAAGCGGGACGACGGCGCGGACTTGGCCGCTCTGGGCTCTTGCCCTGCCGGTTGGCGCCGCTGCAATCCGTTCAGGCGCTCATGTCTTGACCAAGGTTGGGATGGAATCGGTTCCCGACGTTTATATCGCCGGAATGGTGGGGTTCGTGATCTCGGCGATCATTACGCTTGGTATCCACAAGGCTCGCCGGGACGCTCCGCCGGTCCCGTGGATCAGTCGGGGCGCCTGCTGGTTCATGAGCGCGAGCGTCTGTTTCAGCATGGCGGTTATCTCGCTCAATACCGCCCTGCATCTGGGACAGGTGATCCATGTGGTGCCGATCGTCGCCGCCTCGCCGGTTTTCACCTTGATCTTGAGCGTTGTGTTCTTTCGCCGCGAGCAGATTACCCTGCGCGTCGTCGCCGCGGTCTTCGTCGTGGTCCCAGCGGTCATGCTGATCGCGATCGCCGGTTAACCCAAGGATCGCCAATGCAGAGGGATCCCTTTCAAAAAAGCATTCGGTGTTTCGGTTGAATGTTCTCGGCAATGCGCCCTTACCAGCCCGGCGGGTGTAGCTTGTGCCAATCGGTGGCGCTTTCGAAGGCGGCGCCGGCACGCACCAGAAGCGGCTCCGACAACCGGTGCCCAGCAAATTGTAGCGATAGCGGCAGGCCGTCGTCATTTAACCCACAGGGCATCGAGATCGTTGGCAATCCGGCATAATCCATCGGCACGGTAAAGCGCGAGTCCCAGGGGTCGCGGTTCTTTGGGATCGGGCCGTAAGCTTGCTCTGCGGTAAAGGGATAGGCCGGACGCGGCGTGCTTGGGCAGGCCAGGAGGTCGATCCCCGCCATGGCCGCGGCAAGCTCACCATTGCAGGCATGGCGCAGGGCTTGGGCGCTGGCAAATTCGGCGGCAGAGAAGCCCGCTCCCCTGGTCAGCCACTCGCGGAACCAGGGGCCATATTCATCGGCGCGCTCCGGGAAGAAAGCCCGATGGGCATCAGCGGCCTCGGCGCTGCAAAGGGTTGGCCAGGCGGCCATGTACTCTCGCAGTTGCTTGGGCATGGCGACCTCGATGATCTCGGCGCCGAGACCTCGCATCACCTCGACCGCCGCCGCGATCGCCGCCGCATAGTCAGGCGCCAGGTCTTCGGAACCATAGCGCGGGTCCCAGCCAATCTTGAGGCCGCGCGCGCCTGCCTTAAGGCCACCGAGCATGTCGGGAACCGGATCAACCAACGTCGTCGGATCATCCGGATCGTGGCCGGAGATCGCCTGCATGACGATGCCGGCATCGGCGGCGCTGCGGGTCAGCGGCCCAACATGATCAAGCGATTGGGCTAGGTCGAGCACGCCGTGCCGACTGACCCGACCCCAGGTCGGCTTCAACCCGACAGTGCCGCAGACCGCAGCCGGGTGGCGGATCGATCCGCCGGTATCACTGCCCAAAGTAGCGTAAGCCAGCCCCGCCGCCGTTGAAGCACCGGAGCCGCTGGATGACGCACCGGGCCAATGGTCTTCACGCCAGGGGTTTTGCGGCACCTGGAATTTAGGGTTGTAGCCGGCCATCGCCCCTTCGGTGAGGTTGAGTTTGCCAAGCATCACCGCGCCGGCCTTGCGAAAACGAGCTACCACGGTGGCATCGAAGTCCGGCACGTGATTGGCCAGCACCTGGGTGCCGCCCATGGTGCGCACGCCGGCCGTATAGCAGAGATCCTTGACCGCCACTGGGACGCCGTGCAGCCGCCCTCTGTAGGCGCCGGTGGCGATCTCGGCCTCGGCTTCCCGCGCCTCGACCATCGCCTGGTCGCCCATCACCGTAGCATAGGATTTGAGCCGTCCGTCCAGCGCCTCAATCCGGGCCAACATGGCCTCTGTGACCTCGACGGGAGAGATTTTCCGGCTCTTGAGAAGATCAGAAAGCTCCAGGATCGTCATGTAGTGCAGCGGCTCTGTCATGTCGGCGGCCCCGGATAGTTGTTAGAGAGGAAACTGATTGGATGAGTGCTGGATCTCGGTTAAGTGAATTATCACCCACATTCGCCTGCGATGCATCTATCCTGCGCGGCGCATGGCTTGGCCAGAGGGTCGGAGCCATGATCGACCAGGGAAACAGAGGGCGGAGATAGATATGGTGGACGCGGTTGGGGTAATCGGACTGGGCAATGCCGGCGGCGCGGTTGCCGGCGCTTTGGCGCGCAAGGGGTCGGTGATCGGCTTTGACCTGACGAGGGACGACGTGCCATCGCCGCCAGCCTTGGGGTCGAGTGTGTCAGCTCGATCGAAGCGGTTACGGCACGCACCAAGCGGATCATGCTCTCGCTGCCGAAACCGGCAATCTCGATCGCCGTCACCAAGGCTCTGACGGAGGGGGTGAACCCGCCGGAGTTGATCATCGAAACCAGCACGGTAACGCCCCAAACCGCCCAAACCAGCCACAATATCTGCCAGGCCAAGGGTATCGCCTTTGTCGACGCGGCAATCGCCGGCGGTGTCGCCAGCATGGCGGCCGGTAAGATCACCTTCTTTCTGGGCGGCTCCGAGGCGGACAAGGCGTTGGCCCGACCGATTCTCGATCTGGTCGCCGACGGGATCTATGACCTCGGCACGATCGGCGCCGGCATGGGCACCAAAGTAGTCAATAACGGGGTCATGCATGCCCTGATGGTGGTGCTGATTGAGGCTTTCGCCATGTCCAACAAACTGGGCGTGCCGAGCCGGACCATGATCGACATTCTAAATCGCGAAGAGGGCCTGCTCCGCCCGCTGGTGCATCGGGTGCAGGAACGGATGCAGCAGGGCAATTATCAAGGCGGTATGTCGGTCACCAACGCTCGCAAGGATTCGGTGCTGGCCCTGGAAACGGCGCAGCAACTTGGCGTGCCGCTATTCGCGACCTTGGCGGCGCATACGCCGTATGAGATCGCCGAAGCCCGCGACATGGGCGATCTGGACTACGCCTCGCTCGCCACCCTATGGGAGGAATGGGCGGATGTGAGCTTCAAGACTAAGGGATAAACCACCCAGGGTCAGATCGGCGACGGTGCGACCACGCCGAGCTTGTCGCCGATCAATGCCAGTTTCTCCATCACGCCGGAATAGATCTCCACGCCCTCGGCCAAGGCCGCCCGTTTGCGCGCCAGCGCGCCGTCGCCGGGCATACGAACCGCCTCGACGCCAACCGCCGGTCGGTCGGCACGGCAGGCCTCGGCCAGCCAGGTGGTTTGCCGGGTGAAGCCCTCGATCCCGGAAAACGCCGTCGGGTCGATTACCTGCAGATAGACAGAAGCGCCCCAGCCTTCCTTGGGATCGGCGCGGCCAAGGCCCGAGAGACCCTGGGTCATCGCCTCGATCATCAGCGCCAGACCGAAGCCTTTATGGCCGTATTCCCGACCGCCAATCGGCAGGATCGTGCCCGGAGGGTCGGTGAATAGCACCCCCGGGTCGTTGCTCGGCCGGCCATCGGCGTCTTGCACCCATTCGCCCGGCAGCCTTTTGCCCTCGCCATGCAAGCGTCCGGTCAGCCCGTTGGTGGTGATCGAAGCGCTGATATCGATCAGTATCGGGTCGCCCTCGGTCGGAATACCGACGGCGATCGGGTTCGGGGTGAATTTCGGCGTGGTGCCGCCATAGGGGGCCACGCTTTCCACCGAGGGGTCGGAGGAGGCCAGGGTGATCATGCAGTCCTTCGCCGTCGCCATTTCCAGATAGGCGGCGAGACAGGCGATATGGCCACAACGGCGAATCACCACGGTGCAGGTGCCATAGGTGCGGGCCCGGTCCACCGCCAACTCCACCGCCTTGGCGGTCAACCACACGCCGGAAATGCGCTGACCATCCCAAGTTACGACGGCGCCTCGGTCGGCGATGGTGATCGGCTCTCCGGCGCCGAGCATGGCGCCGCTCTCCAACCCGTTCAGATAAGCCGGCCCCTGGGCCAGTCCGTGGGTCGTGTGCCCCATCAGATCCGCTTCGACCAATAGCGGCGCGACGATGGCGGATTTGTCGGGATCCATTCCGGCGGCGGTAAACAGTGCCTCGGCATAAGCGACGAGGGCAGCTGGGGCATGGCGGATCGGCATCGGGCGGGCGTCCTGATCTCGTTGCAGGTATCTTGGTTGGCGAAAGGGAAAGATAAACGAAATTGTAAGGCGATACTGAATCCGGTGATTTGGCGCGGGCCCCAGAAGAATTTATCCAGGCCAGCCTGCTTCAACACTTCGTTCGTCGTATGCCTGGACTTGCAGCTGTTATCGACCAGAAAATATCGCTTGGTTATGGGTGAGCACCACATTTCATGGTCACCCCAACCTTCTCTAACAAACGAACACCCGCTCTGCCGAAGCATGGCCTTGAACGCTTTTGCGAAACCTTTCATCTGGAGCATGTCATGTAGCCCGGATGCGGACCTTGGAAATCTGATGGTGCATGATATGCAGCGGTATTTCCGCTGGTAATTCAGCTCCAGGGTGCCCCCGTTCAAATCTAGAAGATCATCGCTGGTGGCCACCCACACGCCTGCGTCCGCGTCCGCGTCCCAGATGACTTTGACGATGATCGATCGCAAGTTCATACTTTGGCCAAATTAGCAGCTTTGAATGACTTATTACATGGCCGTGAAACCACCATCCCGCAATATTTCGCGATTTTTTTCTTGAAATCTTGCCGTCGAAATATTTTCGTCGTCACCTGGAAAGTTATTTTTACCTGACAACAGATCCCAGACCGAATAAGTCCACGATCCCCCTAGCCCAGACGGCTTTGCAACCGCTAAGCTCCGTGCTCTTAACGCTAGCGCCCTCGGGGGAACCATCATCATGCGCCAGGTCAACACGCTGAAACAAAAGCTCGCCGCCGGAAAACCCGTGGTCGGCATGTGGGCCTCGTTGCCCAGTCCGGCGATCGTCGAAGCGGTGAGCCTGGCCGGCTATGATTTCGTCATCATCGATAGCGAGCATGGCCAGTTGAACCTGGAAACCACCGTCGCGATGATGCGCGCCTGCGCCGTCGGCACGGCCGAGGCTCTGGTCAGGGTGCCCGGCAAGGACCCGGATTATCTGAAACGACTGCTGGACGCGGGCTGCACCTCGTTCATGGTGCCGATGGTCGATACCGCCGAGCAAGCCCAGGCGATCGTCAATGCCTGCCGTTATCCGCCCAGGGGTCGGCGGGGCTACGCAGCGCCGATCGTGCGCGGCTCCCGCTATGGTTTGGATGAGGATTACATCGAATGGGCGCATGAGGAACTGTTCCTCACCCTGCAGATCGAAAGCGCCGAGGCGGTCGAGAACGCCGCCGCGATCGCGGCGATCGACGGGGTCGATCAATTGTTCGTTGGCGCCAACGATCTTTCCGGATCGCTCGGCGTGCTCACCGAAACCTCCCATCCCGACGTTCTGGCGGCGATCGAGAAGGTTAAGGCGGCGGCCGGCGCGCATGGCAAGACCTTGGGTACGATCCCCCGACCCGATGTCTCGACCGCAGATCTGGCCAAGACGGGTTTTTTGCTGGGCGCCGGGGGTTCCGACATCTATTGGGTATGCGCGGGCGCCAAGGCCGACATCGCAGCGTTCCGCGCCACCAACGGTTGATCCGGCCTTTCGCACGACTGCACGAGAGGTGCTGGATATGCTGCCGGCCCTGGTGATAGGGTCCCCCAATGCGGCATGCCGCGCACCAGGATGACGATCTTGAAACTCATCAAAGCGCTGCTACGCCATCACCTCACCCAGGACCGTGCCGAGATTGGCATGGCGATGTGCGGAGTCGTGGCCATGCTCACGCCGTTGCTGCTTTGGGTCGCGTGGTCGGTTGAAGGTCTGAAGATCATTTTGATGGTCGGCTTCGCATCGTTTCTGCTAGCCACCTGGTTCGCCCAATACGCGGCGCCGGAAAGCGTTGATCCGGAAGCAGACAGACTGCCCAAGCCTGGCGAGATTCCACTGCAAAGCCGACCCGAGGCGAAGCCGGAAACATGGCGCGACGTCAGCTGATACGAATGCCATCTGATACAAAATCGATATTGCTATTTATGAGCGGGAGCGTAGGTGTTTTTCCGCGCGAATTCAGTAGCGTCGACGCGGCATCATCGCGCCGAGAATAGCCCCGATGAAAGCATAGAGCAGCCAGCCGACACCCAGGCCGATCAACGCGAACTCCGGGTCAAGCGTCAGGGTATAGTGATAAGCCTTCCAGGTCGCACCGATGATCTCGCGGTCGGCATACCCCATCACCAGCAGCGGTTTCATCAGGCGAGAACTGGCGGCCAGCGCGTCAACATGCGCCGCCACCGCAGTTTCACGTTCCAACAGTGACAGGATCTCGCGACCGGTGGCGCTTATACTCGCGTCCACATTATTGGCCAGGCGGATCGCATAGCCCGCAAGATCGGTGTCGGCGCGCTCAGCAATCGACGTGAACTCCGCCACTAGCCGGGTCACCTCATCCCGGGTGCCGCCCAAACGCTGCTCGTATTCCTGGACAAAGCCGGGAATCTGGCTTGCCGCGAGAAGGCTGGAAAGCGCGAAGCCGATGAGCAACAAATCTTTCAAGGCCCGAAACACGGAAGCCTCCACATTGGCCAGTTCCACCCAAGCCTAAAGCAGATCCGGAATAAGTGGAATTATTTCCCACGCGCCACCGGCTCTTGCGACCAATATCAATTGGGGTTCAGAAAAGCAGCGCCGTCGGCCAGGGGAACCAGATCCAGATGCATCGCCAGGGATTGGCCGACATCGGCGAAACTCTCGCGGTGGCCGATGTTACCGGCAATGATAACTGGTCCGAAGCCGATCACCGGGACATTCTCGCGGGTATGGTCTCTACCGGGCCAGCTCGGATTACAGCCATGATCGGCGGTGATTAACGCCAGATCGCCCGGTCGCATGAGGGCCTCGAAGCGCGGCAACCAGCAATCAAAGGCCTCCAGTGCCGCCGCGTAACCGGCAATATCGCGGCGATGGCCATACAGCATGTTAAAATCAACGAGATTGGCCAAAACCAGCGCGTTGTCCAGCGCCGCCTCGGTCTCGGCGAGCGGGCTATCAAACTAGGCCACATTGCCGTCGGCCTTCACCTCGCGACCGGTGCCTCGGTGGGCGTAGATGTTGCAGATCTAGCCGGTCGAAACGGTCCCGCCTGCAGCGATGTGTGCTCCAACAGGGTCGGATGGGGAGGCGGTTGGTGCAGCTTCGTTGTTTACCGTGGGGGTCGGCGCGCCTTTATCTTCTTGGTGCTATCATAAATGACGGTTTTCTTGGAATTGCCGAATTTCCCGTCATAGGAGCCTCAGTTCGCCCTGACACCGTCATATTATTTTTCGCCATGCAGGCCGCGCGCGACCTTGCTCGCTTCTTCGCGCTCCGGATAAGTCGGGTCCACGATCTATTGACCGTTCTTCAGCGTAAGAACCTCGAACAGGGTATGTGTAGATATTACGGCTTCTTCCCTAGCCGGGTCCGTGGCCGCAACATCGAGCCGCATTCCATGCCAAGATGTTGGAGAAGTTAACCAGCCTTGATTTACCCAATTTATAGCGCAAGACGTGAAGGTGTTTGACCGGAATTGGAAAACGCCCGGAATAGATCCGGGCGTTCGCCGAGCGTTCGATGATTATCTAATGGCGATTGCCGAACAGTCGCAACAGCATGAGGAACATGTTGATGAAGTCGAGATACAGTCGCAACGCCCCATGGATCGACTTCTTGGCCTGGGTTTCGCTATCGTCACCCTCCCAATATTGCGGACTTGATCGATTGCGTATCGTAGGCGGTGAGGCCGGCGAAGACCAAAACGCCAATAACCGAGATCGCGAATTGGAGGGCGGTGGAGGCAAGGAAGATATTCACGATACTGGCGATAAGGATCCCGATCAAACCCATGAACAGGAATGACCCCCACCCGGTCAGGTCCCTCTTGGTTGTGTAACCATACAGACTCATTCCCGCGAACATGCCGGCGGTGATGAAGAAGACCCGGGTGATGCTTGCACCGGTATAGACTAGGAAGATGCTGGACAGCGACAGCCCCATCAATCCGGCAAAAAGCCAGAAGACGATCTGCGCCGTCGACGCCGCCATCGAGTTAATCTTCGCAGCGAAAAGAAAAACCATTCCGATCGGGGCGAGCATGATCAACCATTTCAAAGGCGATACGTAGATTGCATGGCCGAAACTAGTAAGCTGCCCATTCTGGATGGCCATGAAACTCGCGCCAAGCGCCACCAACCCGGTGATCGCGAGACCGACGGTCATGTGGTTGTACACACCGAGCATGTACTGGCGCAGGCCCACATCGACATGGGCCTCATCAGCTTGCGCGCGCGACAACAAGCGGGGATCGAGAGCCATTTTTTAATCTCTCCAAAATGAAGGAAGCATTAACAGGGAATGTAGTGTTTTTTTGTGTGATTTTCAATGAGCCGTACCGACGAAACCGCCTTTCGAGCATATTTACGGGTTTCATGGGGAAGCCCCCTGCGGGTCAAGGCAGATCAAAGCCTCGCGACGCTTGACCAACCCCGCCTCAAGCCGCCGAGACCGCCACCTCTCTATTCCGCTTGCGCAAGCGCTGACTGTCGGACTTGAGCTGACCACAGGCCGCCAGGATATCGCTGCCACGTGGCCGGCGTACTGGTGAGGCATAGCCAGCTTGCATCACGATCTCGGCAAAGGCGTCGATGGCCGCAGTGTCCGAACACTCGTACGGCGAGCCTGGCCAGGGGTTGAACGGGATTAGATTGATTTTCGCCGGAATGCCTTTGATCAGCCGGACCAGCGCCCTCGCGTCAGCAGGGCTGTCATTGAGGTCCTTCAGCATCACATATTCAAAAGTGATCCGCCGAGCATTGTTGGTTCCCGGATAGTTTCGGCAGGCCTGGAGCAATTGGGCCAGCGGATATTTCTTATTGATCGGGACCAGAATGTCACGGATCGCGTCGGTCACGCCATGCAGTGAGATCGCCAGGTTCACGCCGGTTTCGGCCCCACAGCGGATCATTTCCGGCACAACCCCGGAGGTGGACAAGGTGATCCGCCGCTTGGAGATGGCTATCCCTTCGTTGTCCATGATCACATGGATCGCCTTGGCGACGTTATCAAGATTGTACAACGGCTCGCCCATGCCCATTAGCACGATGTTCGTCACCGGGCGGTTCACTTGCGCCGCCGGCCAGGCCTCCAACACGTCGAGCGCCGCCATCACCTGGCCAACAATCTCGCCAGAGGTCAGGTTGCGAACCAGACGCTGGGTGCCGGTATGACAGAACGAACAGGTAAGCGTGCAGCCTATTTGCGAGGAGACGCAGAGCGTGCCCCGGTCATCTTCGGGGATAAAAACGGTCTCGGCTTCATTGCCATCCGGAAAGCGGAACAGCCATTTTATGGTGCCGTCTACACTACGCTGCTCGCGCGCGATTTCCAGCCTCCCGACCCGAAACCGGGTAGCCAATTCAGTGCGTAATGGTTTGGCCAGGGTGGTCATCTCGTCGAGATCGGTGGCGCCGCGATGGTAGAGCCAGTGCCAAATCTGCCCGGCGCGGAATTTCGGCAGGCCGATCCCGGCGAGCCGCTCAATCAAATCAGTGCGCGACAACCCGATCAGATCCTCGAGGCCAGTGGCGAGCCGAATATCGGGGTTACTAGCTTGGGGGAGCACAGCGATCATTTGGATTTACAGGCCCGGTCGATGAGCTTTTTGGTCGCGGTGAAGCCCGAGAGCGAATAGGAGTCGGTCGTCTTCGTGCCTCGGCTAGAGACGCCCCGAACCACCATCCGGCTACCTCGAATCATCGCTTTCACCAACTTCGCATCGGCTTTGGCATCCGGCGACCAAGCGCGCCCCTCGGTACTGAACAACTCAAAGGCCTGGTTGCCGACCGTGACCTTGACCGGAGCATCTTTTTTGAACGTATAGCCGGCGACAAAATTAACCTCGGCCTTGGATTTCGACGCGAGCCGGTTGGTGATCAACGCGTAGGGTTGACCACGCTTTTTATACTTGCCCTGCTGCTTCACCGGCGCGCTCGCCATGTAGCAGACTTTGTTCTTACCATCCATAAAGGTATAGGCGGTCCACTTCCCAGTCCCGCCAAGGTCCTTGGGAATCTGTGCAACAGAGGGCGACACCGCCCCTGCCAGGGCGATGCAGATGAAGCAAAAGAGGGTAACGAACCGTATCATGCTAGCGTGCCTCGGTCGGCTTTTTGCCAATTCGATGAACATGAATTGCCATTCTCGGGAGCCTGATGCAATCGAAACAATACGGCATGCGTTCAACGAAACCATGTCGAGACTGCGGCAACAGGGCGTTCCATCTTCTTTAGAAGACGATCGAGGCAAGCTTATGGCGCCGCCCAGGCGGGCCTTCAATCGATTTTCAAAGCCTTAGATCCGATTCAGCGAACGGCCAGAGCCTCCAGGCGCTCGGGGATCGCGTTGCGTCCCGGTCGCCACAGACCGCGTCGTTGCGCCTCTGACAAACGGGCGGCGATGTCGGCCCGAGCATGGGGATTGTGACGATCCAGGAAAGCCAGCACTTCGGGATCGTCGAGAAAGGCGTCGAACACCGCGTCGAAGTGGTGGTCGGCAACACAGCGCGCGGTTGCGGCAAAGGCGAACAAATAGTCCACCGTCGCCGCCATCTCGAAGGCTCCCTTATAGCCGTGGCGCATCACGCCGGCGATCCATTTGGGATTGACCACCCGACCGCGCACGACCCGGGAGACTTCTTCCTCCAAGGTGCGGATGCGCGGGGTTTCCGGCCGTGAATGATCGCCGTGATAGACCACCGGCTGGGCGCCGGAAAAATGCCGAACCGAGGCGGCGAGCCCGCCTTCGAATTGGTAGTAATCGTCGGAATCGAGCAGGTCATGCTCTCGGTTGTCTTGATTGTGCAGGATAACCTGGGTGCGACTGAGTCGGGCCTCGAAAAGATCGTGCTCGGACTGCCCGGCCGCGCCATCGCCATAGGCATAGCCGCCCCAGGCGAGATAGGTGGTGGCCAGATCCGCGTCGGTTTCCCAGATTCCCTCGTCGATCAGAGCCTGTAGTCCGGCTCCATAGGCGCCGGGCTTGGAGCCAAAGATCCGGAACCCGGCGCGGCGTTTAGCGCCCTCTGGCTCAGCGCCGGCTCGCACCATTGTCTCGGCCTCCTGCCGGACGCTACTGGCCATCGGGTTCATCTGTTCCGGCTCATCCAGCGCGGCAACGGCGCGGAACGCGGAATCAAGCAAATCGATCTGATAGGGAAAGGCATCGCGGAAAAACCCAGAAATCCGAAATGTGACGTCTATGCGCGGCCTTCCCAACAGCGAAAGCGGCAGGATCTCAAACCCGGTGACCCGACCCGAAGAGGGTTCCCAGTCCGGTCGGGCGCCTATCAGCGCCAGGGCCTGGGCGATATCGTCACCACCGGTACGCATATTGGCCGTGCCCCAGGCCGAAAGCGCGATGCGTTGTGGCCACTCGCCATGTTCCTGACGATGCCGGTCAAGCAGCAGGCCGGCGGCTTTCCACCCCAGATGCCAGGCGGCTGGCGTCGGTACCGCGCGGGTGTCGACGGAATAGAAGTTCCGGCCGGTTGGCAGCACCTCAGGTCGGCCACGGCTTGGCGCACCGGAGGGGCCCGGCGCCACAAAACGGCCGTCTAATCCGGTCAGTAGGCCGGCGAGCTCAGCCGCCCCGCTGGCCATTGCGGCGGGGCGAATTTTCGTATTCAGGTGGTCCAAAACCGCCTGCGCCTGGGTCCACGCCGGGTCGGCGATTAATGATCCAGAGACCAGGGCGCTGGCCAGAAATTCCAGGCGTTCGACGGTATCCCCGGCGCTGCGCCAGGAGGAATTCAGTGCTCCGGCGTTAACAGCCTTGGCGAGCGCTTCGGGACGCGGGCCGGTCCACGGCGCGGCCATAGCGCAATCCAGCGGATCGAATGCCTCCAAGCCCAAATCCGCTGCCAGTGCCCGGTGCAGCGACGCTGCCCCTGCCTTGCCGGCGCCCCGGGGGGTGCGCAAAAGCGCGACCAGCAGATCGTCCAACAGACGGCCTTGTGGTGTTTCGCCGAAGACATGTAACCCGTCGCGGATCTGCAGTTCTTTCAGCTCGCAGAGAAAAGCGTCCAGCTTTTGCAGTTTTTCGTTTTCGGCATCATCCGCCGTGATTCCACAATCCAGATCGAGCCGAAGCCGATGCACCAGTTCGAGGATTTTCTCGGACAGATAGGCGAGACGGCGCGGGTCGAGGCCGGCGGCCTCGTAATACTCATCGACCAGCGCCTCAAGGTCTCGCAGGGGACCATAGGTCTCCGCCCGAGTCAGTGGCGGGGTTAGATGGTCGATGATCACCGCCGCGCTCCGACGCTTGGCCTGGGTACCCTCGCCAGGATCATTGACGATGAACGGATAGAGGTTCGGCAAAGGGCCGAGCACCACCTCCGGGTAACAGGACTCGGACAGGGCCAGTGCCTTGCCGGGCAGCCATTCAAGATTGCCGTGCTTGCCGAGATGGACAACCGCATGTGCCTTGAAGCGGCGGCGCAACCAGGCGTGAAAAGCCAGATATCCGTGCGGTGGCACCAGGGCCGGATCGTGATAGGTCGCCTTCGGATCGATATTGTACCCACGCGCCGGCTGGACCGCGACAACGACATTGCCGAAGCTGTGAACGGCAAGCAGAAATCCATCCCCGGTAATGAAGGGATCGGTTTTTGGCGCCCCCCAGCGTTCCGTCACCTGGTCTTGCACCTGCATCGGCAGCGTGGCGAAAAAGGCGTGATAGTCGGCCAGGGAATAGCTAACGCCGCCGGGTTTTTGGTTTCGATCAACCAGGGCATTGGTCGGACCAGCGGTCAGACGAGCCATCAATGCCTCTGCATCGGCTGGCGCATCCGTCACCTGGTAGCCGGCCTCGGCAAGACTGCGCAACACCCGCACCGTGCTGGCCGGGGTATCCAGGCCTACGCCATTACCAATTCGGGCGTCCTTATTCGGATAGTTGGCTAAAATCAGCGCAACATGCCGGTCGGCCGGTGGAGTTTGGCGCAGCGTCACCCAATTAGCGGCGAGGTCAGCGGCAAACGCGATCCGGTCGGCCACGGGCTCATAGACGACGATCGCGCATTCGGTCAAGGCGTCGAACCGCGCCTCGGCCTTGAAAGACACCGCCCGGGAAAGCAAACGCCCATCGACCTCCGGAAGAGCCACGTTCATCGCGATGTCCCGAGCAGAAAGGCCAGCAGCAGACGCTTCCCATCCATCTCGGTCACTGCCCGAGAAGATCACCTGAATGACCGGGCAGTCGGCTCCGTCGAACGGTGTTTCGACACGCGCCGCTCCGGGCTTGGACACCGCGAAACCAGTGGCGTTGAAGACCACCGCCGTGTCCGCCTGGGCCAACGTGGAGGTGATCAGTTCGGCCGAGCTTGCATCCTTGAGGCTGGACACATAGATGGGCAACGGATTGAGGCCCCGATCCGCCAGCGCGCTGATCAGGGCGTCAACCGGCTTCAGGTTCCCGGCCTGAACCAATGCCCGATAAAAGACGATCGCAGCGGCAGGCTTAGCTGGTTCCCAATGTGCCCGCAGATCTTCCAGCCCTGGCATTTCCAGACCCGGCCAGTAGAGTCCACACCTCATCAAAGGCGCCGGCTCAGCCCACGGCGCGCCCTCCCCAATCAACGTTCCTGCATGGTTCAGCAGCGCGATTGCGTTGTCGATACCGCCATGCAGAAAATAGCCCCAGATCCGTTGCACCGTTTGCGCCGGCAAGGTCGACTGCGACATCAATTCGGCGTCAGTCTGATCATCACCGGGAATAAATGCGAGTGCGATGCCCTTCTCCCGGGCAATCCCAGCAATCTGCTCGATGCCATAAGGCCAGTATCCGGTCCCACCGATCAGCCGGACCACCACCAGTTTAGCCTTGGCGATGACTTGCTCGACATAGAGATCGACCGACAGATTGTGCGCCAGCTGCATGAGATTGGCGAGCCGCAAAGCCGGCGCGGCGACCCTGGACCGAAATAGATTCCGGGCTTGAATTTGTGCCTGGGCCTGGGCAAGGCAAGCCAGTTCGGTATCAGCGGCCGATAGAATAACAATCTCACCCGGGCTTTGGCCGAGGTCTACCGCTTCGGCGCGATCCGTCGTCCGCCCAGGTGTCGCCGCCAGAAGATGCATCAGGCGCCCCGTCAACCACGAAGCGCGGCGGAAATACGTTCTTGATCCAACCCGTCCTGGCCGATGATAACTAGGCGCGAGGATCGGATATCCTTAGCCGTCCAGTCCCGGTCGAAATAGCGGTGGATCCGACTACCCACCGCCTGGATCGCCAGACGCATCGACTTGCCAGGAACCGCCAAAAATCCTTTTACTCGCAGAATATCGTGCTCGGTGATCGCCCTCTCTAGCCGAGCGAGGAGCCCGTCCGGGTCCTCGGTCTCGCCAAGGTCAATGACAAAGCTTTCAAAATCCTCATGATCGTGCTCCTGCCCATCGTCATGGTGCGAAGGCCGGCTGTCCAGGTCCAGCTCCGCCTCCATTCCAAGGCCGAGCAGGACCGAGGCATCGATCTTGCCGTGGCTGGAGCGCAGGGTTTTCACCGCTGGTCGCAGATGGCGGGCGACCATGGCGTCAATATCGCTCCAGTCGTCAGCATCCACGCAATCCGTCTTGTTGAGCACGACAATGTCGGCGCATTGCACCTGCTCCTCGAACAATTCCTCAAGCGGGCTTTCATGATCGAGGGAGTCGTCGGCCTCGCGTTGTGCCTGCACCGCATCAGGATCGGAGGCGAAACGGCCGGCGGCGACAGCCGAGGCATCGACGACGGCGATCACCCCGTCAACCGTGGTGCGGGTGCGCACCTCGGGCCAGGCAAAGGCTTTGAGAAGCGGCTTTGGCAGCGCCAAGCCAGAAGTTTCGATAATGATGTGGTCTGGCGGGTCGTCCCTATCCAGCAACGCTCGCATGGTGGGCAGGAAATCATCCGCGACCGTGCAACAGATACAGCCATTGGCGAGTTCCACGACATCGTCGTCGGTGCAATCATCCATGCCGCAGCCCAATAACAACTCACGGTCGACACCGAGGTCGCCAAACTCGTTGATGATGAAAGCGAGCCGGCGGCCATTGGCGGTTGCGATCAAATGCTGGATCAGGCTGGTTTTGCCGGAACCGAGAAATCCTGTGATGACGGTCGCCGGAATTTTCTTGGATTGATGGTGATAAATATCGTTGCTCATGCGGTCCCTCCCGAGGCCAAGCGATTACGCTCAGTCGTCACCAAACGGAGGACCCGCGTTCCGACAGCACCCCGTGCCCGAACTGGCGACGACATCGACGGCAGGTCTCCTGGCTCGCGGGTCAGTGCGGGCGGTCCCGCCTTCCCGGGGGCCTAATACTCGGCTTACCCAGTGGCTTGTAGAGACCGACGCTCGCCGCTCACAGTTGCGGGGGCAGCCACGGTCGGGTGCACATGTTATGCAGCACCTTCCGCGTTCCCTTTTCATCCCCATCGGGGAACCATCGATCGCTGTTTGTCGGAGCATGTGAGGTTAGTGTCAAGGTTAGCGATCGAAACAAGGTTTTCCTGTTGCGAATGATTCGCATTTTCTCTTGACAGTCTCCAGCGCTTGCTGCACTAAAATACCAACTGCGACTCATTCTTATTAACGGGGCGAGGCGATGAGTGAGACGGGTTTGAGACGACGTTGGCTGAGGGCTCTGCTTGGATCGTGGTTGGTGGCGACACTCTTAGGCACGGCGGTCGCCTTGGCTGCGCTAATCTCGGGCGCGGCGGCCAGCGACGTTGGTTCAAACGAGGTCAACGTTTACTCGCTCCGCCAGTCTTTCTTGGTAAAGCCACTTTTCGATGCCTTCACCAA
>CALMRI010000036.1 GCA_937776645.1 uncultured Alphaproteobacteria bacterium | reverse complement strand
TCATGCCGATGCCGAAACGCATCCGCAGAACCCGCTCCTCGCGCGCGGTCAGGCTGGCAAGGACCCGCGTGGTGGTCTCGCGCAGATTGGCCTGAATGGCCGCGTCGAGCGGTTGGACCGCGTTCTTGTCCTCGATGAAGTCGCCGAGATGGCTGTCTTCCTCGTCGCCGATCGGCGTCTCCAGGCTGATCGGCTCCTTGGCGATCTTCAGAACCTTGCGGACCTTCTCCAGCGGCATGACCAACTTCTCGGCGAGTTCCTCCGGGGTCGGCTCGCGGCCGATCTCGTGCAGCATCTGGCGCGAGGTGCGGACCAGCTTGTTGATCGTCTCGATCATATGCACGGGAATACGGATGGTGCGCGCCTGATCGGCGATCGATCGGGTGATCGCCTGGCGGATCCACCAAGTGGCATAGGTCGAGAATTTATAGCCGCGGCGATACTCGAATTTATCGACCGCCTTCATCAAGCCGATATTGCCCTCCTGGATGAGATCCAGGAATTGCAGGCCGCGGTTGGTGTATTTCTTGGCGATGGAGATCACCAGGCGCAGATTGGCCTCGACCATTTCCTTCTTGGCCCGGCCCGCCTCGCGTTCGCCCTTTTGCACGGTCTGAACCACCCGGCGGAACTCGCCGATCGGCAGGCCGGCATCGGCGGAAATCGCCACGATGTCACCTCGACCATCGGTGATTTCATCGCTGTGCTGTTCGGCAAAGCGCCGCCAGCCGGGGCTCGGCAGTTCGGCGATCATCTCGCCCCAGTTCGGCTCCAGTTCCTTGCCGAAATGCTGGGCCATGAAATGCGCCCGTTTGACCTTACATTTCTCGGCCAACTTCATCAGCCCCATGTCGATACCGACGAGGTGCTTGTTCAGTTTGTAGAGCTGTTCGAGCAGCGCTTCGATACGACCGTTGTTAAGCCGTACGCCGTCCATCAACTCGACCAACTCATCCTTCAGCTTGGCATAGCGGCGCTCGCTCTGGATCGTCAACGGCTCGCCCTTTTGCATGCGGGACAAGCGGCGATCCTGAACTTTCTTCAGCTTGCCATAGGTGTCGGCGATAGCGTCGAAGGTCTCCAGGACCTGCGGCAACAGCGTCGCTTCCATGGCCGCCAGAGAAAGATTGTTCTCCTCGCCATCATCGTCATCGTCGTCGGAATCATCCATCGGAGGATTCGCTCGCAGCCCCCGGCTGGCCGGCTGCCTTGGATCATTCGCGGCGGTCGGCGGCACAATGCCATTGGCGCGGTTGGCGGCAGCGGCGACGGCGGCGGCTTGTTTAGCCGCCTGGGCTGCCTGCGCCGCCTGAGCCTCCGGCGTGCTTCCATAGGTCGCGTCCAGGTCGATCACGTCACGCAACAGGACTTCGCCTTCTTTCAGCGCGTCACGCCATTTAATCAATGCTTTGATGGTCAGCGGGCTTTCGCAGATACCGCCGATCATCAGCTCGCGGCCGGCCTCGATGCGCTTGGCGATCGCGATCTCACCCTCGCGGGACAACAGCTCGACGCTCCCCATCTCACGCAGATACATGCGGACCGGATCGTCGGTGCGCCCGACATCATCTTCGGCGACATTGCCGACTGGGGTGGCTTCGGTCTCTTCCTTTTCCTCGGCGGGGGCCTCTTCGGTCTCTTCGCTTTCGACGACGTTCACGCCCATCTCGTTGAGAGAGGACAGCACGTCTTCGATCTGCTCCGACGTCATTTCGTCCTGAGGAAGCGCCGCGTTGACCTCGTCATAGGTGAGGTATCCGCGCTCCTTACCCTTCTTGAGGAGGTTCTTGACGGCCGCGTTCATGGTGTCCATGAGCGGCCCGTCGTTGGGGCGGCCTCCTCGCGTTCGGGGGTCTCTTCCTCGGTCGTCGCCAGAGCCTGTTTCGCCATGCTTGTCGCCCTTTCGTCGCCTGATCGTCTACGTGTCGCTAAATTCTGCCGGTCACGCCGTCAAACGGCTTCTTCCAACGATGAACTGGAGTTCACCGCCGCCAATGCCGCTCTCAACGATGCTAACCGGTTCCAATTCGTCTCATTGAATTCTGCCGCGACCGCCTGCTGTGCGTCCGCGAGTTGCTCTTCCAGCTGATACTTGCCCATTCTTGCCAAGAGTTCCTGGACACCAGCACGCGCCTGTTCCAGCGACGCATCCGGTCGTGCAAAGGCCGCATGCCCTAAGGTGCCGGCCCCAAGCAGCCCGTCACAATCGTCGCTATATCCCAGTCCCTGGAGATGGCGCTTGAGGCCCGCCGCGTCAAGCGCCGATTCGGAAGGGATATTCTGTAAGATGTCCTGACGGAGTTTGTCAAGGAAGGGATCGTCGAATTGCAGATATCCAAGCGCCTCGCCAAACTCCTCCATGAGGCTCGGATGGGTGACGAAAGCCGCCATAACCCCTTGCTTTTGCCGACGCCCGAGCACCATTGAAACTCTGGCCCGAGCGGTTGCGCTGCCCTGCGGGGCCGGGCGCTGGATCGTCTGCTTGCCCGGCGCGTCCGGGAACGAAAGGCCCGCGCCGACCGGCGTTACGCAGCTCGCGAATACGTCTTTCAATCGCGTCGCCATAGGCGTCCTGTACCGTCTTGTCGGCAATATCGTGGACCCGGTGGCGAACCCGACCGATGAAATCCGCTTGGCGTTCGGGCGTATCGACTGCCTGGGCGCGCAGCTCCTGGTCCCAGATGAAATCCGCCATGCCGGTCGCCGACGCAACACTGCGCGCATTGCTTTGGCCCCGCCACGCTTGATCAGATCATCCGGATCCTCGCCGATCGGCAACGTGACAAAGCGTAGTGAATGGCCGGGCTTCAGGATCGGCAAGGTCCGGTCCGCCGCCCGCGCCGCTGCTTTTTGTCCCGCCGCGTCGCCATCGAAACAAACAATCGGTTCCCGCGCCAGGCGCCAAAGCTCGGTGATCTGATCCTCGGTCAATGCCGTACCAAGCGGCGCTACCGCATGCGGGAAACCACCCTGGGCCAAGGCGATCACGTCCATATACCCCTCGGCGACGATGACCTCGCCAGCCTTCGAGGCGGCTTCGCGCGCTTGCGCTAGACCATAGAGCACCCTGCCCTTATGGAAGAGCGGTGTGTCCGGCGAATTCAGATATTTAGGCTGTCCGTCGCCCAGGATCCGGCCACCAAAGGCGATCACCCGGCCACGCCGATCGGTGATTGGGAACAGCACTCGTCCGCGAAAATAGTCATAGGTCTGGTCACGGTCCTCGGGCTTGCGGATCAGTCCCGCCTCCAGAAGCATCGCCGATTCGATCCCCTTGAGCGACATCGCCTGGCGCAAGGCCGTGCGATGCTCCGTCGCATAGCCAAGCCTGAAGCGCCGGATGGTCTGCTCGCTCAGGCCCCGGCCCCGGAAATAATCCAGCCCCGCACGTCCTTCGGGCGACCACAACACCTCTTCATAGAACCGGCAGGCCGCTTCCATGGCATCACCCAGGGTCTTGCGCACGACCTCGCGTTCGCGCGCCTCCGGGGTTTGCCTCGGCACCTCCAGCCCCGCTATCCCGGCGAGCTTTTCAACCGCCTCGGGGAAACTTAGTCCCTCGACCTCCATGGTGAAGGTGATGATGTCGCCATGCGCACCACAAGCAAAGCAGTGATAAAAGTTCTTCTCATCGACCACGGCCATCGACGGCTTAGTGTCGTTATGAAACGGGCAAATTCCTAGGAACTCGCGGCCTTTTTTTACCAACCGCAGGCGTTTGCCAACGACCTCCGAGACCCTAATCTGGGTGCGGATCTCTTCGAGGAATTCAGCCGGAAAACTCATTGATCAAGCGGCTTTCCAGGGTCCAGGCCAAGGCATTGTCCGAGCTAAAAAGGGCGGTACCGCCCCCTCTCCATACCCGAATACCAGTATGACGGATCGACCACCAGATTACGAGTCGGCGATGCGGTCCGATGGTTTAAATAAGGCCCGAGCGATACACCGTCCGACCGGCCACCAGCGTTGCCGCAACTTGGACCGGGCCTTGCTCCGGTTTACGCACGATCACCAAATCGGCGCGCTTGCCGGCAGCAATTTCGCCGCGGTCATGCAATTGCGCCGCGCGAGCTGGATTAGTAGAGACTAGACGCCAAGCAGCGGCGAAGTCAGTGGTCGATTTTTCGGCCAGGATAAACGGCGCCTGGACCAAGGCAGGGTAGTAATAATCCGAGCACAGAATATCGCCCCGACCCTCGGCGATCTCGGTGGCGGCGGAAATGCCTTGGGGACCTAAATGGCTGCCGCCGCGCACCACGTTAGGGGCGCCGAGGACGATCATGTCTTTCAACCGAGCGCTTTCCTCGGCGGCCTCGGCAGTCAGCGGAAATTCGGCAATCGAACAGCCCAGGCTATGATAGTCCCGCCGCATCTCGGCGGTTTCATCATCATGGCTGGCCATCGGGATTCTGGCATCCTTAGCGATTCCGGCGAGGCGGCGAATGGCGTGAGCCACATCATCCTTGCGGTCCAGCAATCCGTGAACCAGCGCGATGTATTCGTCCTGGGAAAGGCCGGTGCGTTCGATATAGCGGGTCAGTATCTGGCCGGAGGCGATCTTGCGGGCGATCGAGGGCATATGGTCATTAAAGGCGAGAAGATCAACCCGGCCTTCTTTGAGCCAACCTGCGACCTCATTTACGACGTCGAGATTGTAGGTCTCAAAGCGCAAATGAAAGCGGGTGTCGCAATCAAATTGGTGGGCGCCTACCTCCATCGCCGCAAGCAAACCGATCACCACATCACGGCTGCGCAACCCCGGCTCCCAGGACAGCGTGACCCCGTGATAGCCGGTGGTAATGCCGTTCGCTACCATCTGGCGGTCGGTATCCATTAACGCAACATCAAGAGGAAAGGAAACCCCGGCACGCGGCATGATTTGCCGCTCGAAGGCGTCGCCATGCAGATCCACCATGCCTGGCAGGACCAACATCCCGGCGGCGTTCAGCACGGTATCGGCGGAAAAACCTATTTCGCCGACGGATTGGATCTGGCCATCGACGATGGCGACGTCTGCTTCGACGAGATGCCCGGCGCCAAGCGCGACAAGACCACCCTTGATGGCTACCGACCCGGTATTCATCGTGTTCAAGGTTCTTCTCCCCGACCGGACATCATGCGATATGCTATCCCCGTCTTTTTGAACCGGTACCGGCTGCGTTGTCCACAAAGATCGCCGGGTACCCCAAGGGCCACCAAGAGCCCAAATCCTGCGGAACAATTGCGAAAGATCACGCTATGGTCAAATTTCCAGAGCTATTGGGCGGCCTGGTTAAAACCGAAACCCGCTACGCGATCTACTACGCGCCCGGCCCGGACACCGCGCTGCACGCTTTAGGTAGCCGTTGGCTTGGCCGCGACAGCATCAACGGCGTGTTGTCTGAGCAACCAATCCTACCCGGCGTGGACCCGGCGCGCGTCACCGAGGTGACCGCCGATCCGCGGCGTTACGGGTTTCACGCGACCCTGAAACCACCGTTTCATCTGAAGTCCGATACCACGCTCGACGCTCTGTTGAGCGCCGCCGAGGCCTTTGCTGGCACCCAGGATGCTTTCGAGATCGATCTGACTTTGCGGCAATTCTCGGACTTCTTCGCGCTTATGCAGGGCCCATCACGCGGCGAAACGCGGGCTATCGCGGCGGCAACGGTTTCCGCGCTCGACGCTTTTCGGGTCCTGCCAAGCGAGCGACAGCTGGAACGTCGCCGCGAGGCCAATCTCAGCGGCGCCCAGGAAACTCTGCTACAGCGCTGGGGTTATCCCTATGTGATGAATGAGTTCCGGTTCCACATGACCCTTACTCACCGGATCACCGACGGGGCCGAAGCCGACCTGATGCGACAGGCGCTCAAGCTTCATTTCGCCGACGTTCTAGGGCGTCAGCAATGGTTCGATTCGATCGCAGTATTCAGTCAGAATGTGCCCGACGCACCTTTTCAGCAGATAGCACGGTTCCCCCTTCGCTCACAGCCATGACCCCTACACCGCCAATAAGGGCCATGTGAACATCCATTCGTTTTCCCGCATACCCAGGGCAGCGGCGCCGGTGCAACGTTGCCCGATGCGGTTCAAGCCAAGGGTCGCCAGGCCGATCAGTATCCATGTCCTCGCCGTCAACGATGTTGGTGTCCTGTGGTGTCTGCGACGTGGATTCCGGGCCGTCGATGGCTGGGCCGAGCCCTTTGAGGTCGTATGGCGGCGTGACTGAAATTAGTCCGTGACGCACGCTGATTAGGTAACGTCGGAGGTTCAATCACGGGTGCTCGCGAATTTGGGTTTTAACCGGGCAGAATTTCGCGAAGTGCTGTGAGAATCGCGTCGGTATCCTCGGCAGTGCCAACGGTAATCCGGACGTATCGCTCATAGCCGGGCGCCGGCACCCCCGTGATCATGATGCCGCGTGCTTCCAACCCCGCCATGACATCCGCCGCCAATAATTCGGTCGGAGCGGTGACGAAATTCCCGACGCTGGGAAAAGGTGAGCAGCCGAGCGCCCTAAGGCCAGCCGCCAACTCGTCCCGTTCAGTGGCCATAGCCGCGACGATTGCTCGCATATGCGCGTCATCCTCGAGCGCCGCCAGCGCCCCTGCCTGGGCCACGCCATTAACCGTGAAGGCATTCCGCGCGACCTGAAAAGCGCTGGAGACCGCGTCCGAGCCACACAGCATGTAGCCGACCCGGATCCCAGCAAGCCCATAGGCCTTGGAAAAACTCCGAAAGATCGCCCAAGGACCGTCACGTTGGCGCAACACCGCAAGCAAGTCTTCGCCGCCGGCCTGCATGGCGAATTCATGATAGGCCTCGTCGAGGATCAACAAAACGGTGTCAGACAACTGTTCAGCAAGACGCTTTACATCCGCGCCGCGCAGCATACCGCCGGTCGGGTTGTTCGGCGTTACTAAGAAGAGCAGACGCGTGCGCTCGGTAACAGCTGCCAACATTCCCTCGACATCGCTTGCGCCATCGGCGCGCACCGGCACCGATACCAACTTCGCGCCTTGCAGCGCGGCGCTTTTGGCGAAACTGCCGAAGGAGGGAATCGGGGCCACGACCTCGTCCCCGGGCGTTAGAGCGATGCGCCCGGCGCTGGCGATTAATTCGTCACTGCCATTTCCCATGACTATCCGGCTGCTGGCGATGCCGGTCCGGGCCGACAACGCCGCGGTCAACGCGCGCCATTGCGAGTCCGGATACCGGTTAATTCCGGTGCAGGCTTCCTGCATCGCCGCGATTGCATTCGGCGAGGGCGGATAGGGCGATTCGTTCAGGTTCATCCGCCGTACCGCCCCGAAAGGCTTTTTCGCATCCTTGGTATCGTCGGGAAAGGCCGGCGGCGACCATCGAGGCATCGCCTGGATAAAGGCGTTGGGGATCGATGCTGGAGGTTTGGGCTGTGTCATGGGGCTGCTGTTCCCAATCCTCTCCACTGGCTTTTCTGACAACCAACCGGAGGTATGGATCATGCCTGGAACCCAAGGAAAATGACAGGCCTGGATCTCCATATTCTTCCGGTCAGCCATTTGAATGGCGCCGCGCTGGCACGGCTAACCAAGCGATTTCTGGAAGACGAAGGCAACAGGGTTCAATCGAACCTCGTCGACCTGCCGGGGCAGCTGTCGGACTGGACTCGGGCCGCGAATGGTCGGTC
Organism: uncultured Alphaproteobacteria bacterium; assembly: GCA_937776645.1. Taxonomy (GTDB): domain Bacteria; phylum Pseudomonadota; class Alphaproteobacteria; order Thalassobaculales; family Thalassobaculaceae; genus JADHLJ01. The sequence goes on along the minus strand of CALMRI010000036.1, from coordinate 66,827 downwards.
TATCTGTTTAAAGATGGAAAACGCTAGATCGTTGGCTACATCGACCATGGCCGTCACTTCAACGTCATGGCCCCCGGCAGTGACTAAATATATATATGCGTCAATTCGCCGTCGATCGCTTTGTTCGTCGCCCCGCGCTGTGCTCTTGGGGCGCGGTTGATGCTCGACGTGCTGGAAGCAATCCGGCGAGGCAGGCATTCTGGCGCGAGGTTGGCCTTCAGCCACATGTTCGGATCATGGGAATGTCGGTGCCCAAACTGGATTCGGCGGAAAGCTGAGCCGGTGGCCAGACAGGAACATCGAGCCTTGTCATAAGAAGCATTTCCAGCACGGGCTTACCTGGACTAATGTCCGCCGCAATGACGACTTATGATCCCACAACAGGCATGGCCAAGGCGACGGCGTTCGAGAACGGGGTGCTTCTGCTCACCCTGACTCTGGTCACGATGCTTTATGCGATGTCGGTCACCATCGCCAATGTATCCCTGCCCCAAATCAAGGGTGCGTTGTCGGCGACGACCGACCAAATAGCACTGATCGTCACCTTCAACATCATTGCAACGGCGGTCGCCACGCCGATGACCGGTTGGCTTACGGCCCGGTTCGGTCGGCGTCATGTGATGATCTGGTCAGTGGGCGGGTTCACGTTTGCGTCCTTCTTGTGCGGCACTGCCACGTCGCTGGAGGAACTCGTCTTCTACCGGTTCCTGCAGGGCGCTTTGGGTGCCCCCCTGGTCCCGCTGAGCCAAGCGATCGTGGTTGATTCCTTTCCCAAGGAAAAGATCGGATCAGCAACGGCGATCTACGGCATGGGCGTGGTCCTCGGCCCGATCCTCGCGCCGACCATCGGCGGCTATTTAAGCGAGACCTATAGCTGGCGCTGGGTGTTTTTCATGATCGTGCCCTGTGGAATGATCTCGATGGTCGGGGTGTTGGCGTTTATCAAGCGTCGAGCATCTCGACCAACGACGCATTTGGACTGGGTTGGGTTCATCGCGCTGGCACTGGCCATCGCCTCCTTTCAGTTCATGCTGGACCGGGGGCAACGCCTCGATTGGTTCGACAACTGGCAGATTGTCGTTTGTTGTTGGCTGGCGATTCTGGCGTTCTATGTCTTTGTCTCGCACTCGCTCACGTCAGATCGACCGTTTCTTAACCCTCACCTTCTCAGTAAACGCAACTATGTGCTGGGATTGATGTTTGCCTTTGTCTTCGGATTGCTGAATTTCACGCCGATCACTCTATTGCCGTCGCTGCTGCAGACCCTGCAGGGCTATCCCGATTCTATCGTCGGTGTCATTCTGGGAATTCGAGGAACCGGTACCTTGCTCGGCTTCACCATCATGTTCCTCGGTGGCAGCAAGATTGATCCGCGTCTGACCATGTTCGCCGGCTTCATGTTGCAGGGAATTTCCGGCTGGTACATGGCGCAATTAAACATCAACCTGACAATGTTCGATGTGCTTTGGACCTCATGGCTTCAGGGACTGGGGGTCGGGTTGATTTGGGTACCGTTGTCGATCGTTACCTTCAGCCAGCTCGACGACACCGAAACCGCCGAAGGGGCGTCGGTATTCCATCTAATGCGCAATTTCGGCAGCAGCGTGTTCATCTCGATCAGCATTGCCATCATGATCCGTACCGGACAGATGAGTTATGCCGAATTGGCGGAGAATGCGACACCGTTGAACCAGGGCTTGGTGTTCCAGGACTCGCTGTTTTCCATATGGTCACTGGATAGCGCGCAAACCCTGGCGGCACTGAGCGGAGAGATCGGCCGGCAAGCGATCATGATTGGCTATCTCAATGCCTTCTATGCTTTTTCCATTACCGCCTTCGCCGTTTGCCCGTTCCTGTTCCTGGCAAAAATCAAGAAATAGCGGTTGTGGTCTGATCTGTTGGTGCAACCGCCGCCTCGTAGAACACACACTTCATAATCAACGCCGTGATAACCATACAAGCAGTTATAAAAAAACATCAAATAAATTAATAATTATTATATTACTTATTTTCGTCGTTTATTATAAAAATATCCCGTTCTGTTTTTATTATTCTCTCCAATAATAAAAACCCGCAACCTGGGCGACCCATCCAGCATCCCAAGAAGAACAAACGACCTCCCTGTCAAAATAAAACGCGAGGCTTCTTAGTCTTGCTAGTTTTCATGGCTGCTTTTGGGCACGGGCATCAGCTCCCAGAATCAAAAACCCGGGCTCACTCTTCGCGAAGCCGCAAGGTCACCTGCGCCAGGGCTTGCAGCGTGGCGTCGCTGACATGGTGCTCCATACCCTCGGCATCGGCCTCGGCGGTCTGGGGCGGGACGCCGATCACGTGTAGGAACTCCAGGACGATCTTATGCCGGGCACGCGACCAGTGGGCCAATTCGCGGCCTTTTTCAGTCAGGAAGATTGATCGATAGGGCTTGGAATCGACAAATCCATCATTCTGCAAACGCTGGATCGTCGCATTGACCGTTGGCCCACTCACGCCGAGATGCGACGCCAGATCAACCAGACGCGCCTCACCATTAATCTCAATCAGATCGGAAATCAGTTCAACATAATCCTCAGCGATCTCGACGCTGTGATCTTGGCGGATCCGCTGGAACAACGCTGCCCGGCGATCTGCGTCCCGCAGGTCAATGACCGGCGCGTTCACATTCGCATCCACCGCCGCGTTTGATTTGCCCGGTTGCTTCGCCACACCGTGCGCTCCTTCCAACTAACTGCCTTGCCCATAGTTCTTCAGCAACGAAAAAATTTACCGCCGCCCTGATTTCCGACCGTCGAACGGCCTGGAGAGCACCACTAAGGAACCACCCATTGGCCCCATCAACCGAGCAGCGATGACCCTACATCAAAACTCTCACCATCGTCGTTGCATGCCGGATCAAAACGACGACCAGATCTGCCCCCACATCCGCTCGGATTATGATCATTGCAAATGTACGGTGGTGTTTTGCACCGGCATCAAGCGTGGTATCATCGCAGGTCGAAATATCGTCGCAGCCGAGCCAAACGCTGGCTGGCAATTCAGTCAATCCATTCCGCGACGATATAGGGCGCCTTGGCCGCCGGCACATCGGGGTGGTAATGGCGAAATACCGCCAGTGCCGAATGGAACGATACGCTGTCGGATTCACCACGCACCCGCAGCTCCCGGTAAGCCGTCGTGACGGCCCGGTAGCAGGCATCGCTTACATCACACGCGAACCGATCATGCGTGACCATAAACTCTCTCCAACACCAAAACGCTGGCAGACTATGCGAAATTAGGCACCAAGCAAGTAATTTTCCAACGGTTTGCGCAAAATACCCGATGGCGGGCCGGCTACTTGTCGACCTTCTGGCCGGCCCGGATCGTCGCATTGAACGGCAGCATGATCGATTGATGACGATTGGTGAAGACGCGCGCCGGCTCCAATAAGGCCAGTTCGGCCCAATCCCCATCCGGCGGCGGCCCGCCATTTTTGAGCATTTCAAGCATGCGAGCACGCACACTGGTGGATTTCGGCCAAGGTCTTACCGATGACCACCCGAGCGAAGATCGAGGCAGACGCACTACCCAGGGCGCAGGCCTCTACCTTTTGGCCGAAATCCGTGATCACTGCGTCCCGCATCTTAAGGTCAACCGTCACCTCGCTGCCACAGGAACGAGACACCACCGTCGCGCTGGCGTCGGGATCGCCTAACCTCCCATTTCGGGCGATATCACCCGCATAGGCTAGTAGCTTTTCCTGGTAGATATCGTCGAGCGCGGTCATTACCGCTTCCTTAATCCGCCTCTTGCAGCGCCACTGCCGCCCGGCGCTTGATCGCCGTGACCATGGCGCCAAGACCGTTCTTACGGGTTGGACTCAAATGCGTTTCAAGGCCGATCTCGGCGATAAAATCCGGTTCGGCATCCAGAATTTCACGCGGGGTCCGGTTCGAATAAATGCGCAGCAGAACCGCCACCAACCCGGACACAATCGCCGCGTCGCTGACCGCACGAAAGAGCAGGCGATCTCCGACCGCTTCGCCAACGAACCAAACCTGGCTTTGGCAGCCTTTCAACTTGAACTCGTCGCGGATGTATTCCTCGGGCATTTCCGGCAACCTGCGGCCGAGATCGATCAGATATTGATACCGATCCATCCAATCGTCAAAAAAACTGAATTCGGCGATTAGTGCAGCCTGCTCCCCAGCGATCGAGGTCGGAGGTAACTCGGTTTCGGTCGTCACAACCATGGTTTCTCGAATCATCTGTTGCAGGGAGCGCCTTGGCTCAAAAAGGGGAACGCGGTTATCGACACCTTAATTTTTAGAACGCTGCGCCGCGCGCTGCGACTGGCCAAAGCGTCTCGACAACGCCGCCGCGAATGCCAACATACCAGTCATGCAGGTTGACGGTGGGATCACAGTGACTGGGGATCAGCCGCAACTTGTCGCCAAGCTTCACCTCTGGCGCGTTTGCTCCGAGCACCAAGGTTCCGTGCTCGTCGGAGGCGCCGGCATAGGTCACATCGAACAGGTCAGCGATGCGCGGCAGGCCGGAATCGATCGACGCGGCCTTATGCCCGGCATCAAGAACCGCTCGATCCCGAGTCGGGTGGCTCATCACCGTCGCCAGTACGAACAGACTTTGTCGGAAGGTGTCGAAATACTCACCGTCCTCGGCGAGATTGAGGGAATAATCGGCGTCCATGAAGCAATACGACCCGGCCTGCAGCTCGTTCCAGACGCCTGAACTAGCCTCGAATGGGAAGGTTCCGGTACCGCCTCCGGTGACCAGACGACACTCAAGGCCGGCTGCTGCGAGTTTCACGACGGTCGCCCTGACCTGATCGCCGGCCTTCTCAATAGCCACTCTGCGTTCGCCATGGCCGCGAATGTGCTGCGCGCGGCCCTGATAGGCCTGCAGACCACCGAATTTGAGGTTTGAGGCGGCATCGATCTTCTTTGCAAGTTCGACCGCTGCACTCCCCGGAGCCACGCCGCAGCGCCCGGCCCCGATATCAACCTCGACCAGAACCTCGACCGTCGCGCCGAAACGCTGGGCGGCGGTGTTGATATCGGTGACATTGCCGGCGTCATCGACGCACACGCCGACCCGGGCGTGACGGGCAAGCGCTGCCAACCGGTCGAGCTTGCGCGGCCCGACGATTTGGTTCGAGACCAGCACGTCTTCGATCCCGCCGGCAACCAGCACCTCCGCCTCGCCAACCTTCTGACAGCACTGCCCAACGGCGCCGGCGGCGATCTGTCGGCGTGCGATGTCCGTCGATTTATGGGTCTTGGCGTGCGGGCGATGGTTGACGCCAAAAGACGCGACCATCTTCGCCATCAGCGCAATATTGTGTTCGAACGCGTCCAGATCGACCAGCAAGGCCGGCGTATCGACATCCTCGGCGACCATGCCGATCTCGGCGGGGGGGCGTATCGTCATTGCTGCGTCTCCGTCAACCGGACCCGAAAGCCGCCAGCACTTGCTCGGCGGCATAGCCCGGGGTGATGCGGTCCTCGGCGACCGCGCGTTCTAATTCTGGCAGGATTTCCTGCACATTACGATCACGGTCGAGCGCCAGCATGAGCCGGTCTCGGATCGTCGACCACATCCAACGTACGCGTTGGTCACGCCGTTTGGCATCAAATTCGCCGGAGCCACTCAACGCTGTGCGGTGTTCCCGCACTCGATCCCAAATTTCCGCCAAGCCGTCGCCACTCAAGGCGCTACAGGTTTGTACCGGAGAGCGCCAATTGGGACTAGCCGGAGTTATGATCTCTAGAGCTCGGCGGTAATCAGCGGCGGCACGGCGGGCCGGCAGAACCATGTCACCATCGGCCTTATTTACCGCGATCATATCGGCGATCTCCAGAATGCCTTTCTTGATCCCCTGCAACTCGTCGCCGGCTCCGGGCAGCATCAGGGCCAGGAAGAAATCGACCATCTCGGCCACCGTGGTCTCGGATTGGCCGACCCCCACGGTCTCTACCAGCACCACATCGAAGCCGGCGGCCTCGCAGATGATCATGGTCTCACGAGTAGCCCGCGCGACACCGCCAAGAGTACCCGATGTAGGTGAGGGGCGAATAAACGCAGCCGGATCCCGGCCCAGCTCCTGCATCCGGGTTTTGTCCCCGAGGATAGAGCCTCCGGTACGAGCGCTGGTAGGGTCGACCGTCAGAACGGCAACTCGATGCCCGGCGGCGGTCAGGCGGCGCCCAAAGGCCTCGATGAAGGTGCTTTTCCCGACACCGGGCACGCCGGTAATGCCTATCCGGATCGCCTTGCCAGAATGCGACAATAACTCTGCCAGTACCGCATCAGCGGTCTCGCGGTGCCGGGGGTGCCGGCTCTCGATCAAGGTGATCGCCTGGCCCAATGTTGCAAGGTCGGCGGATAGCACACCGGCGACGAAGTCCTCAGGCGTTTGCGGTTTGGCGCCGGCAGTCATGCGGGCGGGATCCTTCCACGGTCCCTCGACGAAGGGAGGTGAGGTAAATTTTTTAGCGATTTGACGGCGCACCCACTCCAGCAATCAAATAAATGTCCCTCACCCTGAGCCTGTCGAAGGACGATGAACGTTTCGGCTAACCGTGCCCCAAGGCCGCGCGGAGCTTTACCACCAGGTCCTGCGCCGCCTCGGCGATCACTGTGCCCGGCGGGAAAATCGCCGTCGCGCCAGCCTCGTACAGGGCCTCGAAATCCTGTTGCGGCACGACGCCGCCGACGGCGATCATGATATCGCCGCGACCGAGCGCCGCCAGATGGTCACGGAGTTCTGGTACCAAAGTCAGATGCCCCGCCGCGAGCGAGCTTGCGCCGACAACGTGCACATCGTTCTCCACCGCTTGACGGGCGACTTCCTCGGGGGTCTGGAACAGCGGCCCGATATCCACATCGAAGCCTAAATCCGCGAAGGCGCTGGCGATGACTTTTTGCCCTCTGTCGTGACCGTCCTGGCCCATTTTGGCGATCAGGATACGCGGCTGCCTGCCTTCCGCCGCCTTGAACCTCTCGACCATGTGCAATGCCATCGCCGCGGCACCGGTATCAGTGCCAATTTCGCCGCCATAAACTCCCGACACCGTCTTTGTCTCCGCCACATGCCGTCCCCAGATTTTTTCCAAAGCGTCGGAGATCTCACCGACCGTCGCCTTGGCCCGTGCCGCCTCGATCCCCAACGCCAACAGGTTACCCTCGCCGGTCTCGGCCGATTTGGTGAGATTGTCCAATGTCAACTGCACCGCGCCCTGGTCGCGCTCAACCTTCAGCCGCGCTAGTTTCTCTAGCTGTTGACGGCGGACCGACGCGTTGTCGACTCTCAGAACCTCGACCGTCTCGGGATCCGCGACCCGGTGCTTGTTCACCCCAACGATGGTCTGGCGGCCGGAATCGATCCGCGCCTGGGTCCGGGCTGCCGCCTCTTCGATCCGCATCTTGGGAATACCCGCCTCGATCGCCTTGGCCATGCCGCCGAAGCCCTCGACTTCGTCGATATGCGCCAAGGCCTTTGCGGCCAGATCATGGGTCAACCGCTCGACATAGTAACTGCCGCCCCATGGATCGATCACGTTGCAGATTCCGGTTTCCTGCTGGATCAGCAATTGGGTGTTGCGGGCGATCCGAGCGCTGAAATCAGTTGGCAAGGCCAGCGCCTCGTCCAGTGCATTGGTATGCAAGGATTGTGTGTGACCGTGGGTGGCGGCCAACGCCTCGACACAGGTGCGGGTCACGTTGTTGAACACATCCTGGGCGGCCAGGCTCCAGCCGCTGGTCTGGCAATGGGTCCGCAGCGAAAGCGAGCGCGGGTCCTTGGCGCCGTATTGCTTCATCAGCTTGGCCCAGATCAGGCGCGCGGCGCGCATCTTGGCTACTTCCATGAAGAAGTTCATGCCAATCGCCCAAAAGAACGACAGCCGGGGCGCGAAAGCATCGATGTCCATCCCAGCTTCCATCCCGGCCCGCACATATTGCACCCCGTCGGCGATCGTATAGGCCAGCTCCAGGTCGGCGGTCGCGCCGGCTTCCTGCATATGATAGCCGGAGATGCTGATCGAATTAAATTTCGGCATCTCTACCGAGGTATGGGCGAAGATATCGGAGATGATACGCATCGATGGTGTCGGCGGGTAAATATAGGTGTTGCGGACCATGAACTCCTTCAGAATGTCGTTCTGAATGGTTCCGGAAAGTTTTACTTGCGGCACGCCTTGCTCTTCGGCGGCGACGATATACATCGCCAGAACCGGCAGTACCGCGCCGTTCATCGTCATCGACACGCTCATCTCGCCGAGCGGGATACCATCAAAAAGTTGGCGCATGTCGAGAATGGAATCGATCGCCACGCCCGCCATGCCAACGTCGCCGGCTACGCGCGGGTGATCGGAATCGTAGCCCCGATGGGTCGCTAGATCGAAAGCCACCGACAGCCCCTTCTGCCCGGCCGCGAGGTTGCGTCGATAAAAAGCGTTCGACTCCTCGGCGGTCGAAAATCCGGCATATTGCCGGATCGTCCAAGGTCGGGTCGCATACATGGTCGGATAGGGACCGCGCACGTAGGGCGCGATGCCCGGCCAACCATCGAGGAAATCAAGATCAGCGGTGTCTTCGGCGGTATAGAGCGGCTTGACCGGGATCCCTTCAGGGGTCCGCCAGGCCTGTTCGTCATCGGGCAGGGCATCGATGGTTGCGGTCCAGGCGACGGTACATGATGCCGGTGTGTTAGCTACCGCGCCGGCTGTGCCAGTAAGGGGACTGGCCTTGGCATCAAGGGAAATGGTGGTGAAATCCGGTATCGCGCTCATCGCTCGATCATCCCAATCTCGCCGGCCAGCTGTTGCAACGTGGCCAGCATGTCGTCGCCAGCATAAATGAAGCGGTCCACGCCGGCCTCGCGCCAAACTGCTTCCCGCTCGCCCGGACGCCCCGCCAAGACGACCACTGGCGCGCCCGCAGCCTTGAGCGCCCGCGCGCAAGCCTCGGCGCCCGTCCGGTAAAGCGTATCAGACGAACATATCACGGCCAAATCCGCGCTGCTTTGCCTATAGGCGTCACCGATGCTATCGCTGTCGACATCCGCCTCCAGCGCGACGATGCCGCCGGCGGCCAGATAACTTTTCGAAAAAGCCGCCCGCGCGGTGTAATCCGCTGGTGTGCCCAGCGCAGCGATGAATACCATTGGCCGCCGGCCGGTCTTGGCGAGGCTCGTGTCGCTGGCATCGCGCAAGGCCTCGAATGCCTCACCCAGCCGGTGCTGAACCAAGGCCGGGATTTCGACCGCTGGGCCGTGTGTGGCTTTCGACAAAGCCGTGAAACTGGCGCCGTTCGAGGCGGCTCTGATCAGCCCTTCAATATCCAGACCGTCAGGAACCACGACGCGATCACCAGCGCGTCCTCGCTCCGAGATGTCCCGCAGCGCCGCCAAGTCGGGACTGGCCACACCGCTTGGCTCTTCATCAAGATCAGGGAAACTGGAAACGCCCGTCAACGCATCGCGCCGGTGGGCTAAATTTCGCTCCCGCTCGGACCAAGCCGTTCCGACCAGCGTCGCGACACGGCCGGAAAGCAGCGCCTCTGCCATACCGCCACCAGCTTCTATTTCCTGAAAGATCGCCCAGGCGCGACGGGCGTATTCATCGGATAATTGTTCGACGTAGTAAGCCCCTCCAGCGGGGTCGGTGACCCGGGCGAGCGAGGATTCCTGAACCAATATTGTCTGGATGTTACGGGCCACGCGCCGGGCCAATGGTTCGGGCAAACCAAGAGCGTCGGTATGGGCCCGCACGGTGATGCTATCCGCCCCACCAACGCCAGCGGCAAAGCAGGAGCAGGTTGCGCGCAACACATTCACCCAGGTATCGCGGCCACTCATCGCGCGTGCTGCGGTTGCCGCGCCGAGAGCCATGATTCTGCTCACCGCACTGGCACCGCTGGCTTCGGCGACCCGGCCCCATAGCCGTCTCACGGCGCGTAATTTAGCGATCGCTTGAAACACATCGGTCCCGATGGACAAGGTAAACCCTATCTGCTGGCACGCCGCGTCGACACTCATCCCCGCCGCCGTCATCGCCCGCAGATACGCAACCGCCGTGGCAATGGCAAAAGCGAGATCCTGGGTCTCGGTGGCGCCGGCGGCATGGTAGGTCCCGGTATCGACCCAGACAGCGCGCACGCCCGGTGTCTGCGCGGCGCTCCACGTAGCGAGCGCGCCAAGCGCGGCCATTTGCCGGTCCAAAGGTCCGGCGAGTTCTCCGGTCTCGGCCAAGGCGCCAAGCGGGTCGGCGCCAAACGTACCCTTGATTTTTGCTGCATCGACGCCCCGGCGCCGGGCCAACGCAATAAACGCCGCGGCCGCTGCAACCGACGCCTCGCCTGGCTGCAAGGCAATCGCGGTGCGGCCAAGATCCACCCCCGCCAAGGCCTTGTCGAGATCATCAACCCGCCGCGCAACCAGACCATCGGTCCCGATCACCGCGCCGCCACATCCCGCGCCAGCCTCCAGCTTCAACGCCACCGAGGTCGCCCCGCCGGCCAGATCGGCCTTGATATCGCGGTTCAGCGTCTCTGGGTCCGGATGCACATGCAACTGCCGGATGTCCCATCCATCGTTATTGCGCTTCAGAGAAGCTGGGCCACGGGTAAAATCCATGCCCCCAGCGGAATTGACCGGACCGTCGTGACCGGCGCTTTCGTCGCGCCGATACAGCGGAGTAAGCGTCACCCCCTCATAGGTAGGCGTATTCAGCACCTTGTCGATCGGCCGGCCCTTCAGCACCGTTTCGGCCAAGGCTGTCCAATCCTCGCGACCGGCTTCATCGAAACCTTCGGCGAGCGGGATGATCTTTGGTTCTGTTGCCTTTTCCATCGCGAGAATTCCTACTGGCGCGGACCACGAAAGGCAACCGGGTGTCGCAATACCATGCTCATCCGATGGCCGCCGGGTTACCTGGATTACTATTCCGCCGGCGCTGGCGCGGCTGGGCGATGACCGGGCAGCAAACTCACCCCGCCAAATACGACCACCCCCATCCCGGCGAGGATCGCGAACAACATCGCAAAACCACCATTGCCATGCAGGTAGGCGATCGCCGGGATCGCCGCGGTCGAGGCGCCGAAGGAAATCAGATAGGTAAAGGCGTATATCCTGGAGCGAAGATGCGCCGGGGCATTGCGCCCGATCAAGGTGTCGGCAATTGGCAGCCCAGCATAGACCAGCGCCATCATCGCGGCGGCGGCGATCATCAAGTTTATGCCCTCGGCATTAATCACCAAGAACATCGCGACCGCCTCGGCGGCGGCAATCGCCAGGAAGATCGGCTTGATTGGAAACCGGTCGATCAGGCCGCCCACGAAAAGTTGGGCGAAACCGGCGACGATATAGACCCCGAAAGCGAGAAACCCGACCGCCGTCGCGCTGCCGGCAATATCCCCCAACCGCTCGTCGAACAGTTTTGGCACCGACACGATCGCGGCGTTAAAAGCAAAGCCGGTGAGCACCGTGAGGCAGGCGATAGTGATGATCACCCGCTTCCAGTCCACCGGCGGCACCGTAGCCGGCTTGGTCAACCCGCCTGCTCCGTCCTCGACCGCACCGGTTGGCACGAGGATCAGCCACAGCACGCCGAGACCGATTGACACCACGCCCGGCACGATGAACGCCGCTTGCCAACCGAACCGGTCCGCCAAAGCGCCGGCGACGACGGCGGAGAACGCCACCCCGACATTGCCCCAGACGCCGTTGATCGCCAATCGCTTACCCAATGTCTCGGCGGCCCCGCCGGCTAGGATCGCCACCCCGACGGGATGATAGATCGAGGCGAAAACCCCAAGCAGCGCCAGGGCGCTGGCGATTTGCCAATAGTTCTGCGCCGCCGCTGTCAAAAAACAAGCAGCGCCGGAGCCAATGAAAAACACCGCCAGCATACCGCGCCGGCTCCACCGGTCGGCGAGCCAACCGGCCGGCATCGACCCGAGTCCGAAGGCCAGCCAGCTCCCCGTCGACAGCGCTAGCAACGGGCCATAGTCCTCGTCGAAAGCGCTAGCGGCCAGGGCAGCAACCACTGGAAACAAGAGCATCAATAGATGGTTGAGGCCATGGCCGATATTGATCATCAGCATCCGTGTGACCGGCATTGCTGTTTCCTTCCGTCCGGCTGTCAGTCGTCGCCAGTACCCACAGGCTCCGGAGCCGGGTCACGCCGCCCCGGCAGCATCGCCACCGCTAGGGTAATAAACACCGCCGCACAAGCTGCTGCCAGGAACATGGTCTGGAACCCACCCTCGTTCGCGTAGAGCCAGGAAATCGACGGCACCGCCGCCGCCGAGACAGTGAAGGACAAGACATATTTCACCGAATAGACCCGACCGCGCCAGATATCCGGTGTGTGCCGCGCGATCAAAGTATCGTTGATCGGGATCTGCCCGAAAACCAGCACCATTACGAAGACCGAGATCACCACCATGGTCCAACCGCTCGCCGACATCGCCAGATAAAGCGCCACGGCTTGGCCGGCGACTAGGCCGAGGAAGATCGGCTTGATCGTATATTTGTCGATCGCCCGGCCGACCACGATCTGGGTAAAGGCCGCCGCCGCATAGACCGCCGATGCAATGGCACCGACCTCGGTCGCGCTCAACGAGAAATCAGCCAGCCGGTCGTCCAGCACCTTGGGTAATGAGACCGTCATCGCGTTGAAAATAAAGCCGCCGACGGTCGTGGTCACCAGCACCACGGCGAGCACCCGCTTCCAATCCACCGAGGCGCTTCCGCCTCTCTTCTTCGCCGGCTCGGCTTCCAAGGCCGTTGCACGGGTCACCTTTACCCAGCCAAAACCGATCAGGATCGACAATCCTCCCGCCAGCATGAAGGCCTCGCGCCAACCAGCGAAATCGGCGAAGGCGCCGATCGACAGCGCCGAGGCCGCCACTCCCATATTGCCCCAAACGCCGTTAACCCCAAGCCGGCGCCCGACGTCGCCGCCACCCTGTGACACCATCGCTAATCCTACGGGATGATAAATCGCCGCGAACATGCCAACCAAGGTCAAGGCCGCGACGATCTGCCAGGTCTCTTGAGCAAAGCCGGTCAGGATCATCGCGCACCCAATCCCGAAGAAGAAAATTGAGAGCATCAGCTCGCGGCTGAACCGGTCGGCCAGCCAGCCGGCCGGCAAGGAGAACACCCCGAAGGCGATGAAGCTTCCGGTCGCCAGAGGCAAGAGCTCTCCATAACTGGCCCCAAGATCCGCCGCCGCCAGTGCCGCCACCGCCGGAAACATCAACATGAACAGATGATCGACGGTGTGACCGAGATTGAGAAACAGGAATCGTGAGTAAGGCATTACCAATCTCACCTCAAAAATTGAAACTTCTTAGCGGTCACTGTTACACGCCCGGACGATTCTGTCTCACCATAGATAACCTGTTCGCGGGACCTTTGCACGGCTTGCCGGCGCTGCGAAATCTGTGCTGGCAAGCCGTGCAAAGGTCCCGCGAACAGGTTATGCTGTTGCCTGGCACGGGGCTCGGGTTTACCAGCTCGCGTGTTAGACCGTTCCCGCCTGCTTCAGCGCCAAGATTTCCGCTTCGTCCAGCCCCAGCACTTCAGCTAGGACTTCGTCGGTATGCTCGCCCAGTATCGGTGGAGCCTGGCGATATTGTGGCGGTGTCGCCGACATTTTTAACGGATTGCCGATCAGCGGGACCTTCCCGCTACCGGCCTTGGGATGGTCCATCTCTATTCGCATCCCGCGGGCCTGGACCTGTTCATTCTCGAAGACTTGTTTGATGTTGTTGACCGGGCTGCAGGGCACTTTCGCGCTCGCCAAGCCATCAAGCCATTGTTGGGTGGTCTTGCGTTCCATATAGGCCGGCATTGCCTCGTATAGCGCCTCCCGGTTGCCTATCCGCAAGGGATTGGTGGCGAAGCGAGGATCGGCGCCAAGATCCTCGGCCCCAGCGTAGCGACACCAGTCCTGGAATTGCCGGTCATTGCCGACCGCCAGGATGACGTAGCCATCGGCGGTGCCAAAGACCTTGTAGGGCACGATGTTCGGATGCTCATTGCCCAGCTTCACCGGAATTTTGCCGGACACCAGATAATTTGTGCCCTCGTTAATCAGCCAGGAGACCTGCGTGTCGAGCAGGCAGGTGTCGATGTGCTGGCCCTGTCCGGTCGCGTCGCGGTGGCGCAGAGCCGCCAGGATCGCGGTCGAGGCATACATGCCGGTCATCACGTCGGCAATGCCGACCCCGACCTTCATAGGTGGGCCGTCCGGATCGCCGGTGATGCTCATGATACCGCCCAATCCCTGGGCGAGAAAGTCATAGCCTGCCCGATCCGCATAGGGCCCGGTCTGACCAAAACCGGTAACCGAGCAATAGACCAAGTTGGAAAACTCCCCTTTCAGCTCGTCATATCCGAGCCCGAGCTTAGCCAGGCTGCCAACCTTGAAATTTTCGATCAGCACATCACACTTGGCGATCAACTGTTTGGCCAACGCGATGCCCTCGGCACGGCGTAGATCAATGGTGATTGAGCGCTTGTTGCGATTGGCCGAGAGATAATATGCGGATTCAGTGGTGTCGTTGCCGTCCGCATCCTTGACGTAGGGCGGGCCCCAACTCCGAGTGTCGTCGCCGACGCTTGGCCGTTCGATCTTGATTATGTCGGCACCGAGATCGCCCAGAAGCTGGGTGCAGGTCGGTCCGGCCAGGATGCGCGTGAGGTCGAAAACCCGGATACCGGTAAGCGGTAGCGGCGTGGTCATAATGGGCCTCCCGTTGAGCGATTACGGCCCTTAGTACAGCGACGCCCCGGCACTGGAAAGGTTCCGATTCCCCAATCTTATGTCGACAAGCCCGATGCATCGTCCACGATATGAACCGTCGTGCTTTCCTCCCGGCCCCCGACCCTCACTTCCTCTATCTTAAAAGCCGACAAACCTGCACCCGCCGCATCGACCACCTCTCCGGGAGCCACCAATTGCGCCGTGTACTCCTTGGTCAGAGCCTCCAGACGGCTCGCGGTATTGACGATGTCGCCCACGGCGGTCTGGTGCCTAGTCTGGCGATAGCCAAACTCACCAACGATTGCCGATATTGACCCTCAGCGGCGCGTCGAGGTCGTTACTCACGCTGTCATTCTACGATTTGAGATTCTCCGCCATGACCGTATGGACCGCAGCCACGATATGCAGTATCAACGCTCCAGAAAGTAGAATTATTGTCGGCAACAGCCGCAAGAAGTCTACGAACACGCCGCGAACGACTTCAAGAACCAAAGCTCAAACGCATAGTTTACCAACGAGGATGGTTATTTGTCATCAGGTTATTGAAATTGTTGAAAGAAACCTTAAACTAACAAGGCCTCGGCTTCTCGGGCACTAAAGATCGGTAGCGATGACCCAAGTATTGTCCATTCACGGTTTGACCAAGAGCTTTGGTCACGAAACTGTTGTCGACAACGTCAACTTTACCGCCGGGACCGGAGAGGTTGTCGGGTTCCTGGGACCGAACGGGGCCGGTAAATCCACGACCATGAAGATGATCGTCGGGTTCCTGACCCCCAGTGCCGGAACTGCGGTGGTCTGCGGCCATGACGTGCTGCGCGACCCGCGCGCTGTTAAGGCCGCCGTCGGTTATTTACCGGAGGGCGCGCCGGCTTATCCGGACATGACGCCGCTTGGCTTTCTTTCCTTCATCGCCGGAGTGCGGGGTTACGATGGCGCCGACCGCCGCGAACGGGTCGAGCGGGCCATCGAAATGACCCGCATTCATGACGTTGCGCGCCAACCGATCGACACCTTGTCGAAGGGCTATAAACGCCGCGTCGGATTGGCTCAATCGTTGCTGCATGATCCCACCGTGCTGATCCTCGACGAGCCCACCGACGGTTTGGATCCCAATCAAAAGCAGGTGGTGCGTGAGTTGATCCGCGACATGGCCCAGGAAAAATGCATCGTCATATCGACCCACATCTTGGAGGAGGTCGACGCGGTGTGCTCTCGGGCGATGATCATCACCTCCGGCAAGGTGGTCGCCGATGGTTCGCCCGCCGACCTGAAAGCCCAATCGGGTTCTGGCGATTTGGACGAAGTGTTTCGCAAGGTGACCGCCAATGCGTAACGTCAATCTGGTATTTCGCCGGGAGTTCGCGGCCTATTTCTCAACCCCACTTGCCTATATCTTCATCGTTATCTTTCTGGCGTTGGCCGGAATTTTGACGTTCCGGTTGGGGGGCTTCCTGGATCGTGAACAAGCCGATCTGGTGCCTTTCTTCGAGTTTCATCCCTGGCTGTATCTGTTTTTGATCCCCGCGCTTTCGATGCGGCTTTGGGCGGAGGAGCGCCGACTTGGCACGATCGAGCTGCTTTTAACGCTGCCCATTTCGATGACCGAGGCCGTGGTTGGCAAATACCTGGCCGCCTGGGCCTTTACGGCGACCGCTGTCGCGCTCACCTTCCCGCTCTGGCTGACCGTGAACTATCTTGGAAACCCCGACAATGGGGTGATTTTGGCCTCTTATGTTGGCAGTTTGTTGATGGCCGGCGCCTATCTGGCGATCGGATCGATGATCTCGGCGACCACCAAAAACCAGGTTATCGCCTTCGTGGTCACCACCACTACATGCTTTATCCTGACGCTCGCCGGATCACCGGCAGTCTTGGATTTCTTCTCCGCTTGGGCCCCTGCCGACGTCATTCAGGCGATCGGGAATTTTGGTTTTTTACCGCATTTCCAATCGATCCAGCGCGGCGTGATTGATCTTCGCGATCTGATCTTCTTCGGCTCACTTATCATCATTGCGCTGATCGCTAATGCGATCATCGTCGACTGGCGCAAGGCGTTCTGAGATGGCTGAGACGACACCAAACACAGCGGCCAATCCCGAGAGCAGCGGCCCTCAAGGCGGCGGTCGCTTGGCCGGTATCGCCCTTTGCTTGTTGGTGACTCTGTTCGTCGCCATCAATGCTCTGGGATCGGCTTGGTTTAGCTCCGGACGGCTGGATCTGACTCAGGACAAGCTCTACACCCTTTCAAACTCGTCCAAGACCCTGCTTGAGTCGGTCGACGAAACGGTCACCTTCCGCCTCTACATCTCTTCCGGTCTGGCCCAGCACGTTCCACATCTTGGGGTCTATGCGAACCGGGTGCGGGACCTGTTGTTGGAATATGAAAGCGTGTCCGGCGGCAAGGTAAAACTTGAGATCCTGGACCCTGTCCCGTTCTCCGATATCGAGGATCGCGCCGTCGCCGCTGGGCTTCAAGGCGTGCCGGCCGTCGCTGGCGGCGACAATATGTATTTCGGTCTGGTGGGTTCCAACACCACCGATGATATCGAAACCATCCCCTTCATGCAGGTCGACCGCGAGGCCTTCCTGGAATACGACCTCTCGCGGATGCTCTACGCCCTTTCGACCGCCAACCCGACCGTTGTCGGTATCCTGAGTTCCCTACCCATCGACGGCACGATGCGGATTACCGCCACGGGGATCCAGGAGCCGGTTCCGCCCTATGTGGTGCGCAGCCAAATAGGCCAACTCTTCGACACCCGATTTCTCGCGGCACAGGCGGACGAAATCCCGGACGACATCAACGTCCTTCTGGTGGTTCATCCCAAGGCAGCGTCACCGCGCACTCTATTCGCAATCGACCAGTATTTGCTGCGTGGCGGCAAGGCGATGATCTTCGTTGACCCGTTCTCTGAGGCCGAGGGAATGCAGGGCCAGATGCTCGGTGCGTTTACCGAAGGCAGTACGCTTGCCGCGATGTTCGATGCCTGGGGCGTGGCGTTCGACACTAAAACCGTTGTTGGTGACCGGTTGAGCGCGCGCAAGGTTTTGCCGGAAGCGGGTAACCAACCCGTGGAATATCTTCCGTGGCTGGAGTTGCGTGGCCCGAGCTTGAACACCACGTCGCCGATCACCTCGGGTATTGACGTGGTCGCGGTCGCCAGCGCCGGTTATTTAAAGCTGCGTGAAGGCGCGACAGTAACCCTGGAACCACTGCTTACCTCCTCGCCCGGCTCGATGTTGATCCCCTCGAAAGACGTGCAGGGGTTTCGCAACCCATTGAAGTTGCTTCGTGAACATAAGGCTGGCGACGAGCGTTACGTGATCGCCGCACGGGTAACCGGGCCGGTAAAGACCGCGTTCCCCGACGGACCTCCAATTGAGAAGATTGACCCGGACAACCCACCCCCCAAGGAGCCTGATCCGTGGACCAAACCGGTGCTCAGCCAATCGGAAAAGCCGTTGGATATAGTCCTGATTGGCGATGCCGATATACTGGCCGATCGTTTCTGGGTGATCATGCGCGATTTCGCCGGTCGCAAGGTTCCGGTACCGACCGCGAATAACGGTCCGTTTATCTTAAACACGATCGAAGCTCTGGCGGGGTCAAGTACCCTGATGGAATTACGGGGTCGAGGCACCGCAAGCCGACCTTTCGAGGTGTTGCAGGAAATCCAACGTCAAGCCTCGCAACGCTTCGAGGATAAGGAACGCGAACTACGTCTGACCTTGCAGAAAACCGAACAGGATCTGCGAAACCTCAGGCAACGCAACCCGGCGGGATCGGCCGCGGTGATTTCCCAGGGGGACCGCCGGTCGATGGAGAAATTCCAGCGCGATGTCCTTAGATTACGGGCCGATCTGCGCACCGTGCGGCGCTCGCTGAGCGAAGACTTCGAGACCCTCGAGGCCCAACTCTGGTTCCTCAATATAGCCCTGGTCCCGATCCTTCTGGCGTTTCTTGCCATCCTGCTGGCGATCGGGCGCGGTATTCAGCGCCGCCAGAGATTCCACGAATCGGCCGCCGGTTGAGGATGCCAGAATGCTGACCAAACGTTTTGTCCTGATCCTCGCGGTCATCACCTTCGTCGTCACTGCCGCTGCCGTGTTCGCCCAATACACCCGCTGGGCCGACACGATCCGTAGCGTGACCTCGGAACCGGCATTTCCGAAGATCGGCGACGCTCTCGCGTCGATAACCCGCATCAAGCTGACCCGCGCCGACGACAACGGGCAAGGGAGCTTTACTTTTTCGCGCGTCGGTGAGCGCTGGGTGATCGACGACAAGGGCGGCTATCCGGCGACGCAAAGCGTCATCCGGCAGATGCTTCTGGGCTTCACCGAGCTGAAGCTTGTCGAGGCAAAAACCCGGATCCCGGCGCGGTTTGAAAAACTGCATCTCGCCGATACCAGCCAAGCTGGGTCCAACGCCTCGCGGGTGGTCCTCGAGGATCAGGCCGGCACGGTTCTGCTCGATGCCTTGTTCGGCAAACGGGTGGCAAGCCTCTCTGGCAGCACGCCATCGATCTATATGCGCCGCTCCAGTGAAAACCAGACATGGCTCGCTACCGGCGAGCTTGAGATACGCGGCGAGGCACTGCAGTGGCTGTCGCCGCAATTGCTTAGTATTCTACGCGAACGAATTGAGCGGACGACCGTTATGGCGCCGGGCGAGCCGCCGATGGGGCTGATATACGATAATCAGCACAAACGTTTCTCCATCGTCGATCTTCCATCGGATCGGGTGGTGAGTTCGAACTATCAGCTGCTGCAGGTTGGTATTCTGCCGGAACGCCTGATTATGCAGGATGTACGGCCCTCCGAAGGCTTGGTGTCCGATCCAGCACTCGGCGGTGTCGTCTGGCGCACCAAAGACGGGTTGACTGTTTCCCTTGAGATGGCCGCCGACCCAAAGAGCGGCGATGCTGGACGGCCTTGGGCTATTGTCGCCGTTGATGTTGCGGCGGACGCCAAGGACAAAGTGGTAAAGGAAGCTGAGGCGATCATCACCCGGACCAAGGGCTGGGCTTATTGGCTCGGTGAACCGATATTAAAACGGCTCCGGGCGACACGCGATATCCTCACTAACCCGAAGTCTTAACCATTCGGCCTGCCGCGCAAAAAAACGCTACACACGCGCCGGAATGCCTAGCCCTCGTTCAACTCACTTTCGGTGGTGCCGACAGCTTCTGCAGGGTTTCGATGCGAATCTGATACTCCCTGAGGATCCGGTCGGCGTCGTTCTTCAACGCGGCGATGCCGGTGGCATCAATTCCGGCTTGGTTGCGTCGGTGCAGTCGGACAATTCCGTTACCACCGCATTTTTAGACGCCGCCAGGTTGATTATAGCCGAGGCCGCAGCGAAAACAGCCGCCGTGATCTTGAGCGTTTCGGCGAGGGTGAAGCAACGGTACATCTTGTCGGTGTGGGTGCGATGACAGTGGTGCGCAGATTAACGACCGTTGCCGCGGTGGTGTTCCGGCGGCGGTAAGACGCCTTGTTGATGTAGGAAACGCTCACATCGAACAACGTTGCCGCGATTGATGCCTTGTCGAACCAGGAAAAGTTATTGGTCGGGGAGAGAGGATTCGAACCTCCGGCCCCTGCCTCCCGAAGGCAGTGCTCTACCAGGCTGAGCTACTCCCCGACCGTGGGAGGCGGAGGCCTTATAGCTCTTTGGACGGAAGCGGACAAGAGGGACTTGGGGTGATTTCGGATGTGGCTTTCGTATTGCAAAACTTGGTTTGATGCTTGGGCCTCACGCCGTTACCTTCAGGGTCATCGAAACTGGAGTCCCGACGATGTCCGCCACACGACCCGCGCCCCGAAATCGACTGACCTTGGGGGATAGTGCGCTGGCGAAGCGCCTCGCCTCCGAGATCGAGGGCGAAGTGGCCTTCGATGCGTTCAGCCGTGGCCGCTATGCCACCGACGCTTCGATTTATCAGGTCGAGCCGATCGGCGTGGTGATCCCGAAGACCGAGCAGGATCTGGTGCGCGCCGTGGAGATCGCAGTCGATGCCGGGGTGCCGGTGCTGCCCCGAGGTGGCGGCACCAGTCAATGCGGCCAGACGGTCAATCAAGCCGTGGTGATCGATTGCTCGCGGCATCTGAACGAGGTTCTAGAATTCGCCGGGGGCGAAAAACGCATCACCGTGCAGCCGGGTATGGTGCTGGACCATCTGAACGCGTTTTTGAAGCCGCATGGTCTGTTTTTTCCCGTCGATATCTCGACCGCGTCCCGGGCAACGATCGGCGGCATGACGGCGAATAATTCCTGCGGCGCCCGTTCGATCCGTTACGGGATCATGGTCGACAATGTCACTGCCATCGAGGCGATGCTGGCGACCGGCGAGCATCTGCGCTTTGCTGATGTGCCGGGCAATCTGGGCGGGCTTGGGCGCGCGAGGGGATCGACGAGGGCGGGGGGCCGCTATAGCGGTCTGGTCCAAACCGTCCGTGATATTGCGGCGCGTGAGCAGGCCGAGTTGGAGGCGCGGTTTCCCAAGTTGAAGCGACGGGTCGGCGGCTACAATCTCGATACCATTGATCCGGCGGGTCATAACATGGCCAAGCTGTTGGTCGGCTCCGAGGGTACGCTCGCCACCTTCAAGCGGATCGAGCTTCAATTACATGATATCCCGCGCCATCGGGTCATGGGAGTTTGCCACTTCCCCAGCTTCCGGGAGGCGATGGCGGCGACCCAGCATATCGTCAAGCTCGGCCCGGTGGCGGTTGAGCTGATTGATCGGACGATGATCGACCTAGCGCGGGATATTCCAATCTTTCGCCCGATAATCGAGAGTTTTGTTAAGGGCGAGCCGCAGGCGCTGCTGCTGGTCGAGTTCGCCGGTGAGACGCAGGCGCCGCAGCTTGCCAAGCTGGCCGACCTAGGCGAGCTGATGGGCGATCTTGGCTTTACGAACGCGATTGTCGAGGCGGTCGATTCGGGCTTTCAGGCGCGTATCACGGAGGTGCGCCAGCAGGGCCTCAACATCATGATGTCGATGAAGAGTGCCGGCAAACCGGTCTCCTTCATCGAGGATTGTGCGGTGCCGCTGGAGGATCTAGCGGAATATACCGACCGGCTCACCCAGGTGTTCCACAAGCATGGCACTGATGGGACCTGGTACGCCCACGCCTCGGTCGGTTGCTTGCATGTGCGCCCGGTGCTGAACATGAAAGACGGCACCGACGTGTCGAAGATGCGCGCCATCGCCGAGGAAGCCTTCGAGATGGTGCGCCAGTACAAGGGCTCACACTCGGGCGAGCATGGCGACGGCATCGTGCGCTCGGAGTTTCACGAGCCGATGTTCGGCAAGCGGCTGGTCGATGCCTTTGGCGAGGTAAAGCGCGCCTTCGACCCCCAGGGATTGATGAATCCTGGACGCATCGTGGATCCGCCGAAAATGGATGACCGATCGCTATTCCGCTACAAGCCGGATTATAAGCCCGAGCCAATTGAGACGGCGTTGGATTGGTCGGACTGGCGCGGGTTTTTAGGCGCCGTGGAGATGTGCAACAACAACGGCGCCTGCCGCAAGTTGGCGGGTGGGGTTATGTGCCCGAGTTACCGGGTTACTAGCGAAGAACGGCACGTAACCCGGGGCCGGGCCAATGCGCTGCGCCTGGCGCTCTCTGGGCAGCTCGGAGCGGGCGCCCTCACCGGCGAGGCGATGGCCGACACGATGGATCTTTGTGTGGGCTGCAAGGGCTGCCGGCGGGAATGCCCAACCGGTGTCGATATGGCGCGGATGAAGATTGAGGTGAAGCACGCCCGGGCCAAACAACACGGTCTGTCCCTGCGGAATAGATTGATCGGCTATTTGCCGCGCTATGCCGAGACGACCTCGCGCTTTCATTTTCTGGCCAACCTCAGGGATGTTCTTCCCGGCGCGCCGTGGCTGAGCGAGAAACTGTTGGGTTTGAGCGCCAAACGCTCGCTGCCAGTCTGGCATGGCACGCCGTTTCGGGCGTCGGAGGCCTCGGACCGGGAGCGGACGATGGAGGTAGTGTTGCTGGCCGATACCTTCAATACCTATTTCGAGCCGGAGAACCTCCGGGCAGCGCTCCGCGTGCTGGAAGCCGCTGGCTATCGGGTGCATGTGGTCGATCCGTCGCGGGATGGTCAGGGACGGCGGCTTTGCTGTGGCAGAACGATGCTGGCGGAGGGGCTGGTTGATGAGGCCAAGGTCGAGGCGGACCGGATGCTCGCCGCTTATGCACCCTATCTCGAGGTCGGGATGGCTGTGGTCGGGCTGGAGCCGTCTTGCCTGTTGACCTTGCGCGATGAGTTTACCGCGATGCGGCCCGGACCGCAGACCGACAGATTGGCCGAGAACGCGCTGATGTTTGAGGAGTTCCTGGTCCGCGAGCACGAGGCCGGACGCCTGGATCTGGATCTCAAAGCGATCGGTGAGGCGGCTCTGGTGCACGGGCATTGCCATCAGAAGGCCTTCGCCGTGATGGGGGCGGTGGAAAAGGCCCTGGCCCTGGTGCCGGATCTCCGGGTCTCTGTGATCAACTCAAGCTGTTGCGGTATGGCTGGCGCCTTTGGTTACGAGGCCGAGCATTACCAGGCGTCGATGGCGATGGCCGAGCTGGACCTGCTGCCGGCGATACGGGCGGCGGACCAAGACACCATCCTGGTGGCCGATGGGACCAGCTGCCGGCACCAGATTCATGACGGCGCCGGGCGCGAGGCATTGCATGTCGCGCGGGTATTGGAGATGGCCCTTGTCAGGTGATGCTGCATCCGTCCCGGTGCTACTGGATGGCAGAGTGATACCGCCGGAACTGCTCGGCCCGTTGACTGAGACACCGTCACCCTTGCCCGATGGCGAGACTTTGCGCGGTGGATTGGAACGCGACGGTTATTTGCTGCTGCGTGGTCTTATTGACCCGGCGGAGATTAAGGCGGCGCGCGAGGAGGTGTTCGCAAGACTGGGGGACGTTGGCGAAATCAGCCGACCCACCGTCGAGGGCGTGTTCTCCGGGCAGTCCAACCGCGATGCGCTTTATGAGGATCGCGGGGTTTTCTGGCAGTCTGTGAGTGAGGGGCCGGCGCTGCGTCGGGTCACCCATGGAGCGGCGCTTACCAACGCCATGACCACCGCGTTCGGAGAGCCGGCGATGGGCTTTGACTATCTGTTCGTGCGGCCGGTGCCG
This sequence comes from uncultured Alphaproteobacteria bacterium, assembly GCA_937776645.1. GTDB lineage: Bacteria > Pseudomonadota > Alphaproteobacteria > Thalassobaculales > Thalassobaculaceae > JADHLJ01. The sequence continues at coordinate 42,882 of CALMRI010000036.1, read as the reverse complement.
GGCGGCCGGTTCACCCATATGCATTGTGACGCCGGGTTCTTCGCGCGCGCCACCGAACGGGTGCTGACCTGTTGGATCGCCTATACTGATATTGATCTGGACCGGGGGCCTCTGTTCGTGGTCGAGAACTCTCATACCTTCCAGGACATCCGGGAAAAATTCTGTGGCTTCGATGTGGTGCGAAATAGTGACCGCAAGGCCTCGATCGACGATCACCCCGCCGATTTCGCCCGTGGTCGTGGAACCCGCCTCCTGACCGCTCATTTTCGCCCGGGCGATGTCCTGGTCTTCGGCATGTACACCGTGCATGGCGCGCTTGAGCATCATGCCAGCGACAACCGAATCCGGTTGACTACCGACATTCGCTATCAGCCCACCTCGGAGGCGAAAGATCCGCGTTATTTTGGACCCAACCCCGGCGGTACTACCGGCGCTGGCTATGGCGAGCTAAACGGCGCCAGACCTTTAACCGAGGACTGGCATATCCGCTGAGAAGCGGGAGAGACCTTCCAACAGGAGCCCTATCATGAGCCACCGAGCTGGCCCCCACTTCCTACAGATTCCCGGCCCCAGCAACGTGCCGGGCCGTATCCTGCGCGCCATTGAGCGGCCGACCATCGATCACCGGGGACCGACCTTTCAGGCCTTGGCCAAAGAAGTGCTGGCCAAAATCCGCCCGATCTTTAAGACCACCGAGCCGGTAATCATCTTTCCGTCGTCGGGAACCGGCGCCTGGGAAGCGGCCCTGGTCAACACGCTCTCGCCCGGAGACAGGGTGCTGATGTACGAGACCGGCCAGTTCTCGACGCTTTGGGAGGAGTTGGCGCGCCGCATCGGTCTGGTGCCGGAGGTGATCGCCGGTGACTGGCAGGGCGGCGCCCGCGCCGAGGTGATCGAGGAGCGGCTGAGCCAAGACACAGGGCACGAGATTAAGGCGGTCTGCGTCGTTCACAACGAGACTTCGACCGGCGCGACCTCGAACGTGCGGGCGGTGCGCGGTGCGATCGACAGCGCCAAACACCCGGCGCTGTTTCTGGTCGACACGATCTCGGGGCTTGGATCGATCGATTACCGGCATGATGAATGGGGGGTCGACGTGACCATTTCCGGCTCGCAGAAAGGGCTGATGCTACCGCCGGGGATTAGTTTCAACGCGGTTAGTAAAAAGGCGGTCGAGGCCTCGAAAATCGGAAAATCGGCGCGCTCCTACTGGGATTGGAGCGGCCAGCTGGCGAACAACCCGACCGGCAATTTCCCCTATACGCCGGCCACCAACCTTCTCTACGGCTTGGTTGAGGCTTGCGATATGCTAATGGATGAAGGTCTCGACAACGTCTTTTCCCGCCACGAACGCCATGCCGAAGCGACCCGCCGTGCGGTTCGTGCCTGGGGGCTGAAGACCCAATGCCAGGAGTCGAGTGAGCATAGCCCGGTACTGACCGGTGTGGTGATGCCGGATGGCCATGACGCCGACGCTCTGCGGGCGGCGATCTTGGAGCATTACGACATGTCGCTCGGGGCTGGTCTCGGCAAGGTCAAGGGCCGGATGTTCCGCATCGGCCATCTCGGCGACTTCAACGACCTATTGCTGATGGGTACGCTGTCGGGTGTCGAGATGGGCCTCGCGGTGGCTGGCGTCCCCCACGCTAAGGGCGGCGCCCGGGCGGCAATGGACTATTTGACCGGGAATGCGTGACGCGGTTGGGCCGTCTGAGGTGCCAAAGAGTGATCCTGGATTCTGAAGAACGCCGCATGGCGTGCCGCTAATGCCTTGGACCACTCGACGGCTCCATGGGTTTAGGTTGAGAAGGTTCCCCGGGCTCCGCGCCAAATCTTCACAGGTATTACGCGGGCTGGCGTCGCTTTGGGCCGTGATGCTCGAACGGGCGAATCCGTGACAGATCCCAACGAAGCAAAGGCCACTGGCATTGCGAGACTCGGATCAACACGGCAACCGCCGTACTATTCGAACCTGCGAAAAGACCCCCGTCTACCCCACCGTCTTATGCTCCGGTGTCACACCATGGTCGCGCTGATAGTCGGCGACGGTCCTGGCGCCTTCGCCGTTGGTCAGAAAATTCACCAGGGCGAACCGGCGTCCGATGGTCACCGGAGTGACCTCGTGCAGCAGAGTGCAGGCATAAACGATCGCCTGGCCCGGCTTTAGCACATATTCCCGGGAGCCGAATTCCGGAAACCTGAGGCCGCCGCCCGTGAAATCGTCGTTCAGGGCGATGGTCATGGCGAAATGGCGATGCGGGCTGGCGTCGGAGAAATCGCGATGCGGCGCGAAGAACCCGGCGGTCTCCGCCTCGTAGCAGGCCACGCGATAGCGCTCGGCGAAGCCGATGCGGAAATGGGTTGCCCGCTCGACCCAGGGCGCGACCCGATGGCGTATCCGAGTATGCACCAAAGTGGTTAGAACGCCTGCCTCGTCGAGAAAATGATCGCTGCGACGCTTGCGGACTGGGTTCACCACATGGATCAGGCTGCCGTCGCCGTCCGGGCGCAGATAGCCGGTTTGCTCATGACCATCCTCGTTCCAGGCTGCGATCAGCCGGTCGCGTAGCGGCGCTTCGATGACATCCGGTATCACCAGCACCGGGGCGTCGACTTCTAACCCTAAATCGGGCTGCTCGGGGGATATCAGCGCCTGTGCAAGCCAATGTTCGGCCTCTTGAAGCGCCTTTGGTCCCTGGTGATGTACGCATTCGGCGACCCTTAGCCCTGGATTTGCGCGCAGGCTAACCACGCCATCGAAAACGTCGAAAACCCCCAGGGCGCGCCGCGTTGTTACGTCCGGATCGGGCAGCAATCTGCCGCGCGGGTTCCGGATCGAAGGCAATGTCGGGTTGTCTGGGAGCGCCCCGGTGACCACCAGCCAGTAGGCGTCGCGATCGCGGAGCATCGTGGTCGCATTCTCCAGCGCCGTGACTATCGAGGCAGGATCGATTTCCGGGCCGGCGACCCCGATAATGACCCGATGACCAGCAAGGCCGTTCAACGGTAACAACGGCTCGCGTGTGGTGGGCACCATGATCCAAGGCAGCGGATCGCCGATTTCAGGTATGTCGACCATGGTGATAGGGCCTCGTGGGGGCGTTTGTTGGATCACCAGAATACACTAGGCTTGGGACCTATCCAGGGATTTCCCTGGATAGGGGATTGTGATTCGATACCCCAATATATTGGGGGTTAGAGATGACAGATCACTATTTCTGGCTAAGCAAAGAGCAATATTCCCGTTTGTCACCGCTGCTTCCGAACAAGCCGCGCGGGGTGCCACGCACCGATGGCCGCCGAATGATCGTCCATGTCCTGAAGACCGGCGGACGCTGGGTCGATGCGCTGGCGGTCTATGGCCCGGGCAAGACGCTGAACGACCGGTTCGTGCGCTGGGCCAACAAAGGCGTGTGATTGGATGTGTTCCAGGCACTGGCCTCGGCGGGTGGGCTGCTGGCGGAACTGCTGACCGACAGCACGGCGGTCAAGGCGCACCGCTGTGCTTCTGGCGGTAAAGGGGGAAACTCAGCCAGGCGATAGGCTGCTCGCGCGGTGGGCGAACGACGAAGCACGCCCTGGTTGATCTCGACTGCCGGCCCGTGACTTTCCTGCCGACCGGCACCGCGCCCAACATTCCACCGAAGAGAAGCCGACGTTGGAAGCTGTGCTTCTCGCCAATGCTTTTTCGCCGCTGAAACGCCATCGAGCGTATGTTCGGCCGGCTCAAGGACTTCCGACGCATCGCCACCTGATACGACAGATCGGCGCGGAACTTCCTCGCCACCGTCTGCTGTTGGTTATGAGCCCCGAACCTAGGTCGCCGGAGGCGTCACAGCCGCCTTGCTTGGCCTTCGGGGGGTTTTCTGGCACACAAGGGCGCCACTGTAACGCACTCGAATGCGGCCCGAGAAAGGTTTGGCAGGACATGTCCGGATGGGATGACGATCGGCTGATTGAAGTCGACGATCTCCGGGTCCATTTCGCCATGGAGGACGAGACGGTGAAGGCCGTCGACGGGGTCTCCTGGCATATCAACCGGGGGGAGATCGTGGCCGTTGTCGGCGAATCCGGGTCTGGAAAATCGGTGACGGCGCTGTCGTTGCTACGGCTGACCGATCATGACGGCGGCAAGATCGTATCCGGGCGCCTGAATTTCCGGCGTAAGAATGGCGCTGTGGTCGATATCGCCGCGCAATCCGAGGATGTCATGCGCGATATTCGCGGCAACGATATCTCGATGATTTTCCAGGAGCCGATGACCTCGCTGAACCCGGTTTTCACGGTTGGTATGCAGATCGCCGAGGCTATCGTACTGCATCAGCGCAAGACCGAGGCCGAGGCCTTGGAGATGGCCTTGGCGATGCTCAAGCTGGTGCGCCTGCCAGACCCGGAAAGACAGCTGGGCCAATACCCGCATCAACTTTCCGGCGGTATGCGGCAACGGGTGGTGATCGCCATGGCGCTCAGCTGCCGGCCATCGCTGTTGATCGCGGACGAGCCGACCACGGCGCTCGATGTGACCATACAGGCGCAAATTCTCGACCTGATCAAACTGTTGCAGCGTGAGATCGGCATGTCGGTTCTGTTCATCACTCATGACATGGGCGTGGTGGCCGAAGTCGCCGACCGGGTGGTGGTCATGCATCGTGGGGAGAAGGTCGAGGAGGGTCCGGTGCTGGAGATCTTCCACCAACCGCGGCACCGCTATACCAAGACGTTGTTGGCGGCGGTGCCAAGGCTCGGCGCCATGTGGGGGCGGGCCTTGCCGGCCAAGTTCGCCGATATCAATGTCCGACAGGTCGAGGCGGGCGACGACGGCGCCGGACAACACTTGGTCGAAGCCCGGGACACCCTTCACCGAGAGGCGCCGCCTTTGCTTAACGTGCGGAACCTGACAACGCGGTTCGACATCTGCAGCGGCCTGTTTGGCAAGCTGGTTGGGCGGGTCCACGCGGTGGAGAACATCGGCTTCGCCGTGCAGCCGGGCGAGACATTGGCCTTGGTAGGCGAGTCCGGTTGTGGCAAGTCGACCATCGGCCGCAGCATCATCCGGCTGGTTAAGCCGACCCGTGGCAGCGTGGTTTTCGACGGTCGGGAACTGACCGGGCTGAGCGCTGGGGCGCTGCGGCCTTTTCGTCGTCAGATACAGATGATTTTCCAGGATCCGCTGGCCTCGCTGAACCCTCGCATGACCGTGGGTGACGCAATCGCCGAGCCGATGACGGTCCACGGTATGACCAACCGGGCGGGCGCGCGGGCCCGGGTTGCGGCGCTGCTCGAACGGGTGGGTTTGGAGCCAGGACACGCGGCGCGGTATCCGCATGAGTTCTCCGGCGGTCAACGGCAACGGCTGTGTATCGCGCGGGCCTTGGGGCTGAAGCCGAAGCTGATCATCGCCGATGAGGTGGTCTCGGCGCTGGATGTGTCGATCCAGGCCCAGGTGATCGACCTGATGATGGATTTGCAGGAGGAGTTTGCCCTATCCTATCTGTTCATCAGCCATGACATGGCGGTGGTTGAGCGGGTAAGCCATCGGGTGGCAGTGATGTATCTTGGCGAAATTGTCGAGTTGGGCAGGCGTGGCCAGGTCTTCGAGACGCCGCGGCACCCGTATACCAAGAAACTTATGGCGGCGGTCCCGGTGGCCGATCCGGCGCACAGGAAGACGGAACTCAATTTGATGACCGATGAAATCACAAGCCCGCTCAGACCTTTGGGCTACGAGCCTGCGGTGCGCCAATTGATCGAGGTCGCCGATGGACATTTTGTTATGCCCTTCGAGGGGATGGACCGGACCAGTCCCCGGATTGCGCCATGAAAGATCGCTCGCGCTTTAGACCCCCCGACCTTGAATTACTTGGGAGCAGACCATCGCGCCGAAGGATTTTGCGGCATGTCGCCCAGATTGTCGGCGGCGTCTCGGCGCTCGGCCTGTCAGCGGGCTCCGCCAGAGCCGAGCAGGTTAGACCGACACCCAGTCAAGTCGCAGGGCCTCACTATCCCAAGGAGAAACCCGGCGAGGCCGACTGGAACCTGTTAAGCGTTGGCGATGGGGCACCGCCGGCGGGTGAGCCGCTGGAGTTGCACGGAACGGTTACCACCCGCAGCGAACGGCCAATCGCCGGCGCCCGCGTTGAAATTTGGCAAGCCGATAATCAGGGCATCTACGATCACCCCCGCGACCCCGATCGGACGCGGTTCGATCATCGGTTTCAGGGCTATGGAGCCCTTGATACCGGTGCCGACGGGAAGTATCGGTTTTTAACCCTGATGCCAGTGCCCTATGGCGGCCGGCCGCCACATATTCACGTCACTATCCGCCGCGTTGGTGCCGAGGCGCTGACCACCCAACTCTACCTCAAGGATCATCCGGAGAACGACCGCGACGGATTATTCGCCCTGATGCTGTATCCAGGCCAGAAAAAACTGATGATCGATCCTCGGGACGCGACGTTGGACAATGGAATGCGAGGCAAGTCAGCGCGCTTCGACTTCGTTGTTTTTTAGAGGAAACTCATAAATTAAAGACGATTCGCCGGCCCTTGCTGGCTTAGGCGCCTTCCCTGTGCCAGTGCGCCTTGTCGAAGGCGACATGGTCGCCGAAGAAGTCGACGCGGGCTTGGAGGTCGGCGATTTCCTCGCGGCGATAGATTACCGTTGGGCTATCGAGCCAGCGGGCTTCCTTGCCTTGCTGGGTGACCCAGGGGTCGGCGGACTGCAAGGTGCTTTGACGTACCGTCACGTCGAAGATGTAATAGTGATGCGGCACGACCACCCGTGGCTGCAGCCGCTCGATGATCGATTCGGCGTGCGGAAAACTCATGACGTGTTGGGAATCGTCGACCGGCAGCAGCAGGATGTCGATCTGTCCGAGCGCGTCCCAGATCTGGTCTGGTGGATTGTGTCGGTTGTCGCCCCAGGCGAGGATCCGCAACCCGCCGGTCTCAATCAGGATCAGGCAGTGGTCCCAGGAGCGTGGATTGTTCGGTGGCTCTATATCAATGCCGTCGAAATGGCGGATGATCCTCTTGAAGTCGTACACGGCGGCCGAGGAGTCGGTTGCGTGCTTATCGGCAATGCCGGTCAGCGTTACGTCGCCAAACCGGTAGGTGCCGATCAATCGATCCAGCAGCACGTGCGCGTCAAGGCGGTGCAGCGCATCGTGGTCAAAATGCGCGTGGGTGGAGACCCCGATATCGACGGCAGTGATTGGAAAGTCGTGAAAATACCAATCCCATTTTCGGGTTGGAAAATTGCGCCACGGGTCGACCATAATAGTAATTCCGCTGGGCGACGTGACGCGAAACGCAGAGCTCCCAAAATAAGCTAATTCAACTGATCCAAGGGTTGTGGCTGCTGGTCCCTTTTGAATCTCAATCATTCGGTTATGGTTAGAACTCATCCGCCAAGCAGATAAACCAGTTTCTATATCACCCATATTGGTTCCTTGAACGGGACCCTCAGCGTTATCTTTCAGAGCGGAGCTTTGGGTCGAGCACGTCACGCAGTGCATCACCAAAAAGATTAAATGCAAACACTGCTAAAGTGATAGCTAAACCAGGAAAGATCGCCATCCAAGGGTGCTGTTCGAGATATTCTTCTGCGCCACCCTGAAGCATTAGACCCCAGGCAGGGATTGGCTCCTGTACTCCAAGGCCTAAGTAGGAGAGAGACGCTTCTAAGAGGATCGCTTGCCCAACAAATGTAGTGATCATTATCAGAAACGGTGCCATTACATTTGGCACCATGTGCCGCAGTATAATACGGGAGTGAGAAAATCCACACGCGCGTGCTGCGTCCACAAAAGGTATTTCTCGCAAAGCTAGAGCGTTTGAGCGGACTACCCGAGCGCACTGAGGAATAAATGGGATGGTTATAGCTACAATTGTGTTTTCAATGCCAACGCCAAGTACAGCAACGACCGCCAACGCCAAGATTATTAGCGGGAACGCAAGAAAGACATCCATAATTCGTTGGAAAACAAGATCAACATTTCCACCAAAATAAGCGCTCCCGACCCCAAGTACGAGTCCTATAAACGAGCCAATAAAGGCTGAAATAAAACCAATAGTTAAAGCTGTTCTAGCACCGTAGATAATACGGCTCATAATATCCCTACCATATTGGTCTGTCCCAAGGGGATATGCCCAACTCGGTGCTAGCGCTCCATCTTCAACCCAGTCGTCTGGGTCGTTAACACAAATAATTTCGGCGAAACCGGCCGAAAATACCATGATAAATATTATGACTGCACCAATCGCCCCAAGCGGATGTTTTCGACTAAAATCCGCCAATGAAGCTGGGCTGAACCAACGCTTAGAGGGAGTTGCAGAATCCAACATATCAGTAGCTATTGCCATAATCAAAATCCTCAGGAATAGCGAATTCTTGGATCAAGCCAAGCATACATTAAGTCAATTGCAAAATTCGTCATGATAAATATCAACGCGACCAGCATGACTAAGTGTTGGGTTAAGCTAAAATCGCCGTTAAGTACAGATTCGACAAAAAGTTTGCCAATGCCGTTGAGGTTGAATACCTGCTCGGTAACCACTAAGCCTCCCATCAAGAAAGCAAATTCAATACCGATGATAGTAACCACGGGCAGCATTGCATTCTTCAGAGCGTGGCGCCTAATGATCAGTTTCTCAAGCAACCCTTTCGCGCGCGCGGTCCGAACGTAATCCTCACGTAACACCTCGAGCAAAGCGGATCGGGTCATTCGTGTTGAGACCGCTGCGTATCGGTAACCGGTAGCTAAAGCAGGCCAAATAAGTTGGGATAGGTTACCAAAAGGATCATCAAAAATCGAAATAGTGTGAATTGGTGGCATCCAAGGTTCACCAAACCACGCTTGAGAAGCAATAAGAATTCCTAGAATGATCAAAATACCTAGAAAAAACGACGGTACGGCTATCCCTGCAATCGCAAAGCTTCGTACCGCGTAATCTATCCACGTGTTTTGCTTTACAGCCGATATTGTCCCAAGTGGTATTGCTATGATTATGGATAAAAATGTAGCCATCAAAGCAAGCTGTAACGACACTTGAAACCGAATCCCAATCTCTTCGACTACGGGACGCGACGTCCACATCGATACTCCTAAATCGCCAGTGAAATATCCACCAACGAAATGTCCAAATTGGACAATCTTGGAATCATTAAGGCCAGTATTCTCGCGACAAATTTCTAATGCCTCGGGGTCTATCATCATCCCAGTACCACCCAAACGCATCTCACAGACGTCGCCAGGAGCTAGACGCAAAACAACAAAAACCAAAATAGCTGCTCCAAGCAGCGTAGGTATCACCAAAATTAAGCGGTTTATAATGTATTTGTACATTGCACAGGCCACTGACAATTAATTTTTTTATATAGTTAAAGCCGTCATCACGCCCCAAAGAATAGGATGCGACGACGGCTTTAGCCTTAATGACGGCTAGATTACTTATCTAGCCAGACGGTATCAAGTTGCTGCCCTAGATAGTGACTGGGGGCAATTTTCCAGCCTTTTACATAAGACCTGTGAGGATTGATTTTGTACCACCACAGTGCGTGTCCAATATAAGCTTCCTCGTCAAGCACAATTTTTTCGTACCGACGCATCATCGTACGGACTTTGGCCGGGTCGCTCTCTTTGTTCATTTTTTCGAACAACTCCTCTAGTTCAGCGTTTTCACACTGAGAGTAATTGTTGCTCGAACTACAAAGGACTTTAGCTACATCCGCGACAGGATTAATAACGGACTGGCAATTTGCGTCGAGACCGACTTGGTAGTCCTTAGTTTTACGGTACTTGCTGTACCACTGCTTCGTAGGCACGGCCTTCTGGGTTACCTTTACGCCTATCTGTTTCCATTGATTTATTAGCCAAGTTCCAACGTGTTTGTAGGGTTGGTCCACGGCCCGGTTGTGAAGGTCAAAGGTCAAATTTTCATGACCAGCTTCCTTCAGAAGGCGCCTCGCTTCGGCGCGAGATTTTTTAATATCTGGCCACATACCAGCTAACTGGTGCAGTTCTTCCTTGGTTGCCGCCAGCGGGTGATTGGGATAGACGATCCCGGCTGCAGTTTTTACGATTGCATATTTTGAAAGTTTCTTCGAACCGTTCCAGCGGTCGATAGCGAGTGTCAAAGCTCGCCGTACCCGTTTGTCATCAAACGGCTTAATCTTTGTATTGAATACTACGAGGTTGCCGCAGTTCCAGTCGCCTTCTTGGACAGTGATTTTGTCTCCCAAGGCCCTAACAAGATCGTCACGCGCCGAGGGTGGGAATCCTCTGAACTCGATTGAAGCGGTATCTCCGCGGATAGCGTCGATCCGGAGCTTCATTTTGGGTGCAATAATAGCTCTATACCCGTCTAAGTAAGGCATACCTTTGTGGTGATAATTTTGGTTTTTTGTGCCCGAGATATGTGACCCAGCCACATGCTCTTTGAATATGAATGGGCCCGAACCGTTAACATTAGTTTTATGCCATTCGTAGCCATGACTATCGAGGTCTTTCTTGGAATAAATCCAATTGAAAGGGGTCGCTATTGCGGGCATGAACGCGGCCGATGGGTATTTAAGCTTGATTACAAGAGTCGTCGCATCTGGCGAGGACATCGAGTCTACCATTTTGTACATAGACTTACGCGAACTTGGAACGCCCTTTGGCGGGAAGATAATTTTTTCTAGACTAGCTCTTACGTCAGCAGACGTAAGAGGTGTTCCATCATGAAATTTGACACCCGTTTGTATTTTAAACGTGTAGGTCTTTCCTCCGTCTGTGGCGGTTGGAATTCCGCCCTCACAGAGGTCACAGACGTAGTCAGGTGATCCGGGGTTATTTGGATCCACGCGAATTAACAAGCTATACGCTGGCGACAGCGGATGAATAACGCCGAATGTTGTTTCCTGGTGGGCATCGTATGAAGGAGGGTTACTCGGCACTACAAAATTCAACACCCCTCCTGACTTTGGCGTGGCAGCGAGAGATGCTCCCGAGGCTCCTAGCCCAATTGCCAGACCAACGCCGAATAAAGCGCCAGTCTTTAATAGGTTCTTCATCATATTGTTCTCCCAAGTTTACTGTTTTTTTCAACACCTTCAACAAACTGCATTTTATTTTGTTGCTGCTCTAGCTACTAAACTTCGGTGCAGGCGACCCAATGGCCTGGTCGCAGTTCCTTTAACACTGGCATGGCTGTTTTACACGAGTCTACCGCTTTTGGGCAGCGGGTGTGGAATACGCAGCCCGAAGGTGGGTTAATCGGGCTTGGCACTTCCCCCTCCATGACCTGGTGCGCCCGACTAGCCTCTAACTCTGGGTCCGGAACGGGCACGGCTGATAACAAAGCCTGGGTATATGGATGCATCGGATTGTCGAACAACTCATCCGACTCGGCCAACTCGACGATCTTGCCGAGATACATCACCGCGACACGATGGCAGAGATGGCGCACCACGCTCAGATCATGGGCGATGAACAAATAAGTCAGATTGAACTGCTCGCGTAGATCCTCCAGCAGGTTGATCACTTGGGCCTGGATCGACACGTCAAGGGCCGAGACCGCCTCGTCGCAGATAATGAATTCGGGTCGCATCGACAAGGCCCGCGCGATGCCGACTCGCTGCCGTTGACCGCCGCTCATTTCGTGCGGATACCGGTCGGCGAAGCGCGGACTGAGACCGCAGACCGTCAGGAGTTCGGACACCCGTTCCCGGCGTTTGGCAGCGTCCGGCTCGATGCCGTGGACATGCATCGGCTCGGCGATGATATCGCCGATTTTCATCCGTGGATTGAGCGAGGAAAACGGGTCCTGAAAGATCACCTGAATGCGTTCCCGCATCCGGTTGAGTTCGGCCCGGCTGATGGTGGAAAGATCGACGCCGTCGTAAATGATTTCGCCTTCTGTCAGCTGATCAAGCTGCAGAATGCACCGCCCGGTAGTCGACTTGCCGCAACCAGACTCGCCGACCAATCCCAGCGTCTCACCCTTGCGAACCTCGAAGCTGATGCCGTCCACGGCTTTTACGTGGCCCACGGCGCGCTTGACCAGGATGCCATCGGTAATGGGGAAATGCTTCTTCAGGCCTTTGACCTGCAGAAGAACGTCGCCCAGCGCTTGCTGAGGGGTATTCGTATCGGCCTCCGTCACGCTCACGATGCTTTCCTCGCGTTCAAGCTGACATGTTCCTTCTCCCAGCACGCCGAGAGATGCCCATCGCCGAGGTCCTCCAGCGGCGGCTTCTCCTTGCCGCATCGTTCAGTCGCAAAAGCGCATCGCGGGCGGAACGCGCAGCCGCCATCGAGACGGGTGAGATCCGGCGGATGGCCGGTAATCGGGACCAGCCTTTCGCCACGCGGCTGATCCAGACGAGGCACCGAACGTAGCAGGCCCAACGTGTAGGGGTGTTTGGGATTGTGATAGATCTCACGCGCGTTGCCGCGCTCGATGATCTTTCCGGCGTACATCACGTTAACCCGGTTGGCGTATCGTGCCACGACCCCAAGATTATGGGTGATGATGATCAGGGCCACGCCGAGACGCCGAGTCAGATCCTTCATCAACTCCAAAATCTGCGCCTGGATGGTCACATCCAGCGCCGTCGTCGGTTCATCGGCGATAATCAGCTTCGGCTCGCAGCTCAGCGCCATCGCGATCATCACGCGTTGACGCATGCCGCCACTGAGGTTGTGCGGATACTGCGCTAGCCGCCGCTCGGCGTCGGAAATGCCGACTAGTCCCAGCAGTTCGACTGCCCGGGCTTTCGCCGCCGTCTCGTCGACATCCAGATGCTGTTGCAAGGTCTCCATCAGCTGTATGCCGATGGTCAATACCGGATTCAGCGAAGTCATCGGCTCCTGGAACACCATGGCGATGTCCTTGCCGCGGATGCGGCGCATCTCCTCGATATCCACGTCGATCAGGTTTCGGCCTTGAAACAGGATCTGACCGCCGACTATCTTACCGGCCGGCTCGGCGACCAATCGCATAATCGAAAGAGCGGTCACGGATTTGCCGCAACCGGACTCGCCAACCACCGCGACCGTTTCGCCTTCCTCGACGTCGTAGGTGACGCCATCGACCGCTTTCACCGTCCCTGAAGAGGTGGAAAATTGAGTCTTCAGATCTTGGATCTGCAATAGTGCTGTCACGAAACCTCCCCGTTATCTATGCTTTATCTCAATCGAATTCCGAGTAAATTTTACGTTAAACGCTGAAATAGACCATCACCCGTATCAATCGACACTTCGTCGGCTGCCGGGAATGAAAATTCCAAATCTTCGCCGTAGTTTTTGTATTCTCAGGCATTCACATCTTGCGAAATTGTTGGCCCTTTGACCCTGCGTGCATTGATCTTCGTGCCATTTCCCCACCGGCGGTTCGCACCGCCTCACTACCCTGCTCCAATTCGGGACTCTTGAAGGCGACCCCGTTGCGGCATTGTGCCTGGCGAAACCTTTCATTCCCGGACGCTCTGGTCAAGGAAACATTCCATTGATCCGGGTGAAATATTGCGCCACCAAGCGCCGCCGGAAAAAATTTCAGCATGACCGGATGATGGGCGTCGGACTATCCTGCCAACTTCAGCAGATAGGGAAATAAAGGCATGGCCGCAACCACGATCAAGGCACTTGTTTTTGACGTCTTCGGCACGGTTGTCGATTGGCGCAGCAGCATCGCTCGCGAGGCCAAGGAGAGCCTGGCGCCAAAGGGGGGCGACGCTGACTGGCTCGGCTTCGCCGATGCCTGGCGCGGCAAGTACCAACCAGCCATGGAACGGGTCCGAAGTGGTGGGCGCGGCTATGTCCGTCTCGATGTGCTGCACCGGGAGAACCTTGTCGAGTTGTTGGCGGAGCGCGGGTTCGACAGACTGTCGGAAACCGAGATCGACCATCTGAACAAGGCTTGGCATCGGCTCGACGGTTGGTCGGATTCACCGGCCGGGCTGACCCGGCTGAAAACCAAATTCATCATCGGCACCATGTCGAACGGCAACGTCGCGTTGATGGTCAATATGGCTAAGCACGCGGGTTTGCCCTGGGATGTGATCCTCGGCGCCGAGCCGGCGCAAGCCTACAAGCCGACACCCCAGACCTACCTGACCGGCGTCGAGTGGCTGGGCCTGGAGCCGGCCGAGGTGCTGATGTGCGCGGCGCATAACAGCGATTTGCTGGCCGCTGGCGCGTGTGGGTTGCGGACCGCGTTTATCGCCCGGCCGCACGAATATGGGCCGAACCAGGATCGCGATTTTAAGGCCGAGCATGCATTTGACTATATTTCCGAGAACATGCTCGATTTGGCCGATCAATTGGGCTGCTAAGCAGCGGAGCGCCCGCCATGGTCGTCATCTCCAGCTATGCGCAATGGGCGGCATCCGGCGACCAGCGGTGAATCTGCACCGGCGGTTTGTTTGAAAGGCGGGCACGGGCCGCCTCCCATAGTCGCCGCCATTCAGCCGGATCTCGCATTTCGCTGCTCGGCGTATCGCGACTGCGGACGATGAAATCCGGGAACACCGGCCGCCCTGTCGGATCGCCTGTGACGTTGTAGCGAAGATCGAAGCTCCAGCGAATATTCGACGTGGTATTGGGCAGGGAACCATGGATTGTCAGTGGGTGAAACAATATCGCGCCGCCAGCCTTCACCGGCACCGGGCAGGCGGCCTTTTCGTCGATATAATCGCCGGGAATACCCAATTGCGGATTCGGACAATGCGGCATCATCCGGCCACGATGGCTGCCCGGAATGACCCGTAGACAGCCGTTTTCAACCGTCGCGTCGGTAACGGCGAGCCAGCATGTGACCATGCGGGTTTGATCCGCTTCCTCAAGCGTCACCGCCCGGTCCTGATGCCAATCCGTTGAGGTTATATGGGCGCGAATTTCGCTATCATCCAAAATTTCGGCGGGTGGTTTGATGCGGACATGCTGGATCGGGTTAGAGGTGATTTCCGGGCCGATGATCGCCTCGACGCTGTCCAACAAATTGCTATCGGTGATCATCCTGAAGACGGCCGGCCCGGCATGAAACGGGACGCTCGGCGCAATTTCGCCGGCGGGTAGTGAGATGTCCATGGGTTGAAAATAGTCCAGACCGGCACGATAGGCTGAGGTGATCAAGTCTTCGAACGTCCCTGCCGGTGCGTGCCGATCGAGCCGACCATCGGCGATCCAACCGGCGCGGAGTTGTTGCAAAAGCTGTTCATATTCGCTGATCAGTGGATCAAGCACCAACTGCCGGTCGATGGCCTGATCGATCACCAGAAAGCCATTTTCCTCGAAGTCGTCAAGTTGCTTTCGACTCAGCATAACGCGTCCTTCCTAACCGCAGGGTTTATCGCACCCGGTTCTCTCGGGTGACGCCTGAGTGGTCTTGTTTATTCACCTGGGTGGATTTGCCAACTAAGTATTTAGAAAATTTAGAGGTAATCCGGCGCGTGGCCACGGGCAATCGACCAGCAACCCCTTCCAGGACAAGGTCAGATAAGCGGTTCTGAGGTCCGCGCCGCCAAAGCAGATATTGGTGGTATAGGGATCATCGGCCTCGACGAATTCGTGGGTGCCGCCATCCGGGTTGGCCACCGTGATGCCGCCGGTCAGCAAAGTGGCGACACAGATCTTGCCGTCGGCCTCGACCGCCAGGGAGTCGAATTTCCTGTACCCGCCGTCACAGGTGACCAGACGCCCACCGGTGATCGACTTGGGAAAGCCGATCATGCTGACCGTGCCCGGCCCGGTGATCTCAAAGGCATACAGCCGTGCCGACTCGGTCTCGGCGACATAGACGGTTTTCTCGTCCGGCGACAAGCCGATGCCGTTGGGGGTCATCAGCGGTTGGATGACCTGCTTGATCTCGCTGCCATCGGGCTTGGCCCAATAGACCGCGCCGCGGTCCATATCGCGGTGCCGGGTTTTGCCGAGATCGGTGAACCACATATTGCCATCGCGGTCGAAGACGATGTCGTTCGGCCCGTTCAGCTTGTTATCGCCACATTTGTCATACAGCCGCTCGACCTTGCCGGTGGCAAGATCGATCCGCTCGATCCGGCCAGTCACATAGTCATCGGCCTGACCGACCGGCCGCACAGTGCCGGTGACTGGGTCACGCTCGAACTTGAGCCCGCCATTGTTGCAGATATAGCAGGCGCCATCCGGCCCGATTGCCGCCCCGTTCGGTCCGCCGCCGGGGGTGGCGATCACCTCGGTCCGGCCATCGGAGCGCACCCGGGTCAAGGTGCCGCGGGCGATCTCGACCAGGATTACCGAGCCATCGAGCATGGCGATTGGCCCCTCGGGAAATTGCAGGTCGTCGGCGATGGTGCGGAAGCTGGTCATGGCGGGTCTCCGGGTGTGGTGCGTTATTGGGAGCGAGGATGGAGGGGCTCGACGGGGGTGGCCAGCATTTTCAACTCAATCGGCGCGTCGGTGGATCATCGATCCGATGATGGATGCCGCTCGCCGCGAAACCCGGCCACGCTGCTTGCCGGCCATAGCCACCGACGTTTAACCTGGTCGAAATGGCATCACTTTTCTGGAGCGCCGCCGATGTTCACCCTGAGCCCCGAGGATATCACCTTCATAGGCAGCGACCTGGTGCGCCCGGAATGCGTTGTCGCGACCGAGAGGGGCGCGCTGTTCGCCAGCCATGCCGATTGTGGCGGCGGTATTGCCAAGGTGAATGCGGATGGACCATCTGAGCTGATTCTGGCGACGTCCGGCGATATCCCCGCCGGGTTCATTCCAAACGGCTATTCGCTGATGCCGGACGGATCGTTCTTGATCGCCAATGTTGGTGACGAAGGCGGAGTCTATACGCTGCGAAGGGATGGGGCGCTGATTCCGTTCCTGCTTGAGATCGATGGCCGCAAATTACCGGCCTGCAACTTCGCGAATCGCGACGAGCAGGGCCGGATCTGGATTTCTGTCAGCACCTGGGCGCGCAACCGCGATGATAGCTTCAAGAAGGATTTCGCCGACGGGGTGGTGATCCTGGTGGATGACCAGGGCTCGCCCCGTATCGTCGCCGAGGGGATCGGCTTCACCAATGAGAACAAGGTCGATCCGTCGGGCCGCTGGCTTTATGTGCACGAGACCATGGGCCGCTCGATCTGCCGTTTTGCGATTAAGGCCGACAATAGCCTGGGCCCGCGTGAGACCGCCGCTGACTATGGTGGTGGAATTTTCCCGGACGGCTTTGAGTTCGATGCCGAGGGCGGGATCTGGTGCACCAGCGTGGTCAGCAATCGCATCGTCCGGATTGCTCCGGATGGGGGACAGCACATCGTCTTCGATGGGGGCGACCAGGGCGTCACCGATCGGGCTGAGGCAGCCTATCAGAATGACACCTACACGCGAGCGCATTTGGTCGACGGCAATGCCAGCATCCTGGGCAATTGCGCAAGCATCGGCTTTGGCGGCCCGGATCTGAAGACCTGCTATGTAGGCTCGTTGGCCTCGAACCGGATCGCCAGTTTTCGCTCACCGGTCGCGGGTGCGATGCCGCCGCATTGGAGATTCTGATGTAGCAGCCGCCTTGGTTGGCGGTATCGCGAAGGGGGGACGCACGGCTTCGGAGGTGGTGGGTGCGCCCTGGCGCGTCTGCTCTAACTTTTGCGCGGCATCAAGAAACCGCCGGTCATGATTCGGTCATAGGGCTAACCACCGAGGCGCTTGCGCCGACCGGCGGCGCATGGCAAGCACAACAACTAAATCCATACCTTTGACGGAGTCACTCCATGGCGAGACCCAGCAAAGTCGAGATTACCGAAGTTGGCCCCCGTGATGGGTTGCAGGCCGAATCCTATTTCGTTCCGACGGCGTCGAAGATCAGGCTGATCAATGATCTGATCGCCGCCGGTGTGCCCCGGATCGAATTTTCCTCCTTTGTTTCCCCGCGTGCGGTGCCGCAGCTGGTCGATGTGGTCGAGGTGCTTGAGGGCCTAGATCGCTCCACCGATACGGTGCTGTCGGCCCTGGTCCCGAACGCCAAGGGGGCGATCCGCGCATGCCAGGCCGGGGTCGATGAGATCATCGTCTTCATGTCGGCTTCGGAAAGCCACAACATGAAGAACGTAAACCGCACGGTCGATGAGTCGCTGGCCGGCTTCGAGGAGGTCGCAAGGATCGCTGGTGATGCTGGTATCCCCGTGCATGGGTCCATCGCCACCGCGCTGGGCTGTCCGTTCGAGGGTGACGTGCCGGTCAAGCAGCTTGAATATATCGCCCGTCACTACAAGGAGTTTGGCTTCACTGGCGTCGGGCTCGGCGATACCACGGGCATGGCGACGCCGCCCGTAGTTCAACGCGCTGTGCGGCATCTGCAAGACACGTTGCCTGGCCTGCCCATCGGGCTGCATTTTCACAACACCCGCGGCATCGGCCTGGTCAATGTGATGACCGGTCTGGACGAGGGGATCGACCAATATGACTCGTCCTTCGGCGGCATGGGCGGTTGCCCCTTCGCGCCCAAGGCGACCGGGAACATCTGCACCGAGGACCTAGTCTACATGATGCACGAGATGGGTATCGAGACTGGGATCGATCTCAGCAAACTGATTAGTGTCGCCCATGATGTGGAGCAGGTGATGGGTCGCGAACTGCCGGGCCAGCTGATGAAGGCCGGGCCGCGCCTGCAACTGCACGCGATGGACGAGGTGGCGACCGCCGCCGGCTAATTTTGAACCGATAGACGAGTTCTCCAGATGGCGCTTTCCGGTATCCGGGTCATTGACCTGACCCGCATCCTCGCCGGCCCGTTCTGCACCTTGATGCTGGCCGATATGGGCGCCGAGGTGATCAAGGTCGAGAGCGAGAAGGGTGGCGACCCGGTGCGGGTCCAAGGGTCGATCAAGGACGGCCTGAGTTGGTATTTTGCCCAGTTTAATCGCAATAAAAAATCTATCGTGCTGGATCTCTATAGCGAGGCGGGCAAGGCCGATTTGGCTCGGTTGTTGGAGACGGCGGATGTGCTCGTCGAGAACTATCGCCCCGACGTTTTGGCCAAGATGGGGTTCTCGCCGGAGCGCTTGCGAGAGCTCAACCCGCGCCTGATCCGGGCCAGCGTCAACGGCTATGGTTCAACGGGGCCTTATGTCGACCGGCCGTCCTTTGACTTTATCGCTCAGGCGATGAGCGGCTTCATGAGTGTCAACGGCCTGCCCGACGGAGACCCGATGCGTGCCGCGCCGCCGATGAGTGATATGATTGCGGGGCTTTACTGCGCCTTCGGCGTAGTCACTGCGTTGCAGGCGCGCGAGCGCACTGGGCGGGGCCAAGCGGTCGAATCGAGCCTGACCAACGGCCTGATCAGCATGATGGCATATTTGTCGGCGGAATATTTTGCCACTGGCAAGATCCCCAAGCGTACCGGCAACAACCACCCGATCGCCGCCCCCTATGGCTTGTTCCGGGCTACCGACGGCATGGTAGCGGTGGCGCCATCGAACGAAATCTTCGTGCACCGGTTCCTGGAGGTAGTTGGACTGCTACATCTGCTAGAGGAGAGCCGGTTCCTGACCAATGCCGACCGGATGGAAAACCGCGATGCGTTGGTTGAGATCATCAATGCGGTGACGGAGACCCGATCCGTCGATCATTGGATTGAGGTGATTAACAAGGGTGGTTGTCCCTGTGGCCGGGTGATGAACCTCGGCGAGGTGTTCTCGGACCCGCAGGTGCTCTCTCAGGAGATGGTGCTCGAGGTGGATCATCCGGGCCATGGCATGGTTAAGATGACTGGCTTTCCGGTCAAACTCTCCGAGACCCCGCCAAAACTGCACCGCCCGGCGCCGAAGCTGGGCGAGCATACCGAAGAAGTGTTGGGGAAGCTGAGCAAGAGGTAGGGTGAGTATGACTGTGCGACGTATGGGTTTATTCGGTTGATATTCTTGCCTGCTTTTCATCGAATCCCTGACGAAAGCCAGGGCCCATACCACGGACCGCCCCGCCGGCCATTCCGGGTGGAGGCGATCGGATAAATATAATCTTGGTGCTGGTCACGGTAGGAGACCTCAGGCTTGGGCCATGAATGGTTAACCTGGAGGCGTCAGGTTTGGATCCTTATCTATTCGCGAGGACGACGATCTGCGCGGTTCAAAATCGCCTTAGTTGGAAATAGCCTGAGCACCGTCCAGATAATAGGTTTCGCCGGTTGCGAACGGGATGTCCTCGCCGATCAGCGCCGCGACGAAGCGCGCTACTTCCTCGGGTTCGCCGGGGCGGCCGATCGGGATTGCCTTGGTGATGAAGTCGCGGAAGCGTTCGCTTTCCATATGCGGTTTGTTGAGATCGGTCAGAATAAAGCCCGGGGCCACGTCAATGACCCGGATGTTGTCGCGAGCCCATTCAACTGCCAGACAGCGGGTGATCGCGCCGACAGCGGCCTTCGAGGCGCAATAGGCGGCATGTTGGCGCACCCCCATCTTGTCGTAATGCGAGCCGATATTGACGATTATGCCGCCGCCGGCTGCAACCAGGAACGGGTGCGCCTCGCGGCTCATGGCGAATACGCCGGTGGCATTGACGCTTAGTACTTCGGCGAAATCGGCGCTGGAAAAGGCGCTGCTGCGGCCTTGCTTGTGCAGGCCGGCATTGTTGACGATACCGTTCAGTGCACCGGTTTGCTCGACCAGCGTCGCCAGAGCAGCTCGGGCCTCGGCCTCGTTGGTGATGTCGCAAGCCAGATTGATCATCGCGCCACGCAGCGCGGCCGGGACCTCTTGATCCTCGGGGCCGATACCCCTGCGCGACAAACAGCCGATGGTGAAACCACGCTGGGCCAGTTCGATGGAGATCGCGGCGCCGAGGCCGCGGCTAGCGCCGGTGACGGCGATTGTTCGGGCCGGAGCGGGGGACGGGCTCATACGTGGCTCACGCGTCGCCCATCTTGAGCGCTTCGATGAAGGCTGATTGGGGGATGTCGACCCGGCCGAACTGCCGCATCTTTTTCTTCCCCTTCTTCTGCTTATCCAGCAGCTTGCGCTTGCGTGAGATATCGCCGCCATAGCATTTGGCGGTCACGTCCTTGCGCATGGCGCTGATTGTCTCGCGGGCAATTACCTTGCCGCCGATCGCCGCCTGGATCGGAATCTTGAACAGTTGGCGCGGGATCAGATCCTTTAGCCGCCCGCACAGGGCCCGGCCCCGCGGTTCGGCCTGGCTGGCATGCACGATCATCGACAGGGCGTCGACCGGCTCGGCATTGACCAACAGGCTCATCCTCACCAGGTCACCCTCGCGGTATTCGTCGATCTGATAATCGAAGCTGGCATAGCCCCGGCTGATCGATTTCAGCCGATCGTAGAAGTCGAACACCACTTCGTTCAGCGGTAACCGGTAGACCACCATCGCGCGTGAACCGACATAGGTCAGCTCGACCTGCTCACCGCGCCGGTCAGTACACAGCGAGAGAATCGGCCCGAGATAGTCGTCCGGCACGAAAATAGTCGCGGTGATCCATGGCTCCTCGATGCTGGCGATCCTGACCACATCGGGCATGTCCGAGGGGTTGTGCAGTTCCTTGGTCTCACCGGAATTCATTTTTACCCGGTAGACGACACTGGGTGCGGTGGTGATCAGGTCGAGATCGAATTCCCGCTCCAGACGTTCCTGGATGATCTCCAGATGCAACAGACCGAGGAAGCCGCAGCGAAACCCAAAGCCGAGAGCCGCCGAACTTTCCGCCTCGAAGGAAAAACTGG
Source organism: uncultured Alphaproteobacteria bacterium (assembly GCA_937776645.1). Classification (GTDB taxonomy): domain Bacteria; phylum Pseudomonadota; class Alphaproteobacteria; order Thalassobaculales; family Thalassobaculaceae; genus JADHLJ01. The sequence continues at coordinate 21,189 of CALMRI010000036.1, read as the reverse complement.
CATCGTTCAGCCGGAGTTTGTTCAGACTGTCACGCAGATGCTCGTAATCGGCGGCGTCAACCGGGAAAAGTCCGGAGAACACAACTGGGACACTCGGTTTGAAACCAACAAGAGCCTGAGCCGTCGGTTTGCGGTCGTCGGTGAGGGTGTCACCCACTCGGCAATCGGCCACGGTCTTAATCGCGGCGGTCACAAAGCCGATCGCGCCGGGACCTAATTCCTTGGCCTCGGTCAATTTAGGGGTGAACACACCGACCCGATCGATCGGGTGCACGGCGCCGGTTTGCATCATCCGGACGCGCTGCCCTTTTTTGATCGTACCGTCATAGACACGGACCAGGGTCATCACGCCGAGATAGGAATCGTACCAGGAATCTACCAGCAGGGCCTTAAGCGGTGCGTCAGGGTCTCCCTTTGGCGCCGGTAGGCGGGTGACCAAGGCTTCGAGAACCTCCTTAATGTTGAGGCCGGTCTTGGCCGAGATCTCGACCGCGTCGGAGGCGTCGAGCCCGATAACTTCCTCGATCTGCGCACGTACCCGGTCTGGCTCGGCGGCGGGTAGGTCGACCTTGTTCAGCACCGGAATAATTTCGTGGTTGGCGTCAATCGCCTGATAGACGTTGGCAAGGGTCTGCGCTTCAACTCCCTGGCTGGCGTCAACCACCAGCAGCGAACCTTCGCAGGCCGCCAATGACCGACTGACCTCATAGGCAAAGTCGACATGGCCCGGCGTGTCCATCAGGTTCAGCTCATAGGTCTCGCCGTCGTCGGCGATATAGTTGAGCCGCACCGCCTGGGCCTTGATGGTGATGCCGCGTTCCCGCTCGATATCCATCGTGTCTAGCACCTGCTCCTTCATATCGCGGTCCGCAAGACCGCCGCAATATTGGATCAGACGATCCGCCAAGGTCGACTTACCGTGGTCGATATGGGCGATGATCGAGAAATTTCGGATATGCGATAGGTCGGTCATCGGCAGGGCCGGTCTCCGGGCGAATTTTCCCGGAACATAGGGGCCATCGGGCATTCGCGCAACGAAAGACGAGAGGTGGTTCGAAAGCTGGCTTCCGGCGCTAGTCTGTGTTGGGTCAGCGCCCGTTGGTCGCCCGGAACGGGTGCGCCGGATAGGTGCCGAGAAGCCGCACCGCATCGGGCGGGCAGAAGAATCCCAGTTCCTCTAAAGCCAAGTGCATCGACGGCTCCTCGGGATGGCCATCGGCGTCGACATAAAATTGCGCTGCCTCGAAGGAGCCGCCAACCATATAGGATTCGAGCTTGGTCAGGTTGATGCCGTTGGTGGCGAAGCCGCCGAGGGCTTTGTATAGCGCTGCCGGCACACTGCGGACCTGAAAGACGATAGTGGTCACGCACCGCCCGTTATTGGCCGGTGGAATGATCGCCTCGCGGCCCATAATCAGCATGCGAGTGGTGTTGTGGTCAGCGTCCTCGACATTCTCGCGCAGGATATCCAGGCCATAGATCTCGGCGGCCAGCCGCGGTCCGATGGCGGCAATGGTCCGGTCGCCCCGTTCGGCAACCTGTCGCGCGGCGCCGGCGGTGTCCGGATGTTGCACCGGCGCAACTCCAAGCTCGCGCATTAGTTTGCGCGATTGGCCGAGCGCGTGCACGTGGCTGTGGATTTCCGTTAGATCCTCGACCCGCGCCCCCTTCACCCCCAGCAACATGGCGTTCACCCGTTGGAAATGCTCGCCGGTGATATAGAGGCCGGATTCGGGTAGCAGGTGATGAATGTCGGCGACCCGTCCGGCGACCGAGTTCTCCACCGGGACCATGGCGCAGAGCGCGCGGTTCTCCTGCACGGCGGCAAGCATGTCCTCGAAACTGTGACACGGCAGCGGATCAAGTTCCGGGCAAGCAGCCTGGCAGGCCATATGAGAATTGGCGCCAAGTTCGCCTTGGAAGGCGATGGTGCGGTTTGGGTTAGCCACGTATTTTGTCCTGGTTTCAATACATTAAAAGGAGGCGCGCGCGCTCTAGGTCGGCCGGAGTATCGACACCGAGCGGGACCGTGTCAACGCGCCCCACGTCTATCCTCATCCCGGCCTCCAGGGCACGCAATTGTTCGAGTTTCTCCATCAGTTCGAGCGGCGAGGGGGGCAGCGAGACGAACCGCGCCAAGGCCTCTGGGCGGTAGGAATACAGGCCGATATGATGGAACATCGGACCATGGCCGGTCGGCGCCGGGGCCTTAGTGAAGTAGAGCGCGCGACCACGCAGCGCATCCGGTTGCTCCCAGGCGACGACGGCTTTGTTGACGCTCGTGCTGGCGCGCTCTTCATCCAGGGTGATCTCGGCGGCCACGGTTCCGATATCAACTTCGGGCCGGTCCAGCAGATCCAAGGTCGCCTTGACAGTCTTCGGCTCAAGAACTGGCAGATCGCCCTGCAGATTGATGATCGCGTCATGCCGGCCATTAGGATCAACGATCCGTAACGCCGCGTGGATCCGGTCGGAACCGGAGGGCAGGTTTGGCTCGGTGAGGATGGCCTCGCCGCCGACGGCGCGGATAGCGACCACGATCTCCTCCTCGCCGCAGGCAACCACGACACGCCCGAGATTGGCCTCCATGGCGCGTCGCCAGACTTGGACAATCATCGGTTCGCCACAAATATCCGCCAGCGGTTTATTGGGTAGCCGCGAGGACTGCATGCGGGCGGGGATCAAAATGATAGGGTCGCGAGGAAGCGCCATCTGACAACTCGCTTTGCTGTTGCCGGGGAAGTGTCTCCGGTGATTGCGGCGATATGCCGCGCGATCGGGGCTGTCAAGAGGCTGCGTCGGAACTGTCAATAGCCGTTCGGGGGCGTTAACACTGTTCATGAATTTCTAGGGGCTAGGTCCGATGGACAGGTGCGTCCGGAAACTGTAGATTAAAGAGTGCTCTGAGGCTGGGGCGACGCATGAATTGAGACGGACGAGGACGGGCATGGCATCGCTGGAGCTGAATAAAATCGCCGCAGGTATCCTTTGTGCTGGGTTGCTGGCGATGGTGGCGGGCAAGGTCGCCGGCGTTCTGGTAGATCCAGGACATCTTGAGCAGAATGCCTATGTGGTCGACACCAGCGCTGTTGGCAGCGCGATGGCCGGCCCGGCCCAGGAAGGCCCGAGCATGGAACCGATTCTGGCGCTGCTGGCGACGGCGGACGTAGCCAAGGGGCAGAAGACCTTCAAGAAATGCGCGGCCTGTCACACCGGTGACAAGGGTGGCAAGAATAAGGTCGGCCCGAACCTTTATGGCGTGGTGAACGCCGGCAAGGGAGGCAAGGATGGGTTCAGCTATTCGGCGGCGCTCGCCGGCGTTGGCGGTAATTGGGACTACGCCTCGCTGAATAGTTTCCTGACCAAGCCGAAGGCGTTCATTCCCGGTACCAAGATGAATTTCGCGGGTTTCAAAAAGGTGGGCGATCGGGCGGCGGTGATCGCTTATCTGCGCAGCTTGGCAGACAGTCCGGCGACCTTGCCGACAGTCGATGAGATCGCTAAGGAAGCGTCCGGCGGGTGATGCGGGATCGCGGCGACCCGCGACCTGAATGCTTTCCATCGTGACCGAAACAATCGCTGAGTTTGCGGCTTTCGCAGAATCTCTGGTGGATGCGAGCGGTAAAATCATCCTTGGCCATTGGCGCCAGGATCTCGAGGTCTTCGACAAGGCCGACGAAAGCCCGGTGACGGTCGCCGACCGCGAGGCTGAGGCCCGTATTCGCGCGTTGATCGAGGCACGCTATCCCGACCATGGGATCGCCGGCGAGGAATATGGCCGCGTGCGTATGGATGCCGAGTACATCTGGTCCCTGGACCCGGTCGACGGCACCAAGGCCTTCATTAGCGGCTCCCCCTTGTTTGGAACCCTGGTCGCACTGCTGCGCAATGGCGCGCCGGTGCTGGGGATCGTTGATATCCCGGCGACAGGAGAGCGCTGGATCGGCGGCGAGGGTCTGGCGACGACGCTCAAGGGAAAACTGGTCAAGACCCGCACCGGCCGGCAGCTTTCCGAGGCAACCTGCGGTTCTAGCAGCCCGTTGATGTTCACGGACGACGATATGGAGCATATCGCTCGGGTCCACGATCGCATCAAGCTGCCGATCTACGGCGGCGATTGTTATCTGCACGGCATGTTGGCTCTTGGGTCGATCGATCTGGTGATCGAGGCTCAATTGTCGGATTACGATTACCTCGCTCCAACCGCCATGGTTCAGGCGGCCGGCGGTATGGTTACCGGTTGGCAAGGCGAGCCCCTGGGCATCGAGACCACCGATCGCATCGTTGCCGCCGGCGACCCCAAACTGCATGCTGAAGTGATCCGGCTGCTGAACCAGACCTGAACGAACCAGGCCCAGGCGGTCAGGGTTTGGCGATGACCATTAAATTGCCGTATTTCTTCCTAATCTGGTCCTTGCAATCTGATATCAAGATCCGATAGACGCGCGAACCGCCGGGGAGAGCAGCAGATCATGGCCGTATCTCGATGTAGTTTGCTGGCCCTTCTCCCCACGTTTCTGCCCGTCTTGCTGTTGATCACCGCGACCCTGCCGCCACTCCCGGCCAATGCCGCGGCACCCCAACGGGCCCATGCGATAGCCATGCACGGCGCGCCGAAATACGGCCCGGACTTCACCCATTTCGATTACGTTAATCCGGATGCCCCCAAGGGTGGGGTGGTCGTCAACGAGGCGACCGGCACTTATGACAGCTTCAATTCCTACATATTAAAGGGGGTCGGCGCTGCGGGCCTGGGATTGATTTACAACAGCCTGATGACCGGTTCCTCGGATGAGGCGTTCACCAATTACGCGCTGATCGCCGAGAGCGTGGTGGTGCCGGATGATCGCTCGTGGGTCGCCTTTAATCTCAATCCAAAGGCGCGCTGGCACGACGGGGTAAAAATCACCCCCGAGGATGTGATCTGGACCTTCAACACCTTAATCGAGAAGGGCCATCCGTTTTTTCGGGCCTATTACGGTGATGTAAAAAGTGTTGAGAAAACCGCCGAGCACCAGGTGACTTTCAGGTTTCCCGGTAGCGCCAATCGCGAGTTGCCGATGATTTTGGGGCAGATGAGTATTCTTCCCAAGCATTATTGGCAAGGCCGGGATTTCACCAAAACCATCCTTGAGCCGCCCTTGGGCAGCGGCGCCTACCGGATCAAGGCCTTCGAGGCGGGCCGCTCGATCACTTATGAGCGGGTAAAGGACTATTGGGGCGCGGACCTGCCGGTGAACAAGGGGCAGTCGAATATCGATGAGATCCGCTACGAATATTATCGGGATCGCCAAGTGGCAACCGAGGCATTCAAGAGCGGGGCTTTTGATCTGCGAGGGGAAAATTCGGCCAAGCGCTGGGCCACATCGTTTGATTTTCCAGCCCTGTCGGCGGGGCATGTGGTCAAGGCACTGATCCCGCATGAGCGGCCAACCGGCATGCAGGGCTTTATCTTCAATACCCGGCGCGCCTATTTTAGTGACCCAAGGGTGCGTCAGGCGATCGCCCATGCCTGGGATTTCGAATGGGCCAATAAAACTATCATGTACGGCGCCTATACGCGTACTAACAGCTACTTTTCGAACTCCGAATTGTCGTCGGAGCGTGGCCTGCCGAAGGGTGAGGAACTCGAAATCCTTGAACAGTTTCGCGGCAAGATCCCGGCGCAGGTTTTTACCACGATCTATCAAGCGCCGAAGACCGATGGCACCGGCAATATCCGGGGCAATCTACGCGCGGCCTTGAAATTGCTGCGGGTGGCCGGGTGGCGGGTCAAGGACGGCAAGCTGGTGAATGAGCAGGGAGAGGCGCTGGCTTTTGAATTGTTGCTTGTCCAACCCTCGATGGAAAAGCTCGCCCTGCCGCTGCAACAGAACCTGAAGCGGCTGGGGATCGCGATGTCGATCCGAAGCGTCGATGTGGCACAATACCAGAACCGCACCAACAGTTTTGACTTCGACATGATCATCGGCGGCATCGGCCAATCCTTGTCGCCCGGCAACGAACAGCGCGACTTCTGGCACTCCTCCAAGGCCGATACCCCCGGGAGCCGCAACCAAATTGGCATCAAGGACCCGGTCGTCGACGCGTTGGTTGATCTGATGATCCAGGCGCCGGGCCGCGCCAGTCTGGTCGCCCGAACTCGGGCCTTGGACCGAGTTTTGCTCTGGGGGCATTACCTGATCCCGCATTTTCATCTCCGGGCCTCTCGGCTGATCTATTGGAACAAGTTCGGCCGCCCCAAGGTGGCGGCGCGATACTCCGACGGCTATCCGACGACCTGGTGGATCGATCCCGAGAAACAAGCGGCGCTGGAGGCCTGGCGCAAATCGGGCGGTAAATAGGCGTGCGATGGCGGGATTGTATTTTTGTAACCGGCGGTACCCAACTCCGCTTGTCAGTGCCGTCACGCATGGGTTACCAGGATAACGGTCAGGGTTTCCGGGACACCCGTGGCCTCAGCCGACCGGACGCCATGGAGGGGGCTGAATGTTAGCCTATATCGTCAAGCGGCTGCTGTTCATTCCGGTTACCTTGTTGGCGATCATTCTCGTCAATTTCACCGTCGTCCAGTTCGCGCCGGGCGGCCCGGTGGAGCAGACTATTGCCCGCATCCAGGGCATTGGCATCGACGCCACGGCGCGGATCAGCGGCACTGGCGGCGGCGATACCACGACGGCTCAGTCCGGATCCTCTCCGAGACAATCATCGGGCAATGCCGCGTCCAGCTATCGCGGTGCCCGCGGCCTTGATCCGGAGATCATCAAGGAGATCGAGCGCACTTTCGGCTTCGATAAACCGCTGCATGAGCGGTTCCTGCTGATGCTACGTAACTATCTCGTGTTCGATTTTGGCGAAAGCTATTTCAAGGACCGCAAGGTAATCGATCTAGTGCTTGAGAAGATGCCGGTGTCGATATCCCTCGGGATCTGGACAACATTGCTAGTCTACCTGATCTCCATCCCGCTTGGCATTCGTAAAGCGGTGCGGGATGGTAGCCGGTTCGACGTCTGGACGTCGGGGCTGGTGATCGTCGGTAACGCAATTCCCGGCTTCCTGTTCGCGATCCTGCTGGTGGTGCTATTTGCCGGTGGCAGTTTTTGGCAGGTCTTCCCGATTCGGGGCCTGGTCTCGCAGGGATGGGAAAGCTTTGGCTGGTGGGATCTGACGCTGGATTATCTTTGGCACATGGTGCTGCCGGTCGGCGCCATGGTGATTGGAGGGTTCGCCGGCCTTACCATGTTGACCAAAAATTCCTTCCTGGAGGAGATCAACAAGCAATACGTCGTCACCGCCAAGGCCAAGGGGTTAAGCGAGGCGCGGGTTCTCTATGGTCATGTTTTTCGCAACGCGATGCTGATCGTCATCGCCGGTTTCCCCAGCGCGTTCATCGGCATCCTGTTCACCGGGTCGTTGATTATCGAGATCATATTCTCGCTCGATGGGCTTGGGTTGCTGGGCTTTGAAGCGGCGATCGGGCGTGACTATCCGGTGATGTTCGCAACCCTGTATTTTTTCACGCTGCTCGGGCTGCTGATGAGCATTCTCGGCGACATCATGTATGTTGTGATCGATCGGCGGATCGATTTTGAAAGCCGGGAGGTCTGACCGGTGGCAGCTAGGATGGAAAAAGTTGACCGCGTGATTGGCATCCGCGTCACCCCGCTCAATCGCCGTCGCATCGAGAGTTTCAAGAAGAATCGACGCGGCTTTTGGTCGCTTTGGATTTTCCTGATTTCTGTTCGTGGTTAGCCTGTTCGCCGAGGTTGTCGCCAATGACAAACCCTATTTGGTTCGCTTTGACGGCGAATTTTATTTTCCAGCGCTGGTGGCCTATCCGGAGACGACCTTCGGCGGCGATTTCCCGACCGAAGCTGACTATACCGACCCGTTCGTCCAGGAGTTGATCGAAAAGCAGGGCTGGATCGCCTGGCCGATCGTCCGGTTCAGTTACGACACGATCGACCGGGAGCTGGGCAAAACCGCGCCCTCGGCGCCGGATGCGCGCCATTGGTTCGGCACCGACGATCAGGCGCGGGATGTTTTCGCCCGGCTTCTGTACGGGTTCCGATTATCGGTTTTGTTCGGGCTTATCCTGACCATCCTGAGCAGCATCGTCGGTGTCGCCGCCGGCGCGGTCCAGGGGTTTTATGGTGGTTGGCTCGACCTGTTATTCCAGCGATTCATCGAGATCTGGGCCGGCATGCCGCAGCTTTACATCCTGATCATCATGTCGAGCATTCTGGTGCCAGGATTTTGGGTCTTGCTCGGCATTTTGCTGCTGTTCAGTTGGCTGGCTCTGGTCGGCGTGGTCCGGGCGGAATTTCTGCGGGCCCGCAATCTGGATTTCGTCCGCGCAGCCCGGGCGCTTGGGGTCGGGGATGTGACCATCATGTTTCGCCATGTGCTGCCCAACGCCATGGTCGCGACCGTCACCATGCTGCCCTTTATCTTGACCGGAGGGGTGACAGCCCTGACATCGCTGGATTTCCTCGGGCTTGGCCTCCCGCCGGGCTCTCCGTCGCTGGGGGAGATTGTTGAACCAGGGTAAGAACAACTTGCAAGCCCCCTGGCTCGGTCTTACCGGGTTCTTCGTGTTGGCGATAATGTTGAGCCTGCTAATCTTCATCGGTGAGGCGGTGCGCGACGCCTTTGATCCCCGGAAGACGTTCTCATGACTGGCCCCATGACCGCCCCCAATACCGTCCCGCTGCTAGAAGTGCGTGACCTTGACGTCAGCTTTCATGCCGGCGGCGCCGTCACCGAAGCGGTCAAGGGGGCAGCCTTCACCCTGGAGAAGGGCGAGACCGTGGCCCTGGTCGGCGAAAGCGGCTCCGGTAAATCTGTAACCGCGCTGTCGGTGCTGCAACTGCTGCCCTATCCGGTGGCCCGGCACTCGCCGCGCAGCAGCATTCGGTTCCAGGGTAAGGAATTGGTTGGCGCCGATGAGGCGACGCTGCGCGCGATACGCGGCAACCGGGTATCGATGATATTCCAAGAGCCGATGACGTCGCTCAATCCTCTGCATGTGGTCGAAAAACAGATCAACGAAACGCTCACCATGCATAAGGGGTTAAGCGTCGCCAAGGCCCGTGTCCGGACCTTGGAACTGCTCGATCTGGTTGGTGTCCGTGACGCCGAAAGCCGGTTGCAATCCTATCCGCACCAACTTTCCGGCGGTCAGCGTCAGCGGGTGATGATCGCCATGGCGCTGGCCAATGAGCCGGATCTGTTGATCGCTGATGAGCCGACAACTGCCCTGGATGTGACCATTCAGGCGCAGATCCTGAAGTTGTTGAAAGATCTGCAACGGGATTTCGGCATGGCGATGCTGCTGATCACCCATGATCTTGGGATCGTGCGCAAGATGGCGGACCGGGTCTGTGTGATGACCGCGGGGGAGATGGTCGAGAAAGGCGCTGCCGAAGCGGTGTTCTCAGCCCCCTCTCATGCCTATACCCAGCGGCTGCTGGCGGCGGAGCCGAAAGGTCAGCCGGATCCGATAGCTTCCGGCGCTCCCCCGGTGCTTGAGGCGCGCGAGCTGAAAGTCTGGTTCCCGATCCAACGCGGCATTCTGAAGCGCACGGTTGGCCATGTGAAGGCGGTCGACGGGATCACTTTCGCGGTGCACGAGGGTGAGACGGTGGGGGTGGTGGGCGAGAGCGGCTCTGGCAAGACCACCTTGGGTATGGCGGTGCTGCGCCTGCAATCCAGCACCGGTGACATTGTCTATCGAGGACAGGACATTCAAGGCCTGCGCTTTAAGAAAATACGGGCGCTCCGGCGCGAGATGCAGGTGGTTTTCCAGGACCCTTTCGGCAGCTTGAGCCCCCGCATGTCGATGGTCGAGATCATTGGAGAAGGGTTGCGGGTGCATAGTCCCCGGGACCTTGGTCTGTCTGGTAAGGATGCACTTGAAGACCGTATCGACGAGGCTATACGCGACGTTGGTCTCGACCCTGCAATGCGTAACCGTTATCCGCACGAATTTTCCGGTGGTCAGCGTCAGCGGATCTCGATCGCCCGGGCGATGGTGCTGCGCCCGCGTCTGGTGGTGCTGGATGAGCCCACCTCGGCCTTGGATATGAGCGTGCAGGCGCAAATAGTCGAGTTGCTGCGTGACCTGCAGCGCAAGCACAGCCTCGCTTATCTGTTTATCAGCCATGATTTGAAGGTGGTGCGGGCGATGTCGCACCGGATTATCGTCATGCGCGACGGCTTGGTGGTCGAGGAGGGCGATGCCACCGAGATCATCGAGCGGCCTCGCCACGCATATACCAGGGCGCTGATGGCGGCTGCCTTCGACCTGGAAGCCGTCGAGGGCGATGTGGTACGAACCTGAGGGTCGTGTCCTTTGTCGTGGCGGGAGAAATTTTATGCCGGCGGTGCTTTTCCACTCCTTGAATGAATCACCCGTTGAATGGGGAGCGGCTCTGAAAGAGCGTATCCCCGATCTGGATTTCCGGGTCTGGCCCGATGTCGGCGATCCCAAGGACATCGAATTCGCGTTGCTCTGGGCATTACCACCCGGCAGCCTGGTGTCGATGAGCAATTTGCGCTGCATCTGCTCGCTTGGGCAGGGCGTCGACCATGTATTCCTCGACCCCGACTTGCCGCCGGGCGCCAAGATCATGCGTCTGGTCGACCCCTGGATGGCTCGGGCGATGAGCGAATGGATGCTGTTGAACATTTTGCGCTTTCACCGCCAAGGTTTGGAATATCAGGAGCTTGAGCGTCAGCGGCTCTGGAAGGTGCTACCGGCCCCGGAAACCTCGGAGCGGCGGGTTGGCGTCCTCGGCCTCGGTGCACTTGGTGGTGACACCGCGAGCAAGGTGGCGGCGCTCGGCTTCGATGTCGCCGGGTGGAGCCGAACCCGGAAATTGATCGGCAGCGTCGAGAGTTTCCATGGTGAGGACCAGCTGGAGGCGTTCCTCAATCGCACTGACATTCTGTGCTGTTTGCTGCCGCTAACGCCGGATACGGCGGGCATCATCCACGTTGATACCCTGGCGGCACTGCCCAAGGGAGCGTTCGTGATTAATGCCGGGCGCGGTCAGCACGTGGTCGACGAGGATCTGTTGGCAGCCCTCGATAGTGGTCATATCGCTGGTGCGGCGCTGGACGTGTTTCATCAGGAACCGCTGCCGCCGGAGCACCCCTTTTGGGCGCACCCCAAGGTTCAGGTCTGGCCGCATGTCTCGGCGCAATCCAACGCCGACAGCGCTGCCGCCCAGGTCACCGATGCGATCGTGAAGGTCTTCGCCGGTTTGGACCCAAACAACCTAGTCGATCGCGAGCGGCAATATTGAGGAGATCCCAATGCCCACCATCGTCATCAAACTTGGGCAAGAGAGAGCCGAGGGATACATAAATGAGCTGCACAAGCTCGATCCTGACCTGGAAATCCGCGAATGGCCCGAGGTCGGCGATCCAGCCGATGTCGATATCGCCATGGTATGGAAAATGCCGCATGGCGAGCTGGCGAAATTCCCCAATCTCAAGCTGATCATGTCGATGGCTGCCGGTGTCGATCATGTGCTGAGTGACCCGCAAATGCCCCGGGGCATTCCCCTGGTGCGGGTGACCGACGCCCATATGGCTCGTTCGATGAGCCATTGGGCGGCGATGAATATCCTGCGACTGCATCGCGAGACCGCTCATTACGACGCCTTGCGCCAGCGCCGGGAATGGCCGCCGGAGCGAGCGTTCGATGCCGACGCGATACAGGTCGGCATCCTCGGTCTTGGCTATCTTGGTAGCCATGTTGCCCGGATGCTCCAGGCCATGGGCTTGAAGGTGCAGGGCTGGAGCCGAACCGCAAAACAGCTCGACGGCATTCCTTCCTTCCAGGGCGCCGATGGCCTACGAGAAATGGCGGCGAGCACCAATTTCCTTGTCTGCCTGTTGCCTAATACCCCGGCAACGGTGGGTGTGATGAACGCTGCTCTGTTTGCCCTTATGCCGCGCGGTTCCTATATTTTGAACGCCGGGCGCGGCGCGCAATTGGTCGAGGCGGATCTGACGGCGGCGCTGAACGCTGGTCAAATCGCCGGTGCAGCGCTGGATGTCTTCACCGTTGAACCGCTGCCGGAGGCACATCCGTTCTGGGATGATACGCGGATTATCATGACGCCGCACCATGCCGCAGAAGTTCACGTACCGGCGGTTGCAGCAACCTTCCTGGACAATATTCAGCGCTGCCGCGACGGCCGCCCGCTGCAAGGCCTAGTCAATCTTGAGGCGGGTTACTGAAGCGGCTCAAACCCTTAAGCGTAGCGCTTCTTCAGCATGGCATAGATGCCTCGGATACCTTGCGCCTCGCCGCCTTCGGGGCGACCGGGACGTGAGGTGCTGTTGAAGGCCATGAGGTCGATATGCGCCCAGGGGATGTCCGGCTCGACAAAGTGTTCCAGAAACAACGCCGCCTTGATCGCGCCGCCTTGGGGCGCTGAGCCGGTGCTGGAGAGGTCCGCAACCTTGGAAGAGAGGTGCGCCTTGTAGCCTTGCCAAAGCGGCATCCGCCAAAGCGGATCATTGGCCTCGGTCCCATGCGCTAACATGGCTTCGGCCAGCGCGTCATCGTTGCAGAACAGCGCCGGAACGTCGGTACCGAGGGCGATCCTGGCGGCGCCGGTCAGGGTGGCGAAGTCGATGATCATCTCGGGCTTGTCGCTGGCCGCCTCGCTCAGCGCGTCGGATAGGACCAACCGGCCTTCGGCGTCGGTGTTGCCAACCTCGACAGTTAGCCCCTTGCGGGTCTGCAAGACGTCTAGGGGATGAAAAGCGTTGCTGGAGATAGCGTTCTCCACCGCCGGCGCCAGGACCCGCAAGCGAACCGGCAAACCAGCATCCATGATCATATGGGCCAACCCGAGAACCTGGGCAGCGCCGCCCATGTCCTTTTTCATATTCAACATGCCGCTAGCGGGCTTGATATCCAGGCCACCGGTATCAAAACACACGCCCTTACCGACCAAGGTCACGCGCGGGTCCGAGGTTTTGCCCCAGGTGATGTCGATCAACCTTGGTTCCTGGGCGGCGGCGCGGCCGACGGCGTGGATCGATGGGTAGTTTTGGCGTAACAGGTCCTTGCCAACAATGACCTTCACCTTGGCCTTGAACGGTTTGGCCATCGCCTTGGCGGCCTCGGCAAGATCCGCTGGCCCCATATCTCCGGCCGGCGTGGTGATCAGATCGCGGGTCAGACCGATGCCGGTCGCGATCCGGGTTACCTCGGCCTGGTCCGCACCCGTGGGCAGGTCCAATTCGACTTTCAGCTTCGGGATTTTCTTGTAGCGGTCGAAATTGTAGCAGCCGAGCGCCCAGCCGAGCGCCGCCATTGTCGCCTTTTCCGGGCCAAGCTCGGCATCAAGATAATAGCGGCCCTCTGGCAGGTTCGCCGGTAGCCCCGCCAGATCCCAGAGTCCGGCACTGGACGTCTCGCTCTCGGTGACGCCCAGGAGGATGCCGGCGAGGCTGCCATTCGAATTGGGGAGACAGCAATGGGTTCCCGCCGCCGCCGCGAAACCGGTCGCCGCGACCCATTGAGAGGCGTTAGTATCGGCCGTATTATGCCAATCCTTGAGCCCCGACTCGGCTACCAGGAAGATCGGTACGGAAGACGAGGTTTTGCGCGCAGCGAAAATCATCGGCCTGATGCCCCGGAAGTTCATGGAAAGCCCGCATCATTCTTCTATCCGCTCGTTAGACTCTCCTCAAGGCCCGTGGCGGCCCTGGGGACATATAGGCATGCGTGGATGATCTCTCGATGGCAAAGCGGTTGCACTGTTCGTCGTAACAGGCTGCAATGGCCATTGCAGAAACTGGCGGGAGCGCTGCCAATGGATGACCTAATCCTGGTCATCGGCAACAAGAACTATTCGTCATGGTCGCTCAGAGCATGGCTGGCCTTGAAGGTGGCGGGCGCCTCGTTCGAGGAGGTGTTGATTCCACTCGATCAGCCGAACACCCGCCAGGAGATCCTCAAACACTGGCGTAATGGCAAGGTTCCTATCCTCAAACATGGCGATAACCTTGTCTGGGAAAGCCTAGCGATCTGCGAATATGTCGCCGAATTGTTTCCGCAAACCGGGCTTTGGCCGGCGGACACGCGCGCGCGCGCAATCGCCCGTTCGCTTTCTACTGAGATGCACGCCGGCTTCACCGCCTTGCGCGAGCATATGCCGATGAACATTAGAAGTCGCTTCCCCGAAGAGAGCCGAAAGCCGGATGTCCAGGAGGATATCAACCGGATCACGGCGATTTGGCGCCGGTCGCGGGAGCGCTATGGTGTGGAGAATGGCGGGGATTTCCTGTTCGGTTCTTTCACCATCCTCGATGCGATGTTCGCGCCGGTGGTTAGCCGCTTTCGGACCTATGCAGTCGATCTTGGTGAGGTCGAGACGAGCTATGTCGAGGCGGTTTGGAATCACCCGGCGATGCAAGAATGGACCAAGGCGGCGCACGCCGAGCCGATGGTGATCGATTCAGCCGAGTTCTAAACTGGCTGACCGGCAGGCCTTTGACGATCGTGACATCGGTGTACGCCCTGGAGCGAAAAGCATAGAATGTCACATTGGTTCACTAGATGTGATGGTCAGTCTCATGGCGAAAGGGTCCTACGTACGGCGCCGCCGCAAAAGAGGTCGCGGAAACACATCAGTGTTTGGCTGGACGCTGCTTTTTATTCTTCTTCTGAATATTGTCGCCCTGCTGGTTCTCGAACCGGCGCGTGACCCGTTGGCTCTGGAGAGCTATTTGAAGGACTCTTCCCTTACGCATTTTGGGGTGTTTTTCGTCTGTGTTGCGGTGGGAGGCCCGCTGCTGTTGCGCTGGTTCAACCTTGGAATTATCGTGGTTGGCTTGGTTGGTTTTAGCCTCGCGGCGGAGGTTGTACAGGCCTTTTCCGCTGACCGTACAGGTGATTTCGTTGATTTTGTGGCTGATGAGATTGGTGTTCTGGCCGCATTGGCAATAATTGCCGTGGTCAGACAAATTCATCGCTGAAGCTTCGTCGGCTCGCCAACCCAGCATGGCGCGCGTCATGAGTGTGACGACGAGATTCCGTTAGACGGCCGATAGGATCGCCGTGCCGGCCGCAAGGATCAAACAGGCGCCCGCATATAATCGAAGGCCCCACCGGATGTCGTCAGGTCTAGCGTCCGCGCACCCATCGCCCATCCAGGCGTCCTCGACCAGCACGCCCTCATAGCGCCGCGGCCCGGCGATACGCAGCCCCAAGGCTCCGGCCATTGCCGCTTCCGGCCAACCGGCATTAACCGAGCGATGCTCGCTGGCATCGCGGATAGCCGCCCTAATCGCGGTTTTTGCTGACATCCCGGGGATGCAAACCGCCGCTCCGGCAAGAGCTATTGCCCCAAGCCGCGCTGGCAGGTAGTTCGCGAAATCATCGAGCCGCGCCGCCGCCCAGCCGAAGGCTCGGTGACGGTCGCTCAAATGCCCGATCATGCTGTCGGCAGTGTTCAACGCCTTGTAAGCGAGCAAGCCAGGCAGGCCGAGTAGCAGATACCAGAACACCGGCGCCGCTACTCCGTCGGAGAAGTTTTCCGCCAAGGATTCGATCGCCGCCCGGCAAATCTCGGCTTTATCAAGGCTTGTCGTATCACGCCCGACGATTCGCCCGACAGCGACTTGAGCAGCTCGAAGATCACCGTCGCTGTTGATCAGGCTATAGGCCACTGCGGCTACATGGCGGTAGAGGCTGTTCTGCGCCAGAAACAGCGACGCGATCAGCGCCTCCAGAGCGATGGCGTAAGGAATCCCGCGCAGGCCAGTCTGGATCAGCCAGCCGATGCCGGCGGCAAGGGTGAGAATGATCAGCACCGTCGCCGCCCCGAGGAGCCGTCGGGCACCGTCCGCCAGGGTATCGCGGTTCCAGGCCTGGTCAAACCACCCGATTATCCGGCCAAACAGCACCACGGGATGAGGCGCCAGGCGATAAACCCAATCCGGATCGCCGATGATCGCGTCAATAATGAGGGCAAGGAGCAGTATCGGCGCATGGTCGATCGGGGTCATGGCTCGCCGGCACGGCCCGCGTCAGGGTCCATTGCGCGGGCCTTGGCGGGGGAGCTGGTCACCCGATCGTTCCGATCCAGGGACGCGCCTCGGCCGAGGCGCGTTCGTGATCGTCGATTTCGTCGCTATGAAGCAAGGTAAGGTCGATCTCGACGAGACCTTCGAGGAGGCATTTCTTCTTGAACGGGTCGATCTCGAAGCCATGCGTGGTGCCGTCCGGAAGATGCACCGTTTGGGCTTCCAAATCGATCTCAATCCGGGCGCTGTTCGCGGTCTCGAGGGTCCGCCAGATGGTTTTCACCGTCTCTCGGTCGAGCGCCACTGGTAGCAAGCCGTTCTTCGTTGCGTTGCTGTAAAAGATGTCGCCAAAGCTTGGTGCAATGACACAGCGGATGCCGGCGTCATGCAAGGCATAGACGGCGGCTTCACGGGATGAACCACAACCGAAATTGGTATCGGCGACCAGGACACCGGCCTTGGCGAATTCGGGGGTATTGAGCACGAAATCGTCCCTCGGCTCGCCATCCGGCCCGCGTCGCATATCATGAAACAGGAATTGGCCATGATCGGTGCTGCGCGGTGCGCGCATGAACCGGGCCGGGATGATCTGGTCGGTGTCGATATTGGCCAGAGTCAAGGAGGCGGCGGCGGTGTCGAGTTTGCGGAAGGCTTGCATTATTTGCTCCTCAAGCCAGATCACGGACGTCGGTGATCCGGCCAGTTACCGCCGCCGCCGCCGCCATCGCCGGGCTCATCAAATGGGTCCGGCTGCCCGGTCCTTGGCGGCCCTTGAAATTGCGGTTGCTGGTTGAGGCGCAGCGCTCTTGCGGTGGGGTGATGTCGCCGTTCATCCCGACACACATCGAGCAGCCCGTGCCCCGCCATTCGAACCCGGCCTCGATGAAAATCCGGTCCAATCCCTCGGTTTCGGCTTGGAGTTTGATCAGGGTGGAGCCGGGGACGATGATCGCCGGTACCGCAACCTTGCGGCCCTTGGCGATGCTGGCGGCGGCGCGTAGGTCCTCGATCCGGGCGTTGGTGCAGGAGCCGATAAAGACCCGGTCGACCATGATGTCGGTTAGCGCGGTGCCCGGCTTAAGTCCCATATAGGCAAGGGTGGCCTCAAGCGCGCTACGGCGTAACGCGTCCGGCTGGTTCCCGGGATCAGGCACCAGGCCGGTGATCGCCAGGGTTTCCTCGGGGCTGGTTCCCCAGGTGACCGTTGGTGCGATATCTGCCGCGTCGACAAGAACCTCGCGGTCGAACCGGGCGCCGGGGTCCGTTACCAGGGTTTGCCAATCCGCCACCGCCTGGTCCCAATCGTCACCGTCGGGTGAAAAGCGCCGGCCCTTCAGGTACGCGAAGGTCTTTTCGTCCGGCGCGATCATCCCGGCTTTCCCCCCCGCTTCGATCGACATGTTGCAGACCGTCATCCGCCCTTCCATCGATAGCGCGCGGATTGTCGAGCCGGCATATTCGATCATCGAGCCGGTGGCGCCATTTGCCCCAATCACCGAGATCAGGTGCAGGATCACGTCCTTGGCGACCACACCCGGACCAAGCGGTCCGTCGACGGTGATCCGCAGAGATTGGGGCTTTTCCTGCCACAGGGTTTGGGTCGCCAGCACATGCGCCACTTCCGAGGCGCCGATCCCGAAAGCGAGGCAGCCGAGTGCGCCATGGGTTGCCGTGTGGCTATCGCCGCAGACCAGCACAATGCCAGGCAAAGTGATGCCCTGCTCTGGCCCGACCACGTGGACGATTCCCTGTTCCGGGTCGCCGATGCCGTAAAGCCGAATACCCGTGGCCTCGGTGTTGGCAGTAAGCCGTTCGATTACCTCGCGTCGGCTTGGGTCTTCGTTACCGGTTTCCGGGGCGTTGGTTGAGACATAATGGTCGGCGATGGCGACGGTGAGGTCGGGCCGGCGGACGCTTCGGCCCTGCGCCTTCAGCTTGTCGAAAGCGTGAAAGGATCCCTCGTGGCACAGATGGCGGTCGATCGACAGCAAGGTGGTGCCATCCTCGCGTTCCAGGATCGCGTGGGACTGCCAGATCTTCTCGAACAAGGTTGTCGGTTGGCCGACGGCTTTGGATTTCTGTGTGCGGTTCGATTGGTGCATCGCTCTCGCCGTTTTTTGGTGCGGGTATTTTCAGGTACTGGCTTTTACCACGACCGGCAGCCCGGCGACCATCAGCAACACGGTATCGGCGTCGCCCGCAAGGTCCTGGTGCAATCGACCTGTCAGGTCTTGGAAGCGGCGCGCCATGGCGTTTTCCGGCACAATTCCAAGGCCAACTTCGTTGGATATGAGGATCACCGAGCTGGGTGCGGCGGCCAAGGCCTTACGCAGGAACCTCGATGCCTCGGGGATGTCCTGCTCGGCGTGCATCAGATTGCTTAGCCATAAGGTCAGGCAATCGACCAGCAGCACCCGATCTGTCGCGGCGTTGCCGGCGATGGCGCCGACCAGCTCGAGGGGCGCCTCGACATCCCGCCAGCCCTGGCCCTCCCGGCGATCCTGGTGCGCGGCGATCCGTTCGCGCATCTCATCGTCCCAAGCCTCGGCGGTGGCGATATAGACTGGATCGAGCCCGCTGCCGAGAGCTAGGTCCTCCGCCATGCTGGCTTTTGCCGGAGCGGGCGCCCCCAAGAATTAAGGTGATGTGGGCCATGATACCTCTTGCTCTGATGTCTCTCGCATTTCTGGCGCGCTCAGCGAACCCGGCCCTGGGCCCGGGCCCGGGGGTCGCCGGCGGCGGTGACCGCTCCGTCCGGTCCGGCATGGATCGCCTGCACCACACCCATCGAGGTGTCACGCCCCGGGAAAACACGAAAATCTAGGCCCAGCTTGTCGGCTAAGGGTTTGGCGATCGGCTCCAGTTCCTCGTCGGCCATCAGGGTTTCGACTTCCGCATGCAATTTCGGCTCGTTGATGGCCTGGACGATTGATTTTCCCTGAACCTGAACCCGGTGCAGCATCTGCATCAGCGAGGTCGGGATCCGGGTGGAGCCGGAGGCGCCGATCGCCATCGCCGCCTTGCCGTCGCGGAACAGCAGGGTTGGCATCATTGAGCTGACCGGCCGCTTGCCGCCGATGACCTGGTTGGGGTTGTCCGGCCAGGGACTGAACAGCGCCATTTGGTTGTTTAAGAGAATTCCGGTGCCCGGTACCACGACGCCGGAGTGATTGTTGTTGGAATAGGTGATGCAGGCGGCATTTCCGGCGACATCCAGGGTGCACAGACTGGTGGTCTCCGAGGACTCCCCCGGTGGATTTCCTCGCGGATTCGTCTGGAGGTGTGCTGATCGGTACGAAGGCGGGATCGCCGAACCCGGTGCGGCGGGCCTCGAACATATGCAGCATGGCGCGCGCCAGGGCTTCATGGGTTTCCGCCTCGCCTTGCGGTGATTGGTGCGCCAGGGCGTCGAGGCCGGTGAAGACCAGCGGTCCGGAGGACGGCGCGGGCATGGTCGCGACATCCAGGCCCTTGAAGTTACCGCGCGCCGGCTTGCGCCAGAGGGCTTTGTAGTTGCGTAGGTCTTCGTAGGTCAGGAAACCGTCATGGGCGCGTATCTCGGCGATGATCGCTTCGGCGATCTGGCCTTGGTAAAACGCGTCGGCCCCCTCTTGCGCGATCAACCGCAGGACGGCGCCATAATCGGCGTTGACGATCCAGTCGCCCTCGGCTGGGGCTTCGGTCTCCGACTTCAGATAGAGCGCCCGACAGGCTGGCGTCTGGTTCAGCATGGCGATGGTGCGGTCCATTCTGAGTGCGCCTTTATACGAGACCGGATAGCCGACCTCGGCCAGCTCGATCGCCGGGGCGAACAGTTCGGCCATCGGCAACTTGCCATAGCGGGCATGCATCTCTGCAAAACCGCGCAAGGTTCCCGGCGTTGCCACCGCGCGGTGGCCGACCTGATTGTGCTGACCCTTGACCCGGATCACATACTCACCCTGGACGGTGTTGGTGGAATAGAGTTGATAACGCGCGGCGGTAGGCGCGACACCGAGAAAATCGATCGCATCGGTACGTCCACTAGCGGCGTCATGAATGATCATGAAGCCACCGGCGCCGATGCCGCAGTCCAAGGGTTCGACCACGCCCAGCACATGGGCGGCCGCGATCGCCGCGTCTATGGCGTTGCCGCCAACCTCCATGATCCGGATCGACGCGTCGGCGCCGGCTACGTTGGCGGCGGCGGCGGCGCCGATCGTCGGTATGGCGGTCTCGTATCCGGTCCAGCTTCTGTCGGGCACCGGTTTCTCCCTGATAATCACTCTGCATCATATTGAAGGAGAGGCGCGTTCACAATTCATGCCGCGCCACGGGGCTCGTCGATCAGTGATTAAGCTCTTGTCGTTATCGCGCCCTAAGGGCAAGGGCGCTTGAACGCGGCCCCGCATGAGGTTATCCAGAACCGTTACAATTCCTTCATTCATTGCAGATCGAGGCAGGCTTGTGTGTGAGAAATTATCCGCCCTGGTCCTAAGAGAGGGCGGCATGAATCGCGATGACCTTTTGGCAAGTAAGCTGAGCACGGACTGGGATCTCACGATCCTCAGCACCCGGACCGAGCGCGCGGCGGTTATCGAGGCCGCTAAGCGAGTGGATGCCATCGTCGGCGGCCGGATCCCTGGCGGCATTCCCCAGGGCGCACGGCTTCGGCTCTATCAGGCGCCGTTCACCGGCTATGATTGGATTACTGCGCCGGACCTTCCCAAGGGCGCGGTGTTCTCCAACACGCACGAGCACGAGACGACAATTGCCGAGCATCTCCTCGCCGCGATGCTGGAATGGCAGACCGGGTTGATGCGTGAGACCCATCCGTTGATGCGCTCGAAATCCTATAGCGGGCGCAGCATCAACCGGGGGCCGCATCATCTGGAACTGCGTGGGACAACCGTCGGGATCATTGGCTATGGTCAGATCGGCCGCGAGGTGGCGCGGCGCTGCAAGGCCTTTGACATGAAGGTGATGGCGGTCTCGCGTACGATCCGTGATGAGCCGGACCTAGTCGACTGGTACGGCACGGCCGACCAACTCGGCCTCTTGCTGGCTGAGAGCGACTTCATCATTTGCTGCGCGCCGGGCGGCGCCGAAACCCAAGGCATGATCGACGCCAAGGCCTTCGCGGTAATGAAGCCC
>CALMRI010000035.1 GCA_937776645.1 uncultured Alphaproteobacteria bacterium | reverse complement strand
ACATCGGCGGAGGCTTGAATACCCTGCCAGGTTCCAAGACCGATAGGACAGGCGGTGTCAGCTTGATAATACCCGGCCAAGGCGACGGTGGCGACCGGAACGGCATTCATGTTGCGACCGGGATGCACATTCGGAATGATCTCGCTCCCGGCATCAGGCAGCGCGCTCCACAGCTGCCAGGCCTGCTCAAGGAATTTCAAATAACGGGTTTCGTGAATGGCGCGGACCGGGGCGAGGCCATGGCGCTCGGCGGTGATCATCTGGTGGCCGGCCCGCGTGGCGGCGGCATGCAGGATATCGGCGCGGCGCGGTTGTTCCGGGCATGGCATCACCTGACCCCGGGCGATGAAGTTTTCCGGGGCGTGGCTTACATGGTTGGGGGAGTGAAAAACGCGCATGGAAACTCCGGAAGTTAGGGTGTCGCCGGCGAGGCGCCTATAAAATACGGGTGGGCGAACCAGAGAACGGCCCAGAGCACCAAGCTGGCGAAAAGCTGGGTGGAACCAATCCCGGCCCAGTCGAAATGGGTGCGGCCTTGGACGATGGCCAGGAACGGTACCACCGAGGTGGTTAGCTCAAACGATCCCCGGGGGACCTCAAGGCCCGCACGTTTCTTGGCATCGCCATTGACCACCAGATGCGCCAGCGCCCAAAGACCGATCGCCCAGAGCGTCGGGTGCCGGTGATGATCCCGCGCGGCGGCAGAGGGTCGTCGCGCAAGGTACTCTCTTGGTCGACCGCAGTTGGGCTTGGGCCGGTATAGCGACAGACCAGCAGAACGATCGAGATGGGCAGCGCCACATTTGGAATCCAGAAGGCCCAATTGGCCTGAGGCCAAATCTCCACATGTAGCGCGCCGCGACAGACCAGCAGCATCCAGATGAACCCGCCGGCGCTGACGGCGGAAAACAAGGCCTTGCCGTTCTCGCCAAGCTTGTCGACCAGGACTGCTCACCCTTGCGGCAGGCCCAGCGCGAAATGGCCGGCAACAAAAACAACGACCGCAAGGAACAGGGCCTCGATGTTTCCTGTCATGATCAATGCGTTCCTATCCACGTGTATCCAAGGCTTGCACCAACCGGATCGTTGACGGCGCTTGCGTTTGCAAGCATATGGTCTCGGTTATGAGCAAACCCAAGACGGACCAAGACAGCATTCAGGCTATCATACGCGTGATGCTAGCTGAAATTGGCCCTGGAAAATCGATTATGCCGACCGATGTCGCGCGGCGCGCTGGCGGCGACCCAACTCGCACACCCGAATGGCGTCCGCTGCTTCGTACCGTCGGACGCGTTGCCGCGATGCTGCAGGATTCTGGCGAGTTGACGACGCTTCGTAAGGGTAAGCCGGTGGATATCCGCAAGGCCAAGGGGATTATTCGATTTACCGTGCCGGTAAAACCGGAGGGCGAGTTCTGCGAACCGCTCGCTTCTGAGCCAGCTTGTATCGTCACCGATATGCCCTAAATATCCGGCATATCCCAGCCACGTCGCCGGCAAGCGGCCTCGACGGTATTGCGCAGCAGCACCGCGATGGTCATCGGGCCGACGCCGCCCGGAACCGGGGTGATTGCACCGGCGACGGCCTTGGCCTCATCGAAGGCGACATCGCCGACCAGCCGCATCTTGCCCTCGCCGCGTTCGGGCGCAGGGATGCGGTTGATGCCGACGTCGATGACAACCGCGCCCGGGCCAATCCAATCGCCGTGAATCATTTCCGGGCGTCCCACGGCAGCCACCAGGATATCGGCGGCCCGGCATACGGCCGGCAGATCCTTGGTGCGAGAATGAGCGACGGTCACGGTGCAGTTCTCACGGGTCAACAACGCCGCCATCGGCTTGCCGACAATGTTCGAACGGCCAACGACAACTGCGTTCTTGCCCGACAGGTCCCCCAGATATTCCTTCAGCATCAGCAAGCAACCCATTGGCGTGCAAGGTACCAGCGCGTCGCCGCCGGTTGCCAGGCGTCCGACATTGATCACATGAAAACCGTCGACATCCTTGGCCGGGTCGATGGCGTTCAGCACTGCCTGTGGGTCCACCTGATCCGGCAACGGCAACTGGACCAGGATCCCGTCGACGCCATCATCGCCGTTCAGATCGGCGATCAGATCGAGGAGCGTCTGCTGATCGGTATCGGCTGGTAATTTATGCTCGATCGAGCGCATGCCGCATTCGGAGGTCTGTCTGCCCTTGTTTCGGACATAGACCTCACTCGCCGGATCCTCGCCGACCAGCACCACGGCAAGGCCGGGCGTGGCGCCATGGGTCGCTTGCAGACCAGTGACGACTTGGCCAACCCGTTCCCGCAACGCGGCGGCGAAGGCTTTGCCATCGATGATTTGCGCGTCCGACATGTTTCCCCCACGTTCGATAAGTTCCGTCACGGATCTTGCCGTTCGATCCAGCGCGACAGATCGACCAGCAGCGCCGCTGGATTGCCCTCGATGAGCAATATCTTGCGCCGGTTAGCCTGGCCGCTGGTGAGCTGGATCGACGATTTGGCGACCTGCCATTCCTTTGACAACAGACGTATCAAGGCCTTGTTTGCGGGCCCATCTTCCGGGACGGCGGTGACCGTGGCTGTCAACCAAGCGACACCCTTTTAGTCCGCCGTGACGCTCTTGAAACGATCCACTGACGCGCCCGGCGTCAGGCGCAAGCGCACCCGCATGCCATTGTTCACCGTTTCGAAAGGCACTGGATCAGCGTTCATCGCCTCCGAGACCCATCCGCACCAGATCGACGACAACGAAATCACGAATGAAGATTAACACCAAAACCAGTAAAATCGGAGAGATATCCATACCGCCGAGATTGGGCACGAACCGTCGGATCCGCCGCAGTGCCGGATCGGTGATTTTGTACAAAAAATCCATCACCAGAAAGACGGCTCGATTCTGCGTATTGATGATGCCGAGATTGATCAGCCATCCCATCGCCACATAGATGAATAAACACCAGATATAGATGCTGATGACGGTATTGAGCAGACTGGCGAAAGCAAACATTGGCGATGTCTCTCCGGTGCGCGGCGGTTTCGAAATCTACTGCTGGTGCGGGGCCACGGCAAGCAGCAGAGTCGAGATAGTCATCGCGGGCCGCTGCTACAAGGCAGGCATCCTGGTTCGGTTGGCGGGATTGCCGGGCGCGAGCCGCCTGAAAACACCAAGCCCGCCATGGCGACTGGGCCTAACCGATTAACCTGCTGTCCGCCACAAGCGATCTTCGCGAGCGCCGGGTCATGCCGATCACAATTCGATCACACCGATCACAGTTTGACCTTGCAAAAGGCGTGTGCACGGACCTATACAGTCCGCCTCAGACCAAGGCATTTCAAGCCTTTCTGGTCGGTGGGGCCGTAGCTCAGATGGGAGAGCGTCGCGTTCGCAATGCGAAGGTCAGGAGTTCGATCCTCCTCGGCTCCACCAATTTATCCCGTCAAATACCGCCGTCAGCGCCGTGCCCGATGGAACCGTTGTTTCGAATGGCGCGAGCAGCGGTCGCGCGTGATTCCCTCTGGCGTTTTGCGCTCATGTCGTTTCCAATAGCGTCGTAGAGCGACGATCAAGGGGGCGTAGATGGTCACGGACGCTGATACATACGATTTCATTGTCACCGGCGCCGGTTCCGCCGGATGCGCCGTGGCCGGCAGGCTTAGTGAGTCGGGAAAATACCGTGTGCTGCTTCTGGAAGCCGGCCCGCGCGATACCAACCCCTGGATCCATATCCCACTCGGCTACACGAAAAACTACACCAACCCAAACGTGAACTGGATGTTCGAATCCGAGCCCGAACCCAACCTCAACAACCGCACGCTCTACCAGCCCCGCGGCAAGGTTTTAGGCGGCACCTCGGCAATCAACGGCACCGTCTATATGCGGGGCACCGCCGCCGACTATAACGATTGGCGCCAACGTGGCTGCGAGGGTTGGGACTGGGACAATGTTCTGCCCTACTTCAAGAAGGCGCAGAACCAGGAACGCGGGGCCAGCGAATTGCACGGCACCGGCGGCCCGTTGCATGTCAACAATATCCCACATGAATGGCCGCTGGCCCAAGCTTGCATCGACGCTGCCATGCAGGCAGGCATTCCCTACAATCCCGATTTCAACGGTCCGCAACAGGAGGGCACCGGGTTTTATCAGTTCACCGTTAATAACCGCCGCCGCTGGAGTTCGGCTCGCGCCTATCTGGGGCCAGCAAAATCGCGCGCTAACCTGATCATCTCTACCGAATCGCACGCCCAGCGGTTGATCTTCGAGGGTAGCCGCGCCGTCGGCATCGAATACCGCACGCCGCAAGGGCCGCGCACGGCGCGTGCGGTAAAAGAGATTGTCGTCTCCGGCGGCGCGTTCGGTTCACCGCAATTGCTGCAACTTTCCGGCCTCGGTCCGGCGCAATTGTTGCGCGATCTCAACATCGATGTCGTGCGTGACGTCGCCGGCGTGGGGGAAAATCTGCAGGATCACTTCAATAGTTATCTGTCCTATCGGGTCAATCAACCAATCACCTTGAACGATATCGGCAACAGCACCACCCGCCAGATCCTGGCCGGCATCCGCTATGTCTTCAACCGTACCGGCCCGTTAACGGGAACCGGTATCTATGCCGGCGCCTTCGTGCGTTCCGATCCGCGGCTGGAAAACCCCGATCTGCAGATAAACATGTCGATGTGGAGCACGGAAGCACGGACCCGCGAGGGCATCGTGCCGCATCCTTTCCCCGCCTTCACCCTCTCCCCCGTACATCTGCGCCCGGAAGGTCGTGGTTTCGTGCGGATAAAAACCTCGAGTGCCGGCGACCAACCCGCCATCCGCTTCGACCAGCTGCGTACTGATTATGACAAATCGGCCATCCTGTATGGCCTGCATCTCTGTCGTCAGATCGCCGCCCAACCGGCACTTAAACCCTATGTGGTGGAGGAAGTTTTGCCCGGCCTGAAAGTGCAGTCCGATGAGGACTGGATTGAAGACACCCGCCAGCGCGGCGTGGCGAATTTTCATCCCGTCGGGACGTGTCGCATGGGCCATGGGCCGGACTCGGTGGTGGACCCGCGCTTGCGTGTGCACGGCATCTCCGGGCTGCGCGTCGCAGATGCTTCGATTATGCCTAGCATCATAGCCGGCAACACCAACGCGCCCTCGATCATGATTGGTGAGAAATGCGCCGCCATGGTGCTGGAAGACGCTACCTGAAGGATCAGACATCGCCGGGTTAATCGACGGCTTCCCTCGCGACGATCTGAATTTGTGCCAGGGACGACCCCGTGTCCTGATCTACGCTGGCACCGAGGTCGAAGAACAATCGGTTCAATTCGCCCAGAAACGCCATGCTCAACAGTTTTTTCGTTCCTAGATCCATGAGGAACTAGCGGTGCCGCTCCCGCAAGTGCCGGTCTTCTCCATTTTTGGGGGCAAGACGCTTCAGGCCGTGATCGTAGGCGGTACTCTGAACCTCGGCGCCGATGATGGTAACAGCCGGCACGTCCACCGCGCGCTCGTGCGCTTGATCGTTGAGCTTTTTGTTGAGGCCTTCGGGGATCGTGACTTAAAGCGGCAAATAACTGTCGAGCCGGAAAATGCGTTGCCCGCTTATGGTTAGCCTTTATTACTAGCCCATCCACCGGGTAGACTCCTAGCGACCGGCGACGCGCGTTGTCGCTGGCGCCCCATCCGTATTCAATTGGCCCGGCCTGATGATCCCCAACCAGCGCTCTCTCTTTAATATACCGGACGACGTGGCCTATATGAACTGCGCCTATCTTTCGCCTTTGATGCGGCTGGTCGTGGAGGCAGGGGATTGGGGGCTTCGGCGTAAGGTGCGGCCGTGGGAGATTGAGGTCAAAGATTTTTGGGAGGAGCCGAACCGGGCGCGCCGGTTGTTCGCCGCGCTGATCAACGCCGATCCCGAGGGGGTGGCGGTGGTGCCTTCGGCCAGTTATGGGATGGCGACGGCGGCGCTGAACCTGCCGCTTCGCGGTGGCGAGACCGTGCTGGTGCTGGCGGATCAGTTCCCCTCGAATGTCACCCACTGGACCGATCTGGCGGCCGCGAACGGCGCGACGCTGGTAGAGGTGGCCCGCCCGGTGGATAGTGACTGGACGCCTGCGATCCTTGAAGCCATTAACGCTGGCACCGGCATTGTCGCGTTACCGAACTGCCATTGGACTGATGGTACGCTGATTGATTTGGTCGCCGTTGGGGCGCGTTGTCGCGAGGTTGGTGCGGCCCTAGCCCTGGATATCACCCAGTCGGCTGGCGCCATGGCATTCGATGTCGGTGCGGTGAAGCCGGATTTCCTAGTCGCCGCTGGATACAAATGGCTGATGGCGCCCTATTCGGTCGGGTTTCTTTGGGTGGCGTCGCAGCATCGGGCTGGAAAAACCCTGGAGCTTGGGTTCATCGCTCGGGCGGAACACCCCCGGTTCAAGCATCTTTCCAACTATGACATGCCGTTCGAAGTGGGGGGCCATCGCTTTGATGTCGGAGAGTCCGGAAATTTCGCACTGATGCCGGCGGCCTGCGCGGCGATGAAACAACTGGTCGAGTGGGGGCCGGCAGCGGTCCAGGAAACGCTCGCGGCCTATACTGCGCCAATCGCCGATTGGGCGCGGCAGCGCGGCCTTATGGTTGCCGATGATCGGTTGCGAGCCGGGCATTTTGTTGGCATCCGCTTTCCAGGTGGGCTGCCGGAGCGGGCGGTGCAACGCTTGGCGACGCGCAACGTCTTCGTGAGCCAGCGGTCCGATTCCTTGCGGATCACTCCCCATCTTTACAATACCGAAGCCGATCGGGCGCGTTTGCTCGACGGTATTGCGGCGCTGCTTGAGGCGCCGGGGCAGGAGGTTGCATGAGCTCGGAACGCCGCATTTTAATTACAGGGGCCGCCAGTGGCATCGGCGCCGCGCTCTGCCGGCGCATGGCGGCGCCGGGCGCGCGCTTCCTGGTGCACACGCGCCGCAATGCCCAGGGTGCGAAGACGACGGCGGCGAATATTCGCGCGGCGGGCGGCACTGCAGACATCGTGCTGGCCGACCTAGCCGAGGCTGGCGCCGGACGCCGTCTGGTGGCCAGTGCCGCCGAGCGGTTGGGAGGCCTCGACGTGCTGATCGCCAATGCCGGTTACGCGCTTCGCAAGCCCGCGATCGAGGCCGGCGACGCGGCGTTCGAGGCGGCGCATGGCGCGATCTCCCGGGGGTTCTTCGAGATGGCGACGGAGGCGATCCCGCATCTGCGTGCCTCGGTGGCGGGCCGGATCATCGCGGTTAGCGCCTTTGGTCCGCATGTCTGGCGCACCCAGGTCCCGGCCTTTGCGGTGACCTCGGCGGCTAAGGCCTCGATGGAGACCATGGCCAAGGCGCTGGCGCTAGATCTAGCGCTAGAGGGGATCACCGTGAACGTGGTTTCGCCGGGCTTTATCGAGAAGGATCCGGGCGCGCATTTCGCGGTGCCGCCGGAGGCTGCGGCGGCGATCGATCAGCAAATACCGATGGGCCGTAAGGGCAGCCAGGACGAGGTGGCGGCGGTGATCGAATTCGTTGCCTCCGAAGCGGCCTCCTATGTCACCGGCCAGGTGATTCACGTCAATGGCGGGTTGGTTTAGGACAAGTTTCAGCTCCATTTGGAGCGCACCGGATGGCTGCCGAAGCTGATCGGGTGGAATTGTTGGCAGGCGCGCTGGAAGCGGTGACTGTCGAAACTCAAAGCGATGGCGGACAAAAGATTTTTAGCTACCCAACCTGCCGGATCATGGTCTGGAGCAACTACCTGCGGGTCGGCTGGCGTCGGAAATCCATATCCACACGGTCTCGAAATAGCCTCGGGTGGCGCTGCGGGACGACGCTTCAGTGGTCGAAAATTATCACAGCCACGACGCGTATCTGCCCGAGGACAGATTAGCCCGTGTCAAAGCCATGTTAGGCTAATCGCTGGAAGCGTGCCGTCCTTCCACCGGCGTCTTTCAACCGCTGCCGGTGGTCGTCGTATGACGCGACAATCTGTCGGCGAGATGCAACCAGCAGTGCTGTTTGCAGGTGAAGACATGAAACGCCGGGGAATAGGCTTCTGGGTCGTCCAGGGGCGCGGCGTAGACATGAATTTCATCCCCGAACTTGTCGATCTCGTAGGACGTGTGTGTACCGCAGGTCTTGCAAGCCGTGGCCGCAAGCCCGGGGGTGGTTCGAAAAGCGCCGGCTCGGCTCTGGTCCAGTTGAATACGTCGTTAGGCACCCCAAGATAGTTGGTCATCGGCGAGGTGGTCTGGCGCCAGGAGCTTTCGCAGTGGCAATGACCGGCCCAGTTCAAAGACCCTCGAAGGCATAGGCGGCCGCGACGCACAGGCATCGACGATCGGTTGTCTTTGCCGTTCATCCCTCCAGTGATGTCGTCACCGGGGCTCGCCGGGCACCAGTATATGAGGTGCACTGCCGACAACCCAACCGGATTGATCCGGCGCCAAATCACCGGCCTCGGGAAAGGCTTGTGGCCAAAGCAGCGGATTGCCACGCTTATATTGCTCCGGATAGGCAGCCTCGCTCTGTAACTCGAAGGCGGCCCTCCAAGTCCAGCGCGGCTCGTACAGCATGCCTCGGGCCAAGGCCACCATGTCGCATTGGCCTTCACTGATAAGTTGTTCGGCGAGACGCGGGTCGCGGATCATGCCAACCGCCATGGTCGCGACCCCGGTGGCCTTTTTGACCGCCGCCGCCAGCGGCGCCTGATAGGCCGGGCCGACCTCGGGGCGCATCATGCTGTTGCCGCCGCCAGAGATATCGAAGAAATCGCAGCCCTTGGCTTTCAGCTCCTGAGCGAAGGCGATGGCATCGGCTATTGCCAAGCCGTTATCGTCCCAATCAGTGCCGTTGAAGCGGACGCCCAGGGGCTTGGCCTGGGGCCAGGCGGCGCGGGCAGCCTCGAACAACTCCAACGGAAAACGCATCCGGTTCTCAAGCGTGCCCCCATAGGCGTCGGTGCGCCGATTAGCGATCGGTGAGAGAAATTCACTGATCAAATAACCGTGCGCGCCATGCAGTTCGATTGCATCGAAGCCGATCCTCTCACTACGCTCCACCGCCTGGACATGGGCCGCGATGACCTCGTCCATCAGCGCGCGGCCCATCTCGCGCGGTCGGGGCCAGTCATTGCCGAAGGGAACGGCGGAAGGCGCCAGGGTCTCCCAGGGATTCTCGTCCTCCTTCAACGCCTTGCCGCCAGCCTGGGGCGGGTGGGCCGAGGCCTTGCGGCCGGCATGGCCAAGCTGAATCGCCATTGGCGTGTTGCCATACTGGCGGCAGGTCCGCACCACCTGGGCCAGCGCCGCCTCGGTTGCATCGTCATAGAGGCCGAGGCAGCCATGCGAGATCCGGCCCCTGGGTTCAACCCCGCAGGCCTCGACGATCAGCAGCCCGGAGCCGGATTGGGCAAGCTGCCCTAAATGAATCAGGTGCCAATCCGTGGCCTGACCCTCGATGGCGCTGTACTGGCACATCGGCGCGATGATCACCCGGTTTGGCAGGGTGAGGTCGCGCAGCTGGATCGGGCTGAACAAGGAAGATGCCATGCTGTCACTCTCGATTGATTAGCCCAACCGGGCGGCGTGGTTTGCTTTAAATCGTAAGTTCGTGGGCTTTAGACCCCAAGCTTGCGGGCTTCCTCATCCATCACCAGCGCCACTCGGCCAAGGGCCTTGCGCGCCAGCACGGTGCTCATTGCCTCCTGAAACTGCTCCAGCGCGAAGGTGTGGGAAACCCGGGGCTTGAGCAGGCCTTGCTCGAACCAGGAAAATAACTCGGCCATACCGTCCTGCATCTGTTGGTCATATTCGTCGCGCATGTCGCGCGGGCTCCAGCCCATGTAATAGCCGAGGTTCAGGCCGCAGACCGTGATGTTCTTGACCAGCAGGATGTTGGCCGGGATCTGCTGAATGGTGCCGCCAGCAAATCCGACCGGCATGATTCGGCCCTCCGGTGCGATGCACCGCAGCGACTCGGCAAAGACATCGCCGCCGACGGGGTCATAGATGATATTAGCGCCGATGCCGTCGGTCAGGTTCAGCACCTGTTCGCGAAAGCTGCCCTCGCGGTAGTTGATCACATGGTCGGCGCCGTGCGCGGTCGCGATGGCGCGTTTTTCCTCGGAGCCGACGGTGGCGATCACCGTCGCGCCCTTGATTTTCGAGATCTCGATCGCCGCCACGCCGATACCGCCGGCGGCGCCGTGAATAAGCACCGTCTGCCCGGGACCGACCCGGAGCAGATGCGGCCAGACCAGAGCTGCATAGGAGGTGGAATAGGAGTTGGTGAAGCAGATAGCCTTGTGAAACGCCATGCTGTCGGGAAGTTTGAAGGCGTTGGTTTCATGGGCGGTGCACTCCTCGGCCTGGCCGCCCCAATCGACCACCGCCGTGACCCGGTCGCCAACCTTGAAGCGTGTGACCCCCTCGGCGAGCTCGGTGACATATCCGGCGGCTTCGGTCCCGGGCACGAAGGGCAGCGGCGGCTTGCGTTGGTATTTGCCGGCGACGACCAGACTGGTCGCGAAGCTGACCCCGGCCGCCTGGGTTTTGATACGCACATGGCGGGGCTTGAGTTCCGGCCTCGGGCAATCCTCGAGGGTCAGATTCTCGAACTCGGTATATTCCTTGACCAGTACGCCGCGCATGGGTGCTTCCTTCTGCTAAACGGGATGGCTCCGGCTGGAGCGCCGCCCTGGAATGGGTCGGCACTCTACGAAAATATTTTAGATTTCGCGAGCCCCGGTGCGTTTCCCATGGTGGTTATCTGAGTTTGGTTGGGTAAGCTGAGTGCCGCCTGGCTAATAAACCCGGTACACTGGCGATGCTGAGGAAGGGAGTTGGTGTTGAGCAATTCCATCGAGCCTCTGACCCTCGACTTGATCGAGTGGGCGGCGGAGACGCTCAAGCCTTGCGCTTATGTCATGGGTGCCTGGCGCACGTCCTGTCCGAGATTGACGGTGTGGGAGGGTGCGCTTGACAGGGGGCTGGTAAGCCGGGTGGTGTGTGTTGGCGGCGGCTTCGAGGTAGCCGCGACCAAGGCGGGCTCCGCGGCGCTGCTGGTTAGTGGGTTCGGCGGTGCCTGAGCATCACATCCGCGCTTCAGAGAAACACCAAGACTGCGGTGATTGTCGGCCGCGACTGACCGTGTAAACTCGCGTCTATGTCTGATCAATACCCCCTGCATTTGATCGTTAAAAAGCCGAATTTCTACGGTTTTAGCGGTCTCGACCGATCCGCCCATATTCGCGAGGAAGAGGGTTGGCTCGACCGTTTGATGGCCGCGCCGGAGACCCGGATAGTGCCGGTCTGGCGCTCGCGTTCGCTGATCACCGATGATGGCGCCGGCGACCCTTGCGCCGGCATGCTGGTGGCGATGGATCATCGGGCGCTGATCGAGCAGGCGGAGTTCGTCGTCTTTCTCGGCGAGAAGGCGGGCGTGTCGCATATCGGGCTGGATCTGTCGTCGCTCGATGAAGCGCAGGTTCACGACATTTTCGCCGATCACGGCATATTCACTGACCTGCGCCAGATCGGCCCGGTATTGGAACGGTTCGAGGGATCGATCCTGGCCTATGCCAGGGGTCTGATGTACTGGCATCAACGGCACCGGTTCTGCGGTGTTTGCGGCGCCCCGAGCATCGCGCTCAAAGGTGGCCATCAGCGTAATTGCACCAACGAGACGTGCCGTGCCCCAAGCTTCCCGCGCACCGACCCGGCGGTGATCATGCTGGTCCACGATGGGGACCGCGCCCTGCTCGGTCGCCAGCAGGTATGGAAGCCGGGGATGTACTCAACCCTCGCCGGCTTTGTCGAACCGGGGGAAACCTTGGAAGAAGCGGTCGCCCGGGAAGTCTGGGAAGAGACCAATGTCCAAGTCGAGGATGTTCGCTACCACTCGTCACAGCCCTGGCCGTTTCCTGCCTCGATCATGCTCGGCTTTCATGCCAAAGCACGAACTACGGCGATCAACCGAAACGACAATGAGATTGAGGACGCCCAGTGGTTCACCATCGAAGAGTTGCGTGATTTCGAGGCGATTGGCAACACCCTGCCCAGGCCGGATTCTATCGCCCGACGGTTGATTGAGGATTGGATAGCGGAGGTGAGGTGAGGGTTTTGTTCAAGGGTGCCGCTGAAACGACTTAAGTCATGCCGGCAAACACTAATCGCGCCGCGCCGTAACGGCGCTCGTCCAACAGCGTCAGCCAGTCGGGCAGGTGGGCGGCTTCTTTGGCCGCCAGTTCCAACACAATGATTGTCTCTTTGGCGACCCAACCGTGTAGCTTCAACGCCTCCAGGCAAGGCGCCGCGAGTTTGCTGTTATAGGGCGGGTCGAGCAAAATCAGGCCGGCAGCCTCGCTGGCCGGGCAGCGCATCGCTGTTGCATCCCCATCGATCACCGTGGTGACTTCCTCATAGCGCAGCGCCCGGATGTTTTGAAACAGCACCGTGCGGGACGGGATCGCCTGCTCCAAGAATACCGCATGGCCAGC
Source organism: uncultured Alphaproteobacteria bacterium (assembly GCA_937776645.1). Lineage (GTDB taxonomy): Bacteria > Pseudomonadota > Alphaproteobacteria > Thalassobaculales > Thalassobaculaceae > JADHLJ01. The sequence goes on along the minus strand of CALMRI010000035.1, from coordinate 35,856 downwards.
CCCCCTCGACAGCGCCTCAAGGCCTAGCCCGCCGGTGCCCGCGAAAGCATCGACCACCAGCTTACCGCGATAGGGAATGCCGTAGCGCCCGCCATCTAAAATGTTGAATAGCGCTTCGCGCACCCGATCGGCGGTTGGGCGAACGGCCTGACCCGACGGGGCCGCGAGCTTAACGCCGCGCCGGTTTCCGGCGACGATCCGCATGGCTTGCCTCGGTTTCTGTCTTGCTTGCTGGTTTGTGAGACGTGGATTTTAGCCTGTCCGCTGATCGTGGCACCTTCGGTTCCAATTTCAGCGTTGCCCGTGGCCCCGTCGTGCTGAGTTTGGCCGCGCTGGATTTTGCTGTGTTGAACTTTCCGGCCGCTTTGTCAGGGTTCGCCTCCGTTTTGTGCGCAGCTCGATTATCCATCGGCGAGCCGGGCTTTGGTCTGGTCAGCATAACCCCCTTCGGTCTGGCATGGGGTTTCGGCTTGGGCTTGGCCCGGGCGGTTCCGGTCGCTTGAGCCTCGGTTTTCTCCAGACCTAGTTGGTCCTTCAACGAGCGCTGCCTGATTTCCTCGACCGAGCTGGCCTCGAGATTGCCGAGCTGGAACGGGCCAAAGGAGATTCGAATCAACCGGTTCACCGACAGTTCGATATATTCCATCAGCTTACGAACCTCGCGATTCTTGCCTTCGCGCAGGCCGATAGTGATCCAGGCGTTGCTTGCCGCCTGGTGGTCGATCGCAGCCTCGACGGGGCCGTACTTCACCCCATCGATGATCACGCCGCGCTTTAGTTTCTCTAGCCGTTCCGGTTGCGGCCGACCATGCACCCGGACCCGGTAACGACGCACCCAACCGGTCGAGGGGAGTTCCAGCAACCGCGCCAATTGGCCATCGTTGGTCAGCATCAGCAGGCCTTCGGACTCGACATCCAGCCGGCCCACTGTGACAACGCGCGGCATGTCCTTGGGAAAATCCTCGAACACGGTTGTGCGGCCACGCACGTCGCGGGTGCTGGTGATATGGCCGCGCGGCTTGTGATAACGCCACAGCCGCGGCACCTCGATTGTCGGGATTGGCTTGCCGTCGACCCGGATGCGGCTTTTGGCGTCGACGGTGACCGCCGGCGTTTCAAGCACCTTGCCGTCGACGGCGACTCGCCCAGCCTCGATCCAGCGCTCGGCGTCCCGCCGTGAGCACAGCCCGGCCCGAGCCAAACGCTTGGCGATTCGCTCCGATCCCGAGCGATCCTGGAAAATAGCCTGGAAGTCTGTCATTGGCGCTATTTAGAGCACCGCGCACCGAATGCAAGCATCGTGATCATGATCATCGGGCATCCTTGGGCTTTTGGGCGCGGCGTTTCTCCTTCTTTACCCAGGCCGGCGCGCCGAATGAGGGCACGGGTTTCGGTTCCGTCGGGCCGCCGGGACGCTGTGGTCGCGGGGCGAACCGGCCCATGCTGGTTAGCCGATCGTACATGACTAGGGCGCCAGCCAGCCCGACATTGATCGAGAATTTCATTGGAATTTTCACTGTGTAGTCACAGCGCGACAGCATTCCCTCGGACAGGATACCGCGCTCGGGTCCCAGTACATAGGCGGCGCAGCGGGGATGATGAAAGCTCGGCAATTCGATTGCGTCCTCGGTGATCTCGACACCGATCAGTGAACAACCCTTCGGTAGCATCAGATCGTCGGCGTCGGCGAACTGATAGAACGGCATATTCGTCGCCGCTCTTGAGGTATCGGTTAAATTTATCTCACGCATCGGCGCCGCCGGGGCGACGGTGAAGACGAAGCTGGCTCCGAAAGCGTGGGCGGTCCGGGTCACCGCGCCGAGATTCATCGGCTTGCTGATACCCTCAACGCCAATTCCAAAATAACCGCGCATGGGCGCGGGTGTTGCATGAAGTGCTGCCCAAAGGCAAGGTTCTGTCCAAATTCATCATGGAGATCACTCGATGAACGTCGCGACTTCCGTCGGTTTATCCACCGGCGATCCAACCCAGGACGCGGCGATCCAGCGCGTGTATGTCAACGAAGCCGATGCTGCCCCGATCGTCGTCGAGGTCACGCGCGGGGGCATGGTCGAGAGCGTACATCGTGCGATCGTTGCGATCTGCGACGCCAAAGGTGCCATCGTACATGGTTGGGGAGAGGTCGAGCGGCCGATCTATGCGCGCTCGGCGATTAAACCGCTGCAGACCATTCCTGTGATCGAATCCGGTGCCGCCGATGCCTTCGCGCTCGGGGATGACGAGATTACGTTGTGCTGTGCCTCGCACCGGGGCGAGGACATTCACGTCGACCGGGTGGTCCCGTGGCTCGGCCGGCTTGGCCTGGGACCGGACGATCTGGAATGCGGCCCGCAATTGCCCAGTAACGAGGCGGCGGCACACGCGCTGCTCCGCGCCGGAAAGGCTCCTAGCCGTGCCCACAATAACTGCTCGGGCAAGCATTCTGGGATGCTGACGACGGCGGTGCATCTGGGCGAACGGGTCGCCGGATATACCCGGGCCGATCATCCGGTGCAGACCCGGCTGATCACCTTCATGGAGGCTTTCGCCGAAGTGGATCTTTCGGCGACAGCGCGCGGCGTCGATGGTTGCGGCATTCCGGTATTTGGCGCGCCGTTGCGGGCCATCGCCCACGGGATGGCGAAGCTTGCCGATCCATCCGGTCTGTCTGAGAAGCGGGCGGCGGCGTGCCGGCGTATCGTCAAGGCCTGTGCCGGCAATCCACGGCTGATATCCGGAACCGGGACGTTCAACAGTCTGGTCCTGGCCGAGACCGGCATGCGGTGTCTGCTCAAGGGGGGCGCCGAAGGGGTCTATACCGCCGCGCTTCCTTATCTGGGGCTCGGTATATGTCTGAAGATCGATGATGGCGCCGGGCGAGGATCGGCGGCGGCGATGCTGGCGGTGCTACGCCATCTCGGCGTGCTAGACGAGGCAGCGGCTGACCGGATTGACACGGCGGTTGTGCGCGAGGTGCGGAACTGGGCCGGTGCCCTTGTTGGCGAGATCCGCGCCACCTCGACGCTCGCGTTCTAGGTGGGCACCATGGACGAAAACGAACGTTCAGCGGAGGTCCAGGCCCAATACGAGAGCTATCCCTATCCGGCGCGCGATCCGGCTGACGAGGCAAAGCGTCTGGTTGCCGGTTCCCCGAGCCATCTGCTGGAGATCGCGCATTATCTCGATGCAGGACATCTGGATCCGGGCGAACCGTTCTCGGGCGTTGGTGGCCGACGGTGGCACCGGTGATGCAATGATCATGCTGGCGCAGCCTCTGGTCGATGCCGGCGTGGCGGCGGGGACGGTCACCTATCTGGACATGTCGATGGCGTCGCGGACGATTGCCGAGGATCGGGCGGCGGCGCGTGGGCTGACCAATATTAGGTTCGTGGCCGGAGAGATCGAGACGGTCGGCTAATTCTGTCCCGGCCCCTATGACTACATCGATTGCTGCAGCGTTTTGCATCATCTGGCTGACCCGGAACAGGGGCTGCGGGCTTTGGCGGAGCAACTGACGGCGCTTGGCGGAATGGTCTTGATGGTCTAAGGCGCACTCGGCCGGCGTGCGGGTTACGATATCCACGATGCGATGCGGCTGCTTGCCGACGGTGATGCCGATTGCTCGAAGGTCTGCCTCAGAGCCATTAGTTACGGAGCAATCCCTTTGTCGGCGGCCATTTTCTTGGCAGTGAGGCGAGCCTGTAAGACCTTTTTCTGCATCGCCAAGATCGAGCCTACACGGCTCCGGAGTTGTTACCGTTCCTGCAAACCAGTGGCATGCGTCCGGTTGGCTTCATCGCACCGGCCCAATACGACCCACAGCATTTTCTCGCGGACCCCAAACTCGGTGCCCGAGCGGTCACCCTGCCGATAGCCGAACAATGGACGCTGGCCGAACGGCTTTCCGGTGCTTTGACCAAGCACATTGTCTATGTGGTGCCGGCGGGCGGTTGGACGATCTGGTGACGCGATTGGATATGAATTGGCATTAAATGACGACGGTATTTCGAGACTTGGGCCCAGCGGCCGTGGCCCGGGGGATCCGCGGCGGCGACGAACCTTGGGGGGGGATCTGCGAGGCGCTTTGGGCCGATGCCAATGCGGAGCCGGACGATGATATTTTCTCCGGCAGTTCGAGGTTTTTTATCATGCGTTCAGCGAGATGAACCGGCTGTTGTTACGCCGTTGATGGCAATGCAAAGGGGAAGTACCTGATGCGGCTGGCTTCCTGGTGCGTCCGTTGAGATGCTTCGTGTAGATTGGGGTATTTAACACCATGTTGCTTGTTGTTACGTGAGGATCGACGAAGTTGTGAGATGAGTAAAACGAAATAGTTAGTTTTCTTTTAATTTATACTTAATCTTGGTTGGAGTTTTTGCATGTGTTGATTCCAATTATTTTCCGTGTTACAAATAGCGCCTTCGTTTGACGTGATCGCGGCAATCGGCGTGACGAGACGTTTTCGTCGAAGCATCTGATCTCACCCCAGCAAGCGGCCGCGTGAAGGAATAGGCATGACCTCGTCCCCAGCAACCGATACGTCGAGTGAGCGGCCCCTGTCGGATATACCTAAGCATCGCCAATGTCTCAGGTGCAGCGATACCTTCCAAAGCCAATGGTCAGGCGAACGGATCTGCTCGCGCTGCAAAAGTTCAAGCACTTGGCGCAATGGCACGCCGTTGGGATCGGTTCCGTCCAACAGTGGACGCTAAAGCGCGATAGATCCAAATAGAGGCCCGAAGCGACGCGGGGTGAATTGCAGGCCTCACTGTAAATCAGTAATTACTTTTGGGATGGCCCTCGGGCTAGGGCTTGAGCCAATCGCAGTCTACAGGCCGTGGTGGTGCCGGGCAATCATGCAAGCCTCGTCACCGGGTAAACAGTCTCTACAGACATAAGGGCGCCACTCGTAGATCGTGCACGTCGTCTTGACGCCAATGTCGCCATCCAGGGCTCTGCAGCGGTTGCCATCGCATCGCATGCGGCCGTTTTCGTCATCTACATAGGCAGCCGGTATCCGGGCGAGGGTGGTTGGATCCTCGAGTGAGAATCGTGGCCACTCGCGCGAATAATCGCAACACGCACCACAGGTTTGACAATCGTTGGCGGTAAGAGAGGATGCGGCGCGGGCTTGGCTGTTCACCGTCGCCTGGCCTTGCGGGCGGCGTAGCGGGCGTCGCGCGCTGCCTTGAGTTCGGCCTGTAAGGCCACGGCGGCATCGGCCTCTCGCAGGGCTTCCTCCTGCTCGGCCAATTCGCGAGCGATCTTTTCAGCCTCTATTTGGGCGATCTCGACTTCACGTGCCGCTTTTCGCTCGGCGTGCCGCAACTCGCGAGCTTCGGCGATCGCCTGCCTTTCGGCGCGGAGTTTCTCGAATTCGGGCTCGCCGGGTTTGGGATGGGATTTTATCCGATCCTGGGCGGCTTTCTTTGCCTTGGCCGCATTCTGCATTCGAGCGTTGAAGCTATCGTCTCTGTAGCTGTTTTTCATCTTCTTCCATCGGTTTTGAGGCCGCTTTGCACGATCTTACATGCGCACTTTATTCAGACTGGGCGTACCAATCCAGACTGGATCGGCAATCCGCGTCGACGAGAGGAAACCTAGCCTATCGAAATATTTCGATACTCGAATGGCGGCCTCGGAAAACTTCAAGGCATTCACGCCGATCGATCAGCCAAGTGTCGAGCATCCAACAATACTCTGAACGTGGGGAAATTCAAGGTTAACCCGCCGCCGGCCAATTTTTCGACAGAATTCCGATAACTCTCAAGTGTTCGGTCGTGCTACAATCGAGGCTATGCCTTGGTTGTCTTGGGAAGTATCAACATGCCGTTTGATGATCTCGCAGTAATAGCGACGCCGTCCTCGGTAGGCCTTAGCGCCGAGCGTTTGGCCCGCCTCGGACCCTGGCTGCGTGCCTATGTCGATGACGGCAAGCTGCCATTCGCGGCGGTTGCGGTAATGCGCAAGGGTGAAATCGCCTATACCGATCACTATGGGCTGCGGGATATCGAGGCCGGGACGCCTGCGATATCGGACGGACTTTGCCGTATTTACTCGATGAGTAAGCTGATCACCACGGTCGCGGCCATGAGCCTCTACGAAGAAGGCCGGTTCATGTTGGATGATCCGGTGTCAGCGTTCTTGCCTGAGCTTGCGGCGCAGAAAGTATATGTGTCCGGTCCGTTCGAGGACATGGAATTGGTGGACCCGGAAACCCCCGTCACGATCCGGCACTTGATGAATCATACGTCGGGTTTCACTTATGGTATTTTCGATCCCGGGCCGGTGGGTCGGGCGATGCGTTGGGCGAAGGCGGATTTTTCCAACGCCGGCGAAACCCTGGAGCAGGTGGTTAAACGCTTGGGCGAGGTGCCGTTATGTTTTCAGCCCGGCAGCCGTTGGAATTATGGTGTTTCAACGGATGTCCTTGGCCGGTTTATCGAAGTGGTGGCAGGTAAACCATTCGAGGCCGTGCTGCGTGAGCGGATCTTTGAGCCGCTCGGCATGTCCGACACATTCTTCGGAGTGCCGGCCAATAAAATCGACCGATTTTGTTCGCTTTACACGAAGACCGATGAAGCGCCCCTGAAGTTGATCGAGACCGCCGCCGACAGCCGTTTCCTGGCCCCGGCCACGATGAGTTCGGGCGGTGGTGGGTTAGTCTCCTCGATGGGGGACTATCTACGTTTTGTCGAGATGGTTCGACGGGGCGGCGCGCTTGAAGAGGCCAGGGTTTTGGGCCGCAAGACGGTCGGGCTTATGATGCTCAACCATCTGCCGGGCGACATGGCTTCGATGGGACAGGCGACCTTCAGCGAAATGCCGATGAGTGGTATCGGCTTTGGCCTAGGTGGGGCGGTGCTGTTGGACCCGACCAAGGCGCAGATTCTCGGTAGCCCTGGTGAGTTCACTTGGGGCGGCATGGCGAGCACGGCTTTCTGGATAGATCCGGTTGAAGAGATATCAGTGGTCTTCATGACGCAACTGGTTCCATCATCGAGCTACCCGATTCGTCGGGAGCTGCGGGTGCTGGTGTATCAGGCGTTGGTGGACTGACACGCGTCAGGGACGTTTAATTCTCGTCGCGACGATGACTGTTTTGCCAAGACAGAGTCCAGAGCAAGCCAAGAGGTGACGCCATGCAGGGTAACGCGACCCGGTCGCCAAGGCGGTCCGGCGGCTGCGGCCCCTGGCGATCCGCACGAAGCGCCGCGATGTTCCACGACAACACAAAGGGATAAGGGGCGCTCTGATGGGGCCCTTTCGTCTCTTCGCCTGATGGCGTTTGAAGGGCCTCCCGCATCGGTGCATGACGCTGAGGCGCTGCCAAAGGGATGGCGGCGGCGCTGGCCAATGCTGACCTTGTTGAGCGGCATCGGCATCGCCCTGCTCGCCGCCGCGGCTTGGGTGGACCGTGTGGATCCAAATGCGGGACTTTCCGCCCGACGTTGCCGATCTAAAGGCATTGGCCTGGCCTTTGCCCGAAATCCCGTCGGCGGTGGTGATCCCGATTGGCGCGGTTACCCAAACCGACCGTGATGCGCTGGTTGCGGGTCGGTTCGGCGATGATTTGATCACCATGTTGTCCAGGATACCTGGATTGTTGCTCATTTCCCCGGAAACCAGTTCCCGGTTCAGCGGTGGACAGTTCCGGGTCAAGTCGACGGCCGAGGCGCTCGGCGTGCGCTATTTGATTTCCGGAACGCTTAGCCGCAACGGTGAAAAGTACCGCGTATTTTTGCGGGTGATCGATGCCTTTAGCGGCGAGGTCGAATGGGTTGAGGATTACGACGCCGATCCGCGTGAGATATTCAAGGTCCCAGGCATTGCGCGGAGCAAAATTTTGGATGCCATGGATGTCGAATTGGCGGCCGATGAAGCGGCACGGATCGCGGCAAGAGGGCCGTCGAATTACGACGCCTGGATAGCCTATGCCGAAGCCGTTGCCTATCGGGTGCCGGACGATCGCCAGAGCATGTCCAATAGTCTTACAAGATTGCAGCGGGCGCATGCCGCCGATCCGGATTGGTCTGAGGTGCCGGTGGAAATCGCCTGGACCTATTTGAATGCCGCCCGTCATGGCTGGGGTGAGTTGAATTCCGATGACGTCGCCAGCGTGACGGCAAAGGGACTTGCCTTTGCCGAAGCGGTGATCCGAGGTGACCCGCGAAACCCTCTGGGACCGGCTCATAAGGCGGCGCTGCTGGAGGTCTGGTGGCGCGGCGGGGGGAGGCGATAGCGAGCAGTCAATCGCGGCTTGGCGCGCGGCGGCCAGGCTTGGGCCGAACACATTTTCCATCCAGTGGGCGCTGTCCCAGGCTTTGATCCGCGCGGGCCGCCATGGCGAGGCGCTTCCGGTGATGAAGCATGCCTTGCGGGTCCATCCTCGTCATCCCGTCGCCCTGACGCAAAATCTTGCCGAACTGCAATTCGCCGCTGGCGACCCAGACGCGGCCTTTGGGTCCCTGGATGCGGTCATCGAAAAGCGTCCGGCCGCCGAGGCTCCGCGGTTGATGCGGATTTACATCCATGGCGCGCTGGGCCGAAAAGCCGAGGCGGCGGCCGAGGTCAGCACGTTTTTGGATCTGCATCCGCATTTCAAATTAACCGAATGGTCGGCCCGGCAAGTCGCGTCGCGGCCGTCCGTCGCGCGCGGAGTGGCGTGACGTATTGCGGGCGGCTGGAATTTCTGATTGATGCGGCGGCTTTGTTTCTGTTGAATGCAATGGCGATTGCCGTGCCACACGAACCTAGAGTGGATACAGAAAGAGTGGAATTGTTACCAACTATTCCAAGAGTGAGTTGAATCTACTCTACTTTTGATTGTCGAGCGGGTTCACGTAATGCTCGTGTGACAAAACCCTCTCCACACTTAATCACGATACGTTCTGGAAACCGGGAAACAGATCATGGTGATGAATGCCGCTCTTGGCGATAAGGCTCCTGGGTTCGACTTGCCGGCGCCGATTGACGGGCCGCAAGTGTGGTACGGGCCGCGGATGAGCGTGAGCGACGAATGGGTACACCGGATCACGCCGGCTGATGTGGCCGAGATCGAGGCCGCGATGCGACCGTTGCTCGAGGCCAATGCCGATATCGCCCGAATCTCGCGTTCGGATTTCCCGCTGGCAACTGTGGCGCCAAGGCTTGCCTCGATCCGTGAGGAGGTGATGACCGGGCGCGGGTTCGCACTGTTGCGCGGCCTGCCGGTTGATCGCTGGTCGATCCGGGAGGCGGCGATGGCCTATTGTGGGATAGGCGCTTATTTCGGCAACGCCCGCTCGCAAAACGCCAAGGGGCATGTCCTGGGTCATGTCCGTGACCTTGGGCGTGATGCGGTCAATGACCAGACCGCGCGGATCTACCAGACCCGTGAGCGGCAGACCTTTCATACCGATTCCTGCGATATCGTCGCTTTGCTCTGCTTGAAGACCTCTCGATCTGGCGGGGCTTCGGCCTTGGTTAGCTCGATGACCATCTACAATGAGATGCACAAACGCCGGCCGGACCTGTTGCGGCTGTTATTCGAGCCCTTCGCCACCGATCGGCGCGGCGAGATCCCGGCCGGCAAGAAGGCCTATTTCGAAATTCCGGTTTATAATTTCCACGTCGGCTATCTCTCGGCGATCTATGCACGGCGATACATTGATTCGGCTCGGCGGTTCGATGAGGTGCCGCCGCTGACCACCGAGCAATGCGAGGCGTTGGATCTGTTCGACATGCTGGCCAACGACCCCGAGATCAATCTGGAGATGGAATTTCAACCCGGCGACATGCAGTGGGTCCACAATCACACGATCCTGCACGACCGGACCGCTTATGAAGATTGGGCGGAGCCAGAGAAAAAGCGGCATTTGCTACGCCTATGGCTTGCCGTTCCCGGCGCCCGGCCGTTACCGGAAATCTATGCCGATCGCTATGGCCAAGTGACGGTGGGCGATCGTGGTGGGATCATCGTTCCAGGGGCCCGATTAAACGCGCCGATGGAAGCCGAATGAGGCCACGCGCCGGCTCGACTTCCCGCGACGGTTCGGGAAATTAACCCTCCAGATATCCGGTGGAAGCGCTAGCGAGCGATCTTCGTGGTTACTTTTCCCGCGTTTTCCCTTGTCCCGCGCCGCCGCGCCGCGCTAGGTAACGCCGCCGCGTGATCCCACGCCCTCCATGGATTTCGGAACCAGGCCATGCACCGCTATCGCACCCATAACTGCCACGAGCTGCGCGCCGAACATGTCGGCGAGACCGCGCGACTGTCCGGCTGGATTCACCGTCGCCGCGACCATGGCCAATTGGTGTTCCTCGACCTGCGTGACCATTTTGGCCTCACCCAATGTGTCGTCGATATCGAGGATGAAACATTCAAGGCAGTGGAGAAGGCCCGCGTCGAGAGCGTGGTGACGATCACGGGCCGGATCGTGAGCCGTGATGCCGAGACGATCAACCCGCGCCTGCCGACTGGCGAGGTTGAACTGAGGATCGATTCATTTGAGGTGCAATCCTTCGCCGAGGTATTGCCGCTGCAGGTCAACGCCGAAGAGGATGCCGGCGAGGAGACCCGGCTGCGGTATCGTTATCTAGATCTGCGGCGCGAGCGTATTCACAACAACATCTTGCTGCGCTCCAACGTCATTGCCTCGATCCGGCGGCGTATGGTCGAGCGTAATTTCGTCGAATTCCAGACCCCGATCCTGACCGCCAGTTCGCCGGAGGGCGCCCGCGACTTCCTGGTGCCGTCGCGGCTGCATCCGGGCAAGTTCTACGCGTTGCCGCAAGCGCCGCAGCAGTTCAAGCAACTTGTGATGATGTCCGGCTTCGACCGGTACTTCCAGATTGCGCCCTGTTTTCGTGACGAGGATAGCCGCGCCGACCGCTCTCCCGGAGAGTTTTACCAACTGGACTTGGAGATGAGTTTCGTCGAGCAGGAGGATGTGTTCACCGAGATCGAGCCGGTGCTGTCGGGGTTGTTCGAGGAGTTCACCGACTGGGCGGTGCCGCACCCGTTCCCGCGCATTCCGTTTGCCGAGGCGATGTTAAAATATGGCTCGGACAAACCGGATCTCCGCAACCCGCTGGAGATTTGCGATGTTTCCGACGTGTTCGAGGGCAGTGAATTCGCCATCTTCGCCAAGACCGTCGCGGCGGGCGGCGTGGTTCGTGCAGTGCCGGGGCCGAAATGTGGATCCCGGGCGATCTGCGACCGGGTTAATTCCTGGGCCCAGGGTGAAGGGGCGCCGGGCATGGGTTATATCATCCTCGGCGATGGCGGTGGTCGTGGGCCGATCGCCTCGCGGATCAGTGATGAAGCCCTGGAGACGCTGAAGCAGCGGACCGGCATGGATGACGGCGACGCCATCTTCTTCGCCGCCGGTAAAGCCGGCGAGGCTGCCCGGTTGGCCGGCCAGGCGCGGCTCAAGCTCGGCGTCGATCTCGATATCTGCGAAAAGGACGTCTACCGGTTCTGCTGGGTCGTCGACTTTCCGATGTATGAGCGTGACGAGACGACCGGCAAGATCGAATTCTCGCACAACCCGTTCTCCATGCCCCAAGGCGGGCTGGACGCGCTGGAGACCATGGATCCGCTGGATATCCTGGCCTATCAGTACGATATCGTCTGCAACGGCACCGAACTGTCGTCCGGGGCCATTCGAAACCATCTGCCGGACGTCATGCTGAAAGCCTTCGAGATCGCCGGTTACAGCGCCGAGGAAGTCGAGGCCCGGTTCGGCGGCATGTTGAACGCCTTCCGCTATGGCGCTCCGCCGCATGGTGGATTTGCCCCCGGCATCGACCGTATCGTCATGCTGATTGCCGACGAGCCGAACATTCGCGAAGTGATTCTGTTCCCGATGAACCAGCGGGCCGAGGACCTGATGATGGGCGCGCCCAGCGATGTGCAGCCGGATCAGCTGCGCGAATTGTCAATCCGCGCGGCCACACCGCCGAAGCCGGCGGACTAACGTTCTTTCTGGTTGGCCTTTATGCTGTCTGTCACGCCGCCTCCGGTTTTCACGAGGGCAGGCGAAGGGCCGAAGTCTGAGGCCGCACGGTGATGCGAAAGGCCGATATTGGCGATATATTGCTCCTGGTCCGGGCCATCCGTCACGCGCGATTATGTTCAGGCGTGGGTCCTGGCGTTCGCCAGGACGGCGGGTGATATTTTATCGGACATCAGTGGATCTGCGCCAGGAGGACGGCTGAAACAGCTGGTAGGACGATCGACCGGTCGGCCAAGCGCCGGTGGAAGTCATTGTGGCTTATTCCGAGCGAAGGTTTTCCACGACCTAGACGTGGTGTCACACCACGTCAGAAGAGATTTTCCGTTCGTTCAGGCCCTTGGTCATCTTGATCCTTGAGGACGAACCGGCTTGGCGGCGGTTTTGAAGAAAGTCAGAGCTTTTCTGGCGAGCTGAGCAGGAGCCTTACTGGGCTACCAGTGTGGTGAAGGCGATGGCTGCCAATCCCCCAGGTCAGGCGAATGTGATGTTCTCCAAGACGTGATCCTGGAACCGATAGATTGTGCTTATGGCGCGCCCTCCTTCCGATCTGTACTTTCAAGTGGAGGGTTTTCGAATCCCGATGTGGTAAAACTCACGTTTGTCAATTGGCTGGGAAGAAAGCCAAAAGAGGCATGCAGAGTGGAAAAATTAGGGTCGATCTAGGTTCTACAAATCTGATTCCTGCCGGTTCGGGCGGCTTCGTCATGGACCTTGGCGTCGATGGACTTATTCTGGAGCATGAAATTTAACGCTCCGCCAATGGAGAACCGATTGTGTCGATTCAAATAGACCCGAAGACCGGCCTCAAGAATTTTAACACGCGCGCCGCCAAGGCCACCGAGAAAATCGCCGGCAAGGGTTACTCAACCGTCGATGACGAGGCTTTGAAGACACTTCCTCCGTCCCCGCCTGGCGCGGTATTCAACGCCGAGGAACAGGCGAAATATCGGGCCTTCAAGGAGGCCCGGCGCGGCGCGGCCGAGTATATCGCGATGGAAGGAGCGTTCAGCAAATACCTTGAGGATGTCTATTCCGCCGAGCCCGTCGAAAGGCCGGTGCTGACGGACGACTGTGAGATTCTGGTGGTTGGCGCCGGCTTCGCCGGCCTGCTGCTTTGGCAAAAGTTGCGCGAGGCGGGCTTTCAGGACGTTCGGTTCTGCGAGAAGGGCGGGGATGTTGGTGGTACCTGGTACTGGAACCGCTACCCCGGCATCGCCTGCGATGTTGAGGCCTACAGCTATCTGCCACTGCTGGAGGAGATGGGCTACATTCCGACGATGAAATTCGCCTCCGGCTTCGAGATCCTCGAATACTGCCAGGCCATGGCGAAGAAATTCGACTTCTATGAGCGCTGTTTGTTTCACACCACTGTCGAGGAGACGACCTGGGATGAGGTCAGCGGTCGCTGGACGGTCTTGACCGACCGTGGCGACAAGATGCGGGCGCGCTATGTGGTGCTGGCGAACGGCATCCTGACGACCCCGAAACTAGCCCGGATCGAGGGCATGGAGAGCTTTACGGGTGATGCCTTCCATACCTCCAGGTGGGACTACAATGTCGAGCTGGAAGGCAAGCGGGTCGGCATCATCGGCACCGGCGCCACCGCCGTGCAGGCAGTGCCCGAACTGGCGAAGATCGTGAAGGAGCTCTTCGTCTTTCAGCGCACTCCGTCCTCGATCGACGTTCGCGACCAGCGCGCGACCACGACCGAGGAGATCGAAACCTGGTCGAAGGAACCGGGCTGGGCGCGGGCCCGGCGGGAACGGCTCGCCAAGATTTCATCCGGCCGTACCGCCTTGAAAGGCAATGATGACTATCTTTCCGGCAAGGTTGCGGACTTCAAGATCCGTAAGGAGCACGCAACAGAATTGCCCCAGGAAGAGCTGATCCAAAAACAACTCAACACCAACTTCCGGATCATGGAGCAGATCCGCGCCCGGGTGGACGCCATCGTCAAGGATCCGGTGACTGCCGCGGCGCTCAAGCCGTATTATCCCTATGGCTGCAAGCGGCCGGTCTTTCATGATGAGTTTCTGCCGGCATTCAACCTGCCGCATGTCACCCTGGTCGATACCGCGCCGCGCGGTGTTGGCGAGATCAACGCCAATGGCATTGTCCATGACGGCGTTGAATATCCGCTGGACGTGCTGATCTATGCTACCGGGTTCCAATGGATGGCGACCTCGACCTTTAACATGATCACCGGGCGTGGCGGGCGGACTTTGCGGCAGAAATGGCAGGAGGAAGGCGTCAAGACCTTCCTCGGCCTGCACAGCCACGGCTTTCCCAATCTGTTCATTATGTCGGGACCCCAGGGGGGCGGCGGTCAATTCAACTTCACCCGCGGTATCGAGTCCCATACCGACTATGTCGTTTGGATGCTACAGACCTTGCGCGCGCGCGGCGCAAGCTTGCTCGACATCCATCAAGAGCCGGAAAACGCCTATGCGGCGCACTGCCGCGAAGCCGACATCCGCACCCGCCCGTTGCGGGATTGCATCTCCTATTACAACGGCGATGGCGGCGCCGAACCTGGTAGCCTGGCCTATTATGGCGGTCCGCAAAAATGGCACGAGCTGCGGAGCGCCGCCCAGGAATCATTGGAACCCTATGTATTCGACGCCGCGCCGGACGGCGATTTACCCTCGGAAAGGAAAAGCTGATGATCGCCATTTGGGTGAAGGTTAGGATCAAGCCGCAGATGCGCCAGGAGTTCCTGGAGGCGATCGAAGTCGACGCGCTCGGCTCCGAGCGTGACGAACCGGGCTGCGCGCGCTTCAACGTTCTGCAGGATACGCAAGACGAGGCGGTCTACTATTTCTACGAGGTCTACAAGGACGAGGCCGCCGTCCAGGCGCATCGCGCCGCGTCGCATTACGCGGTCTGGAAGGCGGCGGCGCATACGCTCGATGGACCGACCGAGCGCATCGAAACCCGCACGGTTTTTCCAGCCGCTGCTTCCTATTGGCTGCCAGACTGACCAGTGTGGAACATTCGGCGGTCTGCGATCTAGCCCGGTGCTGTGTCCCGATAGACCTTAGGGGTTCGTGTGGTGAGGTTTACGATCGGCCTAATCACGCTCCCGGGCCCAGGCCGTGGCAATTTCGACAAGACCTCGCACCGCTGGAGTTTCCTGACGATAAGGCAGCCAGGCGCCGCTGATCCAGGTGTCGGTGGCGCTGTCGGACGATTGCCGGGCGTGGATCACGGCTCTTCCTCGCCGGCTATCCGCCTGATTGAACCGCCAAGACAATGACCGGATCGCCAGTCAGGGGATCTCGTCAAAAACAAGCATCGTCGGAGGCGATCATGAGTAATATTGGCCAGAGCATCGAAGTGAACGGGCGGACTCTATGGTTGGCCGGAGCGCCCGTTAGTGGTGGTCTGCATCGACGGCTCGGAACCGGATTATATCGAGCAGGCGGTAGCCGCCGGTGCGATGCCGTTCACCGCCGGGATGATCGCCCGCGGTGCCGATCTACGGGCCGAAAGCGTGGTGCCGAGCTTCACCAACCCAAACAACCTGTCGATCGTCACCGGTCAGCCGCCGTCGGTGCATGGGATCTGCGGTAATTTCTTTTATGACCGCGACGCCGATGCCGAGGTGATGATGAACGACCCGGCTTTTCTGCGGGCGCCGACGATCTTTGCGGCGTTTGAACAGGCTGGGGCCCGGATCGTGGTGATAACCGCCAAGGACAAGCTGCGGCGGTTGTTGGGGCATGGGTTGGCGCATGGCGCTGGTGGATCGATCTGTTTTTCTGCCGAGAAAGCCGATGAAGCGACGGTCGCCGAGAATGGCGTCGAGGGGTTGCTGCAGTTAACCGGCCTACCCGTACCCTCGGTCTATAGTGCCGATCTGTCGGAGTTTGTCTTCGCCGCCGGGGCCAAGCTGATGGAGCGAGAGCAGCCGGACCTGATGTATCTGTCTACCACCGACTATATTCAGCATAAATTTGCGCCCGGCACCGATGGTGCAAACGCTTTCTATCAAATGATGGATGGCTATTGGGCCGCCCTCGAGGATCTCGGCGCGACATTGGTCTTGACCGCCGACCACGGCATGAGCGCCAAGCACGACGCGTCGGGAGAGCCAGACGTGATCTATCTGCAGGATGTGCTGGATGAATTGGTTGGAGAGGGCGCGGTGCGGGTAATCCTGCCGATCACCGATCCTTATGTGGCGCATCACGGCGCACTGGGATCCTTTGCTACCGCCTATTTACCGGATGGGGCGGATGTCCAGGCAGTGATCCGGGCGTTGGCGGCAATTGACGGCATGGACGCGGTTCTGACCCGGACCGAGGCCTGCGCGCGGTTCGAGCTTCCCGAGGACCGGGTTGGCGACATCGTCATCGTCTCAACCGAGCATAAGGCACTTGGCACCAGTGCAGCGCGTCATGATCTCTCCGGCCTTGATGTGCCGTTGCGCTCTCACGGCGGTTTAACCGAACAGGTAGTGCCGCTGATCAGCAGCGTGCCGATTGCCGCTATCGCTCCTGAGCACCGCCTGCGTAATTACGATGCCTTCCATGTCGGTCTTAATCTAGCCCATCGGCCCGTCGTCGCCGGCAAGGTCGCATGATGAGCATTGTCGAACCCCTTGAGATCGCCCTTTGGCACGAGCCGATGGGGGTCGGCGGGCATCTGGTTAATTCGGAGTGCCAGACCTTTCGACCGCGATAAGGGCCGCGATAGAAGGGGGTGTCGACCCGGTATGGGTGAGCGCGGTAAGCGTGTGGGAATTTCAATAGAGCGTGGGATAGGTAAGCTATCCAAAGTTACCAACGTGGCCAGAAAATTGACGGCACACGTTGCACGCGCCGGTTTTAAATTTTGGGCGTCACTTTCGAGCACGCCTATAGATTAAGCCGTTTTCCAAGCCGCATAGGGGGCTATTGGATCTATCCTGGATCGTGCGCGCAGCTGGAAGGGTTGCCTATAGTAACCCTCCCAGCATTCGCCAATTATGACGCCGAGATTATTCTGGTAGGGCTCAATCCCAAAATATGGGTCACCGTGACGGCCGTATGTGCGGCCATTTCAACTCATCCCGTCTGTGCCGGCGCCGCAGACGATAGCGCAGACTCGTCGAGCCCTCGGGCACGGTGACCGCACCGGTCATCAGCGCCGCTATGGCGGCGGCGCCGCTTAACTCGGCGGCGATGGCAAGCTCATACCAGAGCCAGCGGGCGGCCCGTTCCATATCGGTGTCGGTCACCAGCACGATGTCGTCGACATGGCGCTGGATCAAATCGAAATTCAGCGGGTCGGATCGGCGCGGCGCCAGAGTGCCGGCGCGGGTCTTGATGTTCTCCAGGGTTATGACTGCCCCGGCCTCACGGCTTTTGTAGTGGGTTGGGGCCCCGGTTGGCTCGATCCCTATCACCTTGATCCCCGGTTTCATTGCCTTGGCGGCGGCGGCGACGCCGGCGATCAGTCCGCCTCCACCGATGGCGACCAACAGCAGATCGGTCTCCGGCGTGTCGTCGAGAATCTCCAGCGCTATCGTGCCTTGGCCATGAATCACCCGTGGGTCGGCGAAAGGATGGATATAGGTCAAGCCATCGGCCTCGGCTCGGGCGAGGGCGGCAAGGTTGGCCTCATCCCAGACCGCACCCACCGACTGTATTTCAGCGCCCCATGATTTCGCCTTTTCCGCCTTTTCGGCTGGGGTGTTCGTCGGAAGATAGATCACAGCCGGACAGCCGAGCATGGCTGCGGCATAGGCGACGCCTAGGCCATGGTTGCCGCCCGACGCGGTGATAAGGCCCGCCCGTTTCTGCGGCTCGTTCAGGGTCATCAAGGTATTGCAGGCGCCCCGTACCTTGAACGATCCTGTTGGTTGTAGATTGTCGAGCTTCAGCAACAGGCGGGCACCCGGCGCCGGGTTTGCCCGCACCGGGGCCACGTCGATCAGCGGCGTGTGGCGGACGCGGCCGGAAATTCTCAGTTGGGCGGCCCGAAACGCCTCCAGGTTGAAGGCCGCCGAGTTGGAAGGTGCATTCGTTGACGATGTCATAGGGGAATTGGGCGGGGTGAGGTCGGTGGTCAGTCGATCATGTCGCATGGCTGCACAGCTCCGGTCCGATCAGGTATCGTTAAATTAGCGTAAGCCCGGCTCTCTAGGAGAACCGGGGTGCTAATTCGCCGAGCGATCGGCGGACAATATGAAGCGTCCATAAACATGCCCGACGAACTAAGCTGGCGGCAACGAATTGTCAAGATTCTCAGCACTTATCCTGCACCCGCAACAGGTTTGATCGCGGGGCCAACCTCTCTCAGAACGAAATAAGCCGCTCTAGCGCCTCGTTGAGTTGGCTCATCAGAACGTGGTCGCCGAGCGGGGCATCGGGGTGATAAACCCGGGCCAGTTGGCGAAAACGGCTCCGGATACTGGCGCGATCCGGCGTCACAAAGGGGGAAAAGCCAAGCACGTGCAACGCCTCGACTCGCGAAGTTACGCCATTCTCAAGCGGTCGTAGCGCGATGGTGTCGATGATCCGGCGCAGGCTGTTTATCTCGTCGGACTGACCGTCTCTGGCCCGACCGGATTCCGCCTTGGTCTGGCGATCGGCATCGTTTTCCAACGCAATTTCCTGCTCGCCAGCGGCCAGATCGAGCGCCAGTGACAAGGCCCGACGTAGCTCGGCCATGTCGTGGCCGGCGGGTAGTCGCAACTGCAGGCGGGGTTTGCGCTTCAAGGACCGACCCTTCGTCGGCCCGGATTGCAGTTTCACGATTTCCCGGTCTTCGGGGGGTGGTTCGCCCGGATCAACCGCCCGTGCCAGAACGCCTTTTGGTATTAGCAACAGAACCGCGCGGGCCAAATCACCAGTGCTCACCCCGCGCCGCGCCGCCAAAGCCATCACTTTGTCGCGGAAAGTCGATGAACAGGACAGCACATAGGCGCGGCCCCGCGATTCCGCCGGTCGTTTCACCCGTCGTTCCGCTTGCAGGGATGCCGCCTCGGTCTGCCTGGATTGCCCGAAGGTCGCGGCGTTATCGTCGGGCATCATGCTCGTCTCAACAAATTGAGTATTAAGGCAAATCCAATACCAGATGTAACTCAGCGTTGAAAGATAATGCCCATGCCGGCTGCGCTCAACCGAGAATGCCGCCGTCGATGATAAAGGGTTGGCCAGTGGTGTAGGCGCTCTCATCGGCGCCGAGATAAACGGCGATCGCGGCAATTTCCTCGACCGTACCAAGACGCCCAAGCGGCTGGCGGGAGATGAAATCCTTGCGGGCCTGAATTGGATCATCAAAGGCGTTGATCCGGTCGTCGAGGGAGGGAGACTGGACCGTGCCGGGGCAGATGCAGTTGCAGCGGATGCCCTGGCGCAAGTAATCGGCGGAGACGGATTTGGTCAACCCGATTACCGCCGCCTTGCTGGCGCCATAGACCGCGCGATCGATTATCCCCTTCAAGCTGGAGCAGACCGAGGACATGTTGACGATCGAACCACCACCAGCCTCGATCATTGCTGGTAGGAAGGCGCGGATCATCCGGTACTGCGCCTTGACGTTTAAATCGAACGAGAAATCCCAGTCATCCTCGCCACAGTCGAGGATTGAGCCGTGGTGGACGAACCCGGCGCAATTGAACAACACATCGACGGCGCCAATCTCCTTGGCGGTATCGGCGATGGCCTGTTTGTCGAGAACATCAAGCACTCTGGTCTCAACGCCGGCAAGCTCATTGAGCTCGGCGAGTTTACCCGCGTTGAGGTCGGTGGCGATCACCCGAGCGCCCTCGGCTGCATAGGCCTCGACTGAGGCGCGTCCTATGCCCTGCGCCGCTGCGGTGATCAGGGCGGTCTTGCCGCCTAATCGATTGCCCATGTCGTGCTCTCCAGTAAGTTTATCACCCTGTGTAACGTCCGACTGGTCACGCCAGCAAGCCCGTTTCCCAGTCTCCGGCGCTGGTCTATAGTCTGACCAACCCTGGGACGGAGAGACCAACATGGCAGAGCCTGGACATAATTCCGGAAATCGGCTGAGCGTGCGCCTGCATCCCGCCGATAATGTGGTGACCGCGCGGATCGACATGTTGGCGGGGACGGGTATCGACGATGAAGGTGTTTCGGCCGCGGAACCGGTTCCGTCGGGTCACAAGATCGCCACTCGATTGATCACCAAGGGTGAGGAAATTCGAAAATACGACCAAGTCATCGGCTTCGCCACCCAGGATGTTGCGCCGGGCGAGCATGTTCATGTCCACAATGTCGAGATGCGTGACTTCGACCGGGACTATCAGTTCTGCCAGGGGGTCACGGCGACTGCCTTTGTTCCGGAAGCTGATCGCCGGACCTTCCAGGGCTATGTGCGCGGCAATGGACGGGTCGGCACCCGCAACTATATCGGTGTGTTGACCAGCGTGAACTGTTCGGCGACGGCGGCTAAATACATCGCCGACTCGGTCTCGGAAGAGCTGATGGCCAAGCATCCGACTGTCGACGGGGTTGTCGCTCTGACCCATTCGACCGGCTGTGGCATGGCCGGTGCAGGCGAGGGATATGCCAATCTTCAGCGCGTGCTATGGGGTTTCGCGCAGCATCCGAATTTCGCCGGCATCCTGATGGTCGGGCTGGGCTGTGAGGTCAATCAGATCGACTTCCTGCTGGAGGCCTACGGACTGGAGCGCGGGCCGAAATTTCAGACTATGACGCTTCAAGATACCGGCGGCACCCGCAAGACGGTGGCGCGCGGGCTTGGGCTGATTACCGACATGCTGCCGGAAGCCGGTAAGGCCCAGCGCCAGACGGTGCCGGTGAGCGAGCTTACCCTGGCGCTGCAATGTGGTGGCTCGGACGCCTATTCCGGAATGACCGCGAACCCGGCGCTGGGGGCGGCGGCGACATTGCTGGTTCAGCATGGCGGCACCGCGGTTCTGGCCGAGACACCGGAGATCTATGGCGCCGAACATTTGCTGACCCGCCGTGCGGTGACCCGCGAGGTCGGCGAGAAGCTGGTCGAGCGGATCAAGTGGTGGGAAGACTATTGCGCGCGCAATGGCGGCGAGATGAACAACAACCCCTCGCCGGGCAATAAGGCCGGTGGGCTGACCACGATCCTGGAGAAGTCGCTGGGCGCGGCGGCCAAGGGCGGCGTGAGCAATCTTTGCGGCGTCTATAACTATGCTGAGCGAATCGACGCCAAGGGCTTCGTGTTCATGGATAGTCCGGGCTATGACCCGTGCTCGATCACCGGACAGGTCGCCAGCGGTTCGAACGTTGTTGCCTTCACCACCGGGCGGGGCTCCTGTTATGGCTGCAAGCCGGTGCCGTCGTTGAAGCTTGCCACCAACACCACCATGTACCGGCGCATGGAAGAGGACATGGACATCAATTGCGGCGAGGTCCTGGACGAAAACCTCTCGATCGACGACATGGGCGCGCGGATCTTCGACAAGGTCGTGCGCACCGCCTCGGGCGAGCTGACCAAGAGCGAGGAGCTCGGTATCGGCGATAACGAATTCATCCCCTGGCAAATCGGCGCGACCATGTGATTGACGCGCCGTGACGCTTGACCGAGCTGGCACGCCGTGAGGGATTTCGAGGGCAGCTACCTCGGTCAACTTCGCCAAATCATCGGCAATCGGGTTATGCCGAAGTGGGCGAGGACATTACCCAAGTGATGAGGCGCGAAGTGCGCGAGGAGACTGGCCTAGAGGTTCTGGACGCCAAGGCCTGGGGTTTTCCCTCAGACCCGACTTACGAGATCACACTGTATCCGAATGGCGACCAGGTTCAGGCCTTCGGGCTCGACTTCTTCGCCCGTTCATGGCGCGATGGTTTGCATGTGGATGGGGTCGAAACCGCGGCTCTGGATTGGTTTTCGCCTGACGCATTGCTCGAGGCGATGTTCGCCCATCGTCGGGCGGCCGCGCGTTTTCAGATCTACAAGAGGACCGGCGAGTTTCAGGTTTATTGACGACGCGGCATGACCTCGTCCTCTGCCGTAAGAGGAGTTGCTGAATGTTCGATCCAGGCCAAGATAACCTTGACAAATTTTTTGACCGACCGATCAAAGTGACCGAGGCGCCGAGCGCATTTTGCGATTGCCATGCCCATGTGTTCGGCCCGGTCGAGCGCTATCCCGCTGCGTCCGATGAGCCGGCTGAGGGGTTGGAGGACTTCACCACCGGCGCCTACCGTGAGGTCCAGGCCCAATTGGGCACTAATAGGGTCGTGCTGGTACAGCCGGACCATTATGGAAACGATCATGATTGCCTGCTCGACGCGATGAAGATTTTGACCAAGAGCCTGGATGGGCACTCGGCGGATTTGGTGCGCGGCGTGGCCGCGGTACATGCTAGCGTTAGTGATGTTGAGCTTGAGGGTCTCCTCGCAGCTGGAATAATTGGTACCCGTTTCAGGATGCGCGGCGGCGGGGAAGGGGATGGCTGGGAAGCGGTCGACCGATTGGCCTGGCGGGTGCATGATTTCGGCTGGGATGTAGATCTGGAAATGGACGGCTCCGACCTGCATGAGGTCGAGCAAACAATCCGCGAATGGCCGGGGCGGGTGGTACTGAACCATATCGGTCTGTTCTCGCGGACCAGAAACCTCAGCCAGCAGGGCTTCACAGCGCTGACCCGGTTAATTGACCGGGACAAGGTTTGGGTCAAATTGTCGGCGCCCTATGAGATGTCTCGGGATCGCAGGATCGATGATCCGGCGGTCGCCGATTTCGCCCGGGCGTTGGTTGACTGGGCGCCGGAGCGGATGGTCTGGGGGTCGAACTGGCCGCATGTCTCAATGCTCGAGAACCCACCGGAAGACCTAATGTTGCTCGATCGGCTTGTAGATTGGGTCCCGGAGGAAAGCCGGCGAACACGGATACTGAGAGACAACCCCGCGAAACTTTACCGCTTTGCCGCCGAAGATCAGGTGGTTAAATCCTAAGGGGTTACTCAGGCGGGTTTGATGCCAACCAGCCGCATGTCGCGTGGGGCGCCCAACTTGAATTTCGCCGGCTCCGAGCGAACGTCGACCAGACCCGCTTCGACCAAAAGGCGTCCGAGACTATCCGGGGTGTAGCCCCACTGATGCATCATCAAGGGGTCGCCATCGGCTGGATTGCCGTAAAAGGCCCACATTGTGCGTTGCGCGGCAAGGCCTTCCAGGTCGTTAGCTGCCTCCGGCGCCTGGAGCAGCTCGGCGCAGGCGGCAAGTAGGTTCGGACACTCGATGATCAAACGTCCGCCCGGCCGCAGTACCCGGACCCATTCGCCAATGGCCATCGGCGCGTCCCATCTTGCCAGATGCTCGATCAGGTGCACGGATAGTATCTCGTCGACAGATCCATCGACAAAGCTTGACAGATTGCGGGCATCGCAGACCATGTCAGGTTTGGGGCCTTGGCGATCACCAGTCGCGTCGATATTGATATAATGGGGAAGCAGCTTGTCGCCACAGCCGATGTTCAGCCGAACCTCGGCTGTGGTGGGCGACCGCTGGGGCGTCGTTGGGGCCAACGCCGCGGCTCGCCGCAGCGCTTTGTCCCATGCGGCTGCAACGATCCTGGGGTGCAGCTCAGCCTCGACTGCCACCCGCCCGGCTTTGGTTCGCCGGATGGTCTCGGGCCAAGTCCGCAGCATGCTGGAAATGGCAGCTCCGAGGTGGTCATCGACGCATATATGGGACTCAAACGGCTTGACGTTTGGGAACGGTTGGGTTGCCACGGGCCGGTTGTGCCACAACGCATGGGCTAGCCGGTTAGGCGATTTGGTGACATAGGTTGGTGCCTGTGAGGTTGGGGTCAACACGATATGGCAGGCTGATAAAGCCTTGGATAGCGTTGATGGAGACCATTCCAATCCCTTGACCGTGAGACCGGGAGCGCCATTGCGGATCTCCTCGGCCAAACTTTCCGCAGCATCGCAGACCACGGTCAAGTCGAGGCTCCGACCAGCTAAGCCGACTAAGAGATTTGGCAGGCACGCAAGCAGTGGAGCGGCGTTCGACTGGCGCCCGAACCAGAGTAATCGGACCGGGCCATCGGGAAAGCCCGCCGGCTCCTCGGTTCCCATACCTTCCAGACAGTCAGGAATAACCAACGTCGGCGTCTGCCGCGCGGTGATGAGAGCCGCCAGTTCCTGTGTCGGCGCCGTCGCGAGCGTCGCGAAGGTCAGCAGGGACTCATGCACGGCGGCGTCAGGGCCGGTGAAAACATTATCGCAGATGTCGACGATGACGGCCTTGCCTAGGTCCGCCGCGTCGCCGAGATAGGGGCCGAGATTGTACGTGGTCTTGAAATTGATATAGGTGTCCGCCTCAAAGAATGAGCCATCGCGCACCATCGCTGGGACATCACGATCGATGACCAGTTTCAGGTTATGGCCGAGCTTGGCAAGATGCGGCGCGATTTCCAAACATCGTAGCCGAACGCTTGCCACGCTCGAAAAAACCCGGCCATCGAGTTTTCCGAGTGGGTGTGGGACGAGGAGAAAGACGCGCATTTGAGCGAAGCGCTCCCAGAGAGCTTTATGGATGCCGAGGACTGAATATCGCCGCCGCTACAAAAGAGACGGGTCCCTGAGGAAGTCGAAATCGCATCCGGCATCAGCCTGCAAGACGCTGTCATAGTATAGCTTCTGGTAGCCCCGCGGCGGGCTTGGTACAGCATTTTTGGGCAGCTCGGCGCGGCGGTGTTCCAGCTCAGCGTCGTCGACCAGTAGATCAAGCGACCTGTTCTTGACGCTGACCCGGATACGGTCCCCGGTCCGAACCAAAGCCAACGGCCCACCAATTGCAGCTTCTGGGGTGACATGCAGGATGATCGTGCCATAGGCGGTACCACTCATCCTAGCATCGGAAATCCGTACCATGTCCTTTAATCCGGCGCGTGCCAGTTTCTTGGGGATCGGCAAATATCCGGCTTCTGGCATCGCCGCTGGGCTTTTCGGGCCGGCGTTCTGCAGCACCATGATGTCATTGGGCTCGATATCCAGATCGGGGTCGTCGACACGTGCTGCCAAGTCTTCCAAAGACGAGAACACGATGGCCCGGCCTTCGGTTTCGAACAGCGCCGGATCGGCTGCCGAGCGCTTCAGGATGGCGCCGCCTGGCGCCAGGGATCCGAACAGCGAGACCAGACCGCCCATCGGCTGAATTGGGTCGACCATCGTGCGCACCACCGCACGGTCGACATAGGCCGGCTCGCCTTCCAGCCGCTCCCCCAGGGTCTGGCCTGACACGGTTATGCAATCCAGGTTCAATAGAGGCTTCAGCTCGCGCAGCACGACCCCCATGCCACCGGCCTTGAAGAGATCTTCCATATAGTGCTCACCGGTCGGCTTCAGATCGATCAGCACCGGCGTTTCATCGGACAGCGTGTTCAACTGATCGAGCGGGATAGGGATGCCCAGCCGTCCGGCGACGGCGGTCAAATGCACGATAGCGTTGGTCGATCCACCGATCGAAAGCAGGACCCGTAGCGCGTTCTCGATAGCGGCCGGGGTCATTATCTTGCGTGGTGTCAATTTTTCCGCGTCGGGGGCCAGCGCCAGCGCTACCGCTTGAGCGCCCGAAGCCTCCGAAGCCCGCAACCGGTCGGCATGGACGGCCGGGATCGCCGCCGTGCCGGGAAGCGCCATGCCCAGAGCCTCGGTTATGCAGGCCATGGTGCTGGCGGTGCCCATTACCGCACAGGTGCCGGACGTGGTGACCAGCCGGGTCTCGATCTTATCGATACCGTCCTGGTCGATTTCCCCGGCCCGGAACTTGCCCCAAAAGCGCCGACAATCGGTGCAGGCGCCAAGGCGCTCGCCCTCGGAATGGCCCGTCAACTGCGGGCCGGTGATCAACGAGATGACTGGAATATCGGCGTTCGCGGCGCCCATCAGCTGGGCCGGCAAAGTCTTGTCGCAACCACCGATCAGTACCGCAGCGTCCATTGGCTGGGCGCGGATCATCTCCTCGGTGTCCATACTCATCAGGTTGCGATACATCATCGAGGTTGGGCTGAGGAAGGTTTCGCCAAGCGAGATCGTTGGAAACACGACTGGCAGACCGCCAGCCGCTAGGACCCCGCGCTTCACCGCGTCGATCAGTTCTGGAACATGGCGGTGACAGTTGTTGAAGCCACTGCCTGTATCGGCGATGCCAACCACGGGTTTGTGTAGAATCTCGCTACCATAGCCCATGGAAGCAGCGTTCGCGCGCCTGAGATACAGGCTGAAATCCATGTCGCCGTAATTGGTCAATCCTCGGGCGAGCCCACGCTTTTGTTTAGTCATCGTGTGTTTCCTTCCGAAGGCGGTGGCCTCTATTGTAACGGCCTGATGAACGGAGATGGTAGCCATCCCTGCTCATCAGGTGATTTTATGAAATTTATCTCGAGACTGTGCCGAGCTGGTTGGCGCACCGCCGGGGGGCGAACTGAGTGATATCCACCGGGCTGAATGCGCCTTGAACCATACCTGTCTTGCCGGGGCTCCAATCCAGATCTAATGGCGCATGGCTTCGTGAAGGCGCCGGAGTTCCATGGCGTGGAACAGAACCGCCTGTGGTCCGTGATCCGGGCCAAAATAAAGACCTATCTCACTGCATAATTGGAAAAAACCGGGCGCCGGGAGGCCGTCTCGTGCCTTGGAGATCGCCACCGCCGCTCGCAGCGGCTGGCCGGCGGCATGGTCCGATCGAATGTAATCCTCCAAAGTGCTGGTCACAGTTTGAATTCGCCCCGGAGAGGGAATGTCCGCCTGTTCAGCGATCTGGCGATAGGTTACCGTGCCGCCTGAGCGAGCGGCGGTGTCGAGAATGTCGTGGATTCGTTCACGCCAATTGGTCATCGGATGATATCTCGCTCGGTGACACGGAGGCCAAGCTGCGGTACAGGACAGGTCCCTGGTCGATACGGTTTCAAGACCACTCCCATGGCAGTTGAGACCCTATGATCTTCATTCGTTCGACGATATTCAATATAGCTCTGATTCTCGTCACCCTGGTGATTGGGATTCTGGGGCTGCCCTTGTTGCTCGGTCCGCGCCGCTGGGTGTGTGGACTAAGGGATCTTTGGATACGGCTGGTTCTTCATCTGCTCCGGTGGACCGTTGGTCTTTCGCACCGGGTCGAGGGGCTGGAGCACTTGCCAAAGGGCACTTTCATGGTCGCCTCCAAGCACCAGTCGGCATGGGAGACGTTGGCGTTGCACACGATATTCGCCGATCCCTCGATTGTCTTGAAACGCGAACTTCTCAAGCTACCGGTGCTGGGTTTCTATATTGCGAAGATAGGCATGGTGCCAATCGACCGGGCCGCTGGTGGGAGCGCTTTAAAATCGATGATTGGCGCAGCGCGAAAAGCGGCTGGTGACGGTCGGCCGGTCCTGATTTTCCCGCAGGGCACGCGCGTTTCCCCGGGGGGCGAGGCACCCTATTATTCGGGGGTTTTCGCTCTTTATCGGGCGTTGGATTGCCCGGTGGTGCCGGTCGCGCTTAATTCCGGGACTTTTTGGTCTCGTCATGCGTTTTTCAAGCGTCCTGGGGTCATCACGGTGCGAATCCTACCGCCATTGCCGCGTGGGCTCGATCGTAAGGTTTTCATGAAGGATCTTGAGGCGGCGATCGAAACCGCCACCCATGCGCTTGACCAACCGACGAGCGCTTAATTCGCCTTTCCCAAGGGATTTGTCTTGTGGCGTCGATTGGGTTGGCGGCGCGGCTGCTCCGGTTGTTGAGAGCCGTAGCCAGACCAACACTTTCGTTTTGCGCTCTTGCTATCGACTCCGGCGATTTTCCATGCCGCTTTTTTAGCGTCCGGCGGCGTAACCTTGCATGCCGCGAGGGTTGGCGGCGGCCTTCAATAGACCGCCATCGCGAACGGCGCCGGTCAGTCGGCCTTCCGACCAATCATCGCCGACCTCGACGTCGTGACCGCGGCGCTTCAACTCCGCGACGGTGGCTTCGGGGAAACGACCCTCCACGACGACTTTTTTCGGCGAGCGACTACGTGGCCAGAACGAGCTGGGAAAATGTTCGGTGTGAAAAGCCGGACAGTCAATTGCTTCCTGCAGGTTCATCCCGTGGTCGGCATGGTGTAGGAACATTAGCGCTGACCATTGCTCCTGCTGGTCGCCGCCAGGGGTGCCGAAGACCATGTACGGCTCGCCGTCGCGCATCGCCAGGGAGGGCGACAGGGTGGTGCGTGGCCGCTTGTTCGGCACCAGAGCGGAAGGCGAGTTCTCGTCGAGCCAGAACATCTGACCACGATTGCCGAGGCAAAACCCAAGTTCCGGAATGATCGGTGAGCTTTGCAGCCAGCCTCCGCTTGGCGTGCACGAGATCATATTGCCGTGCCGGTCGATAATATCCAGATGCACGGTATCACCGGTGGAAACCCCGGTCTTGGCGACGGTTGGCTCGCCGACGCCCATGGAGGCTGACGCGACGACATTGGATCGGTCCGCCGTCGCCTTTTCGATCGCTACGCGATAGCCATCCAGCGTGCCCGGCCGAAGATCCGCCGACGCTTCGCCGGTAATCTGCGATCGTCGGCCCGCGTTGTAGGGCGCACCCAGCAATTGCTGCATGGGCACGTCGACGAAATCCGGGTCTCCGTAATAAGCCTCACGGTCGGCGAAGGCGAGTTTGGCGGCTTCGACCACCGCGTGTACGAAGTCTGGGCCGGTCGGATCCATCGCCGCGACATCCATGCCGTCGAGGATCGCAAGCATTTGCAGCAGCGTCGGGCCTTGGCTCCAGGGCCCCGCCTTGCAAACGGTATAGCGGCCGTAGTCATAGGTCGCCGGTGCGTCGTAACCAGCGCGCCAGTTGGCCATGTCATCGCCGGTCAGCAGGCCTCGATGCCGCCGCCCGGATACGTCCATGACTTCTTCGGTCCGGAAGAAACGGTCGATGGTCTCGGCCACCCAGCCGCGCGACCAGATTTCCCGAGCCCGATCGATGCGTGCCTCGCGACTGCCGCCGCCGGCGTCAGCCTCGCGCACGATACGGGCATAGGTCTCGGCCATTACCGGATTAGAAAAAAGGCTGCCAGGCGCTGGTGGCTTGCCGCCGGGCAGGTAGAGCGCCGCCGACGTGGTCCATTCGTTGGTGAATAGCTCGCGGACGGTGTCGATGGTCGCGGTGATCCGGGGCACGACCGGGTATCCGTCGCGGGCGAAGGCAATCGCCGGTCCCAGAATATCGGCAAGGCTCATCGTGCCGTGGTTTCGAAGCAGGGTCATCCAGGCGTCGAACGCCCCGGGCACCACCGCACAGAGCAATCCGCTCCCGGGGATCAGATCGAGCCCCAGATTACTAAATTTTCCGATCGACGCGGCGGCCGGGATCGGGCCCTGGCCGCACAGCACCCGTGGCGCGGCTTCGCCGGCTACGTGAAAGATCGCCGGCATGTCGCCGCCGGGGCCGTTCAGATGCGGTTCCACGACCTGCAATGCAAAACCCGTGGCGACGGCCGCGTCAAACGCGTTGCCGCCTTTTTCCAGGATTGCCATGCCGGTCGCTGTTCCCAGCCAGTGCGTCGAGGCGACGACACCAAACGTGCCGAGGAGTTCGGGGCGCGTTGTGAACATTGGGCCACTCACGGTTGGTTGAGATAAGGCGACGAGAGGCGAGGACTATAGGGGGGGGATTGGCCTGTCGGCAATACGCCGGCAACACCGTGAATTTGTTCCGCCCAACCGGCGACGCGAGGCTTGGTATCACGGCGATCGCCGGTAACAAGATTGCGACGGCGGTCAAAGCCGGTCGAACCGCCTTGGTCACCGCTGGGGCTGACCTGAGTAGCTCCCTGACCAATCTCCAATCGGTCCGTGATCAGGTCGCTGCCACGACGTAGGGAAGTTGAGCGCGGATACTGCCGCCGCCGAAGCTAGTTTCAATACCTCGCAAACCGACTTCGTTGCCGAGACAATACAAAACGGCGCCAACGTCTCGAGTTTTTAAGGCACGGTGGGAAGTATTGGTTTTGTCCATGCCCTTGGTGCTCAGGCATTGGCCGCGGGTATCTCCGCTGTGGACGATGACTGGGTTGGGCCTCGACCGCCTAGAGCCTGCTCGACGAAATCCGTCAATTGGCGCTTGACGCGGTCGAAACTGGCGCTGATCTCACCGCGATCAATGACAGCTACGCGATTAAGGTCTTGGCGTTACAAACTGGGATTAACACACCGGGTTCGGTAACGGATGGAACGAGCACCGTCAGTTTCGACAACCTGCCGACCGCTGGTACTAACGATGATACGGCCAATACCGGCGGGCTGATCTGTGCCAATGGCGCGGCTTTGGACACCTCAATCCTGGCGGCGTTGCCGACCTCGATTACAGTAGGCAATGCCTCGCCTTTGAAGAGCGACATCGACAATACCTACCGCCCGGCGGTGGATGCGGTTATTCAGGTCTTGGGGCGAAATCGCCCGGCTTTCGAATTAGTGGCGAACTTCGCCGATCCGCAAGGGCGCTGGACGCCGAAATACGTCAGATCACCACGGACCTCGATACGCTGATCGCAGCCGCCAGTGTCGATCGGAAGAACCTGCTTAATCCTTTCGTCCGCGAACTCAGGATTGCGTTGGGGGCGGTTGGCAGTGTTCTAACCGTTTCGCCGTAAACCAATTTCAAAGGTGGTTTCAGCAGAGCCTTGTCGAGCTTTGCTAACACGGTGCTGAATGGCGGTAGTGTTGCAGAGCGAACCAGTCTGCTGAACGATGCCTTGTTCGCCGCCGGTAGTATCGCTAGCAAACTTAAGGGAGAAAAGTTCGCCCCTAATATATAAATTTAGATGTTGACCGAAGTGAAGGGCGCTTCGGGACCGGAGCCGTCTACCTTCCTCAAACTGCTCCAGAATACTCAATATGCTGTCCAGTTTATCGAGCAATATCTGGTTTAAAAAGCCTTGAGGCCCAAGGCGGTTTCATAGGGTCGGTTAACAATAACGCGGCTTTGATTGGATTGGTCGGGAGTATCGCGCCGTCTTTCGGGCTGAACCTCAGTTTGTTTTCGTAGGCGCTGGCGCTATCTCAGGTGCCGGAAACCAGCGGCGCCGTCAGCCGGCGCAAAGTCGCCAGCATACTTAGGGCGGTGATCTTGCCGGTTTTCGGGTTCTCCTCAGACGGAATATTCTCAATCGTCATGGTGAACCGGGCGCTGTCCGCCTCGACCGTGATCGTGTGGATGTTGCGGTCGACGCTGGGGTCGGCCCAAATCTGAAGCATCGTTTTATCCGGTCCGATGCCTGCCAGGCTGAGCGCCGCGGCGACGTTGACGTTCGCGGGGAACCCGATCGCTCCGTCCCGGGCGGTGCCTTCGAAAACTAATTTGGCTTCGCTCAGTCCCTCCACGGAGATGTTGTTCGCGACCAAGTGCGGAGCGCCGGCTAGGCCATTCGGCGGCTTGCGGGTTTGCAAGGTGACGCTGTGGACATGGCCTTCCGCCGCCGCCCGCACCGCGTCGAGGCCGATCAAGGCGCCGGTTGGTATTATGATGCGGGCGCCGGTTTTCGCCGCCCGATCCGCCAAATCCATGCGGGGCAGCAGCGCGCCGACGCTGGCGGGAATGAAGATCCGGCCGGTCGTCGATGGCAGCCTCGGCGATTTCGGAGAACACCGATGCCGGCGCGCATTCGATGACAATGTCCGACACTCCTGCCAAATCGGCCAGAGCGGTCACCGGTGGTGTCGCCGACAGGTTGGCAAGGTTGCGGCGGGCCTTTTCATGATCCCGGGCTGACACCGCTGCCAGACGCAACCCGGGGATCAGGCCCTGGTCCAGCGCCGTGGCGATCTTTAGGCCGATGGCGCCGAGCCCGCCAACCCCGACTCCCAGTTCCTGCGCCATACCGTTGCTCCCGCGTGTTTCCTGCCCCGAGCGGTTTCTAGCGTCTTTCACCGGGCGGTACAAACAAGAGGTGTTACATTCAGGGACGGCACAACCTTGGGGCGGGCAACCGCGCCGGTGGACCTAAGCCCGGCCCGTCGCTAGATTATCCGGTATGAATAGCCGTCTTGCAGCCCTGCTTGCGATTGTCCTAGCAGCGTTCGATGTCTTTGCCGCGCCGACCGCTGCCGAGGCGCTGAAAAGTATTAGCATAAGGCTTGCCGTGACTTTTGCTGTGACGACCACTCAGGGATTGGTTGTCGACCATTTGCCACATGCGGAAAACCCCGAGTGGTCTAGTTCTAAGCCGATCGTGTTGTTGACCCGCACGCCGTTGCTGGTTGTCGCCAGAGGCAATCCCAAGGATGCCCATCTGGCCAATATCATCGAGCAGGCCTCGCAGGACCCACCACGGTGGGAATTGGCGAAGCCGGCAGCAACCTGGAGCGGATGTAGCTTATGTCTCTTGAGGATGCTTCCAGCGCCTGGTTTCGGATCATGACCTAATGACACTGGTGAACAGAGTTTCTCGGCCTTGTTAAGCGGCCAGATCGACCTCGGGGTTATCTCCGCCTCGGGTGCGAAACAGCGGGTTGATCAGAAGGAATTTTAGGTGCTGGCGATCTCCAGAGGAGAGCGTAGTACGCTGCTGCCCGATGTGCCGACGCTCAAGAAACAGGGAATTGCGGGCGACTTTGATATCGACGGTGGTTTGCTGGTGGCGAAAGAGATTCCCGAAGAGATCGTTACCGAGACTTCCGGTTGGTTCAAGAAGGCTTCGGAAGACCCGTCGCTAATCGAGCGATTGGTCGGTCATGCGACCCAAGTTAGTTCGCAAATCGCTGCGTTCGCCTAAACTTGAGAATTTGACGCCGATTGGTTCGCGATTATGAGGGGCGATCGTTCAACAGATGGCGACAGCGAGTTAAAATTCACGCCATGGCGCTGGCCTTGGCGAGCGGTTGCTCCTATCCTCCCGACTGGAATTCAGCTTTTGGGGGACATCGTGGAGATCCACAGTCCATATCTTTTGTTTCTTGGCGACGCGCGCGATCAGCTCGCCGCCAAAACGGCCAATGGCGTCCGCGTATGGCGCCCGCAATGGTGCGTGGGCCAATTTCGTCTGCCCGGCTGTAACGCCGATTGCGGTGTCCCGGATATGTCGATTGAGGACGCGGCGGCAGCTGGTGTGAAGACCGTAATCCTGGGGGTTGCCAATCGTGGTGGCGCGTTCCCGGAAAGCTGGACTGTTGAGTTGGTCAAGGCGGTGGGACTGGGTATGGATATCGCCAGTGGCTTGCACTCCCGGATCGCCGAAATTCCGGAACTCGCTAAGGCGGCCCGCGCCAATGGCCGGGCGCTGCATGATGTCCGGCAGCCGACCAGAGAATTTGAGATCGCCAACGGCCGGAAGCGTTCAGGTAAGCGGCTGCTGACGGTGGGTACCGATGTTTCAGTCGGCAAAATGTTCACCACCCTGGCCATCGAGCGGGAGATGCACCAGCGGGCTATTAAGGCGGACTTCCGGGCGACTGGTCAGACGGGCATCTTCATCGCGGGTTCTGGGGTGTCGATCGATGCAGTGATCGCCGACTTCATCTCCGGCGCGGTTGAATGGCTGACCCCGGATAACGATGCCGACCACTGGGATTTGGTTGAGGGCCAGGGCTCGCTGTTCAATGTTTCTTATGCTGGCGTGACCATCGGCCTGATCCATGGCGCACAGCCGGACGCGCTCGTCGTCTGTCATGAGGCCGGACGCCCGCATATGCGCGGCATGCCGCATTTCCCGGTGATCGATATTCCGACCTGCATCGAAGCTAATCTCCAGGCGGCGCGTCTGACGAACCCGGAAGTTATTTGCGTTGGTGCCTCAATCAACACCTCTGGCCTGTCCGACCAAGAGGGCCGCGATTTCTGCAAGCGGGTCGCCGATGAGACGGGGCTGCCGGTGGTCGACCCGTTGCGTGATGGGGTCGCGGCGATCGTGGATAACATCTGAGCGTCTTCGACTAGGCATATTCCAGGGGACCTCCTGGGCTTCTTCGATATTCGGAACATCATCATGGCCCGTGCGCTTTCAGTCATCCGTGAATCCTGGCCATTGGCGAGTGTTTTTCGTATCTCGCGTGGCGCTAGGACCGCCTCCGAGGTGATCGTCGTGGAAATCGTGGACGGTGCATCGATCGGTCGTGGTGAATGTTTCCCTATGCTCGTTACGGTGAGTCTCTCGATAGCGTCGAGGCGCAAATCTGGTCGGTCGCGGGCGTGATCGCACGGGGCGCGGGGGTTGAGGAAATCGGTGCATTGCTGCCAGCTGGGGCGGCCCGTAACGCGGTAGACTGCGCACTGTGGGATCTGCAAGCCAAGTTGGCCGGTCGACGGGTGTGGGACCTTGTCGGATTGGCTGATCCGGGGCCGGTCACCACGGTCTATACCCTAGGCGTCGACACACCAGAGGCCATGGCGAGCAAGGCGGCGGAAAACCGGAACCGACCGCGGTTGAAGCTAAAATGACCGGGGACGATCTCGATCTGGAGCGGGTCGCCCGGATCCACGTGGCGGCGCCTAAGGCGGGCCTGATCGTTGATGCCAATGAAGGATGGACGGTGGCGCAGTATCTCGAGCATGCTCCCCGTCTGGCGGCGCTTGGCGTCGAGATGATCGAGCAGCCGTTGCCGGCATCAGACGAC
This sequence comes from uncultured Alphaproteobacteria bacterium, assembly GCA_937776645.1. GTDB lineage: Bacteria > Pseudomonadota > Alphaproteobacteria > Thalassobaculales > Thalassobaculaceae > JADHLJ01. Next base: position 1,318 of record CALMRI010000035.1, on the reverse strand, counting down.
GCCGGGTTGGCGGGTATCGAGCGGTTGATACCGGTCTGCGCCGATGAGAGCTGTCATGACGCAGCCGGGCTGGGGGCGCTCGCGGGTAAATACGATATGATCAACATCAAGCTGGATAAGACTGGCGGTCTGACCGAGGCGTTGCGGCTTCGTGAGGCGGCGTTGGCGGCGGGATTTGGAGTCATGGTCGGCTGCATGATCGGCACGTCCTTGGCGATGGCGCCGGCAATGCTGGTTGCGCAAGGCGTCGAGGTGGTCGACTTGGATGGGCCCTTGCTGCTGGCTAGGGATCGCGATCCCGGCCTTGACTATGACGGCAGTATCATTGCGCCGCCGTCCGCAAAATTGTGGGGATAGCAAAATGACCGAGGAAATCGAGGACGGGGTCCGGGGTCATTATGCTGGCGACGGACTGATGGACCGGCTGGTCGCGGCCTTGGTCGAGATGGGTCATGACCCGGACGACCCACCGGCGGAGGCGGTCAGCCTTCTTGATCAGATGCATATCCGAGGCGCTGCGGCGACCACCGAGTTGCATGACGCGGTGGGCATCGGGCCGGATGACAGCGTGCTTGATGTGGGGTGCGGCATTGGCGGCCCGGCGCGGGCCTTGGCTGCGCGCCTCGGCTGTCCGGTGACCGGCCTCGACTTGACGCCGGGTTTCTGTGCTTGCGCCCGGGAACTCAACTATCTGTTTGGCGTTGAGGACTCTGGTGGAGATTGTCGAGGGCAGCGCCCTTGATATGCCATTCGACGACGAGAGCTTCGATGCCGTGGTCACCCAGCATGCGTCGATGAATATCGAGGACAAAGCGACGCTTTATCGGGAAATCGCCAGGGTGTTGGAGCCGGGCGGCCGGTTCGGGCTTTACGATATCATGCAAGGCCCTGGCGGCGAGGTGCACTACCCCGCGCCCTGGGCGGCAAACCCCGAGATCAGCTTCCTAGCGGAGCCGGGTGCGGTGAAGGCGCTGAGCGAGGCGGCCGGTCTGCGCCAACTGAAATGGGAAGACGTGAGCGAAAAAGGGCTCGCCTGGATGGCCGAGCAAAAAGCGGCGCGCGAGGCTCAAGTCTGCACGTGGTGAGGCGGGCGGCCCGACTGGGCCATCGGTGCTGATGCACCAAGGCGCGGCGGAAAAACTCCGCAACACCGGCCGGAACCTGCAGGAGGGTCGGATCGTCACGATCCTTGGCGTTTTCGAGAAGCCGTGAGCGGGCTTAATCCGGCGGCTCGGCTTGGGTGGCGTTCGGCTCCAGCGGTGCTATGTCGAATAGCGCCGGGTCTTCTGGATCGATTTTGATCCTTACCGCCCAGACA
>CALMRI010000034.1 GCA_937776645.1 uncultured Alphaproteobacteria bacterium | reverse complement strand
GTGGCTGGCTACCCGCCATCACCGCCCGCACCGCCGTTTCCAACCGCTCCGGCGTTGGCAACAACTCCTGTTCGATCTCCACGCCGTAGGGGATGGTCACATCAGCCCGGGTTACTCGTTTGATCGGCGCTTTCAAGCTAAAAAAGCACCGTTCCGCTACCAAACCAGCTATCTCGGCGGCGAAAACCACAGGTCCGGTTGGTATCGTCATAGATCACCAGACGCCCGGTTTTGTTTACAGAAGCCTGCAAGCTCGCCTTGTCCAACGGCAGCAGCGAGCAGGGATCCCAGACCTCGACCGAAAGCCCTTCGTCAGCAAGCTTTTCCGCCAACGCCGCCGCCTGCACCACCAGATGCCCGACCGCGACCACGGTCACATCACTGCCGACATGGCGCAGCTTTGCCTGTCCAAGAACGGTTGGCTCCGCCGCCTCCGGGACCGGGCCAGACGTGCCATATAGCCCCACGGCGCGAAGACAGCGACTGGGTCATTCTCGGCGATCGCCGCCAGCATCAAGGCCTTGGCGTCAGCCGGGGTGCTCGGACAGACGGTCTTGATCCCAGCATGCAGCAAATACGGGTATGGATTATCCGAATGTTGTCCAGCGCGGCCGCCGCGGCACCGGCGCCCATGATCAGGTAAGTCACCGGCAAAAACCGCTGCCCACCCAGCATCAACGGCAGTTTAGCAGCCTGGTTCACAATTGGTCAAAGGCCGGATAGATCAACGAGGAAACCTGAAACTCAACAATGATCCGCCCACCGGCCAGCGCCGCGCCGGTGGCGAAACCAGTGAAGGCGGCCTCGGAGATCGGCATGTCGAGAACCCTTGCATCGCCGAAACGGGCATGCAGGCCCTTGGTCTCGGGCCGCACCTCGCCGCGAATGTTCTCGCCAAGCATCAGCACCGCCAGGTCTGCCTCCATCGACTGGAATAGTGCCTCGCGCAGCGCCCCGACATAGCTCAGCACACGGCTCACGACTCGGCCCCACTCAAATCCACGCTCGGCAAATCCACGGCGGGAGCGGGCAGTCCAGGGTAGGTCCGGGCATACATGAAATCATAGGCGCTAGCAGCCTCAGGGCGGCGGCTGTTGCGGGCAAAACCGAGACCGCCATCAATTTCGGTTTCGACCTCCCGATCCACAACGGCGCGAGCTTCCAAGGTCCACCGGCCCTCAGCGATCAGCTCGCCGGCCAGCCGCTCTATCGGATCACGGGCCCGGGCGGCGGCCTGCTCCTGCTCCGGACGTTCATCGGTCACCGTGGAGCCGGCGGAAACGTTGTGAATCGAGTACCGGCGAGTATCGCATTCCAGAAAGCTTGGCCCACCGCCACCACGTGCCCGCTCCACCGCCCGCATGGCGGCGTCCCGCACCGCCCGTACATTCATCCCGTCGACGACCGCCGACTCCAGCCCAAACCCGGCGGCCCGAACATGAATCTCGCCCTTCATTACCGCGCCGATCGGTGTGGTCACCGCATAACCATTGTTCTCGCAAATGAAGACCACCGGCAGGGTCATCATCGAGGCCAGATTGAAGGATTCCAGCAACACCCCCTGGTTAACCGCCCCATCGCCGAAAAACGGCACCGCAACATTCGGCTCACCCCGCATCAGGAACATATAGGCCGCTCCGCAGGCCATCGGCGCCCCGGCCCCAACAATGCCGTTGGCGCCAAAAATCCCAAGGTCGAGATCAGCTATATGCATCGAGCCACCGCGTCCCTTGTTATAGCCGCTTTCCCGGCCCAACAATTCCGCCAGCATGCGCGCCGGGTCACCGCCCTTGGCCAGGATATGGCCATGGCCGCGATGGGTGCTGGTGATCACGTCATCGGGTCCGAGCGCCGAACAAACCCCGACGGCCACCGCCTCCTGGCCGGTATATTCGTGCACCGCGCTGACAATCTCGCCGGCCCGCGCCAAATCAGCCGCAGTCTCCTCGAACCGGCGCAGCAGCCGCATCCGGCGATACAGCGCGATATCGGGATCGGAGACAGGGCCGGTGAAGTTGGGGGCGGACATGGCGGCTCCAGTGGGTAGATCTTGCAAGCCGGAACAGTGGCGGATGCTCGGGGCGTTGTCACCAGGGCGGCGTTCCGAAGGGGCGCAGGGTCCCGCGCTGATCGGGCGTTGGTCTTGGTGGATTTTGATTCCCCCGAGCTGCACTAAGCCTGCGCCCACTGCTTTCCAGTAAAATATATCAGTCATCCTGGCGCCCCCACCTCCGTGAGGGCAGGTCTCAGGACCCATATCTGAGCACGTCCACTGTGATCGATGGGCGAGGAATAGAAGCTATATATCGTCATTTTTCGTCATTATCTATCATTCGTGCGGCCGAGCGACCTCAGGCTTCGGCCCTGCCGTCCGCCAGAGCGACAGGGGTGATTTTTGAAAAGCGAGTGATCCTCATATTGATCTCTCGCATCGGCCTCGTTTCGCCGGCGGAGCGCGCGTGCTACCCCTTCCAGTGACACGTATTTGTTCGCCACGCCGATTCATAGGGACCTTCGTCATGAGCTGGTATGTCCATCATGTAAACCTACAAGCCCATGATGTCCGCCAAGCGGCGGCGTTCTTCCGCGATATTGTCGGCCTTGAGGAAGGCGTCTGGACTTATCCGGATAAGACTGGGGAGGTCGGGCATAATCCCAACACCATCGCCTATTTCGGGACCGAGAATCGCGGACTGCATATCGTCCGGGCGATCGCAAGTTTCGCTGCCGATAACGGTTTTATCCACAACCCGACCATCGGTGGCCATTTCGCCCTTTGCGTGCCGGATCTAGCAGCCGTGAAGGCGCGCCTAGAGACCGCCGGGGTGGCGATCTCCGACGCTGGTGTCTATGCCATGGCCGGCATACACCAGCTCTATTGCTTCGATCCGTCGTCGAATATCGTCGAGATCAACCAGGTGGTCGAGCCCTCCGGCGGCGCCGGCCCGCTGCAGGATGCGGTGCACCCGATCCGCAAGGAACCCGGCGATTGGTACATTCACCACGTCAACCGCCAAGCCCATGACGTGCCCACGACCGCTGCTTTCTACAATAAACTGATCGGCATGGAGCCCGGCATTTTCGTCACCCCCAGCGCCGACCAAATCGGCGATTTTGACCGTTCCAACAACTCTCTGGCGGTGTTTGGGCCGGAGAACCGGGGCCTCCATTTGGTGCGCGGCATGGCGACCTTTCATGTCGACAACAGCCTGATGCACAACCCGACCTTTGGAGGCCACGTGGCGCTTACCGTTCCCAGTGTCGAGGCGGTTATGAAGCGGATGGACCGGGCAGGTCACCTGTACTCGGACGCCGGGACCTACGCCATGGCCGGCATGCATCAGGTCTATACTTACGATCCGTCGATGAACTTCATCGAGATCAACCAGGATATCAACTAGCCGCCGGTTCAGATTCCGGGCTGCCTACGCCAAGAAAAGCAACCAGAAGATCTATGACATCGCGCGGGTACTCGATCAGGCAGATATGAATAAGGGAGTGACCCTGAGCCTGCAGAGCCTGGACGAGGAAGTGCTCAAGGCGACCAAGCGCTCGAACATCAAACTGCTGTTGCTCGCGGATGTCGTGCTTGGGTAGGCCGACGAACTCGTTGCAACGCGCGGTATCGACCATCCCCTACCAGACCTTGAGACGCGGCGCCTGGAAGCGACGTTCGAGACCATGATGGACTAGAGTGTTCATCGCTCAAGGCGCCTTTCGGGCCATGTACTCGTCGCCGAGTGGAGCATAGAACGCGGCGGAAAAACCCGCCGCCTCGCGCGCGGCAATGTTGAATGGCGGCTTCACACCACCCTTGAAATATCGGCGCACCAAACCTTGCCACGTTACCACAGGCTGCAAGCCCCGGGTCGCGGCGGCATGGTCGAACCAGCGCTTGCCAACCGCCACATGGCCGATTTCGTCACGATAGATAATGTCGAGGATATCGGCGCTCGGTCCGTCGTCGACCGCCCGCAATCGGGCGATCATCGCCGGGGTAACATCGAGGCCTCTGGCCTCCAGGACCAAGGGAACCACGGCGAGCCGGGCCAGTAGATCATGCGCCGTCGCCTCGGCCGCCGCCCACAGCCCGTCATGAGCCGGTAGATCCCCATATTCGGCGCCCAGTGCCGACAGCCGCTGATCCAACAGTGCGAAATGGCCGGATTCTTCCGCGGCAACGCCAACCCAATCATCGAAGAAGGCGCGCGGCAGGTCAGCGGCGGCAAACCGGGCGATCATGTCCCAAGCAAGGTCGATGGCGTTCAACTCTATATGCGCCAGCGCATGCAAAAGCGCGATGCGCCCAGTGGGTTCGCGGGAAACCTTGCGTTTCGGTAGATCTCGCGGCAACAGCAAAACCGGGCGCACCGGACGCGCCGGTCGATCGGGCGCCAAAGCGCTTCCCACATCGCCGATCGACCCGCCGCGCCACATCGCCGCGATGGCTCGGCCAAGCCGCACCTTGGCCATCGGCTTGGGTGTTCCAAGCACGCTGGTCGCGGCGGCGGACAAAGTGGTGAACGCTAAATCTCTCATCGTCCACTATCCTATCAGACATCCAGCCGATCAGACATCTGGCCCATTAGACATCCGATTCGTCATGCGCGTTAAACCAGCGGGTCAGTCGCCGTTCCTTCCATGCTGGTTCTGTAAGACATTCAAGCCAAGCCTCACTGGTGTTCGGGAACCGCGACCGTCGCCCCGTTACCCCGTGCATGGCCGCACCGACAAGCAGTGTAGCGCTGGGTGGAGAACCTGTACTGGCAATATTGTGCGACTTTCAGTTCTTTCAGGACCGCTCGCCGGTCGATCCGAGTAGCATGACCCGCTGGCGCGAGCGCATTAGTTCCGAGGGCATGGAGACGGTTCTGGCTGCCCACCCGTCTGAAGGCCCTGCGCAACCTGGTGCGCCAAGCCCAGCCCCACGGCGTGCTCCTACGCCGGAGCCACACCCGTGTGGCCAAGCGGGTCCCGCCTTGATGGCAGGGCGTTATGCCGATGCCAAGCAGTTCAAGCGGATACCCCTGTGATTAGGAAGCTCAAGACCTTCCTTGGCCGGGTGTATCGCGACATCTGTCGCAAGGTCGCTAGCAACGCCGATGTCGAGGCCCGCTTCGCTCGGCTCCTGGGGTTGGTCAAGCGGTTGCTGACGCAACAGCTCAAGAACAAAAAACGGATGGCAACCCTGCCGACTTTCCTTCCGCATTGTCACGAACCGATGGGATCTGTTTAAATCGCTGGTCTCCAACCCATCCCGGACCCTCTCATGCAAAACCTCAAGATTGACGGCGACCGACTGTGGAACAGCCTGATGGAAATGGCGAAAATCGGCGCCACCGAAAAAGGCGGCGTTCGCCGACTGGCCCTTACGGATCTAGACCGGGAAAGCCGGGAGTTGTTCGCCCGGTGGTGCGAGGACTCGGGTTGCACGGTGACTGTCGACCGGGTCGGCAATATGTTCGCCCGACGACCGGGTCGTGATCCGTCGAAAGAACCCGTCATGTCGGGCAGCCATCTGGACAGTCAACCCACCGGCGGCAAATACGATGGGGCCTATGGCGTCTTGGCGGCGCTTGAGGTGGTACGAACCCTGAACGACGCCGGAGTCGAGACCGAGGCGCCGGTCGAAATCGCCATGTGGACCAACGAGGAAGGCTCACGCTATGCGCCGGCGATGATGGGCTCCGGCGTTTTTGCCGGCGTCTTCTCGACCGAGGAGGTGCATGCCAAAATTGATACCGAAGGCAAGAGCTTCGGCGAGGAGCTGCGTCGTATTGGCTACGAGGGCGGCGAGACGCCCGGTGACCATCCCGCCGACAGCTATTTTGAATGCCATATCGAACAAGGCCCGATCCTTGAGCGCGAAGGAGTGCCGGTCGGTGTGGTGACCGACGCCAATGGTCAGCGCTGGTACGAGGTAACCGTGACTGGGGTTGAGTCGCACGCCGGTCCGACACCGATGGAAACCCGCAAGGACGCCTTGGTCGGCGCCGCCCAAATGATTAGCCTGGTCAACGAAATCGGCCTCAACAATCTGCCCAACGCCTGCGCCACTGTCGGAATGTTGGAGGTTTATCCAAACTCGCGGAACGTCATTCCGGGCCAGGTCTTTTTCACCATCGATTTTCGCCATCCCGACGACACGGTGCTGTCCCGGATGGACACAGCATTAAAAGCCGGGTTGGCTCGAATCGCCGATGAGATCGGCCTGCAACTGGACAGGCACGACCTGTGGTATTCGCCGCCAATTCCGTTCGATCCCGATTGCGTGGCGGCGGTACGGCGCGGCGCCGAACTGCACGGCCATGGCCATCGCGACATCGTCTCCGGCGCCGGCCATGACGCGGTTTACATGGCCCGGATGTGCCCCACGGCAATGATCTTCGTCCCTTGCGAAGGCGGGATCAGTCACAATGAGGTCGAAAACGCGACGCGGGAAGATCTCGCTGCCGGTTGCGACGTGCTCCTGCATGCGGTAATGGAACGGGCGTTGCGGACGGGGGCCAGTTAGGCGTAAGAGACGAGGCCTGCGAGGCGCAGCCGTGACAAGCGCTCTCGCCGATCTCCACCGGTACTATGCGCCTATGTTCTGGGACAGACCGAGCTTCGCGACGACGAAATGACAGCAGCTCTCGAGACGGTACCACGCGCGAAATTCTACAGCGACGGCCTGTGGAAAGTGCACACGCAGAGTAGCTACATCGACACCCCCGGATGATCCAGAATCTCTTTACTAAGACATCTTTATCGCTCTGGGCCCGGTCACGTCGAAGCCCGTGAAATCGACCCGGATACCGCGACAAAACGAACGATAATCTCTCAATTCGAGCCAATGTCATGGTGATCAATCTGTCCGGAAGCACGCCTGGATTACCTATCAGCGATATAATCTACGTCAATGCCGGCGCATCTCGGGTCGTCACCCCCTGGCTTGATGCGTTGACCGATGGCGGCAGGTTGATCTTTCCCCTGACCGCCGATTTTTCGACGGGCTACATGTTGCTGGTGATCGGTGCGGCGGCGAATTAACTGCTCGCTTCACAAGTCCAGCCTCCTTCATCCCCTATATTGGGGCGGAAGATCCGGGAGCCGCCGAACGATTGAGCCAAGCCTACCGGTCAGGCGGCGCCGAGGACGTAAAGTTGCTCGTGCATGGCGCCCGGCCACCGGACGATAGCTGCTGGCTCGCCGGTGAAGGTTGGTGGCTTTCAAGGCGCGGGTATCGGTCCGGAACTGATCCGCGTGCCCCGTATACCACCCAAACAGCGGCAGTGAACAAAACGACGGCGCCAGCCTGATGTGCCGCAGCCAGATCCAATGGCACGACGAAGATAAGGGTTGCAATGCCCAGCGCCGCCTGGACCAAAACCATGGCCGCCAACACATGAACCGGTAGACGAGCGCTCGATGCCAACCCCGATCGCATAACGCGAGACAACAAGGTCACGACCACCAAAACCGTCAGGATCGCCAGGACCCGATGATGAAATTGCACCGCCCCCGGATTCTCGACGACGTTCAACCATATCGGTGAGAGATGCCCGTAGTCGGGCGGCAAGATACCCCAATCCATCAGCGGGAACGTGTTATAAATCAACCCGGCATCAAGCCCGGCGACCATCGCGCCGGCGATCACGGTAAGACTAACCATAACCAATGCCGCTAGTGCATGACGCCGCAACCATTTTGGCGCGTCATGGCGCGGCGCACCGGCAAGGTCCATACCGACCCAAAGCAACACCCCCAAGATCAGAAACGCCATGGCCAAATGCGCGGTGAGTCGGTACTGGCTAACCGCTGGATCATCACTCAATCCGCTTTTTACCATCCACCAACCGATGCCGCCTTGCAGGCCGCCAAGCACAAACAACAAGACGATTCTGGCGATAAAATCGTGGCGCACCATGCCGCGGATGACGAACCACAAGAACGGCAAAGCAAAAGCAAGGCCGATCAGTCGGCCCCAGAGCCGGTGCGTATACTCCCACCAGAAGATCCAGCGAAAATCCTCCAGCCCCATCCAGGTATTGACCTTGAGATACTGCGGCGAATTTTGGTACAGCGCGAAGGTGCGGGCCCACTGTTCCTCGGACATCGGAGGCAACCAACCGATCAACGGCCGCCACTCAACCATCGACAACCCCGATTCGGTCAATCGGGTAATACCGCCGATGACCACCATCACGGCGACCATCGCCGCGACGGTGAATAACCACCACGCGACCACCCGGTCGGCCTTGGCATTAGGTTTATCAGTGGACACGGCCGTCTCCGCTTCACGATACACCCGAAACATGGCAACGCCTGATGGTTCGGTCAACGCCAAGTGCGACCGAACACCGGATTATTTAGACTCCGCCGGCTTAGATTTTTTGCCAATTATTTCTTCGGGTTCCTTGCAGGTCAGTTCAACTTGATAGAGCCGATGCTGCTCATAGGCCTCGCGCTCGATCACATATTTGTCGACGGCCCCTTCGGTGAGCTTTTCCACCGCTTCCTGCTTATCGACATAAGCAGCGCTTGCCATCGCGATAGTCACTCCAGGCGGTAGAGGCGTGATCAGAACCTCGATGATGTCAATCGGCGGGTCGCGAATATTGGACGGCCCTATAATCGGCAGCACGATATGGGTGCCGGGCTCCACGCCCCGTTTGGTCAATCCCTGGCCGATAGCCTCGCGGCAATATTCAAGTCCCGCATCGGTGGCGACGTCAGCAAGGCCGGCCACGCCAAGTGTGGTGTTGACCAAGAACCGGGCACCGGAAAGTTTAGCCCCCTCGGTGTCGCCAGCAATGACCGTGCCGAGGATGGAAAAGGGCTCGGTCAGGTTCCGGGCCGCATTGCTAAGAGCGATCTCGGCTACATCCGGGGGTACGAACTTGTAGACCTTGACCACCGGATCAATGACCCCTTGGCGCAACGCCCGGTTTATCGCGACGATCGACCAATTAATAAATTCCAACGGATCCGACCGCTCGACGGTCTCACCATCAGAGAAATTCTCGTCCGCCGGCGCCGGCTGATTGCCGGTCGTTTGCGACATTGTACTGGTAATCGGAAACACGACGATCCCCAGGGCGACAATACTCGTAAATAGCCGTGTTTTGGTTCGCCGCATATCGCCCCCGTTCCGGCAACACTCGGGTCGCGGGAGATAAGGTAGCGCACTGGACGATTGGTGCAAGCACCAACCGAAGATGCAACGGAGAGCCCCACGCTGCAGCGCAGCCGTTCAAAGAAGGTGACCAGGCTCGCTCGTTAGACAGGATATGTACCCATCTGATTGAACGCCCCGAGACTCGGATCGGAGCCCCGGGATTGCTAAAATCGGTTACGCCGACGCGCTTGGACGAGCCTTGGCGCGTTCGAACCAGGCAGTGATGTTCTTGAGGTCCTGGTTCAATGGTTGGCCGGCACCCGAGAAGAAATTGACCCAGGCATACAGCAGGATATCGGCCATGGTAAAGCGATCGCCGCAGATCCAGGCTTTACCGTCCATCTGTCCGTCAAGCCATCCCAGACCGTCCTGGGCTAATGCCTTTAGGCCGGCAGAGGATTCCGGAAGACAGCGCATGCGGGATTCAAACAATTTTAAGCCCTCACCATAGCGAAAGCCATTTGCCATGGGCTCGCAAACGCCAATGTCAATGCGACGAGTCCACATCCTGGTTTCACTTCGCTCCGCTGGCGTACCGCCAATTAGCGCCGGCGTCGGATGCAATTCTTCAAGATATTCACTGATCACCGTGACTTCCGTAATCAAATCACCTCTATCGGTAACCAGCGCCGGACATTGACCCATCGGATTGATTTTCAGAAAGTCAGCCTGACGGTTAGTACCGGCCATGATGTCGACATCCTCCGTCCGGATATCTAGGCCTTTCTCAGCGATGAATATGCGGACCATATGCGGGTTCGGACCAATTGAATTGTAGAGCTTCATGGATTGTCTCCGAGACGACGTTACATCGGGGATACGCTTACCAGCGTCGCCTGGTTCAGCAAAGGAGGAATGGGATCACAAACCTGTTACGTTGTGGACGCAGAACACGTGAACCTAAGCTGGTCCCAGAATTCGACATCCGCCGGTGGTGCTTCCGTCCATCGCGGGTGATAGGAGACATTCCGTCATGAGCCTTACCCATTCCCCCGCCGCTCGAGCGGTGGGTCGGGCTTTGCCGCGAACAGCAAATCGAGACTTGGAATATTGGCTCCGTCACTCGCCATCCTGGCGGTGTTAAGCGGCTGTGCAAGAGAGCCATCTACGATACGCTGATAACCTCGCTATCTGATGGCTTGCGTTGCAAAGCATACGGTACCCACGGTCACCACGCCGCGTCTGGAGTTGATGTCTGAACTCAGCGGACCGGTGAAAACCCGCTGTTTCGCGGAGAGCTTTTGGACGGAGCGGGTCGCGGTTACCCTGCACCGGAATGTCTTCAAGTCCGCCACCGAGCGTGACAGCTACTATGCTAAAAAAAATACGCCTACTTGCCAAGGCTAGCGTCCGGTTAATGGCCTTGGCCAGGTCAGAATGCGAAAGTTCGGTAATTTCCCAGAAGGATCGTAATGCGATTTCTCTTCCAACAATTTTTCGGGAAGGCCTTTAACGACTGAAAGTCCGGAAACGGGCTGAAATGCAAGTGGTTGAGCAACAAAGCCGACGTCCGAAGATCCCCTGAGCTTTCGTGTGACGGGAGCGGCGCCATCACGCGCCATCACATATCCGCGCCAATTCGGAAACCGGCCTTGCTTTGCACCGCATCGTCCGGCATTTTCCCTCACGTTTAGGCTCAACCCGGCTCCGGGTTGGCGCCATGCGTATCCCGGGAGTGTCACGCATGAAAATCGGCATTGTCAGAGAGCGACGACCCTACGAAAACCGGGTCGCGGCCTCTCCTGACACGATCAAGAAATTCGTCGCCATGGGTTTGGATGTCGTTGTCGAAGGCGGCGCAGGCCTTACAGCGGCGATCACCAACGCCAGTTATACGGCGGCGGGGGCCACGGTGGTTAAGACCGCGGCAGAAGCGCTAGGCAACGCCGACTTCGTCTTGAAGGTGCAAAAACCAGTCGGCCCTGGCGCGCTAGTGCCGGGCGAGGCCGATGAAGTCGCGATGATGAAAGACGGCGCGACGCTCATCTGCCTCATGGAACCTTATCGGGACCGGGCCTTATTCGACACCATCGCCGCGCGAGGCATTACCTGTTTCGCGATGGAACTGGTGCCAAGAATCAGCCGCGCCCAATCCATGGACGTGCTATCCTCGCAGTCCAATCTGGCCGGGTACAAAGCAGTGATCGAGGCCGGAGCCGTCTTCGGGCGGGCGTTTCCGATGATGATGACGGCCGCCGGCACCGTGCCGCCGGCCAAATGCCTGATCATGGGTGCGGGCGTGGCCGGTCTGCAGGCGATCGCCACCGCACGCCGCTTGGGCGCCGTAGTCGCCGCCACTGACGTACGCCCGGCCTCCAAGGAGCAGGTTGAAAGTCTCGGCGCCACTTTCGTCGCGGTCGAGGACGAGGAGTTCAAGCAAGCCGAAACCGCTGGCGGCTATGCCAAGGAAATGAGCCAAGCCTACAAGGACAAGCAAGCTGATCTGATCGCCACGACCATTGCCAAACAGGATATAGTTATCTGCACGGCGCTGATTCCCGGCCGACCGGCTCCGATACTCGTCTGCGAGGCTATGGTAAAGACGATGAAGCCGGGTTCGGTCATCGTCGACCTCGCGGTCGAGCATGGGGGCAACTGCCCGCTCTCAAAAATAGGCAAGGTCGTGGTCAAACACGATGTAACGATCATCGGTTACGCCAACATGGCAAGCCGGGTGGCGATCGACTCCTCGGCACTTTACGCCAAAAACTTACTGAACTTTGCGGCGCCGCTTATCGATGGTGACACCGCCGAGTTGTCGATCGATCTCGAGGACGAGATCGTCAAAGGGTCGCGGGTGACAGGAGGCGGGGTCGTGGTGCACCCCGCAGTCCAGGCAATTGCTATTGACGTGGCGAAGCCTAAACGGGCGGCAAGCCCGAAGAAACCGTCCCGGATCACGGCAGCAGCCGAAGAGGCTGCCGGTTAGCCAGAGTGGAGCGAAAATACGATGAACGCCGAACAGTTGCTGGACCACGCCAAACAACTGGCGACGGAAGCCGAGCGGTTGGCTGGTGAATCAGTTCGCGTAGCCCAGAAAGCCGCCCAATCCGCGACCGGCAGCAGCGACATTACCCAGTCAGCTGGCGTTGACCCCTTCATTTTCGGTCTGACGGTTCTAGTCCTGGCCTGTTTCGTCGGCTACTACGTGGTCTGGCGGGTAACCCCGGCGCTGCATTCACCCCTGATGAGCGTCACCAACGCTATTTCCTCGGTAATCATTGTCGGCGCCTTGATCGCGGCGGGGCCGGCTGAAACAAATTTCTCGCAGATCATGGGATTTTGCGCGGTGGTCTTGGCGTCGGTGAACATCTTCGGCGGCTTTATAGTTACCCAACGCATGCTCTCGATGTTCAAGAAGAAACGCTGAGGCTGGACCAGATCTAATGACCGAGAATATCTCCTCCATCCTCTACCTAGTCTCCAGCGTTTGCTTCATCATGGCGCTCAGGGGTCTGAGTTCCCCAGAAACCTCACGCCAGGGTAATGTTTTCGGCATCGCCGGCATGGTCGTCGCCATCGGCACCACCCTGGCCCTGCCCAGCGTGTTGAGCTACGAGGTGATCATCGCCGGCATCGTAATCGGCGGCGCGATCGGCAGTTTCATCGCCTGGAAGATCGAGATGACAGCGCTGCCGCAACTGGTCGCGGCCTTCCATAGCCTGGTCGGCCTTGCTGCCTGCTTTGTCGCCGCTGCCGCCTACTATCGGCCAGAAGCCTATGGGATCGGAGAGTTTCTGGCGATCCACACCTCCAGCCTGATCGAAATGGCTTTAGGCTTGGCGATCGGCGCGGTTACCTTCACCGGCTCGATCATCGCTTTTGGCAAGCTGCAGGGATTGATCACCGGCTCGCCACTGGTCTTCAAGGGGCAGCACCCGCTCAACGCGCTCCTCGGCGTCGGCCTTGTCGGTTTGATGGTCTGGGTCGTGCGTGATCAAACAGAAATCGGCTTCTGGGCGATCTTGGTGCTTTCGCTACTGATTGGGGTGCTGATCATCCTGCCGATCGGCGGCGCCGACATGCCGGTCGTCATCTCGATGCTGAATTCCTATTCCGGCTGGGCGGCCTGCGGCATCGGCTTCACGCTGGGTAACAGCCTGCTGATCGTGACCGGGGCCTTGGTCGGTTCTTCCGGCGCGATCCTGTCATACATCATGTGTAAGGGCATGAACCGCTCGTTCTTCAGCGTCATTCTCGGGGGCTTTGGCGGCGAGAGCGCCGGCGGCGCGCCCCGAACCCAAGGCGACAAGTCGATCAAAACCGGTAGCGCCGAGGATGCTGCGTTCATCATGGAGAACGCAGCATCGGTCATCATCGTGCCTGGCTACGGCATGGCCGTCGCCCAGGCTCAGCATGCGTTGCGGGAAATGTGCGACATCCTGAAATCTCGCGGTGTCACCGTGCGCTATGCGATCCATCCGGTCGCCGGACGCATGCCCGGCCATATGAACGTGTTGCTGGCCGAAGCGAACGTCCCCTACGAGCAGGTTCTGGAACTGGATGAGATCAATCGGGATTTCAACCAAACCGACGTCGCCTTCGTGATCGGCGCCAATGACGTCACTAATCCCGCCGCCAAGACCGACCCGACGAGCCCGATCTACGGCATGCCGATTCTGGATGTCGAGAACGCCAGGACGGTGCTTTTCATCAAACGCTCGATGGCGTCGGGTTATGCCGGTGTCGACAACGAATTGTTCTTCCGGGACAACACGATGATGCTGTTTTCAGATGCCAAAAAGATGTGCGAGGAAGTGGTCAAGGCACTTAAATAGCGGCGTTCCACCCGGATGGGCTATGAACGCGGGTGACTATTTGCAACCGATTACGCGATCTCCAGCACCACCGTTTGATTGTTATATCGCCCTTAAGACGCCAGCATCCTGGGCTCCCGGCCGGAACAGATGTTCGACATTCTCCAACCTCCTTTCTGGATGCCTACCCGTCTGGCACGGGCGTGACGCGCATGTTCAGCGCGTCACCCAAAACATATGTCAATTAATTTAAATGAGTCATCAAGAGAACGCCGATGCCTGATCGTCTATGAAGGATGCTGCTCCAGCGGCGATGACGGTCGCTCGCCGGGTTCCTTCCCCGGATCATCGCTCTCGCCTTGGCCCTCACCATCGTCTTCCGTCAGCACCGCCCCCTTCGCCGGTAGAAGCGGCAGGAACGAAACCCGGGGCGGTTGTTTCCAGGAGATG
Organism: uncultured Alphaproteobacteria bacterium; assembly: GCA_937776645.1. Taxonomy (GTDB): domain Bacteria; phylum Pseudomonadota; class Alphaproteobacteria; order Thalassobaculales; family Thalassobaculaceae; genus JADHLJ01. Next base: position 34,556 of record CALMRI010000034.1, on the reverse strand, counting down.
GTGTCGAATGCGCTGCAATTGCCGCATAAAGCTGACCATTCCGGCGCGACCGCCCCACAAGATTCGCACGTCCATGTTCGGTCCTGTGGTGCCGAATTGGCGCGCTCCAACCACTCGCGCGCGGCGGCGCTATCGCCGCGCTCCTCCTGTTCGAGCCTGGCCATCAGGCGGCAAACCCGAACATTGATTTCGCCATCGTCCAACGCGGCCAAATGGCGCCGCGCCTCGCCCCAGAGTTTCGCGTCCAATGCCGCCGCAGCCACCGCCACACAGCTTTCCGCCGCTGACGGGTTCGCGCTGGTCAGGTGCTGAACCCGCTTTACCCGCTCCAGTGGCGTCTGAAGTGGCCAGAGGCTCAGATAGGCGGCAATCAACTCAGGGTGCGGGTTACGGCGCCACAGGTCTTCCAATAACCGGGTCGCCCGGCGCGCCTTGCCGGCGCGTTCCAGGGTTCTGGCACTCAGCACCGCGGCAGGAACGAAATCAGCAGTGCTCGACAAGGCTTTTGCCGCAAACTCGGCGGCTTCGGGGAAACCGCCCGCTCCTTCGGCTTCGATAGCGCGGGCGGTGAAGATCGTGGTGCGCTGCCCCACCGCCTCAACCTCGGTCTTGACCCGCCGACGCACCGCGTCGAACAGGATCGCCTGAGCCTCCGGCCATTCGGCCCGGCGGGTGTGCAGGTCGAAAATCGTATCGACGACAAAGACAGAGTCCGAGCGGATCTTATGCGCCCGCTTGGCCAAGGCCAGGGTGCGAGCATCATCGCCGTCAGCCATTGCCTGACGCATCAGCCCGGTGAGGCCAAGAAAAGCGGTTTCATCATTCTCGATCAACGCGTCGAAATAGCGCCGCGCCGCCGCCTCGTCACCATTCAGCGCCGCCGCCTGAGCGGACAGCAACCGCGTGAGATCAGGATCCTGTAGCAGGGCATCGGCGCGCCGGGCCAGGCGCTTTGATTCTTCCCGGTCACCGCCGGCCGCAGCGGCCATTCCCAGCGCCAGCGCCCGATACCCATCTTCGCGCCGTTTGTATTGGCGACGGCTGAGGAAATCCTCCGGCGCTCCAAGCACACCACGCCAAAGCCGGTAGAGCACGGTGACCACTGACCACCATGATCACCACCAGCACCAGGAGAACCCCGAAATAGGTTTCGATCCGGTAGCCGAGCCAGTCGATCTCAACCTTACCCGGATGGTCGCTAAGCCATACCGCCAAGGCGAGCCAGGATCGCAACTTGAACGAAATAGAAGACCGCGCGCCGCATTGCCGGTCACCCCGCCACGGCGAGCGCGCTAAGCGCCGCTGCCTGCAGATCCAGAAGCGCGCCATCAACCTCCAAGCCGAGCTCGAGCGTTGGACAGCCAGCCCGCGACCGCCTCGCCTGGCGCGCCGTCCAGCGCCTCCAATATCGCCACGGCACTGGCAAGATCTCCCAAGCCTAGCGCCGCGTCGGTGGCGGCAAGCGTCCCATCCACGGTTCCCGTCCCCAAGCTATCGACCTTGCGGATGGTGACCAACGAGGCAACCCGGGACAATGCCTGCCCAAGAACCCCTTCTGGTGATCCAACATCGCGGCTTCTGATTACCGCCTTCGAGGTTTCCGAGAATTCAACGCGCAGTAACGCCAGGGTCAACACCCCCGTCGCCGCATGCGCCGCCAGCCGCTCCAAAGGTTTCGCCAAGCGCGCTTCGCCGACGGCTGACCGACCGCAAGGCATCGAATTGCGTCAAATAAGGCCGCGGTCCTGACGTGGCGACCGCGAGCTGGCTGACGCTCAACAACACCAGCGCCGCCCGGTCCCGAGCCGGCGTATCCTCATCCAAGGCCGCCCCAAGCTGTTTGATCTGCGCGTCCAGTCCGGCGATCCGGGAGGCAAGTGATGTCGAGTTCTCACGCAATGCCGCGAGGTCGTCTGGCGCGACCGTGGCTCGGTTCTCCATCGCCGCCACGCGCTCGGCCAGACGAATAACCGTTCCGATCAGCGCCGAGCCATCCGTCACGGGCACCGCAACGTTATTCGGCGCAGCGCTTTGATCTTGCCGCGCCTCGACGTTGGCCAGCCGGCCAGCAATTGCACCGAGCTGTTCTGCAAGGTCCGACGGAACCGATGATGTAGAGGCGTCATTGGTCGAGGCGGAGCGGCCATCGACGGCGGGCGGATCGAGTGCCTGCAGCCGCCCCTCAATTGCCAACAGCCGGGCTTCGACTTCCGCAAGTCGGTCGGCCAACGCCTCGGTCGCAACGCTCCAAGCCACCACCGCTGGCATTGGAGTGGGTTTTGCAGGGTTAGGTGCTGCAACCGGTGTCGGCGCGGCATCCGGCTGCGCGGCCGGTGGGCGCTTGGAAGCCGGCTTGAGCGGCACCGATGTTGCCGTCGTATCGCCGGCTTTGACGGCGGGTACAGCGGACGCCTCGCGCCCGTGGGTGATCACCCATCCCGGCACTTCCAAGCGTGCTTCCAATGCCCCAAGGTCCAGCCCGACCCGAGCCAAAGCCGTCTCCACTTCGGTCCGCCAATAGGGATAGGTAGCGGCACCGGCCAGCAGCGCAACCAAAACAACCGCCAATAGGATCCCGTAGAGCCGTAATTTGCGCATGAAAGGCGACGTTTCGACCGATGCGGCGGGCTCGTGATCAAGCACCGGCGTCCCGACCGCTTCCGCTTCGTCGACCGGTTTAGCCTGGGCGTCCGATTTAACCTCGTCGCTCGCCGACATGATTTTCTCGCTGCTAGTGTTTTATGCCTGAGAATAACAGGATACCGCTAGCTTGTGTCATCAATTGGGGAGAAGCGCCAAGAGATCAAGCTGATTGGGGCGCGACGCCACCGCTACTTTTCGCCACGTCAGCGCCCCGGCGGCATCAGCCACCGACCGACTGATACAATAGGCGGTCATCTCCGCCGTAACCGCCTCTAGCGCCGCATGTCTCAACCGCTCGACCAGAAGCCGCGCTGACTGGGGCGAATAAAGCAAAACACCATCCACCGATCCTGTACCGAGCGCTTTAACAGTAGTCTCGGTAAAAGCATTTATCGGCTGGGCCCGGTAGACCACCCTTCGATCGACCTGAAAACCGGCGTCGTTCAAAGACGAGCCTATATCGATGGCGATCATGGTCCCGGAAAGATGCAAGATCGCATCCTGTCCGGCCACCAAATCCCGGCAAATCAAGGCGACCAGATCCTCGGCGTCACCGCTGGCGGACCGGACATCACTAAAATCGGTGCTGGCAAGCCGCCGCGCCGTCGCATCGCCCACACAGAAGATCGGCGTCGCCGGATCCAGACCTGAGCTCACCAGCGCTTCGACGGCATTACCGCTGGTCAATATAACCGCCTGATACCCGGTCTCCGCCGATAATTGGAGCGCCATCGGCACGATCTCCATGAGTGGCGCGATCAGGCAGTCGACATCCCGCGCCGACAGCTCTTTTGCGAGTCTCTCAGACTCACCGCGTGGCCGTGTCAGGAGAAGCCGCATCCCCTACCGGGCCAGATCCGCGCCGGTGAACGCCAATAGACGTTCACCAACCGCGCGGCCAAGGGCCTCCGGAGCGCTCGCCAAACCGCTTTGCTTGGACCTTGTGAAGTCGGGCGCCATCTTCCGAAATGACATAGCCGGTCAATGTCAGTCCACCGGCGCCATCCAAATCGGTATGGCCGGCGATCGGCGTCCGGCAGGAACCATCCAACGTCGCAAGCATGGCGCGCTCCGCAGTCACCTGGATCTGACTGTCAACGTGGTTCACCGCGACGAGCCAGTCCCGCAGTCTTAGATCAGCCGCTCGTCTCCGAAATTCGGATTTGCGCGCCAATCGCGCCTTGCGCCACCGCCGGCGGCATTTCCTCAACCTCCAGGACACGGGTCGCCCGATCGCCAAGGCCGAGCCGGTTCAATCCGGCAATCGCCAATAGCGTGGCGTCAACCTCGCCGGCCTCAAGCTTGGCCAAGCGCGTGTCCACGTTGCCGCGATACATCACGGTCCGCAAATCCGGTCGCCGGTTCTTAACCAGGGCAGCACGCCGCACCGAGGACGTGCCAACCACCGCGCCCTCGGGCAAGCTGTCGATGTGGTCCGCCAGGTTTGAGAGAAAGGCGTCGCGCGGGTCTTCGCGCGCCAGGATGCACGGGATATCGGTACCCGGCGTGAGGAAGGTTTCCACGTCCTTCATGGAATGCAGCGCCAAGTCGACCCGACCGGCGACCAAGGCCTCCTCGATTTCCTTCATGAACAGACCCTTGCCGCCGATTTCGGCAAGCGGCCGGTCACGCACCGCATCGCCCGTCGTGGTGATCACCACCACCTCGACCGCTCCCTCGGCGCTGAGTTCCTCATGGGCAGCGGCCAATCGCGCACACAATTCCGTCGCCTGCGCCAAGGCCAACTTAGACCCGCGTGTTCCGATGCGGATCAATGCCGTCGCTTTGCTCTGGTCATCCATGGTCCGCCTGTGTAGACCGGGCCAGAGGGCAAGGAAAGGGCGAATGCAGCCATGATCGACAGGACGCCCAAACCAATCGTCCTCGGCATCGAGTCGAGTTGCGACGAGACCGCCGCGGCCGTGGTCGACGGTTCCCGGAACATCCGTTCCAATGTGGTGTTTTCGCAACTGGACGAGCACCGGCCCTTTGGCGGCGTCGTACCCGAGGTGGCGGCGCGGGCGCATGTCCAATACCTCGACGGCATTGTTGCCCGGGCGATGCGCGAGGCCGATCTGAGCTACGCAGACCTGGATGCGATCGCCGCCACCGGAGGACCAGGTCTGATCGGCGGCGTGCTGGTCGGCACCACTATGGCAAAAAGCATTGCGCTGGCGATGAACCTGCCGTTCATCGCGGTGAACCACCTGGAAGGCCATGCCTTGACCGCACGGCTCACCGATGGAATCGGGTTTCCGTTCCTGCTTTTGCTGGTGTCCGGCGGCCACTGCCAGCTGCTGTCGGTCGAGGGGGTTGGTCAGTACCAGCGCCTTGGCACGACCATTGACGATGCCGTGGGCGAGGCCTTCGACAAGACGGCGAAACTCCTCGGTCTCGGTTATCCCGGCGGCCCAGCTTTGGAAAAAGCCGCTATGGAGGGAGACCCGTCGCGCTTCACTCTGCCAAGGCCCATGGTTGGCAGACCCGGGTGTGATTTCTCGTTTTCCGGCCTCAAGACCGCCGTCCGGCACAAAGTGGCAAGCGTCGAGCCAATGAGCCCGACAGATGTCGCCGATCTCGCCGCTGCGTTCCAAAACGCCGTCGCCGGCAGCCTGACCAACCGGTGCGCCAACGCGATCACTCTGTTCGAAGGCGCCCATGGCGCGGGCCGGCCTTTCGTGGCGGCAGGCGGGGTCGCCGCGAACCAGACCCTGCGTGCGGCGCTGGGCAAGCTGGCTGAATCGCGTGGCATGCCTTTCGTGGTCCCGCCACCGGCGCTCTGCACCGACAACGCGGCAATGATCGCCTGGGCCGGTGTCGAGCGATTTCGTATCGGCGCCATCGATGGCCTCGACTTCGCTCCGCGCCCACGCTGGCCGCTTGACCCTGCCGCCCCGAAGGCGGTTGGCGCCAGGGCCAAGGCTTGAGGGGCCGCGGGGCATGACGATCGAACGCATAGGCGTCATCGGCGGTGGCGCCTGGGGCACGGCGCTTGGTCATCTCGTTGCCAAGGCCGGACGCCAGAGCCTGCTTTGGGCCCGGAACCCTGAGATCGTCGCATCGATCAATCAGAACCACGAGAACACGGCCTATCTGAAAGATATCCCGCTGGACCGCGGCCTCAAGGCGAGCACCGATCTTGCCGAAATTTGCCGAAGCGACGCGATTCTTCTGGTGGTTCCCGCCCAAGCGGTCCGAATCATGCTGGAGACAATGGCGGCGATCAATACAGCCGCGGTGCCGGTAATTTGCTGCGCCAAAGGATTGGAGATCGGGTCCGGACTGACGATGTCCGAGGTCGCGGCGGAGAGCCTGCCGGCCCATCCTATCGGCTGCCTTTCCGGCCCGACCTTCGCAGCCGAGGCGATACGCGGTGTACCGACGGCGGCAACCCTGGCCATCGCCGACACCGCGCTCGGCGCCGAGATCGCGCGCGCCATCGGCTCTCCGACTTTCCGGCCCTATGTCTCAAGCGACGTCATCGGTGCCGAGATCGGCGGGGCAGTGAAGAATGTTCTGGCGATCGCCTGCGGCGTCGCCGTCGGCCTCGGCTTCGGTGAAAACACCCGCGCCGCGCTGATCACCCGAGGCCTAGCCGAGGCGACCCGGCTTGCGGTAGCCCTTGGCGGACGGGCCGAAACCTTGTCGGGCCTGGCCGGATTGGGCGACCTGACGATGAGCTGCGGCAGCCGCCAGTCCAGAAATTTCCGGTTCGGAGAAGCTTTGGGCCAAGGCATGCCGGTCGAAACCATTCTCGCTCATATGGGCGGCGTGGTGGAGGGACGGCACACGGCGGAAGCAACGGCGCAAAGGGCCACCGCCCTGGGCATCGAAATGCCGATCTGTCACGCCGTGGACGCGGTGCTCAACCACGGCGCTCGAGCTGCGGGCCACCATCGATGGTTTGCTGAGCCGGCCATTGCGGGCTGAACGGGATGGCTGAACGTTTCAACTGGAAAATTTTCGTCGATCGAAAATACGCTATTGTTGATTGACCTATTCGGGGTCCGCGCTGCACTGAATTATCCCCCAAACAAGCCGGTAACCCGGTATCGGGAGAACGCCCAAATGGCATATTGGCTGTTTAAATCGGAGCCTGGGACTTGGTCCTGGGACAATCAGGTGAAGCGGGGCGAGCTGGGCGAAGGGTGGGACGGCGTACGCAACTACCAAGCCTCGAACAACATGAAGGCAATGAAGATCGGCGACCTGGGTTTCTTTTATCATTCGGTCAACGAGAAACAGATCGTCGGCATCGTCGAGGTGATCGAGGAATATCATCCGGACGACACCGATGCCTCCGGTCGCTTCGGCATGGTGACGGTAAAGGCGGTTCGTCCGTTCAACCGCCCGGTCACCTTGGCCGAGGTCAAAGCCGACGAGAGGCTCGCTGAATTTGGCCTGGTGCGCCAGTCGCGCCTGTCTGTTGTACCGGTGACCGAGGCGCAATGGGCAATGCTCTGCGCCATGGGGGAAACCCGGACCTAATCGAAATCTCGGCTCCGGCTCGGTGATGCGCGCGGTAACGAAAGCGCGTGGAATGCCTCTCGCCAGCCATCCGCCGCTTATTCAACACAACCCATATTGCAGTGCCGAGCACGCCAATCGCGATGCGGTCCCAACCACCGCACCGCTTCCGGCGACATCGTCAAATTGCCGACACTGACTCCCGTCGCGGCGGAGGTGACGCCGGCCAACATCCCTGCGCCATAGGTGATTAACCAATTGTGGGGGCCGCCGGGAGACGGCGAAATGGTCTCATATCGCCGAGCGCCAACATCGCGCCCGCCAAGCCGATCACAACCATCAACAACGGTTTGCCTCTCGCGTCAGCACAGCCTGAAAGACCAGCAGCACGGCGACCATTCCTCAAGCGACCATCGCGCAACAGGTGATCAAGGTGAAACGCGCCAAACCTTTATCAAGCACGCAGGGACCGGCCGGCCCCACAGTGTCACGCGGGCCCGAGCGCTTCAGATAGAGCACCCGATAGCTCCAGATCACCAAATAGCTACTCAGCACCGCCAGCATCAGGCCGAAATGGGTTGGCCGCGACGTTTGTCCAAATGGCGCTGGCGGTCGCCACGATCATCGACCAGAAGAACACCTTGCCCGCCAAACGGTGAACCCGCCGCCCTTGGCCGCACAGAGAGCGACCGGCGCCGCCATACAAGCCAATGACGCACATCCTATATAAAGCCCAGCAATCAGTGTTTCAGGCATTGCTTTTTAATCTTCGGCATATCGCGGCACTATCGGAGTGAACAGAGCGGGGTAGAACCGAGCATTCTGGCAAAATGCAAACACAAACCCAAGTGAGGAAACATGGATCCGCTCGACATCGCAGATTGTGTCAATGAAGCCTGCTCTTGGTCGGGCAAACCGGTGCACCCCGACTCACTAGCCAGATATACCGGCCAGGTCGTCGGGTTTTGCAACACCGGGTGTTATGACAAATTCGAGGGTGCCATACGCCATTTCGACAACGCGAAAGCAAACCCGACTCGGTAACGATTCTACAGAAACGCTAAGGCATCGCCAGTGCGTCTCACACCAAAGGCCCGGTACCGTTTCACCATCAGGGTTTTCACCGTTTCCAGGACTTGCTCATCTTTCTATTTGTTCATGATTAGTTCTCCAACAACCAACCTCTTGCGAGTGACTGCATGGGCGACTATGGTCCGGGCCGAGCACTGAATTGATGAGGATGGATCATGGCCGAGGTTGGCGGCGTCGCGGGCGATCAACTTCGCTCCTATATCGAGCGGGTCGAGCGTCTGGAAGAAGAGAAAGCGGCCCTGGCGGCCGACATTCGAGAAATCTATTCCGAGGCCAAGGGCAACGGTTTCGACGTCAAAATCATGCGCCAGATTATCCGGCTCCGGAAACTCGACCGCGATGACCGCCAGGAGCAGGAAGAACTGCTACAACTCTATCAGCACGCGATCGGCATGGTGTAGCCACACCGCGACTACGCTCTGTCGCCCAGAACGTGCCCACCGGAGACCGGACGGTGAAAACCCCATGTCATCTGCCATGACGCCGAAAGAAAAACTCCGCCCGATAAGCGGTTTTCCGGAATGGTTGCCGGAATACCGCATGGTCGAGCTCGAATGGATCGACAAGCTTCGGGCGGTCTTCGAAAGCTTTGGCTTCGCCTCGATAGAGACGCGTTCGGTCGAGCCGGTCGAGGTGCTGCTGAAACAAGGCGATACCGACAAGGAAATTTATTCGATCGGTCGGCTGCTGGCCGACCCGGATGACAAGGCGGAGCCGACCTACGCCCTGCATTACGACATGACCGTGCCGATGGCCCGCTATGTCGCGGCGAACATGAACGACCTGACCTTTCCGTTCAAACGCTATCAGATTCAAAAGGCCTGGCGCGGCGAACGCCCCCAGGAAGGCCGTTTCCGAGAGTTCCTGCAATGCGATGTCGACGTCGTCGATACCCGCGAAATTCCGTTGCATTTCGATGCCGAAATCCCGGTCATCATGCACGAAGCGGTGAACGCGATCGGCGCCGGGCCACTGGTCACTAAGATCAACAATCGCAAAGTCCTGGAGGGCTACTACGCCGGGCTCGGCATCACCGATACCGCGAACGCCATCCGGATCATCGACAAACTCGACAAGATCGGCGCCAAGGGCGTCGGTACGATGCTTGGCGATGAACTTGGCCTCGACGGGGACGCCATTGCCAAGGTTCTGGGGCTCGCCGAGATTCGCGGCAACGATGCATCGGTCGTCCAACGGGTCAAAGCGCTGGGTGTCAAATCCGACTTGCTGGACCAAGGGCTGGACGAGCTGCATTTCGTGATGCGGGAATTGGAGCGTTACCCAGAGGGCACGTTTGTCGCCGATCTCTCGATCGCCCGCGGCCTCGCCTATTACACAGGCACGGTCTATGAGGCAAAATTCGCTGACTTTCCCGATTTCCCAACGGTTTGTGGCGGTGGGCGATACGACAACCTGGTCGGCGATCTGATCAACAAACGGTTGCCGGGGATTGGGATTTCGATCGGCCTGACCCGGATCTTCGCCAAGCTGATGCGCGAGGGTCGCATCCAAGCCGGGCGCAAAGCGCCGACCGACATTCTGGTCGTTCACACCCAGGGTGCGCCCTATTCTGTGATCCGCGAGACGGCCGGCGCTCTGCGTGCCCGGGGCCTGAAGGTCGAGCAATATCACGAAGACCGCAAACTCAAAGCCCAACTCAAATATGCCGCCGACAAAGGTATCCCCTGGATCTGGTTTCCTCCGGCCGAGGCGGGCGGTGAGCATCAGGTTAAGAATTCCGCAACCCGCGACCAAACCCCCGCCGATCCGGCGACCTGGTTACCGGAATAGACGCCAGCATCGAAAAGCAACGAGATTGGGAAACATCGGGTTGGAGAATGTTCATCTGTCCCCCTGGCACTTCGTTCTGGCGCGCGCCTATAATTGGCACCGGGTCGATGATGGCCTGTTCCGTTCGGCGCAAATGTATGGCGGGCATATCCAGCCCCTGCTGAAACACCATGGCGTCGCCACGGTGATCAACCTGCGCGGCGCCAATCCCAACTCGACCTGGTACCACCCGGAGCGCGCGGCCTGCGAAGCCCTGGGGATAACCTATCTCGACCGACCGCTGCATTCGCGGCGCTTGCCGAAACAAGAGATGTTGGTCGGATTGCTTGAGGCATTCCAGAGCGCCGCAAGACCGATGCTGATCAAATGCTCCGGCGGCGCCGACCGCACAGCTTTAGCGGCCGCGCTTTTCTTGCTCCACAGTCGGGGAGCCGCCGCGCTGCCGCAAGCGCGCCGACAGATGGCGTTGTTGCCCTACCTGCATCTGCCAAAACGATACCAACGCTGGATCAGGCGCTTCCCGGATTTTTTCGAAGCGGTCCACGACGGCAGAGACATCAAGGAATGGGCGCAGAGAATGCTATCACCCGGACCGCTTCGCTGCATGGCTGGTAGCGGGCGGCTTTGATGGCACGTGGCGGAAAAACGACCTGTCGCGCGACGTACCCGTCGAAACCCCATGAAACGACGGCGGTCCCGCCATTCGACTCATCCGGTGAGGACTTGCCGGCGCTCTACCGCGCGTATCGGCGGCTCGCGGTGCTTGAGCGCGGTAGGACCTAACCGGCTTAGCTAAACCACTGGCCCGCCAACGATGCCGCGGTCATGCAGATCGGCGATCGCGTGGTCGGGCAGGCCAAGCGCGCCGGCCAGCACCGCATCGGTATCGGCGCCCAGCACCGGCGCCGGAGCCACCGGAAGATCCGCAAGGTCGGAGAACCGCAACGGCAGCCCCGCCGCCAGATAGTCACCGATCCCCGGCTGAGAAATCTGCTGCATCATCGGGTTGGCGGGCGAACATCGCGGGTCGTCCCGCACCATCTCGGTGAAGGTCTGGTATGGGCCCCAAAGCACGCCGGCCTTGTCCAGCACCGCGCGCACCGCGTCGATGCCGCGCGTCGCGATCCAAGGCTCGATAAGGGCGACGATGGCGTCACGGGCGAGATAGCGGTCGCCCTCGACGTCAAGATCCAAGCCGGTTTTCGCCTCCATACGGCTTACCGCCTGCTCGATCCCCACCGCTGTTTTCAGGCGGCGCCATTGCGGCTTGGTTAGCGCCGTCAGCATTACCCGCTTGCCATCGGCGGTCAGGAAATCATGACCAAAGGCACCGTAGACGTTGTTACCATCGGCGGTCCGGTTGCGATTCAGCAGTTCCGCTTCTGCGATATGGCCGAGCGCGCTGGTCACCCAGAGCGCCACATCGGACAGCGCCAGGCTGATCAACCTCCCACTGCCATCACGCAAGCGTTTGCGTTCCGCCGCGAGAATGCCGGTCGCCGCCATGCTCCCGGTCACCAGATCCCAGGCGGGAAGCAGATGATTCACCGGCCGGTCATGGTCTCTGGGCCCGGTGGCAAAGGGAAATCCCATCGCGCAATTGATCGTGTAGTCCACCGCCGGGGAACCATCGTGGCTGCCCAGCACGTTCAACATGATCACGTCATCGCGCCGTGATTTCAATCCGCTGTAATCGAACGGGCCGCCGGGCGGATGATTGGTCAAAAAGACCCCCCTATCCGGGCCTGGCTCGCAGATCAAGGCCCGAATCAACTCCCGGCCCTCTTCCGCCCGTGTGTTAACCGCGATCGACTTCTTGCCTTTGTTGAGGCCGGCCCAATAGAGGCTGCGGCCCTGATCATCGAGAGGCCAGCGCCGGTGGTCCATACCCCCACCAACCGGATCGAAGCGAATGACTTCGGCGCCAAGCTGCGCCAAGGTCATGCCGCCAAGCGGGGCGGCGACGAAGGCCGAACCCTCGATGACCCGAAGGCCGGAAAGCAGATCGTACATTTTGTCGTCCTAGATTGGTTAATCCATTCGGGAACCGGCCCCTCGATCACGATCATAAACTCGCATGAAGCGTGGAGCGATACGGCGCAATCTTTCCTCATTCACCCGGCCGCTACGGGTCATGTAGTCGTAAGCCAGATCCAACGGCGCCAGTTGCATGCGCTGCGCAATATCCTCGTACCAGCCATAACTCCCCGCGGCGGCAGCAAGCAACTTGTCGACGATTGGTCGTCGCGCCGCCACAAACCCATCGAGGGCTGCCGGCACATCCTCGGGGTATTCGAGGAATGCTCGCCACAGCGCGATAGAATCCTCCAAAGCCAACCGGGTTCCGGAGCCGATCGAGAAATGCACGCTACGAAGCGCATCTCCTATCAAGACCTTATTGCCATCAATCCATTCTTCCACACGCGTGACCGGGAACCGTCGCCACTCAGATTTATTCGAGATCAAGACATGGTCATCCAGGTCTGGCGCAAATATACGCTCGCAATAAGCCCGGCTTTCGTCGTCGGTCATCCGGGCGAAGCCAGCCGACTGAAACGTCGCGGCATCGCATTCAACGATGAAGGTGCTCATGTCGGGAGCATAGCGATAATGGTGGGCGACAAAATGCCCATCCGCACACTCACGAAAGGTGAGGGTCAAGGTCTCGAATACTCGCGAGGTGCCATACCACACGAACCGGTTGCCGAGCGTTTCGCGTTGTGGCTGGAACACCGAGGCGCCCGCAGTTTGGACCACCGAATTGAGGCCATCGGCGCCAACGACCAGATCGAATCCTTTGATGCCATCGATCGTCGCTGTTTCGCCATGGCGGATCTCAACCCCAGCGTCACTGCAAAAACGCTCTAGAATGCGCAACAGTTCCAGTCGGGAAATGCCAGAGAAACCGTTACCGTCGATGGATAGGCGCCGGTCGCGATGCACCAGGGTCAAATCGCGCCAAGTTTCCAAGGCCGCGGTAATTCGCTGGTATGAGGCGGGGTCGGCTTCGGCGAGATATCCCAGTGCGGCCTGGGCGAACACCACGCCAAAGCCATAGGTGGCGCCGCAGGGATTTTGCTCAACGAGGGTCACCGCATGAGTGGGAAAGGAGCGCTTGAACAGGCCGGCGAAATACAATCCAGCCGGACCGCCGCCAACAACGAGAACACGCATTCTCGATCGCCCTCCCCGGTTGTCACTCACCCCGTAGGCCTAGTGGACTGATTCACAAACCTATTGTTATGGTGGGGCGGCCAGCTTACCCAACCGAGTCAACCCATCGGAACCTCAGCCTCTTTCGGACATAGTGCCTCAGCCGGCGGATCGTATCCTCGCCGCCAGAACTGCATCACCTACATGAGCTTCAAACTGTTTAAAGTTCTCGGCAAAGCGCTCGCAGAGGTCGGCGGCGATAGCATCATAACTCGCCTTGTCGCTCCACGTGGAGCGCGGGTCCAGGATATCCGCTGGAACATCTGGGCAGCTCTCCGGGACACTCAAACCAAAACGCTCATCGCGGCGCAGCGCCACCTTCGTCAGGCGCCCGTCAAGCGCCGCCCGTACCATCGCACGGGTATAGGCGATTTTCATCCGCTCGCCGCCATTGCCAGCCCGGCCACCGGACCAACCGGTGCTCACCAGCCAACAAGTGGAACCGTGCTTAGCCATCCGTTCGCGCAGCATCTCACCGTAAACCGTCGGATGCCTCGGCATGAATGGTGCGCCGAAACATGTCGAAAACGTGGCTTCCGGCTGGCTCCCCATCCCCTTCTCAGTTCCGGCGACCTTGGCGGTGTAGCCGGAGAGAAAATGGTACATCGCCTGTTCCGGCGAGAGGCGTGAGATCGGCGGTAACACGCCGAAGGCATCAGCGGTCAGCATGATAATGTTCTTGGGGTGCTCGGCCATCCCCGAAGCACTTGCGTTATCAATAAATTCTAGAGGATAGCAGGCTCGCGTGTTCTCTGTGAGACTGCCATCAAACAGATCCAACGCCCGCGTTGTCGGGTCAAAAACCACATTCTCCAACACGGTGCCAAAACTATGCGTAGTGGCGTAAATGTCAGGTTCGGCTTCTCGCGACAAATTGATCACCTTGGCGTAGCAGCCGCCCTCGAAATTAAACACCCCTTCGGCCGACCAACCATGCTCGTCATCACCAACCAAGGTCCGGGTCGGGTCCGCCGACAGGGTTGTTTTCCCCGTTCCTGATAGGCCGAAGAAAATCGCCGTGTCTCCGGTCGAGCCAACATTGGCCGAGCAGTGCATCGGCATCACGTCGCTATCCGGCAACAGGAAATTCAAAATGCCGAAGATCGATTTCTTGATCTCGCCCGCATAGTTGGTCCCGCCGATAATCACTGTCTTGCGATCAAAGTCGACGATGACGAAAGTTTCTGAATTCAGCCCATCTTCAGCGCCGCGCGCTTGCAGGCCCGGAGTGTGCAAAATCGTGAAGTCGGGCTCGAACCCGACCTTCTGCTCCGCGGTCGGGCGAATAAACATATTTTGGGCAAACAGGTTGGCCCAAGCCGCATCGGTGATCACGCGCACCTTCAGACGATGCGCCGGATCGGCGCCAGCGAAACAGTCCTGAACGAAAACATCGCGGCCTTGGAGGTAGGCCGCGACGCGATGGTGCATCATTTCAAAGGTTTGGGAGTCGATTGGTTTATTAAACCCTCCCCAATTTACCTTGTCATGCACACTGGGAGTGTCGACGATAAACTTATCCTTTGGCGACCGCCCCGTATGGATGCCGGTATTAACGGTCAGCGCGCCGCCTGCGGTAACCACGCCCTCGCCGCGCTGGATCGCTTCTTGGTACAATGCTGGCGCGCTCAAATTCCAGTGAATGGTCCCGGGATTAAAAAGGCCATGCGCCGTGAGATCGCCTTGGCCTGCCGGCCCTGCCTCTTTTGCCACCGCTTCCTCCAACAGAATTTCCTCACCCGGCACACACACGTTGGTGGCCGCTCCCGTTTTGTGCAGGAGAGGTTTGATTGCGTATCGCCGCCCAAAAATCAACAGGGGAAATTCAACAAACTGAAACCGGGGTCACAGGTCCGCGGGCTCTCGCCGCGCCAGCTTGACGAGTCGTACTAATTCGTCGCGCGCACCCTCAACATCGAAAACCGGCTTCGCGAACCGGAGTCGTGCGGTTTTCCCACCGAGTCGTATATCGATGCCCTCGGAGTCGCAACCGGTGACGCGCCATCCCGTGCCCGACTTACCGAGAAGCCCGGTCGCGTAAGCTTGTACCACATCGGCATGATCATCATTCATGTGCGCAACAATAACCGCCTCGGCTGACTGCAATGCCAAGCTTGGTGGTCCGTAAATTTGATTGCCGTCGACCCAATGAACTCGCCCAAAGCCGGCAACAAGGTGCGCGCACTCGATTGAGAGGCGATAGGAATGGAAGTCGGAGAACCCGGCATAGATCTCTGCGGAGGGGTGACGGGCCAGGCAACGGGTCCGCGCCGTTACGTCATTACACCGTTCCACGCGCCCGAACAACGCCGCTCGCGAACCGATCCATGGATCTTCCTGCCCTTCGGTTCCGCCAAACAGCAATGAAACCCGCTGATCCACCTCGATGTTCCGGGTGTGCTCGGCGAGGTCCGAAATAAACAGCCGTGGGTTGGCGGCGTGATCGCAGGCAATCAGGACAAGCGAGCCATGCGGCCAACCCTCTTTATCACGCTGCGCCGTAGAGAGAACCGCTCGATCGCACACCCGGATCAATTGCCGAACCGCCTCGCCCGAATACAAATCCTCGGTCTTGTCCATTTTCTCGATCGCCTCCGGTGATGATGCGACAGGACGACAACGATCCGATATACTGTCTCGTGGCCTTGCACGCCTGCCGTCGTGGGCCATATGGGGCGCAGCGCCTCAATCAAGCCATAAGTTTGCCCGATTGCAGTGATAAGCCACATTATCCGCGGACCGAGGCAAGGAGAATTGGACCATGGGGAACACCATCGCGCTGGTCGATGACGACCAGAATATTCTGACTTCCGTTTCTATGGCATTGGAGGCGGAAGGGTTCACGGTTCATACCTTCAAGGATGGCGAGGAAGCATTACGGGGACTTGCCCAGCGGCAGATAGACCTCGCCGTTTTAGACATCAAGATGCCTCGGCTTGACGGTATGGAGGTGCTCACGCGCCTGCGCCGCGATTCCAGCATGCCCGTGATCTTCTTGACCTCGAAAGATGACGAGATCGATGAAGTGCTCGGGCTACGGATGGGCGCCGATGACTACATCAAGAAACCGTTTTCCCAACGGTTACTGATCGAACGCATTCGCGCTCTGTTACGCCGTCAGGAACTGGCGCAGGAGGAAACCGACCCGAATTCGGAAGGCACTGCGGTCCGAGGCGACCTTATTCTCGACGGCTCGCGGCATTTGTGCACTTGGAAGGGGCAGGCCGTAGCTTTGACGGTCACCGAATTCCTAATCCTGAAATCGCTTTCCAATCGCCCCGGCCATGTCAAAAACCGCGACCAATTAATGGATTCCGCTTATGGCGACGCGGTCTATGTGGATGATCGAACGATCGATAGCCATATCAAGCGGCTTCGCAAAAAATTTAAAATGACCGACCCGGATTTCGAACAGATCGAGACACTCTACGGGGTTGGCTACCGTTACCGCGACCCCGCCGTCGCGGCGCCCGTCGCTCACTAACACCAAGCCGAGGAGCTTCGAGCAAGACATGGCCTTCGGATCGAAATCCGATAATGCGGACATTGGAGCGTCGAACAGTTCCCCGACGCCTGGGCCGTCTCGGCATCCAGGCGCTGGAACAGCACACCGCCCCAAGCGCTGGGTGTCACGTCTCACGCTGCGCATCTTAGCTATCAACCTGTTCGCAGTCGCCATTTTATTCGTCGGCGTCCTCTACCTCGATCGCTACCAGAACAGCCTCATCCAAGCGGAACTGGAGGCGGTGTCCAATCAAGCCGTGTTGTTCGCGCGCGCCGTCGGAGAGGCCGCAGTCGAACAGGAACTGAGCGCGAACCACCAGCTTTCTCCAAACCGGGTGCGGCGCATGATGCGGCGGTCGTCGACGGCGCTTCATGCCAGAGCCAGAGTTTTCGGCGCCACCGGCACCCTGTTCGCGGACAGTCTCAAGCTCGGGCAGCCGGGTGGACTGGTGCTGATCCGCCCGCTACCACCGCCCACGGCGAACCGGTTGATGCAGGAAATGGCGGAGCGGGTTTACGACAGGATCGTGAACTGGCTGCCCCGGCGGAGTGGGCTGCCGTTGTACCGGGAATCAGCTCGCCAACTCGCAAATAGCTATCCGGAAGTCATCCAAGCCTTACGCGGAGTCTCGGTGCAAACCGTGCGAGCGACCGAAGCCGGCGGGCTGATCTTGACCGTCGCGGTGCCAATCCGAAAATACAAGCAAGTGCTCGGAGCCCTTCTGTTGTCCATCGAGGGTGAGAAAATTGACCAAGCGGTACGATCTGTTCGATTTGAAATCCTCGGCGTTTTCGCCGTTGTCTTTGCGATCACCGTGGCGTTGTCGCTCTACCTCGCGGGTTCGATTACCCGCCCGGTTCAACGCTTGGCGGCAGCGGCGGAGCGCGTGCGAACTGGCCTTGATCGCCGCTATTCGATTCCTGAATTCACCGGCCGGGGCGACGAGATCGGTGACCTAGCCCGAGCCATGCGACAGATGACCGATAATTTGTGGCAACGCATGGATGCGATCGAACGTTTCGCGGCGGATGTCGCCCACGAAATCAAAAACCCTCTGACCTCGGTGCGTAGCGCGGTGGAGACAGCCACGCGCGTAACCGATCCGACGCAACGCGAAAAATTGCTGGCCATTATTCTCGACGACGTCAATCGGCTGGACCGGCTGATCAGCGATATTTCCGAGGCCTCACGCGTCGATTCGGAATTGAGTCGCGAAGAAACGACCAATGTGGACATCGGGTGTATGTTGGAAACCATTGGCGAAATCTATACGTCGACCTCCTGGGTAGGGGCCGGTGGCGCGATCTGCGAGATCGATGGCGACGGCTCGCTGATTGTTAACGGACATGAAAATCGTCTCGTACAAGTAATCCGCAATTTGATTGACAATGCGATGACGTTCTCGCCCCCGGACGGCCGCATCACGATCCGCGCAGCTGCTTCCGGCCAGCACATCACCATAACGGTCGATGATGAAGGCATCGGAATTCCGGAAGGTAAACTTGGCGCTGTTTTCGATAGATTTTATTCGGAGCGCCCGGCGGGGGAGAAATTCGGAACCCATTCAGGTCTTGGCCTTTCCATTTGCCGGCAAATCGTTGCCGCCCACGACGGGTGGATCAGCGCCGAAAACCGAATGGCGCCAGGGGGGGAAGTGCTAGGAGCCCGGTTTATTCTTGTCCTGCCCAAGGCCAAGCTTGGAAAGGGTGGCGGGACGGATTGACAAATCCTCGTACCGGAGCGAGCAATACGGCATGGAACGGGTCTACGGCACCTGCGTCGCAATCAATGGCAAAGCGGTCCTCTTTAGAGGACCGTCCGGCAGTGGAAAATCCGATCTGGCACTTCGGGTAATCGAGGCTGGCGGCCAGTTGGTCGCGGATGACCAAACGGTACTCACTAGGGAGAGTGAACGGTTGGTTGCCACCTGCCCGGATCCAATATCCGGCCAAATTGAAGTGCATGGCATCGGCATCGTCCCGGTGGATACGGTGCGCCGGGCCCCGTTAGCCCTGGTGATGGATTTGGTTCCGCCGGAGCAGGTCGAGAGGTTTCCGGAACCGGGACGTTGTAGCTATCTTGATATAGAAATCCCGCTGCTTACCATTGCCCCTTTCGAGATCTCGGCGGCAGCCAAGGTTCGGCTGGCCCTGTCATTTGAGGAAAAGCGATGACCCAAGCCGTGAATCAGTGAGATCGGTGACCCTATGAACGATCATGTCGCGGTAACCGAACAGTCGACGAACGATATACGACGCGTGGTCTTGGTCACCGGCCTTTCCGGCGCCGGACGAACCACTTGCTTGAAAACGCTGGAAGACATCGGCTTCGAGGCGGTGGACAATCTTCCTTTGTCTTTGATGCCTGCCCTGCTCGCGCCATTTGCAACGACCGACGTGCCCCAGCCGACAGGGAAAATCGCCATCGGCGCCGACACCCGAACCCGGGATTTCGACGCGGAAACCTTTCTCGCCAATCTCGACCAGTTGCGCGGCAATGGGGTTTCAATCTCCGTGGTTTTCCTCGATTGCGACACCGATGTGTTGATCCGGCGCTTCACCGAAACGCGGCGGCGCCATCCCTTAGCCAAGGACCGTCCGGTGGCCGATGGCATCCGAATTGAGCGCCGCCTGTTGGCACCGGTGCGGGAGCGGGCTGATATCGTGATCGATTCGTCCCATCTTTCGCTGCCGGATTTCCGGCAAGTGCTCACTGGCGGTCTCGACATCGCTGATGCTCGAATACTGACTGTGACCGTCACATCATTCGGGTTTCGCAATGGATTGCCACGCGAGGCAGATATGGTCTTCGACGTGAGATTCCTTTCCAACCCGCACTACGACGAAGCGCTCAGACCCCTGGATGGTCGGGACCAGTCGGTTGCGGATTTTATCCGAAAAGACCCAGGGTTTGGCGATTATTTCAACCGTCTGACGGCGTTTATAGAACCACTGCTGCCGCGCTTTACCGAAGAGGGTAAGAGTTATCTAACCGTCGCGATAGGGTGTACCGGCGGCCGGCATCGTTCGGTCTTCGTTGCAACCGACCTGGCGGAATGGTTGCGTAAGTCGGGCCATACGGTCACGCTCCGGCATAGAGACTTGGACAAGGCCGCCGCGGACTAGCGGAAACGATTGACGGTTCCCGAAGCAGGCATTTCAAGAGGACGAGGGCAATGGCTGAGATGGAAGGCGCCACGCCGATCGGCATCGTACTGGTAACCCATGGGGCGCTGGCGGACGAACTTCAGCTGGCGATGGAACATGTGGTGGGTCCACAGAGAAGCACTGCCACGGTGTGTATTGGTCCGGACGATGACATGGAACAGCGGCGCGACGACATCCTGAAATCAGTCGAGGCGGTCGATACTGGCAGCGGCGTAATCGTGCTGACGGACATGTTCGGGGGCACACCCTGCAATCTGGCGATCTCGATCATGGAGAGGCCGAGTATTGAGGTGATCGCCGGCGTGAACTTGCCAATGCTGGTCAAGCTTGCCAGCATCCGCGAAAAATCGACCCTGGCGGATGCGGTTTCTCAGGCCCGCGACGCCGGTCAAAAATACATCATGATTGCCTCGCACGTATTGCAGGGCACTTGATGACCGGCTCCGGCAACGTATCAATTGAAAGAACAGTCACAATCGTCAACCAACGGGGGTTGCACGCGCGCGCGGCTGCTAAATTCGTGAGGTTGGCGGGAGAGTTCTCTTCCAAAATCGAAGTGACCAAGGACGGGGAAACGGTATCGGGTCGTTCAATAATGGGCCTGATGATGCTCGCTGCGGCAACCGGGTGCTCGATCCATCTTGAAGCCAGTGGAGCCGATGCGCGCGCCGCCGTCGACAGCATCGCCCGGTTGGTGGAAAACAAGTTCGATGAAGACTGAACCGGAACAACAGGACCACCCGGTGGGCGAGGAGCAATTTCATGACGGTGTCGGCGTCTCCGCCGGCATCGCCATTGGAAACGCACATCTCATAGAAACGGGCCTCAGGCAGGTCCCAGAGTACCGAATTTCCGCCGAGTTGGTGGATGAAGAAATCACCAGGTTCAATCAAGCTCTTTCCAGGGCTCGTCGCCAAATCACTAAGCTGAAACAAAAAAGTAACGCGCTTGCCGGTGCGGCGGCAGAAGAACTTGGCCTTTTGTTTGATGTCCACGCCGCGATGCTGGGCTCCACGCGAATGATCCACAGCGTTGAACGCAACATTAAAGAGCGGCAAATCAATGCCGAAGCGGCGGTCCAGGAGATGGTCCGGGAAATTGCCCGTGGCTTTGCCAGGGTCAAGGACCCTTATCTAGCGGCTCGCCTACAAGATATCCGCGATGTCGGCTCGCGCATCCTGCGCCAGCTAACCCAGACGCCCTATCAGGCATTCTCGGTATTGCCGGCCGGCACGGTCATCGTCGCCGATGAATTGAGCCCGGCCGATATCGCGCTGATGGATCCGACCAAAGTCTCGGCCTTTGTCACGGCGCTTGGTGGTGCCGACGGCCATACCGCGATCATGGCGCGATCCATGGGATTGCCCGCGGTCCTCGGAACGCAGGATTTACTCGCGGTCGCGCGCTCGGGACAATCGGTGATTGTCGATGGCGACGCCGGACGCATCGTCCTGAACCCCACCGAAGCAACTCTGGCGGAATATCGCCGCCGGGCCGAAGCTCGCATTCGGCTAAACCGGCAGCTCGCAAGGTTACGGTCGCTCCCGGCGCTGACGCTTGACAACACGGTGGTCGGGTTAGAGGCGAATATTGAACTTCCGCGCGATGTGAACGGCGCTCTGAAGGCTGGCGCCGAAGGCATCGGCCTGCTTCGAACCGAGTTCATGTTCATGAACCGCGAGAGCCCGCCGGACGAGGAAGAGCAGTACGCCTTGTTGCGCACCGTGGTCGAGGGAATGAAGGGACGACCGGTCACCATCCGCACGCTGGATATCGGCGGCGATAAACGAACGGCGGCAATGGGGAACAGCGTCAGTCACAGCGCAAATCCTATGCTCGGCCTGCGCGCCATCCGGTTTTCGCTCAAGGAGCCGAAACTTTTTGAAATCCAGCTATCTGCAATCTTGCGCGCCGGGGCGCATGGTCCGGTCCGCCTCCTGCTGCCGATGATTTCCAGTGTCCATCAGGTCCGCCAAGTTCGCTCGATCTTGAAACGCCTGGTCGCGCGCCTGCGCCGTCGAAATATCTCGATCGCTGACCCGCTTCCCTCCCTCGGTGTGATGATCGAAGTGCCCGGTGCTGCGCTAATTGCCGACTCGCTGGCCCAGGAGGTCGAATTTTTTGCCATCGGCACCAATGATTTAACGATGTATACACTCGCGATAGATCGCGGCGACGAACAAGTAGCCGGGCTTTACAACCCGCTGCACCCAGCGGTGTTACGGCTTATTCAATTTACCGTCAACGCGGCGCAACGCGCCGGAAAACCCGTCAGTATTTGCGGTGAGATCGCCGGAGATCCACGCTTCGCACCGCTGCTTGTCGGCTTGGGCGTGCGAGAATTGTCAATGGCCCCGCAAAGCATTCCACGGGTCAAACAAAGGATCCGAGCGCTCGATACCGGCCCCGCCACCCGGCGCGCATTGGCCATCATGGACCAAGCAGATGAAGGTCGCGTCTTAGCGCTTCTGGACGATTTCAATGAGAGCCACTAGTTCAATGAGAATCACTGGACCTTCACCCTTTCCCGGCTAATGGATCGAACCATGTCACTAAGCGTCAACCCGGATGTGATTCGCGCTATCGACCCACCAATCGCCGAAGCCCAGTCCTGGATAGCTGGTAGAAAATTCTCCCCCGAAAACCCGCTTCTCGACATGGCTCAAGCGGTGCCAAGCTATCCGCCGGCGAAAACCTTACGCGATCATCTTGCGAGCCGTCTGGCTAAATTCGAAACCGCGCAATATACGCCGATTGCCGGCATCGCGCCCCTGCGATCGACCCTTGCCGGGCATATGAATCAAGCTTATGGCGGAGTGATTGGGCCTGAGAACGTGCTGATCTCGGCCGGCTGCAACCAAGCGTATTCCTTGGCCATTCTCGCCTTGGCGCGGGCGGGTGACGAGGTCATCCTCCCGGTCCCTTACTATTTCAATCACATGATGTGGTTGCAGATGCAGGGTATTAGCGCTGTAGCGCTTCCCTTTCGGACCGATCGCGGCGGCGTTCCCGATCCCGAAGAGGCGGCTGGGCTAATCACCGAGCGGACCCGGGCGATCGTGCTGGTAACACCGAACAATCCGACCGGCGCCGTCTATCCGCCCGAAACCATCGCCGCGTTCCGCGATCTCGCGGCCGAGCGCGGCATCGCCTTGATCATTGATGAGACCTATAAGGATTTCCTTGACGACGGCCCTCCGCACACGTTGTTTCGTGATGAGCGCTGGGGAGAGACGTTGGTTCAACTTTATAGTTTCTCAAAAGCGTTCAGCCTCACCGGTTATCGGGTTGGCTCTGTGATTGCTGGCGAGAAGGTGATCGGCGCGGTGACCAAGATCATGGACACTGTCTCGATCTGCGCCGCGCGAATTGCCCAGGATGCGGCGCTGTTCGGGCTCGAAAACCTGTCTGAATGGGTCACTGACAAGCGCGGAATGATCAATGCTCGACGCGACAGTGTGCGCGAAATCTTCCGGGCTAACGACTTGGGTTATGAGCTGATCTCCAGCGGCGCCTATTTCGCCTATCTGCAGCACCCATTCGGCGGCACCCCGGCCCGTGATGTTGCGCGACGGCTGGTCGATGAACAGAATATTCTTTGTTTGCCCGGGTCGTTTTTTGGTTCGAACCAGGAGCAATGTTTACGGTTGGCCTATGCCAACGCAACCGTCGAAGAGATGCCGGTTCTCGCAGAACGTCTGCAAGCAACTCTTTGAGCAATAAGACCAAGCGGCCTAGAAACAGCTTTTTGAGACCTTGGCCGAACGAAGTTTCACCCAGAATCTCAGCCAATTTTTCGACCACTTCCGCAACAGTAATACTCGCGAGAGCAGCCTGAGCCCGAGGATCTGGCGGACCCAAGCCTTCGACCTCCGGAACGCTCCTCGCCAGATTGATATGATCTGGATAACCCGTCACCGATGGCGGAATATAAGCACCGAAAATCACCACGGCCTTAACCCCAAAAGCGGCCGCCGCGTGGTGCAAACCACCTTCCGGCAAGACCGCCGCCAGAGCGCCAGACATCACGGCGCAAACCTCTCGAAAGGTGTCGGCCTTGATTGGCTCAACCCCCTCTAGTATCCGTGCGCCACCATAATAGCATTGTGCCCAGGGTAGATCTGGGCAGGCACCAACAACACTCTGAAACCGCTCGAAGCCCCAATCTCTGTTCGAATTAGCGCCCTTTTTAACATGCGGCTCTATCAGAACGATCCGCCGACCAAAGCTACGTTCGGTCTCGGTCAGGTAAATCTCGCCTGGCTCCAGAGATTGTGGGCGAAAAAAGGTTCTTGTCTGGGTGAGGCGCGCATAGTCCAGATAGGGGCGGGCTCCCGGGCCGTCACGCAGAGTCTGGCCGGCCTCCTCCGCCGTCCGTGCGATCCGGGGATTGTGTTCCCAGACCTCAGACCAGCGCGGCTTGCCATCCACCCCTTGTATCAAGACCGGCACCGGATTGCGTGTATGCAACACCCGGACCCGAGCCGTCACCATTATTTCATCCCCGAACCCCACGGGCGCCTCCTCTCAGTCCGGCCAACCCAATATATAGTCGCCCCACCTAACCGTTCTTTTGGACGAAAGCCGAAAACCGACGCGCGGCCTCCGCCAAATCTTTATCGTTTGCACCATAACTCAGCCGCAGATGCCCGGCGAGCTGACAACCAAATCCCTCTCCCGGCAACAGGGCCAGGCTCTGCTCCTCGAGAAGTTTCCAAGCAAAATCAATCGCATTCCAACCGGTCTCGCGAATATCGATCATCAAGAACATCCCGGCGTCGGGCTTACGAATGGTGACCTTCGGAACTCCAGCCAGAGCCTCGCAGATTAAGTCGCGACGGTGGTGATAGCGTGCGCGGATCGTCTCTACCGTATCCAACACACTGGTGAGAGCCGTATGGGCCGCGTCCTGAATGAACGGCGGCGTGCCGAACATCATCGAACTTACGACATCGTCGGCAGCGGCGATGACGTTCTCAGAGGCGACCATCCAACCCATGCGAAAGCCGGTCATCGCATGGCTTTTGGACAGGCTATAGAGCGAGACCGTCCGCTCCGCCATGCCATCGAGCAATCTTGGCGACAGGTGCGAGCGCTCATAACACATCGTGCAATAGACCTCGTCCGAAATCATCCACAGATCGCGCTCGCGGCAGATAAGCGCCAGGGCTTCCAAGGTTTCGCGCGGATAAATCACCCCGGTAGGGTTATTTGGCGTGTTGATCATGATCGCCTTCGTACGACCCGTCAGCGCCGCACGGACCAGATCTGGATCCGGCAGGAATTGATCCTCGGGCAGCAACGGCACCTGTACGACCTTGGCCCCTCGCGCTTCCAGCGCACCGCGATAGGTTACATACATTGGGTCGAACGCGATGACCTCATCGCCTGGATCGAGCACGCATTGTGCAGCAGTGAACACACCACATTGCGCCCCCGGCGTGATCACCACGTTTTCCGGCCGAACCGCCTCTCCTATTACCGTACCGTGGAAAGCTGCCGCCGCCGCGCGTAGGGACTGAGTGCCAATAGACGGTGTGTAGTGGTGGTTACCGGCGCGCAGCGAAGCCACCGTCGCCTCGACAATACGTTTGTCCGTGGTGAAATCATGGTCACCGATTGTGAGCACCAGCAGATCCTCGCCAGCACGCTGACGCCCCGCCGCATTGCTGTGGATGGCCCAAGCCCCAGCCTCCTCGCCGCCGGCCATGCCTGTGACGTAACTCGAAAGTCGCATGTTGGGAATCCTTCATGATCGAAGGTGATAAAAGCGGATTGGCGGTTCCTAGGCTGGCCTTGAAACCCTGTCAACACCGGGGGTTTGGGAAATTATTCAAGGCGCGCCCGGATAGGCATGGATCCTCCGAGCCGGAGCCACGGCAAGCCGCGGCCACATCACATGATCATTTGTTCAGCCCCCAAGTCACGTTTAGAAAATTCTTTGCGACGGCCTTCGGGATGATCCGGCGAGTTCGTCGATAAACTGGCCCCTTAAGGGCCGTTTTCCTGGAGAATAGGGCCTCCCTCTTGCCCTCCGTCGCCTCCGCTGCTATACGCCTCGTCCAACATTCCGCCGATTCAGCGCCCTCAGATCGCGCCCGCCCGGCCAGACCCCTGCGAGGACACATGCCCGAGTTCACCGACTACAAGGTCGCCGATATTTCGCTGGCCGAATGGGGCCGTCGCGAGATCGCGATTGCCGAAACCGAGATGCCTGGCTTGATGGCAGTGCGTGAAGAATACGGCAACAAAAAGCCCCTCGCCGGCGCGCGCATTACCGGTTGTTTGCACATGACTATCCAAACCGCAGTGCTTATCCAGACTTTGACTCATTTGGGCGCCGAGATCCGCTGGAGCTCCTGCAACATCTTCTCGACCCAAGACCATGCCGCCGCGGCAATCGCCGCCTCCGGCATTCCGGTTTACGCCTGGAAAGGCGAGACGGAAGAAGAATACGAATGGTGCGTCCATCAGACCATAGAAGCGCCGGACGGCTGGCGCCCCAATATGCTGCTCGACGACGGCGGTGACCTCACCAAGATCATGCATGAGGAATACCCGGAGCTGATGTCCGGCGTCCGCGGTGTCTCAGAGGAAACCACGACCGGCGTGCTGCGCTTGAACGATATGGAAGCCGACGGAACGCTCAAGGTTCCGGCTTTCAACGTCAATGACAGCGTGACCAAATCGAAGTTCGACAACCTGTATGGTTGCCGCGAGAGCCTGACCGACGGGATTCGGCGCGCCACCGATGTGATGCTCTCGGGCAAGGTCGCCGTGGTCAACGGCTTTGGCGATGTTGGCAAGGGTTCAGCCGCCAGCCTGCGCAACGGCGGCGCCCGGGTTATCGTCACCGAGGTTGATCCGATCTGTGCCCTCCAAGCGGCGATGGAAGGTTACGAAGTCTCGACGATGGACGACTACGCGTCCAAGGCCGACATCTTCGTCACCGCGACCGGCAACAAGGACATCATCACCGTTGACCATATGCGAGAAATGAAAGACCGGGCCATCGTCTGCAATATCGGACATTTCGATACCGAAATTCAGGTCGACGGACTGAAGAACTTTAAGTGGCACAATGTAAAGCCGCAGGTGGACGAGATTGAGTTCCCCGATGGAAAGCGCCTTCTGCTGCTGGCCGAGGGACGGTTGGTGAATCTCGGCTGCGCCACCGGCCACCCAAGCTTTGTGATGAGCGCCTCCTTCACTAATCAGGTGCTGGCCCAGATCGAGCTTTGGGCGAATACCGGCAAATACGAAAACAAAGTCTACGTGCTGCCGAAATATTTGGACGAGAAAGTCGCCGAGCTCCATTTGGCGCGGGTTGGCGCCAAGCTGACCAAGATGTCGGACGAGCAGGCAACCTACATCGGCGTCTCGAACGAGGGGCCTTTCAAAGCCGATACCTACCGTTACTGATCTTTCCTCCATTTGGACCGGGTCTTTCTGGGGCGCTGCGATAAGCGGCGCCCCCGTCGTTGTTTCGGCTTGGAGATTTCCCACACCCGCCCGGAAACTCCTACTAACCCACACATTCGTGGCCATACCGGCACATTTCGCCAATATATTTTCCGCATAATGCGACGGAATGTTGATCCTCAGCCGTTAAAGAACCAAGCAAATGGATGAATGACCGGTCGAACAGCACCGGTTAAATGGTCGGAGAATGACATGCGTTGGACGGTTTCCTGGGGTCTTTTGACCTTCGCGGCAAGTGTCATGATGATCATTGGCCTTGCCGCCCACCCGGCGCAGGCCGGCGACAGAGAATCTGTATCCGCCACTTTCGGGACAACCTCTGGCGGGTTTTGGCATGACCCCCAGTTCTATGACCGGTCCCAGGGGCGCAATCATAATCAGCGCCGGCGCAAGCACCGGCGACATCATATGCGCAATGCGTTTTTCCCAGCCCCTTGGCCGGCTCCGTGGCCTGGGCCACCCCAGGTTATTTATGTTGAAAGACCACAGATCGCACCGCTGCCATCGCCGCTACCGCTACCCATTAGTCCAAAACCCTATTGCCGAGAGTTCCAAATGCAGATCATCATTGACGGCAGAACCGAGCAGGCTTACGGCGTCGCCTGCCGCCAACCCGACGGTATCTGGAAGCTGCAACCCTAGAGCGTGATCGAGAGGTAGCGCGATCATGTGGCAAAAAGCCGACCGTTTTCACACCCCCATCCTTCTGGGGAGCTTGCGCTTTTGGCCAGGAACGGCGCTATGATAAATGAGAGCGAACCCGGTATTTTGAGTTATTCCGCCTATTACGGTAACTGCTCTGCGGTGTCGTTTTGCATGGCGTTCTCTTACGTTGAGGTGGAAATGAAAAAGGGCAGGCCCCGTCTCCAGATCGCAAAGCCGTTTGCGCAAGATCGTCGAAAACCGGCGCCTTGCCGGCAAGCAATAAAAGCACCCTTGATGATGGAAGCCTGATCGCCTTGGCCTATGCGCTGGCGACACCCCTTGCTAGGCTCTCCATCAACCAGACGAACCAATATCCGGAGCTCCGTCATGACCGTTCACGCACATGCCCAAGCCGAAGTCTTCATTTCGAAGAACTCCAGCCTGCCGATCGCCCGGGTGATCGCCCAGTCCAATGGCGCCGGTGCCTGCGAGCTATGGGAACAGCCGCTAAAACCCAATGATGTGATCCCCATGCATTACCACTTGGTCGAGGAGACTATCACCTTCTCCTCGGGCCGGATCAAGGTGACCCTGGATGGCGTAGACTACGAGATTGACGCCGACCGTGACGGGACTAGCTCGGTGCTGATTCCGACCCGGCTGCATCACGAAATCCGCAATATCGGCGACACCGCAACCTCAATGCTAGCCTTTTTTCCAGCGGTGCGGCCGGAAATTTTTCCGGTGCGATAGGGCGAAGGTTCTCGCATCACAGTCACTGTCCTCGCGTCCACGCACGACGATAAAAAGACGCCTATTCTCGCGACCAACAGCGAGGGCGCCCAACCAATGACAACTCCCAAAGTCGCCGGCGCTCTCCTGCCTCATCTACTTCTGAAGGCCCCCTGGATCTGAGGAACGGACGCAAAGGATAAGTAATCATCATGACTCAAGCGGAATTTGAGGTCCTATTAGGCAGGTTCACGGCGGCGGTGCGGGGTGATACTGCGGCGGCAGTGCGCGCCTCCTGGCCTCGCGCTTTTCCCTGATAATAGATCCCACTGCGGTAGACATAACCTTGCATCGCAGCGCTTTTCCGGGCATGCCCCCGGGTTCATGAAGATGGGCTGATGAAACGATGGTGAAACGACGCAAGCAGCCAAGAACCGGCCAACGACGCATTTTGAAACGGACGCCCCCGGTGGACGTCATCATCGACCATGTTGGCGCTCGAGGAGACGGCGTGGCCAGCACCGAATTCGGGCCGCTCTACTCTCTGCGGCAACGCCCCGTATTCGTGCCGCTCTCATTACCTGGCGAACGGATAACCGCCCAATTGACCACCGACACCAGCGAGGGCGTGTCGAGCCAGCTTACCGAGATCATCGAGCCATCCGCGGATCGGGTGGACCCGCCTTGTCGCCATTTCGGCGCCTGTGGCGGCTGCGGGCTCCAGCATTGGGCATCCGAACCCTATCAGCAATGGAAGCGAGAGCGGGTCATTGCCGCTATCCGTCGAGCGGGGCTAGAGGCCGGCCAAATCGACGATATCGTCACCGCGAGCCCCGGCACCAGACGCCGTGCCGATTTCGTGATGCGGCGGTTGCAATCTGGCACGGTTTTAGGATTCCACGAACGCGGTAACAATCGCATTGTCGACATCGAGGAATGCCTTATTCTCGAGCCGGTATTGATGAAGGTTGCGGCGGGACTTCGGGTTGTCGCCACGGAACTCCTGCTTCCTGGCGAAACCGCCCGGGCTGCGGTGAACCTGCTGGATTCCGGCCCGGATCTTCTGCTGACCCTGCCTCGCGAACCGGGGCGTCCCGCCTTGGAAGCACTCTCCGGCATGGCAGAGAACATGGACCTTTGCCGAATTTCCATGGTATCGACCGCCGACGCCATGGTGGTCCCGATCCTGGAACGCCGGACGCCGACTATCCGCTTCGCTGGGATCGACGTGCGGCCACCGCCGGGGACATTTCTTCAAGCGACCCAGCAAGGCATGGAGGCGATAGTCGGAGCCGTCGTGGCTGGTGTCGGTAAACCGACCCGGACTGTCGAACTTTATGCGGGCTGTGGAAGCTTCAGCTTCCCGTTGCACCAGTTGGGCCCGCTGCATGCGATCGACGGCGCCGCCGCCTCGACAGCAGCCATGACCGCCGCGGTAAACCGGGCAAGCCTCCAAGGGACACTCACCGTGGAAACCCGTGACCTCGCCGATTTACCACTGGAGCCAAGGGAATTGGAGCCGTACGACGTTCTGGTCTTCGATCCCCCACGAGCCGGCGCCAGGGGTCAGGTGGAGCGGATCGCCGCTGGCGGCCCGCCACGCGTAGTTGCGGTGTCCTGCAATCCAGCCACCTTCGCAAGAGACGCCCATACCCTGGCCGATGCCGGATACAAAATCGACCGGATAGTACCGATCGATCAGTTCCTGTGGTCACCGCATGTCGAGCTCGTTGCACATTTCCGGCGCGAGGCTTCGCCATGAAGGACGGGGCCACGAACGAAGGCGCAGCTATTCGAAAACGCTCGGTCGTGGTTTCCGGCCATGCCACGAGCGTCTCGGTTGAGCAGGAATTTTGGGACGCTCTTAAGTCTATCTCGGCCCGTCGTAGCCAATCAGTGAACGATCTGATCTCCGAGTTGGACCTGCAACGCGACGGCAACCTGTCCAGCGCCATCCGCGTTTTCGTCCTCCGGGAGGTTGCCGGGAACCACTAGCCCAGGCGCTATTTCATCAATCCCTTCAGGATGCTCTGAAGCGCTTCACGCGGCTTGATTTTGTCTAGCGCGGGCAACTTGTTCGTCTCAACCGGCACTGTTCGCTCGGCATCAGGGATCTTAGCACCGCCAAACTGCCGCAGGATACCGCGCTGAACCACCCGTTGCAGCACATAGGCTTGTAGCTTTTCGATATCCAAAACCATGCGTGGGTTGGTCAAGGGGCCTACATGGCGCACCCCAATCGGCGGCGAGTTTAGATGCTCGGAAAGCCAGAACCGGGACTGCACATCTACTTCTTGCGATGGCAGGTTTATCACCGCGCGGGCCTTGCCCGACGCGGTCCTGGACCTCAAAATAATATCGTCGGATCGCAAGATACCATCGGTGATCGTGTAGGTACCGCTTAACCGGTCGATTGGTGAAGAGCCACCATTCATTGCTTTTTGGGCCAGAACCAGAAAGTCCAACGCCCCGTCGAGTTTCTTCAGCTGTTCGCTTACCGCCTCCAAATCGATCCCCTCGACCACACCATCTCGCACGGTGACTTTCCCCGTGCCTTGCAAGGACGACACCATCTCGAATTCAGAGAAACCACGGGTCGACAACGCGGCCTCATAGTCGAAGACCCCCCTTACCCGGTCGGCGCTGGCGGCCGCTTGCGCCGCCTGACGGATATCCGCCTGCTCCACCTTCAAGGATATTTCCATCGCAGGCGTGTCGACCGCGACCAGCCGCCCGGCGGCCGCGATCTTGCCGCCAAATATCCCGCCGCCAAACCGTTGCAACGTCAACTTGCCGCCCACCAGGTCAGCGGCGAGTGCGAAGTCATTGATGATATAGGACGAGTAGGTGAGATTCTTGGCAACCAGTTCCAACTCCGTATCGATCGTGCGAAGCACCCCTAGATCAATCCGCTCCCGCGACCATTCTCGCCCGCTGCTACGAACAGGCACCGCTAT
Organism: uncultured Alphaproteobacteria bacterium; assembly: GCA_937776645.1. GTDB lineage: Bacteria > Pseudomonadota > Alphaproteobacteria > Thalassobaculales > Thalassobaculaceae > JADHLJ01. Next base: position 2,862 of record CALMRI010000034.1, on the reverse strand, counting down.
CCCAACCCCTTTTGCCTTGACTATTTTCGCCGCCAACCACGGGTCCACCTCCAGCGCATCCGCCGCCAGCTTGAGCGATATTTTCGGTCGCTGACCACCTAATTCAATCCTGCCTGCGCCGCTCAGGGTCGTTGGCCCCGCCGATATCGATATCCCGGTCAATGTCAGGAGATCCAGCGATCCGGTGATCGTGCTTGCTAACGAAACCGCGCCAAAATCTCTCCGAGATGGCTTGAATTCCAGCGCACCGAGCCTGATCAAGCTCACGACATCGGGATGGTCGAAGTAGACCTGTGCATCAATCGCCGGCTTTGCAGCGAAGGGATGCACCACACCTTTCAAGGCGAGGCGACCGGCAAGGAGGTTCAAGCTCGCGTCTATATCAACGCCCAGATCCGACCGGGTCAAAATAGAAGCCGCTAAAACTCCCGGTCCCAGGGCGATACGTCGAGGGGCAAATTCATCGACCAGAAAAGCCACCAGCCTTTCCGTGTGCGGATGTGCGAGCTTAAGCGCTAGATCGAGACCAACGGGCGATCCAAGCGGCTCCACCACGCCCTTCAGGTCCAGGCGGCCTCCGGCGATCTGGAGGACAGAATCGGAAGGGTAAGAGAATCTAGCGATCCCAATATTTTGGACTGAAACTCGAACCCACCCAGCTTTTGGACAGTGTCCGGGACTTCTATCCCGGCCAGCCGGGCCAACCGAGCCACCGACTTGGCGGCGACCGTCACATTGATGTCAGAACTTGGCTGAGCGATGGTCCCCGCAAGCTTTCCCTCAACCTGCAGCGCGGCACCGCCGACATCCTTGATTGACAGGTCACGGATCAGGATTTCACCGGATTGTACCGTCGCGTCTAACGCCACGTCCCTGATCAAAGAGCCGCGAAACCTAGCCTCCGCGACCTTGAGTAGCAAGTTGGCGTCGAAGGATGAAAGCAACGCAGTGATCTCAGCAGCGGTATTTTCCGTTGGTTTGGAGCCGGCCGCCGTCAAAGCTGCCGTTTCAGCTGCCGCTTTACCCTGCTTCTTGGCCGGTAAATAAGCGTCCAGATTGATCTTGTCGACAATCAGACTGAGACCAAATGCCGGCCGGTCGCGCAACAGCAGCGAGAGGCCGCCGCTGATAGTGGTATTATCGATATCGACGGTCCATTTACTGAGCTGGACCTGTTCTGGCGAGGCGTCCACGTCGGCGCCAAAAACACCTTTACGCAGCCTGTCCGCAGCTAACCTATCAAGGGGCACATCAAGCCAGCCCAAGGCGTTGCGGAGATTGTCGGACACCACATCGGTCCGGCCGATAAAGCGAGGTAACCCGGCATCGGCATACAATGTACCGGTAACCGTGAGATTAGTTCCCCCCGGCAGCTGTGCGGTCAGCAGGTCTATCGTGACCGCCCCTTGCTCCAGCACGCCGTCGATGCGGATCTGACGGATAGTCTCACCGCGATAATCGATAGCGTCCGCCGAAATCGCCACCTTGACTCTGGCATCGGCCGGCAGGGTGAAGCCAGCGCCCAGCGAAACCGCGCCCAATGCCCGACTGGCGTCACTTGCTCCAACCGGGGCCGTCTCATTAGCGACGAACACCCCAAACTTGTCCAGGTCCAAACGTCCGAGAGAAAATTTTGCATCGACGGAAACCGTCGCACCTAAATCGGCGCGCATCGTCCCTTGCAAGCGCGCGTCGCCCAGCTGGACGATTAGGTCGTTGACCTCGGCGCGCTCCGGAGAAGCGAAGATTTTTGCAGATAATTCCATAGGTTTTGCCAGCATCGGCGGCAATGTCGCCTCGCCGCCACTGGCCAGCACTAGCGCGCTTGCGAGTCTGGCAAGCTCTTTCGCCCGGACCGTCAAATTTCCCTGCGCGGATGGGCCACGATCAAGACCTAAGGTCCCTTCGAACGACGCCCCGCCATCGTGTTCAGGAAGCGCCATCGAGAGGTTGACCATCGCCGTGCCACCGGAGTCAATCTTCCCCAAACTCGCTTGAAATTCAGCTTTCAACCCTTGATAGGTTAGCGCGCCCTTAGCTGAAAACGGTCCTTCAAGCGATGATACAACGATCGTCGCATCCACATTCTCAATCCGGTGGGTTCGATTGCCCAAGGTGTCACGATAGATCACCGTTCCATCGATGACATCGGCTCCATCAAGGCTGATGGCGGTTCCAACATCTGACGCAGGAGACCCGGAAGCACCGGCACGCGCGCCGGCTGTAGTGGTCGCAGACGGAGGATCCGCGAACACCCAATTCACGGAACCATCCGCTAGACGCTCTAGAGAGATCACCGGACGTATCAGCGTCACCGATAAAATCTGTATCGTCCCACTCAACAACGGTTGCAAGGCGACATGGACTTGCATCGAGCCGAGCCGAACCATGTCAGGTTCTGACGCACCGACAGAATTAGACAGCCGGACATCGGCAACCGACAGGCGCGGAGACGGCAAAACCTGTAGCTCGATCGCACCGCCAATCGTCAGCTTACGACCGGTCTGCTCTTCAACCGCCGCAGTGATTTCGGGCTTATAGGCGTTCCAGTCGACAAAACTCGGCACAACCAGAACCACCCCCACGGGGACGACGATCAACCCGATCAGGATTGCGAAAAATTTCTTCAATCGTCCCTCCGAAACCTCAAGACCAACTTCCTCGAACAGCCGATCCCGACCGGCGAATTAACCGTCAACCAATTGAATAAAAGAACATATACAAAACCAACAAGCCCAACTCGACTCTATTCCGGGCGATCTTAGAGAACTTGGCAGACGTCGTCGAAATCGAAGCGCGGGGCGCGCGCGAACACGTTGCTCTCGTCACCATAACCAAGGTTGCACAGGAAGTTTGATTTCA
>CALMRI010000033.1 GCA_937776645.1 uncultured Alphaproteobacteria bacterium | reverse complement strand
GTCCGACTGGCTTGAGGGGGAGCGCGGGCTGCATCACCACGGGCATGCCAAGCGCCTGGGACAATTCATTCATACGGCGCCCTACCGCTTCTCCGTGCGCGGCGACCATGTCGCTGGGATAGACGATGGAAACCCAATCGTAATTCGGCTGCACCTCGACTTTGGCCAGCATCCGCCCGACACCACCGCAAAGGGTCAGCCCCAGACGCAAGGCCAGACCAATCTTCACCGCGGTCCCTCGACGCTCCGGCGAAATCAATCCGGCCGCCGCCGCCGCGCCTTGCAGTTTAGTGGCGCCGGTATAACGCGCCAGAACCGCCAAGGCGACGAACACCCGTTCCTCATGGCTGATTCCAACCACCGGAAGGCGCAGCACCTTCAGGAAAGCATGCTCGCCGCGATAGCGCGGATGTTCGGCCCAGGCGAGGTCTGAAAGGATCGCAACCGCACTTACCAAGCGCGCATCCCGCGCACTTAAGTCCGGCAGGAACCCGCGTATCCATCGCTCCACCAATTCGGGTGCAAGTGGAAACCGCCCGGATTTTTCGGCGATCATCGAACAACTCGCCAATAGAGGATCTTGGCTTTTCTCATTCTGCGGCAACTGATCGTAGAGGCACCCCTCGCGCAGCCCAAAGGCCGAGAACTTCAAGCCGCTCGCCCGGCCCAGGCGCATAACCCGCGAGAGGATCAGCGCCGCCATAGACACCGATGCCGACCGACGCGTGGCAACCCCAGGAATTGTCTGCAATTGGTTCTTTCGCGCGCCGGACGCCTGATCCAGGTAATCAAGGGCCTCTTCACCGTCAATCTCGTACCCGTGGATCACCTCAAGCGGGTATTTATTGTCCGCCATATGGGCCCTGGCTAGACTACGCCAGGCACCGCCGACAGCATAAATCGGACGCTCGTAAAGACGGTCGAGCCAATGCAATTTTCCCAAATGCCCATCTATCCGCGCCTCCAAGTCCGCGCGATTCCGGTTGGTCAGCGCACCCAACCGCAACGGGCCAAGCGGCATCGTGGCTTGATGGCTCAGGTCTCCAGCAGAAATATCAACCATCTCCAGGCTACCGCCGCCAAGATCGCCCATCACACCGTCCGCCCCGGGAAAGGCGCTGAGCACGCCCTGAGCTGACAATCTGGCTTCCTCGTCACCGGAAAGAACCTGAACCTGGAGCCCGAAGCGGCGTTGCAAATCCTGCACAAAGTCAACGCCATTCTCGGCTTCCCGAACGGCGGCGGTAGCCAACACGTCGAGGCGCGACAGCTCCATCTCGCGAGCGATTTCGGTGAACCGGCCGATATTGACGATCGCCGAAATCCGGCCAGTCTCCGACAATCGGCCGGTCTCACGCAGATCCGCGCCCAAAGCGCAAAGCGCCTTTTCATTGAAGATTGGGATCGGCATTCGCCGCCCGCCCTCGAACACCACGAGGCGGACCGAGTTCGATCCAATATCCAGCACCCCGACCCGGTTCTCGCGGTCAGGAATTTCCGAGGGCGTCACGTGCGACAAGTTTTGCAGCTTCCTTGCAGGAACTAGCCCAGGAGGAACTGATCTAGGAGGAACTGGCAAGATGTCAGGATCGATCGGCTGGTTTACGCAACGCACTACCTCGGCCAGACAGACTGGGGTTGGTCATGAAATAGGTATGCGCCGAGAAATCCGCTGGGCCGGCATCCTGACGTTCGTACTTGCCGTCAGCGTCCAGGATCCAACAATTGGTCTGGTCTTTCAAATTCGCCCCCATGATTTCGTCCAGCACCTGACGGTGCACCGTGAGGTTTTCGATTGGTACGAAATGTTCGACCCTGCGGTCCAGATTTCTCGGCATCCAATCGGCCGAAGAAATGAACACTTTGGCGTTATCAGATGGCAGATTATTTCCATTGCCGAAACACAAAATGCGCGCGTGCTCGAGAAATCGACCAATGATACTGCGGACCCGAATATTTTCGGACAATCCAGGCACCCCCGGGCGCAGACAGCAGATGCCGCGGATCACCATTTCGATCCGCACCCCAACCCCCGAAGCCGCATAGAGCAGATCGATCAGTTCCGGGTCGACTAAAGAGTTCAATTTGGCCCAAATCTCCGCCGGCTTACCGGCCTCGGCATTGTCCATCTCCATCCGGACCAATTCCTTAAGCCTATCGCGAAGCGTCAGCGGCGAGATCGCTATTTTGTTCATTGCCCCCGGCGTCGCATAGCCGGTCATGTAGTTAAACACCTGTGCCGCATCTCGGCACATATCCTGGTCACAGGTGAAGAACGAAAGATCGGTATAATTCTTAGCGGTGATCGGATGGTAATTGCCGGTTCCAAAATGCGTGTAGTTGCGCAAACGGGCACCCTCCCGGCGCACGACAAGTGAAATCTTGGCATGGGTTTTCAGATCGACGAAACCATAGACGACCTGTACCCCCGCGCCTTCCAACTCGCGGGCCAGACGGATATTCGCCTCCTCGTCGAACCGCGCCTTCAATTCCACCATCGCGGTTACCGACTTACCGGATTCCGCCGCTTCCATCAACGCCTTGACGATCGGCGAGTCCTGACTGGTCCGATAGAGCGTCTGTTTGATCGCCACCACAGCCGGATCGGCGGCAGCCTGACGCAAGAACTGCACCACCACGTCAAAGCTCTCATAGGGATGATGGACGATGATGTCCTTGGCCCGGATCGCCGCCAGACAATCGCCGCCGAAATCGCGGATCCGTTCCGGAAAGCGTGCGTTGAACGGCGCCCAAAGCAGGTCGGGACGCTCTCCGGTGATCAATTGCTCGAGCTCGGCCAATCCAACCAATTCACCGAGCGAGAACACGTCGTTCTCGGAACAGCCGAGCTCGTGCACGACAAAACCGCGCAGATCCTCGGGCATCGTCGCGTTCACGGCGAGCCGTATGACATTCCCTCGGCGACGGCGGCGCAGCGCCGATTCAAAGGAAACCACCAGGTCTTCCGCTTCCTCGTCGACCTCCATCTCGCTATCGCGCAGCACCCGAAAAATGCCATGGCCAACGAGGTCAAAATTCGGAAAAACCGTGTTTATATGCTCAAGGATGACCTGCTCGGTCGCGATGAACCGGATACCGTCGCCCGGCAAGCGCACAAACCGACTGACCCGCGACGGCAACGGCAGCAGCGCCTCCATGTCACGGCCATCAGCAAATCCCCTCAGCCTAAGAGCCAGACAAGCTCCCCGGTTGGGAAAGAACGGAAACGGGTGCGCCGGATCAATCGCCAGCGGCGTCAATACGGGAAAGATTTGGTCGAGGAAATACTCCTTCAACCAGACGCGATCCTCACTCAGGAGCTCAGCATAATCGACCAGATGAAACCCAGCGCCGCGCAGTTCATCACGCAACTCGCGAAAGCAGGCCTGCTGATCGGCAACGAGCTTGGTCACTTCCATCGAAATTTCCGCCAGTTGTTGCGACGGCGTAAGCCCATCCGGACTGGAGGACGAAACGCCGGCGGTGACCATACCTTTCAGACCGGCGACCCGGACCATGTAGAATTCATCCAGGTTCGAGCTTGAGATCGATAGGAACTGTAATCTTTCCAACAGCGGGTTGCACGAATTCCAAGCCTCCTCCAAAACCCGCGCATTGAACGACAGCCAGGATAGTTCTCGGTTGATAAAGCGCGCAGGAGCCCCTGGAAGATACTTAAGCTTGGCGGCGGTTTCCGTATTGCTCATGGCAATTTCCCGTCTTGGCGTGCGCCCCGCCTACGTGCAACACTCGCCATCATGCCGCAAACAATAATTTTATGACAGTTCGGGGTCAAAAAATCGCCCTTGCCGCCCCCGCCCTTCCATTGGCCGTTCCGCCACGCCTCACTATTCCAGACCGGACGCGCGATCACCATGGCCAAAACAATTCTACGTATCGATTGTAGCCCCAAGCTATCCACCGCGCATAGCAGCCGGTTGGCAGATGAATTGACCGACAAACTCCGGCTTGAACGACCCGACATGCCGGTCGTCCATCGGGTCCTGGCCGAACACCCCCCAGCACTTGTGGATAGCGGTTTTGCACTGGCGATGATGTCCCATCAGAGCGCCGAAGCAGCCGCCAAGCACGAAGCCCTGCAAACCTCGGAGGCGCTGATACGCGAGCTTGAGGACGCCGCTGTGCTGGTGCTAAGCACGCCGATGCACAATTTTACCGTTCCGGCGGTGCTCAAGGCCTGGATCGACCAGATCGTGCGTTTTGGGCGCACTTTTCAAAGCACGCCAGAGGGCAAGGTCGGCCTGCTGACGGATCGGCCGACCTATATCGTCATTGCCTCGGGCGGCTATTTTTCCGGCAAGCGGGCCCGTCAACCGGACCATCTGACGCCTTATCTACGCGATATCCTCGGCACTATAGGTATCACCGAGCTGCATTTCATCTTGCTGGAAGGCTTGGCGCGCGGGGACTTGGCCGTCGAGGAAGCCCGGCAGCTGGCACAAGACCAGATCCGCGCGATGCCCGCGCAACATCAATAAGCGCTACATCGAGCTGCGGAACGCGCCGCCGTCCATCAGCACGTTCTGGCCGTTGATGAAACCGGCATGGGCGCTGCACAGGAAGGCACAGGTCTTGCCAAATTCTTCAGAGGTACCAAACCGCCCGGCCGGGTTATCAGCGGCAGCTGCCTCGTACATCGCCTCGTAGGTCATCCCAGCGCTCTTGGCGCGACCCTCCAGATTGCCGCGCAAACGGTCGGTCTCGAAAGGCCCGGGCAGCAACCCATTAATCGTCACCCCTTCGCGCACGGTGTCACGAGCGATCCCGGCGCAAAACCCGGTTAACCCAGTTCGTGCGCCATTCGAGAGCCCGAGGATCGCGATCGGTGACTTCACCGCGGCAGATGTGATGTTGACGATGCGGCCGAACTTGCGCGCCATCATCCCGTCGACGGTCGCCTTGATCAATTCGATCCCTGTCAGCATGTTCGAATCGATCGCCTTGATCCAATCGTCACGGGTCCAGTCCCTAAAATTTCCCGGAGGCGGGCCGCCAGCGTTATTGACCAAAATGTCCACGTCACCGGTCATGTCCAGCGCGGCTTTGCGACCGGCATCGGTGGTGATGTCGCAGGCCACCGATTTCACCGTGCAGTCATAAGCCTTACTGATTGCCTCGGCGGTAGCATTAATATCCGCTTCGGTACGCGAGCAAATCGTCACATTCACCCCAGCCTCGGCAAGCGCATCGGCGCAGCCCCGGCCCAATCCCTTACTGGCGGCGCAGACCAACGCGTTTTTGCCGGCAATTCCCAAATCCATCGATCGTCTCCTCAGTTCTCGTTCACATCATCCGCCCCGGATAGCGCCAATCTCGACAGCGCCAGTCGGGCCAGCGGCAAGGTAATCGGGCGCCCCTCGGACAACGAAGTGGCATCCAGAAAATCAACTACCCGGGCCGCCTCTTCCAATGAGCGTTGCATCCGGCTCGCTACATACTCCAGAACGTCACGGCCAACTTGCATTTGTCGGTCACGGAACAGCTTACTCATCACGCCGACGATCAGCGCGTCATCTGGAAAGCCAAGCTCGACCGCAGGTAGAGCCGCCAACCGCGAGGCCAGGTCCGGCGGCGTCAACGGCAACCTTGCCGACGGCGTCCGGGTCAGCACGAGCACGCCGCCACCGCGCTCCACGAGCAGGTTATAGAGGTGCAGCACAGGCTCGCCGGGCCAGGTTTCATCTAGCCCATCGATCACCATATGCCGCGCATCGCCAAGCAAACCCGGCACCGCCTCGGCCGTCGAAATAGGAGTGTCCACCCAATTTGCCCGGGCGCGGGCGCGCCATACCGCGGCCAAGTGGGTCTTACCGGATGCGGCTGCGCCAAAGACGTTGATACCCGGCGTGGCTACCGGCCAATCCGGCCAGCGGTCAATCCAGGCGACAGCTTCTTCATTCGAGGCGGAAACCAGAAACTCATCGCGGTCATAGGCTGGTCGAAGCACGAGGTCGAGCAGCAATTGCGTACTGGCGTTCACGACTTGGTCCCGTTGCCACCTGAAGTCCCGTCGTTGTTCTCAACATCGTCATCATGAGGCGGAATACCGCGCAGATGTAAGGGGCTCATCAGATACTCCGACAAACCGAACCGGGTCAGGACTCCGATCACCGCCGCCGCCGGCAGCGCCAGCAATATCCCGACAAAGCCAAACAACGTGCCGCCCGCAAGCAGCGCGAAAATGACCCAGACCGGGTGTAGCCCGACCGCGTCGCCAACCAATTTAGGGGTCAGGATATTGCCTTCTAGGATCTGGCCGACGACGAAAATTCCAGCGATGATGGCGATCGGCTGCCAGGTGTCGAACTGAGCCGCGGCCAGGCCGACGCTTAGCAATCCACCAACAACGGCACCGACGAAGGGCACGAAGGAGATCACGCCGACGAAGATACCTATCACCACACCAAATTGGAGCTCGGCGAGGCTGAGCATCACGGCATAGAAAACCGCTAGGATGATGCACACACTACCCTGGCCTCGAACGAAACCCGCCAGGGTCCGGTCAACTTCCCGTGACTGGGTCCTAATCGTCTCTCGTTGCGCCTGGGGTAACCAGCCATCGATGGTCGCGACCATATGATCCCAGTCCCGCAGCAAATAAAACGCGACAATCGGCGTTATCAAGACCAGCGACACCATATTGGCCACCGCTACGCCGCCGCTGACCAGACCGCCCAATAGTCCCACCGCCCATTTCAGCGCCCCGCCTGCGATCGATGGCAGGTTGCGAAGCGGCTCTCCATCGGCGCCGGCGTTGAGCTGCTCCAGAATCGGGTGAAGAATTAGTTCGAGCCGTTCGAGTACCGCCGGAACCACCTCGATCAAACGCAACAGCTGCGCGTTCACCACCGGCACCAGTAGCAGGAACAAGCTGATTGTGATGACCAGAAATCCAACCAGAACGATCGCCGTTCCCAAGGTTCGGGGCCAGCCAGTCTTCGCGAAACGATCGACCACCGGATCGAGAAAATAGGCGATCGCCATGCCAGCAACGAATGGCAGCAATACATTGCTTAATGCATAAAGTGCCACCAGCCCTGACGCCAGGAAGACCAACCAGAAGATCCTGCGCTCTCGTCCTGTCATGATCCGCCCCCCCCGGCTACTGCGTCGCCGTCGCCGTTGGCGGCGCGGTCGGCAACAGAGGATTGGTCAAGCCGGAACTCTCAGCGCCGGGCGCTGGCAAAATAGCGTGCGATGAAACAGCGGGGGCCGCGGTTGTCGGTGGCGTCAAAAGATAATCAGGTGGCACCAGCTGATCGCGATCGGCGAGCACATAATCGGTACGACCCTCATGCAGTTCCAAATCGCGCTGGCGCAATGCATTACGAAGCTGTGTCTCGTCCCCATGCACCCAGAGATCCATCACCGCCTCACGCTTGGAAAGTCGCAACAATTCAATACGCCGCAACACGCCGATCCCCTGCAATCGCTTTTTTATGGAAAGCCATCGGGCGAAGCTTACGATCGGCACCACCACGCTCACCCGTGATTCCAAACCCGGGCGCACTAGGTTGGCTTTCTTCCACGATGTCGACAAAATCTCAACCACGCGGGTCACCCCGGCATCCAGGAGACCGATCAGGTCATCGGCATTTTGTCCCTTGATCGAATCGATGATCGTTTCCTCGGTCTCGGTGCCGTTGCCTCGCACCATGGAGATCTCCAACACCGGGAGATTATCGCTGCGGTCAAAGAGCCGCGCCGCGCGGGCCACTACCACGTCGCGCGCGCCATAGCGGTCCGCCACCGCACGCAAGCGTTCCTGATCGCCGCGCAAGGCTTGAACGGTGGACAGATCGCGAATATCGGCCAGATCCCCATGCGGCACCACGATCGGCAGCAATCCATCGCGGCTCGGCAGGTTCTGCCAGGCCTCGCGCCAGGGATTTGGGTCCTCCCAGAGCACACCCACCCCCTCGCTGGTAAGCACGGGGACAATCAAAACCGGCCGACTCGGGGTTTCCGCGAAGGCGATGCCGGCATTGGCCAACGCCTGGCGAACCTCATCTTTGTTGAAACTGTAGGACAACGTCGCCAAATAGCGCACCGCTGACGTGCGTTCCCGCAACACCTCAAAGCCTTGAACCAAGGGCGCCAATTGCTCTGGCCCAAAGTCGATCAGTCCAGCCGCGTCTCCGGGCAAAGTCAGACGCGCCAGCAATCGCTTCCACCCCAGAGATTGCCCCATCCGCAGCGCCTTGGCGCGCGCCGTTCGCGCTGATTCCGCCGTCACGTCGACCGGAACCGGCGCGACCACGAAAACCTCATCAGGCTGCAACGCCGGAGCTGGCCCGGCGATAAGAACAAACCCCAACAGCGAGAAGGCGGCGATAATCAGCCGCGCCGTCAAAGAATGAATTGCATGCTTCACGCGTTCGACTCCAAAACCGTCTTGCTCATCCCCACTCCGCCACGCCATAAAGCATGAATTCGGCGATACCGTGACATTCCTGTAAAATGAGAAGCCCAATGGCCAGCACCCCATTTCACCCATCGGGCAGTTATAGCCGATCGCCACGGAGGAAACCATCGACCAGCCCAAACCCAATCGCCCGCTGACCTATCGCGACGCGGGCGTCGACATCGATGCCGGCGAGCGTCTGGTCGACGCGATTAAGCCGCTGACCCGATCAACCGCGAGGCCCGGCGCCGACGGTGGCATCGGCGGCTTTGGCGGTATCTTTGATCTAAAAGCCGCCGGTTTTACCGACCCCCTGCTGATCTCCGCCACCGACGGGGTCGGCACCAAACTGCGGATCGCCATCGAGGCCGGACGCCACGACACCGTCGGCATCGATCTGGTCGCCATGTGCGTCAATGATCTCGTCGTTCAGGGCGCCGAACCTTTGTTCTTCCTCGATTATTACGCCACCGGCAAGCTGTCAGTCGAAACCGCGCGCGCCGTGGTCAGCGGGATCGCCCAGGGATGCCGCGAAGCAGGCTGCGCATTGGTCGGCGGCGAGACCGCGGAAATGCCGGGTATGTACGCCGATGGGGATTATGATCTCGCCGGTTTTGCCGTCGGCGCGGTGGAGCGATCCAACCTGCTTGACGGCACCCAGCCGCGCGCCGGCGACGTATTGCTGGGTCTGGCATCATCGGGCGTGCATTCAAACGGTTTGTCGTTGGTTCGCCGGGTCTTCGATGGCGCCGGGCTAGCCTATGACGCTCCCTGCCCATTCGAAACGGTCGCGCTTGGCGAAAAACCCGCCCCGACCCTTGGCGATGTGATCCTGGAGCCGACGCGGATTTATGTAAAAGCCTGTCTGGCGGCGCTTGCCACCGGCGGTGTCACCGGTTTTGCCCATATCACCGGCGGCGGGCTGGTCGAGAATCCGCCACGGACCTTTGACGTCTCGCTAGCGGCACGGATCGATGTATCCGGTTGGGCCCTGCCGTCGCTGTTTCGCTGGCTCGCTGAAACCGGCGGGATCGAGGCTGCCGAGCTGGCCCGGACCTTCAATTGCGGTATCGGCATGCTGGTCATCGTCCGGTCCAATGCCGTCAACGATGTGACCGAGGCCCTCACCCAGGCGGGCGAAACCGTGCATCGCTTGGGCCTTCTGGAGCCGCGTACCGATGGCGGACCGGCGATCTTCCTCGACAACCTTGCGCGCTGGTCAGCATGAGCCATCCGATCACGCCCCGAGCGAGGGTCGGCGTGCTGATCTCTGGCAGCGGCACCAACCTGCAAGCGCTAATCGATGAGGCGGCGGCGCCAGGTTTTCCCGCCGAAATCGTCCTGGTAATCTCAAACAGGCTGGGCGTTCGAGGGTTGCAGCGGGCCAGCGCGGCCGGCATCGCAACCCTGGTCATCAACCACCAAGATTTCGACGACCGTGCGTCCTTTGACGCGGCCCTGAACGAGGCATTGGAGAGCGTCGGCTGCCAAATTGTCTGCCTAGCCGGCTTCATGCGTATCCTAACCTCCGGCTTCATCGACGGTTGGGCCGGACGAATGCTGAATGTCCATCCCAGCCTGCTGCCATCCTTCCCGGGGCTGCACACCCATCAGCGGGCGCTTGACGCCAGCGCCCGGGTCGCCGGCTGCACCACGCATCTGGTCACGCCAGAAGTGGATTCCGGCCCGATCCTGGCACAAGCGGTGGTTCCAATCCTCGCCGATGATACGGCTGATACTCTGGCGGCGCGGGTGCTGAAGCAGGAGCACAGGATCTATCCCCAAACGCTCCGGTTATTGGCCGAAGGCCGGATCCGCATCGTGGATGGACGCGCCGTGATCCACGACCAAGCTCCGCCGGACGGTGTTATTTTAGTCAATCCGACGATGGAATGACGTTTTGAGACTTGGCGGAACTGGCGCTGGTGTTTTATACAATGGGTATCGCATTGAAGCCGGATCGACCCGGGGGGTATTAAAATGGCCGTTGAGCATTCCAAGAACGACCCTGACTATCAGTTCCATCTGGATTCCTATCAAGGGGTCTGCACCCTCTTCAAGGTTTCCATCGGCCTGATTATTATTACGCTGTTACTGATGGCGTGGCTGGTCGTCTAAAGCTCTACATAGCGCGTTCCTCCAACACCTGCGGGCCGCGCTCTGCCCTTCTGCAACAAAACCATGTCCAACTGACAACTGAGCGCCTTTAGGCGCACCTGCCAGATGGCGTGGGCTATATACTAGGGCCACCTTCGCAATATTCTTTGATAACGGCGACAATCCTCCCAGAGGCGCCTTGGAACATCATGGGCGCGAACGGCACGCGGCGGGTCGTAGGCTGGTTCATAAACGCCCAAACCGATATCGACGGTGGATTTCAAGCCCGTCGAACGCGTACTCCTGCCGGTCGCAAGCCAACCTGGCCAAATAGACCAAGCCTTCCTCCGTTTTTATGTCGTGAACAGATAGTCGGCACACCGGAATGATTAAGACGCGCGCCTCTTTCAGTCAGCCGGTGATGTCGGCCAGGCTGAAGAACTGTGGAATCTCTTCATCGGCGGTTTCCGTCGCATCCGAACCATGCGCCGAATTCTCGCCAACGCTTTTGGCGAACAGCTTGCGGATGGTGCCCTCAGCCGCATCGACCGGGTTGGTAGCGCCCATCACCTCACGATAGGTAGCGACGGCGTTCTCGCCTTCGAGAACCTGCACGACCACCGGACCGGAGATCATGAAATTAACCAATTCGCCATAGAATGGCCGCTCGGAATGGACCGCGTAGAACCGCCCGGCCTGCTGCTTGGTCATCTGAATGCGCCGTTGGGCGATAATACGCAGCCCGGCGGCCTCGATCAGCGCGTTGATGGCGCCAGTCTTGTTGGCGGCGGTAGCGTCGGGTTTTATAATGGAGAAGGTGCGCTCAATAGCCATGGCGAATCTCGACTTTTCTTGCAAGTTATGGCGAATATCCGGGCGCGGTCCATCAACATCTCTCGCTCGGCGGGCGGTTTATAACCGGGCAGGCGCAAGCCGGCAAGTCGAGTGCCCCCTCACGCGGCGATACCGTCTCCTGTCAGCTCACTTCAGCTTGCCGGCGATAAAGACTCCGGCCTTGTCTATGGCGTCCCGGCCCTCGGAGAGGATCGGCGCGAACAGCTGCCAGACATGGATCATCCGGTCCCAGACATCAAGCTCAACGGGCACGCCGGCGGCCCGCAAGCGTTCGGCCAACCGGGTTGCATCGTCAAGCAAGGTCTCGCAATCGCCAACCTGAATCAACATAGAGGGCAAACCGGACAACGCACCGTGCAGGGGGCTGGCCAGCGGGTCACGCGGATCGCCGCCAGCCATATAGAGACCAGTGTACCAAAGCAGTCCGGCCTTCTGCACCATCGGGTCAACGTCGGCCCGACTGCTCATCGATTCGCCTGCACCCTCCAGGTCAACCCACGGCGAGAAGCAGACCGCTGCCGCCGGCAAGGGTATCCCCCGGTCCCGCAGCGCCAACAGAGTCGCGACCGCAAGTCCGCCGCCCGCCGAATCTCCAGCGATCGCAATATGCTCGGGCGCGATACCGCTTTGCAAAAGCCATTTATACCCGGCGACCGCATCTTCCAGCCCGGCCGGGAACGGATGCTCAGGCGCTAGGCTATATTCCATCGAGAGCACCCGAACACCGGACGCCTTGGACAAATCATAGGCCAGGATTCGGTGTGTCGCGACACTACCGATGACGTAACCGCCGCCATGCAGATAGTAAACACAGCGTGAAACGTCGGCCCCCGGAGCCGAGATAAAGGCTCCCGGCACGCCGTCCGCATCGACCGGTTCATAGATCAGGTCGTCCGGGCTAGGAAGAAAATCAGCCAGCTTGTCGAACCTCTCCCGTAGCATTTCCGGGGTTGGGTCCAGTGGCTTGGGTCGAGAGGTCAACAAGCCGAGGAGCGAGTTCAATTCCTGTACCGTCATCGTGCTTCTCCCTATGCTTATCGCTACGCTTATTCCTATTCAGCGGCGCGCTTCTGCTCCATGCCCAATTTGGGTCTGGCGCCATCGAACTTGGTCAGGATCTGCCCCGGCGCCGGCACTTGCAAATAGTCATCGCCATCAAACACCTGAACCCCATTGACCCAGGTTCCCCGTAAGCCCGGCGCGGATCTCAGCAGGCGCTCGCCACCGCCGGGTAGATCGAAATGCCGGCTCATATTGGTGATGCAAATTTCGTCCGGGTCAAACAGGATCATATCGGCCCAGGCCCCGGGGGTCAGACGTCCGCGATCGATGAAGCCATAGACGTCGGCCGGGTCACTGGTCACCTTGCGGATCGCCGTCGGCAGATCGAACAGACCCTTTTCGCGGACCCAATGGCCGAACAGATGCATTGCGTAGCCGGCATCACAAAGCAGTGAATTATGCGCCCCGGCATCTGAAAGACTAACCAGAGTACCGTCATTAGCGATCAGCTCGGCCACCCCATCCTCGTCCATATTCAGCATAAAAAAGGTGAACCTGGTGCCGAAATTTTCCTCCAAGCCGATATCGAGGAACACATCCAATGGGTCCTGACCACGCTCCTCGGCGATCTCGGCGATGGTCCGGCCCACCAGACCCTGGTTTTTTTCAAGCTCGACCACGGCAATCGGTACCCAGTCCCAGCGCCCCTTGAAGACATGCTGGGAATCCGCCTGCTGCAAGGTCACGCGGAACGCGTCGCGAAACACCGGATCAGTAAAAATTTGACGCAATTCCTGGTGATCCTCGGTCGCCGGCCAGGGATGCATAGCTTTAAGAATATAGGCCTTGTCGAGGGTGAAGGTCAGGCTGAGCGGTTGGCAAGAACCTTGAGTGTAAACCGGAACGCCACGGGCCCGCGCCGCCTCGGCGTCATGCATGATCCCCGACGCCCTATCCGGCTGATGGGCGAAATGGAAATGCGGCGCATAACAACCTGGCTTACCGCTAATCCGGCACATCTCTTCAAGAAAAGCGATCGTATGACGCTCGCCGAAGGTAGCCATGAAGACGCCATGGTCATAGTCGGCCAAGACCTTCACTAGTGCCCGGAACTCGTCATCGTCGGCCAGGCGAGAGGCGATCGGGACGCCGCCGGCGCCCCGATGGTTTTCATTGCTCGACGAGGCCAAGCCAATAGCGCCAGCATCCATCGCCTCGCGTAGCAACGCAATCATCGTCTCCAGCTCCGCCGGGGTCGATGGTCGCGCCGAACCCTCGTCCCCCATGACGGCGGTACGCATCACCGTGTGCGAGGCAAGGCACGCGACGTTGGGATAGACCCCCTTGCGCCGTAACAGATCGAGATATTCGCCAAAGCTTTGATAGTTGGTATCCATGCCGGCCCTCAGCGAGTCCAGGGACATGCCCTCGACTTCGGCTAGATTGGCGATGATGCTGTCGCGATGGGCCGCCGGCGCCGGCGCCACGCCAAAACCGCAATTGCCGATGACCACCGTAGTCACGCCCAGCGCGCCGGCCGGAGAGGCTGTCTGATCCCAGGTAAGCTGGGCATCATAATGAGTATGCAGATCGATCACGCCGGGCGCCAGAACCTGCCCCTCGGCATCTAGTGTCTCCACCGCCTCGCCCTCGACCTGTCCGATCGCCGCCACCCGGCCATCCCTGACCGCCAAATCGCCTTGGATCAGCGGGCCACCAAGACCGTCGGCGATCCGCGCATTGCGAATGATCAGATCAAACATCATATTTCCTCCATATCATCATTATAATCAATGCATTATGGTGATTCTTAGACATCCTTCTCAGGGCCTAACATTTCTAGGGACACGCCTCCATCAACCTCTGAGAGCTCAAGATCCAGAGGCTCCAATTAGTACACCTAAATTTACCCGGCGCGTGCTGGCCGCATAAATTAACACGCTGACGCTCTCCGCGCCGCCCTGTGTCTTAGCAACTTGTGCCAATAACCAAAATGCTAAAATCTAAGGCCATCAATCTGACCCCGCTCGTTGATGGTCGGGCTCAAAGCTGACAGTGAATGTGGCGCGCAGGACTGGCGTGTGTACGAGGAGGAAACATACACTCGCAATCATTATACGTGGGGCTGAAGTAAGTAGCGCACCCTAGACTTATGTCCTTTAATGCCGACTTTTCTATACGAAAATATTTGGAAACGGTCAGGTAGGGTCTCACCTGGTTTCCAATGAGATTGGAATCTCATCGGGAACACCTTCAGATGCCATCTCTGCCGGCGGCATTCGCGGTATCTCCCCATAGGACCATGTGAGAACTTCTGTTCGCCGTTCGCACCGGCAACGACAGGGCCAGAGCGCACACACGGCTATCCGGAGTTTTAAGTCTACATGATGGTAGAGAAATTGTTGAAATTGGACGATGGGCAATGCAGACGTTGTTTCGGGAATAACCCGTTACCAGCGTTTGGAAACTAGCGCCAAATCCGAACAACTCACTTCGACCCGATGTGGATTGCATTACTTCCGCTTCTGATCAGCTTGAGACGAACCCGACGTCCGAATTCATCTTGCCTTTGCGGTGGTCATCGGACGCCAAGGCACTTGGTCCGCAAGCTTGCGTCGTGCCGGGAGGAGGCCGTTGCACGACAATTCCCGCCGCGCCTCGCAGGCCGCATTGAACGGCACTTGGAACTCGTGAGCGAAAGTCAGCGGCGCGCCTTATCTTGCGCGTTCCGTCCCTCGTTTCCCCGCAGCAAAACTCCTGTCGTTGCCGCTAAACTTCGCGCTTTTAATCGACCCTGGCCCCGGATCGAAATGGCCGGGCTTAGGTTGCTGAGGATTACCTGGGTTAACGACTGGCGTTCCCAGCTTTTGTGATGCTTTCGCCTTAGCCCGCGCTCGGGCTTTCGCTTTGGTCATGTTTTCCCTCGCCTTCCCAAATTATCTTCGTGGAAAAAGATCGCCACGCCACACGTGTCAATATCGGCGGCAAAGCCGGCTCTAAACCTAAACCTGGACCGGTTCGGCGTCGTGCCGAGGGGTTTATTGCTCGGTGACCCAACGGTGTGCGGCGTGATTATCGTGGCATTGTAGCACGCCGGGACATGCACGTGTCGGCTCAGCACCCGTAAGGTCTGCATCCGTCGCCGCGCGCGCCAGCCGCACCGGCGTCGTTTGATCCCGACGTCTATTGTGAGAACAGCATTCGCCGGCGCGGAACGTCGGAGCGGGTCCTAGGTCAACGGGGCCGACTCGCGACTCTATCGTCATCAAATCAAGCAAACGGATCGTGACAAAGCTTTCTGCTTGGCCCCGGGCTCGCCTACTCGGCGGCTTTCATCGAGGCCGCGTCCTTCCAGGTCTTCAACACCGGCAGCACTTCCTTGGCGAACAGCTTGATCGATTCTTCGGCCAGTTCAGGCGGGATACCGCCGAACCGGAACGAGGTCGCCAGCTCAAACTCGCCGATCGTCTCGCGGCGCTTCTCGAACTCGCGCAGAATCCGGTCGGGCGTGCCCCAGACGGCGGCCTGCATGAAACCGTCGACCATGCCCTCGATCCCGACCTCCTTGGCCACCTCGACCTTCGCCGCATAGCTGTCATAACCCTTGATCTGGGAGAAATGCTCACCCAGCAGCTCGTAATGATCATAGTTGGAATAGACGAAAGTACCCATATACTGCCGGCTCAGTTCCTCGGCGCCATCCATCGTGGGTGAGCAAACACAGAAATCCGCGGTCAGCGGCGGCGGGCCGGGCCGGCCATGCAGTTCCACGAACAACTGGGCGTGCTGCTTGATCTGCGGCAACCGCTTCTCCCAAGGACGATCAGCAAACATCACCATCCGGGCGCCAATCTTGGCGGCGGAAACCACCGAATCTTCGCTTGAGGCGACAGCGTAGATCCGCTCATCGAGCGGAAAACGTGGCCGAGGGCGAAGCTCCACCCGGGGTTGCTTGTAATGCTTGCCATCCCCTTCCATCCAACCGGTGCGCAAGGCGTCGACGATCAACGCGGCAGCCTCGTCGAAGCGCTCCCGTGATTCGTTCATCGTCGTGCGAAAGCCTTCGAACTCGCGCCGCGCCAAGCCGCGCCCCATACCGAGCCGCATCCGGCCGCCGGAGAGATGATCCAGCACCGCCGCTTTCTCCGCCACTCTCAGCGGATCTTGCCAAGGTAGGATGATCGCGGCGGTACCAACGTCGATATTCGGGTACTTCGCCGTCAGATAGGCCATGAGCTGCAGATTATCTGGGCAAAAAGAATAATCGCGAAAATGATGCTCCACCGCCCACAGACAGTCGAAGCCGCTGTCGACTGCGATCTCGGCTATCCGGAGTTCCTCATCCCAAACCTGTTGGTCGCTGACGCTTACGTCGCAACCATATTTGGTGAAAACCATCTGCAGACCGATATCCATCACGCTCTCCACGGATCATCTGTTTGGTAGATTATTCCACGAACCAGCAGCCATCGGAAGACGAACGGGATGGACGCGGCTTCGATATCGCAAGACGGGTCCCGGCTCCGAGGCGCTATTGCGCTGGACGGAACATATACCCGGCTATTTCCGGCGGCGGTGTATTGCTAAACAACAGGCTGGTCTCATAGACCCCGACAACCCGGCCCTCATCGAAGAAGGCGAAATACCCGTAGTCGAAGGGCGCGAAAATCAGATTCTTCCAGCCAGCGGGAATGGTCAACCGGGACAGGTCCAGACCCAGCGCGATGTCGGCTTTGGAATGTGTGCCTTCCAGACGCAGCCGGCTGAGGATGCTGACCACGTCGTCAAGTCCAACCAGATTAAGCGTACAGCCACATTGCTCCTCGAACACCGCCGTCACCTTCGGTCCCGGACCCCATTTGGAAACGAATGAGTCTTAGATGTAAACGGTCAACGTTCGCGCCGATGCACCCGCAGAAATGCTGGTGATGCCGATCGCTGGCAATCAGCAAGAGATTGCAAAACATTAGAAGTTTTTGCATAACGCCGCTTCATTCAAAGATGGGGCGAAGGGCGCTCACGCGCGCGAGGAAGGTTGGCTCGCCAACCCTCCGCCGGCATAATCCGGATCAGGTTTATCGGGTTGGCCCAGTTTTCCCCGGTACCGTTTGCCAGACGCCCTTTACCTCTCAGTCCCGCCCGCGAGACACCCCGTAGAGATAGCCGGAATTTATCTATTTTCCGGTTGATAACCAATGTTTATTTGACGATCCCGGCGGATTGGCCTGACGCCATCGGGGATTGAACGCCGTCAGCGCCGCCCCCCAACGCGCACCGTCCCGCTTCAGCTCCATCACAAACCAAATATCCTCCCTCCAGCATGGCGATAACGGCTTCCGCTCCCCCCGCACCCCGGCTAGCGTCCCCCACGACAATAGGATCGGGGGAGTCGGGATGAGTACGGATATTAACTGGAAAACCAGCGAGGAGCCGGTCGCCGGCTGTAAAATGCACCTGATGCGGGCCGGAAACGGCGCACCGGTACTGGTCTTGCATCACGACATCGGCACCCTGGATCGCACGCCGTTTTATGACGCACTAGCGGGAAAATTCGACACTCTGGTGCCACATCACCCCGGCTACAGCCGCTCCGAGCGGCCGGATTGGATGCGCAGCGTTCGCGATGTCGCGGTGGCGCATCGCTGGCTGCTTTCGCAACTGGGGATCGAAAAGATCTCGTTGGTCGGGCTCGGCTTCGGCGGTTG